>SPJN01000038.1 GCA_006844605.1 Hyphomicrobiales bacterium | reverse complement strand
AAGACCGCGCTTGATGGTTGCCGGGCGGTTTGGCTTTTACAAAGTAAAAGACCGCGCTTGATGGTTGCCGGGCGGTTTGGCTTTTACAAAGTAAAAGACCGCCCGGTGGGCACCGGACGGCCTTTCATTTTTTAGGGATATTTGGTGAGGTATATCCCGTGTGTGATCGGCGGGATTAGCCGCCGAACATCATGCGTAGTGACACACCATAGCTTGCCGGAGGCCGGACAAAGCTGTTGAAGCTGCCGGACTGGAAGGGGGTGTCAAAGGAGATGTTCTGGATTTCTTCATCCGTGATGTTACGGCCCCAGAAAGAAAGCTCCATCCCACGTTCATCATTGACCAGCGACAGCTGGGCATTCACGAGGAAGTAGTCATCCTGCAAGGTTTGCGGATCAAGATCGGCACCGGTGTGGAAATCAGAACGATACTGATAGTCAACACGCGGTTCCAGGAACCAACCCTTGTCGTTAATCGGGTTGGACTGATAGACGAACGACCCAGTGATGTTCCAATCAGAAACACCTGACGGGCGCTTGCCGCTCAAATCCTGTGCCTGAATACCGGCAGAGGTTTGGGCATTGGTCGGGCTACCGCCGGGGAAGTCTTCAAATTCAACATCTGAATAGACAATCCCGCCTTGGGCGAACAGTTGTTCTGTCAGGGCGACGAAATATTCAGCTTCGACACCTTGCGAGATCACGGTTGCCGCGTTGCGGATCTGGAATTGCAGACCGTTGAACGTATTGGATTGGAAGTCTTCCAGTTCTTGATAATACAAGGACACGTTTACACGCGCGCGCCCATCATCAATCGTCCGTTTGATACCGATTTCGTAAGCAGTAACTTCTTCGGGATCAAATACCGCCAGTGCTGCGTTGGCCACGGGTTGCCCCGGTGTCACGCCACCTGCTTCACGGCTGAGGTTGATACCACCAGACTTATACCCCGTTGCATAACGGACATAAGCTGATGTGTCTTCGTCAATTTCCTTACCGATGGCGATCGAGTAAGAAATATTGTCGTCCTCATATTTTGCCGAATAGGGGTTAACTGCCGGATTGGTTTGTATGACAGCTAGACCAGCCAAAACGGGATCGGCGGCGGTAGACAGGTCAATCTGACTAAACGGATCGTTGATGACTGCAACTGTTGAAGATGTTTTTTCTTCTTCAGAGTAACGAATACCTGCCGTCACACTCCACCCTTCGTCCATGTAATAGGTGCCGTGTGCGAAGAAGGCATAACTTTCCGCGTTATAGTCATATGTGTCCGTAGCGCCATTCCCGTTAAGCAACAGGAACTGCCCAGCAGGGACACCAACCAGACCAGCATCGCCCTGCAAGCGGGCTTCTGCATTGGCGACATTGGTGATCGGACCGGCAAAGCCGCCCGGAGCGCCCGGTGCCGTAGCTGTCAGCAAGGGCAATAACGCATCACCATAGGCGCGTGCGCCCGTCCCTTGGATTGTGTCCTGGAACAGGTCGATGTTCTGGTTGAAGTAATAGGCACCGACTTGCCATTCAAGATTTGTGTCGCCGTCAGAGGCAAGACGCAATTCAAAGCTGGTTTCGTCAATGTCCTGATTACGATTTCGGTCGCTCAAAATATCGACATCGGTAAAGTCAGCATCGATGTTTGAGACATTCTCGAATACCCGATAGGCACCGATTGCCGTGATTGTAACCGGGCCAAGGGCGTCGATTTCCATATCGCGGTTCAGTTCAAGCGATACACCTGCATCTTCGAACTGGTCGAGATACTTGTCGCTTTGTGTTGCCACCTCATAGTCAAACGGATTGACCGCAACACCGGGGCCGCCGCCACCGACTGAGGCACCAACTGCTGCCGCGCTTGTGCCGACTAATGTGCCGCCAGCTGCCGCAATGGCAAGGCCGGTCGCGCCATAGAATTTGGCGGGTGCTGCACAGCAACGATCTTCAGACTCAGTATAGTCTGCGATGAAGCGCAGTTCGGTATTTTCATCAAGATTACCCATGATCTGGGCGCGCAAGGTATAGCGATCGCGATCATTCAGGTCCTGACCGGTACCGACGTCGGTCAAAATGCCTTCTGTATCACGCATGCTGCCAGCCAGGCTGATAGCAAAGCGGTCATCATCCAGCGGACCACTTGTCAGGCCGCGGAAGACAAAGCCCTGATTTTCGGCATCATATTTGATCTCAAGTTCGGAATATTCTTCAAAGCCCGGCTTGCGGGTCCCGACGGAGATCACGCCGGCTGACGTGTTTTTGCCGAACAATGTGTTTTGCGGCCCACGTAGAATTTCAATTTGGCTGATGTCAACATAATCACCAAGGGCAGAACCGGGGCGACCACGATAAATGCCATCAATATAGACACCGACTGATTGTTCCAGCCCGGTGTTTTGCCCGGCTGTCCCGATGCCACGGATTGAGAAAATGGCTTCTGACCCGGCAGTTGATGTGTTGATCACAACTGTCGGCGCGACCTGTTGCAGATCTTGCAAGTTTTCAATGTTGGCCTTTTGCAGGAATTCACCACCAACGGCCGTCACGGCAATCGGCACATCCTGAAGGTCTTGGTCACGTTTTTGCGCAGACACCACGATTTCTTCGATTTCGTAGGCCATCGCAGGTGCAGCCAGCGATAATGCCAGCATACTGACGCCGCCAGCGACGGATGCCGCTGTCACAGCACGGATTGTGCGTCCGGTTTTGAAACTTTTCATATTTTTCCCCTTTTTATAATGTCGACGGTCGGTGCAAAGGACCATTGACCCGGATTCCTGTTAGGTTCCGAATCACAAGTTTGTCACAGTTCTTGTGGGAAACAAATGCCACTCCGTTAACCACCAACCGCCTAAATATTAGGCGATATAATTTTATATGACAATTCTATTTCAGGCGTATCATCCCCAAAACGGCACAACTACAACGATTTACAGTTAATGAGATATTAATCTCATATACCTCCTAAAATTGTATACGAACAATATTGTGAGTTGGCGGCAATCGTGACTTGGCCCGGATTTCATATTGGCTTATGGACTAGGTATGACTTTGAATGACGATGAACTTGATCGCTATGCTCGCCATTTGGTGCTGCGGGAAGTGGGCGGGGCAGGCCAAGCAAAATTGCGGGATTCAGCGGTTTTAATCGTTGGAATTGGCGGGCTTGGCGCGCCTGCGCTGCAATATTTGGCCGCCGCAGGTGTGGGTAAAATCACCATCATTGATGATGATATTGTCAGCGCGTCCAACCTACAGCGGCAGACGATTTACCGGACCGACCAGATTGGCCAACCGAAGGTTGAGGCAGCGCGAAACTTCGTCTCAATGCTGAATCCTCATGTGGCGGTGACCGCCCTAAAGGGCCGCATCGATGCACAGAACGTTGATTCATTGACAAAAAATCATGAACTTATTCTTGATTGTTGTGATAATTTTGCAACGAGATTTCTGCTCGCCGCTGCAAGTTTTCGGGCAAAAGTGCCGTTGGTCTCTGCTGCCATACGTGGGTTTGACGGCCAGTTGAGCGTTTGGCACCCCGATGGGCACAGTGCGGACCGGCCCTGCTATCACTGTTTTAACCCGGTGCGTGACCCAGAAACCTTGGGCGATGATGATTGCGCCGCCACAGGCATTTTGGGCCCGGTTGCAGGCGTTTTGGGTACGCTTCAGGCGTTGGAGGCGATGCGCACCCTGATCAGCTTTGGCCCTGACGGGGCATTGATTGGCCGTATGCTGTTGATGGATATGTTGTCTGGCCGTCAGCGATTGGTGAAAGTGTCCCGCGATCCCCATTGCACCCTGTGTGGCGATGGCGGCACTGCGGCGGACGCGTAATGGATCTTGTGCGGGTTGATGGGCTGACGGCCCTTTTCCTTCTGCCCTGATCCTGCCGCAAAATACTGCTAGGTTTTGCCAAGCTGGAGGTTGCGTTTATGTTTGAAGCTCTCTCACGATTTGTACCGTTGCGGCTTGCCGGCATGGCAGGCGCGGCGCTGCTGCTTGCGGCGTGCGAAACACCGCAAGTTGCCTCCGTCATCGACCCGGCCTATGCCACACGTGGGCGCGCGGCGTTGACGATTGTGGTAGCTGGCCCCAAAGAAGGGCTGATTGTCAGACAGGCGGCAGAAACTGCCGCGCTTAAACAATTTGCGGCCCGCGGTGTGCGGGCGCTGCCTTCCCTTGCCCTTATTCCGGCAACGCAGGATGAAACGGCTGAAGATGAGCTGGCAATCTATCGTGATGCCGACGCCGATGTGGCGTTCGTGATGGAGCAATTTTCACGCGATACGCATACCGGTAAAACGCCGGTTCATTACACGCCCGGCCATTGGCGATCCAGCGTCTTTACAGACAAGAATGGCAATCGGCGTATCTATCGTGAGTATGAGCCGGGTTATTATTCCGGCGGCCATACCTACACCCGTACCATCGCGCAATATCGTGGCCGCTTGATTGAGCTGCGGTCAGGTGATGTGATGTGGCGCGGCGATGTGGATTTGATCGGCGGTGCCGACTATGCGGATATTGCTGCTGATGCGGCAGCGGCCCTTGCAAACCGTTTGATGCTGGACGGGTTTGTGACAGTTACCCCGTCTGAATAGCCGAACCTATTCAGGCAACACACGGTCGGGCGGACGGTGGCCATCCACATAGGTTTTCATATTGATCAGCACGCGATTGCCCATATCGATGCGGCCTTCCAATGTGGCCGACCCCATATGCGGTAGCAGCGTGACATTGTTTAGAAGCCGCAATTTTTCATCGACCTCAGGCTCGCGCTCAAACACATCAAGGCCAGCGCCGGCAATGGTGCCGTCAATCAGGGCTGCGGTCAGCGCCTGTTCGTCAATCACCTCGCCCCGGCTGGTATTGACCAGATAGGCGTGCGGCTGCATCAGTTTGAGCCGCTCTGCAGAAATCAAATGATGGGTTCCCGGTGTCAGCGGGCAATTGATGGAAACAATATCCATGTCCGCCAGCATCTTATCAAGGTCATCCCAAAAGGTGGCATAGACCGTGTCTTCGATCTGGGCGGGCAACCGGTCGCGATTGTGATAGTGAATATCCATCCCAAAGGCGTGGGCGCGTTGTGCAACAGCCAACCCGATACGGCCCATGCCGATAATACCCAGTTTCTTGCCGCCGATACGATGGCCCAACATGCCGGTGGGGGCCCAGCCGGCCCATTCCCCATTCCGTAACAGGCGCACCCCTTCGGATAGGCGGCGCGGTACGGCCAAAATCAAGGTCATGGTCAAATCGGCTGTATCTTCTGTCAGGACCGAGGGGGTGTTGGTAACAATGATGCCTTTGTCATGGGCGGCAGGAATATCAATATGGTCAGTTCCGGCACCGAAATTGGCAATCAGCTTTAACTGCGGGCCTGCCGCATTCAACACAGCGGCATTGATATCGTCAGTGACAGTGGGCACCAGCATATCAGCGGATTGAACAGCCTTGATCAGCGCATCTTGCGACAGGGGCATGTCAGAAGGGTTAAGCGTGGCATCAAACAGCTCGGCTAACCGCTGCTCAATCAAATCGGGCAGCTTGCGGGTCACAACAATTTTCGGACGGTTGAGGCTCATGATGACGCGGTAATGCCCTTTTGTCTCATTTTGCGAAGGAATGGCGCAAATCACTTGCACCAAGTTTGCCCCGATCATAAAACAAGGACTATGCATCGCCTAGCTTTTGTCACAATCATTTTCGCTTTTTTCTGCAACGCTCTTGTCGCAGTGGCGCAGCCTGTTGCCCCCCCGAAGGAGCCGCGGCCCCTTGGGGAATCCACAGGCTACCCCCTGCCGCGCTTTGTGTCATTGGGGGCCGACCCTGCCAATGCCCGGACCGGGCCGGGGCAGCGTTACCCGATCAAGTGGGTTTATGTCCGCCGTGGCTTGCCGCTGCAAGTCGTTGGCGAATATGACACCTGGCGTCAGGTGCGTGACCGTGACGGTGAAGAAGGCTGGATCCATCGCGCCTTGCTGTCGGGCACGCGCACAGCCGTTGTGACCGCAAAAGACGGCATTAGCCTATATGGGGAGCCGCAAGGCGGCAGTGAGCCGATTGCCCATTTGGGCCAGCGCGTGTTGGTCAAGCTGGGCCAATGTGCCCTTGATTGGTGCGCGGTTGAAGGCTTGGCCCGTGGTGATGAGGGTGATTTTGACGGCTGGGTCAAGCGGGAAGCCCTGTGGGGTCTTTATGCAGATGAAGTGCTGGAATAAAGCGCCCGCAAGCCCATAAAGGCCGGGCTGTCCGCCATCACCTGATAAATTCCACAATCACGACAATAATCTGAAAACCGCCCCTTATCTGTGAACCGTGTGATCAACCGTTCTTGATCAAATAGGCCCGCTGCCCGCCATGCCTTCATCAAATCCCCGGTCAGCCACACACCACTGCGTGCCCCGGCCGATACGGCAAGGTCGCTGGCGATGGTGCCCAGAAAATCGTGAAAATGGTTGATGGTCTGTGCAGCAATGGGGTCGCCGTCGACCGCTTTGTTGGCAATATCCTCGCCTGACAGATGTTCAGTAATTGTCACGCCATTCATTTGCGCAACGGCTTGGTGAAGACGCCAAAGCTCCCCCCCCGACACAAATCGTTCGGCTGAGAAATGCGCGCCGTCGCTGTTGGCAGCCATCGCCTGTTTGGCAATGGCGATAAGTTCCACCTCAATCGATGTGCGTGCGGTCAGGGTGACGTGCCCCCCCTCGCCCGGCAGCACATGGCCGGTGCCATCGCGGCGGGACATGATCCCGACACCCAACCCGGTGCCCGGCCCGATCACCACAAAGGGGGCATCGGGCGTGTCGTTGCCGGTCAAGACCGTTTCAATCTGCGCGGGGGTAAGGGCAGGCACCGCCAACATTTGGGCAACAAAATCATTGACCAGTTGGACATGGTGCGCGCCGGTTAGCGCCCTAAGTTGCGTTTCGTCCAGCGCCCAGCCTTTGTGATTGGTCAGTCGCGCTGCGCCGTTTGTGACAGGCCCCGCCCAGGCAATGAAAGCAGCCTTGACGGGCCCAATAATTTGGCTTTGGTCATAAGCTGCCTTGTAGGCATCGGCAAAATTGTCATGGCCCTTGGTGGGCAGCTTGATGTCGGCCACAATATCGCCGTCAGGCGTTTCAAAGCGAAAGCGGGCATTGGTGCCGCCAATATCTGCCAGCAGGATCATCGGTTACAGCGCCCGCGCGTCTTCGGCACGCTTGGTGATGCTGGCCCAATCACGGGCATTGATCAGATCATTGGGCGCAAGCCATGAGCCGCCGACACAAATCACATTCGGGCAGGCAAGATAATCGTTCAGCGTATCGGCACTGACCCCACCTGTGGGGCAGAACGAAATTTCCGGCAGGATCGGATGAACGCCCTTTAGCATCGCAGGCCCACCGGACGCCCCGGCAGGAAAGAATTTTTGCGTTGCAAAGCCAAGGTCAAACAGCGTCATCATCTCGGTTACGGTCGCAGCGCCGGGCAGCGCTGGAACGGGCGCGGCGGCAAGCTGTTTGGCAAGTGCCGTGGGGCCACCGGGGCTGACCAAAAACTGGCTGCCCGCATCCAGGGCCATCGCAACCTCGTCCACCTGCCGGATGGTGCCGCAACCAACCAGCATGGCGGGAAAGCGATCACGCACCGCACGAATGGCATCAAGTCCCGCTGCCGTGCGCAGTGTAATTTCAATCACGCTGACACCGCCTGCCAACAATGCTTCTGACAGGTGACAAGCTGTATCGACATCATCAACAGCGACAACCGGGATGACTTTATTGCCATCAAGCAGATTTGAAAATTCAGTCATTCACGTGTTCCCATAGGATTGAGCCACCCTTGTCCGCAGGCCCGATCATGTGGCGGGCGGCGCCAAATAAATCGCGCCCCATGCCTTCATGGGCATCACTGGGGTCATGGATGGCGTGGGGGCGGTTTGATAAATCAGAAAGGCAGGTCAGCGTGCCCGTTGTGGCATCAAGGCGGATGATATCGCCATCTTCAATTTGGCCAATGGGGCCATTGTCACAAGCCTCCGGCACCAAATGAATGGCGGCGGGCACCTTGCCTGAGGCACCGGACATACGCCCATCTGTCACCAGCGCCACCTTATAGCCCAGTGATTGCAACACGCCCAATGGCGGTGTCAGCTTGTGCAATTCGGGCATCCCGTTGGCCCTTGGTCCCTGAAAGCGCAGAACGACAATCACGTCCTGATGCAGTTCGCCCGCCGCAAAGGCCTGTTGCACGGCGTCTTGACTGGCGAAGACTTTTGCCGGGGCTTCAATAATTTGATGGTCCGCACCAACGGCTGACGCCTTGATGATGGCACGCCCCAGTGACCCGGATAAAAGTTTCAGCCCGCCCGTTGGGGCAAAGGGATCGTTTGCGGGGCGCACGACATCACGATCGCCGCTTTGGCTTGCGCCATCGCGCCAAACAAGTGCGCCGTTCTGCAAGGCAGGTTCTTTGCATTGGTGATGCAGCCCATCCCCCATCAGGGTTTTGACGTCCTCGTGCATCAACCCGGCATCCAGCAAAGTGCGAATGATAAACGGGATACCGCCCGCTGCCGCAAAATGATTGACGTCGGCCAGCCCGTTTGGATAGACCCGCGCCAATAGGGGCACACAGTCGGACAATGCCGACATGTCATCCCAATCAATGATGATGCCTGCGGCCCGCGCCATGGCAATCAGGTGAATGGTCAGATTGGTTGACCCGCCGGTGGCGTGCAGGCCGACCATACCGTTCACAAAGGCACGTTCATCCAACATGTGACCGACAGGTGTGTAGCTGTTGCCCGCATGGGTCAGCGTCAATGCCTGGGTCGCGGCGAACTTGACCAGCGCCTCGCGCAATTGTGTGCCCGGTGCCACAAAACTTGACCCCGGCAGGTGAAGGCCCATGACCTCCATCAACATTTGGTTCGTGTTGGCGGTGCCGTAAAAGGTGCAGGTGCCTGCACTGTGATAGCTGGCCTGTTCGGCGGCCAATAATTCATCCCGTGTGGCGTTGCCCGCAGCATAGGCCTCGCGCACGGCGGCCTTTTCCTTATTGGCCAATCCTGATGGCATGGGGCCGGCAGGCATAAAGATCACAGGCAGGTGCCCAAAGCTTAAGGCCGCAATTACAAGGCCCGGTACGATCTTGTCGCAAACGCCCAGCATGATGGCAGCATCAAACATATTATGGCTTAACCCGATGGCGGCGGATTGGGCGATGATGTCCCTGCTCATCAAACTTAAATCCATGCCCGGCTGGCCTTGGGTGACGCCATCACACATGGCCGGAACGCCGCCTGCGAATTGTGCCACGCCGCCTGCATCATGGGCGGCCTGTTTGATCAATGCAGGATAGTCCTGCAAGGGCTGATGGGCCGACAGCATGTCATTATAGGCTGAGATGATGCCGATATTCGCAGCGTCTGTTGTGGCAAGGGTGTGTTTATCCTCGCTGCCGCAGGCTGCGGCTCCGTGGGCAAGGTTTCCGCAGCTAAGGGCGCCGCGTTGCGGCCCCTCACTGATGGCTTGATCAATCCGCGCCAAATAGGCGGCGCGCGTTGGCACACTGCGTTTGATGATGCGGTCAGTAATGTCTTTGATACGGGGGTCTAGGTTCATCACGGGCACCAGTGAATTGTGGTAGTCAGCGCATCCATGCGCAATAACGCGCCCACCGGGTATAGATCAGGATCAGTTTGCGCCGCCATTGCTATCGCGCGCTTATCATCGCCCTTGATGGCGACATGCCATTGCGGGCATAGCGCGACCGTAGCGTGGGTCAGGGTGATGCGGTCTGTAATCGGTTGGGCAATGGGGCTGTTTTTTGCATCAATTGTGCAAACCATTCGGTCTGTCGTCAGTGCGGTGTCATAGCCGTCTGCCCCTGCAAACCAGCTAAGAATATGGCCATCAGGCCCCATGCCAAGCAGGCCGGCCTTTGCAGGCATGGCGGCGCGGGCGGCGTCCTCTGTCAAGGCGGGAATTGTTGCGCCCGTCGTCCCGAAGTGCGATTTTGCCAACCTCAAATTGCTTTGATCGTGGGTTGCGGGGACCATTCGATCATCAGACAGCAACAAGGTGATTTGTCCCCACGGCAACGCAGCTTCTGCCATCTGTTGATATATCGGCGCGGGGGATGAACCGCCGGTAATGATCAGCGTGCCACCATCGGGAACAGCATCAACCAAGCACGCGGCGATGCCGGACGCCCACTTTGTTTGATCTTCATAAATGTTCCAGCACACGGTCACAGTTGCGGTTATCCCCTAAAGTAATTCATCATCCCATGTCCGCCCGTCACGTTCGATTAACGCGATGGAGGCAGCAGGCCCCAACCCCCCGGCCATATAGCCGTGGGCTTCTTGTTTGGTGTCGCGCCAGCCATCCAAAATCGGCTCAACCCATTGCCATGCTGCCTCAACTTCCTTGCGATGCATAAACAATGTTTGATTGCCGCGCACCACATCCATCAATAACCGTTCATAGGCTTCAGGATTGCGAACATTAAACGCATCAGCAAAGCTTAAGTTCAGCTCCGCAGGTTTCAGGCGCATGCCGCCGGGCCCCGGCTCCTTTGTCATCAGGTCAAGCGATATGCCCTCGTCCGGTTGCAGGCGGATCACCAGTTTGTTGGCATGCAGCTTGCCTGCGTCATCGGTAAAGATGGAATGTTTAACTTCCTTGAAGCTGACCACGATTTCAGAGGCACGCAACGCCATGCGCTTGCCTGTGCGCAAATAAAACGGCACACCGGCCCAGCGCCAATTGTCAATCTCAGCCTTGATAACGCAAAAACTTTCCGTGGTTGAGCTTGGGGCGACGCCTTCCTCATCCAGATAACCGAGGACGGCCTGTTCGTTGACCGCGCCTTTACGATATTGGCCGCGCACTGTTTTGCGTTCAACCTCTGCCCTTGTGATGGGGCGCAGGGCACGCAGGACTTTCAGCTTTTCATCGCGGACGCATCCTGCATCAAAGGTTGAGGGCGGCTCCATCGCGGTGAGGCACAAAAGCTGTACCAAATGGTTTTGCACCATGTCGCGCAGTGCGCCCGAATGATCGTAATAGCTGGCGCGGCCTTCGACCCCGACGGTTTCTGCAACCGTGATTTGAATATGATCAACAGCGGCGTTTGACCAAAGCGGTTCAAACAAGGCATTGGCAAAACGTAGCGCCATCAGGTTCTGCACAGTTTCCTTGCCCAGATAATGATCGATGCGATAGATCGCCTGTTCATCAAATACAGCCCCGACCGCATCATTGATTGCCCGCGCTGAGGCAAGGTCGGTCCCAATCGGTTTTTCCAGCACGATGCGCGTCGCTGGCGTGATCAAGCCCTGCGCGTCAAGGTTCTGCGCCACAGGGCCATACAGGCGCGGCGCCGTGGCCATATAAAAAACGCGCACGCGCGTATCGTCGTTCAGCAACGCGCGCAATTCTGACCAGTCGGCATCATCATCAAGCGCATCAAGGCTGATGTGATGCACGATTGTCAGAAAATCCGCCAACGCCTTTTCGTCAATGTCTTCGGCAGGCAAAAAGGTGCGGCAGGCATCATTGATTGATTGCCGATAACCATCATGATCAAGGGGCGAGCGGGACACACCGATGATCTGCGCGCCATCAGGTATCTGCCCATCAACAAATCGGTGATAAAGCGCGGGCAATAATTTACGCCGGGCAAGGTCGCCCGTGCCACCAAAGACAATATAATCGAACGGATCAACAGGAATGATTTCAGCCATAAGCGGCAGTGTCCTAAAGCAGTGTTCTAATACAGCGTGGGCGGGCGTTTATTTTTCGCCCGTCAGCAGGATCATCAAATTATCAACATGGGGCGCGATCATTGCCTTTTTGCCAAAGTCATAGCCGTGACTTTCGCGAATTTCTTGCGTCAAGACATATGGAATTTGCGCTGCGCCAATGACCAGCAGAAACAACATGCTGGGGTCGATGGGCGGTAGCAGGTCCAATATGTCCTGCCTGAATACTGTATGGCGTGCCTCGCCATGGTGACGGCTGATATGCTGATCCCGTAAATAGCGGGAGCGGCTGGTATCAAGCGCCCCTTCCAGCACATTGATGCGCGGATAGGCGGGCACTTTATGCAGTGCCTCAACATAGCGGCTTAAGAAGACACGCAAGGCATCGCGTGCGGGCAGGGCGGCGATATCATCACTGGCCGGCGCGATGATGGCATCAACCTGCGCATAGATATCGTCAACAACGGCCTGCCATAATTCTTCTTTTGAACCGAAGTGATAGGCGATTAGGGAAAAGCGGACATCGGCGGCCTTTGCCACCTGATCAACCGACACACCTTCATAGCCGTTGTCAGCGAACAGTTTTGTGGCAGCGGTCAGGATCTTGCCCTTGGTGGCAACGCCGCGTTTTTGCGGTGACGCTGTGATGCGCCGCGCAGGCCTGTCAGTTGCCGGTTGGTTTTTATCAGCCATTCGCAGCCTCACTACCCATAATCACCCAAACCCTAGCATTGATTGATTGTGCAATCAAAGTTTCGCGCTGGCAAAGTTTCGCGCGGGCAAAGTTTCGCACTGGCAAAGCGTGGCGGTTACAGGGTCTCAATCAATGTCACCATCGCTTGTTTCATTTGCTTTTCCTGAACAGGCGTCAGCGTGACATAGCGGTGCTTGCCATTGTCATCCGCTGTGAAGCAGGTGGCCTTGTTCTCGTCCACACTGACTTGCCCCGGTTCTGACAGCTCGAAACAATCATCATAACAGCCACTGGCGACAAGCGCCGCCAACGGGTCCCAGCATTGACGATGATGCGGGCGCGTGGCGTAGGAAAAATAGGGCAGCCAGATCACGTCATGGATGCCGCGTTCATATAAGGCGCGGATCGACGCTTCGGGATAGCGGACGCGCCCCAGTTCAAACCCGATGAAATCGACCGGCCCGGTATAATGATCCAGCAGGCTGGTAAAGGCAGGTATGTCCATCATCACATTGAATTCAGGTTGCGCCTTTTCAAAGTTCCCCGCCATCATGGTCAGGCGCGCCACCTTGCGATTGAAAAGGGCGCGATTGTCGGCAGACACCAAAAAATCCCCAAGGTTTGAGGCAAAGCCAATGGTCAGCATGTCGATCGACTGGTCGTCAGCCGCCGTCAGTCTGTCATGCAGCAGCGTGGTTGCCTTGGGGTAGCTGGGTTGCATTTGGGCGCGGATTTTGGGGTTCCGTTCTGCAATCAGGTCTGTCAGATGTAGATAGGTTTCAAACGGAATGGCAACGCCGCGATCTGCTGCGCCAATGGGGATCGGTTGCCCGACCATCAGGTTGAACAAATCAGCAAACCGGGGCGCGTTCGCCGCATCCTTGGAAATCAGGATGGCATCAAGGTCGACTTTTTGTTGTTGGTGCAGGCTGTGCAGCACGGCCATGGCCAGGACATCATCCACATCATTGCCCAAATCTGTATCGAGTATGATTTTCCGAACCATTGCCAATCAGCGCCCCAAAATTGATCAAGTAATCAAATTAATTTGCCCCGTTCGTGTGCAATGCGCAAGCGAATTGTTGCGGCGCACTATTTTCCACTGATCTACAACATGTTAACCTTCGTATCACCCATGGTAACAAACAGGCTATGGAGTAGAAAATGTCAGAGACGCGATTGAGCTGGTCAGAGAAACTTGCGGCGCGCTTATTATCACGGGCACAGGCGGGGCGTTTAACCGTAACGTTCTCCCGCGGGGATGTCCTTGTGTTTGAAGGCACCCAGCCGGGGCCTGAGGCGGCGTTGATTTTGAAATCCCCCGCCACCATGCGCAATCTATTGACCGGCGGTGCCAACGGCTTTGCCGAAGCCTATCTTGATGCTGATTGGGATACGCCCGACCTGCCCGCCCTGCTTAGCTGGGGGGCGGCCAATGATGATGCCATGCGCCTGACCAGCGGCGGCACCATTTTGCTGCGCATGGCCGATCGCATTCGTCACCTGTTCAATAATAATAGCAAGACAGGCTCGCGCAAGAATATCGCCTATCATTATGATCTGGGGAATGAATTCTATAAAAAATGGCTCGACCCCAGCATGACCTATTCTTCCGCCGTGTTTGAGCGTGAGGATGAAGATTTACAGGACGCCCAAACCCGCAAATACCGCCAATTGGCTGAGGCGTTGGAGATCACACCGGGTATGGACGTGCTGGAGGTTGGCTGCGGTTGGGGCGGCTTTGCCGAGGTTGCAGCCCGTGATTTTGGGGCCAATGTCACGGCCATCACCATTTCGCAGGAACAGTTTGATTTCGCAACCCAGCGGATTGAAAAGGCAGGTCTGACAGATCAAGTGACGGTCAAATTTTGTGACTATCGCGATATCGAAGGACAGTTTGATCGTATCGCATCGATTGAAATGATTGAGGCGGTGGGCCTGAAACATTTGCCAACCTATTTTGGTGTTTTGCGCGACCGGCTGAAACCAACCGGCTTGGCGGGTATTCAGGCGATCACGATCGAAGAAAGCCGATTTGACACCTATCGCAAGTCGGTGGACTTCATCCAAAAATATATTTTCCCCGGCGGCTTCCTTCCCGCTGTGTCCTATTTTCACAATGTTGCCGGGCAGGCGGGCCTGAAGGTAAAGCGCGAGATGTTTTTCGGGCAGTCCTATGCCACAACATTGGCGCGGTGGCGTGATCGGTTTAATGAAGCGTGGGCCGAAATCCATAAAGAGCAGGAATTTGACGAACGGTTCCGACGCATGTGGCTATATTATCTGGCCTATTGCGAAGTTGGTTTCGCCCGTGGGCGCACCGATGTTGGGCAAATCATCCTGATGCGTGACGAGCAACCTTTAGTCTGACCTGATCGTGACCTAGGGGCCGCAGCCGATTTTGGGCACCAAATGCGAAAGCGTTTGACGCCCCACCCTGCCGTGATAAAAATTCGCCAACGCAATTTATAATCACGGAAAATGGGGAACAGAATGGACCTTCAATTCAGCGCGGAATATGAAACCTTCCGCGAAGAAGTCCGCAGCTTCATCGAAGCCAATCGGGACAAGGCACCGACCTATGCCGATAAGGGGATGAAAAACCCCAAACGGTTGGCATGGCAAAAACTGTTGATCGAAAACGGTTATGCAGCCCGGACCATCCCGGCGGACTATGGCGGCTATGGTGCTGAACCCGACATTTTGAAATCCCGCATCATTGCCGAAGAGTTTGCAAGGTCAGGCGTACCCGGCGGCTTGGCCGGTCAGGGCATTTCCATGTTTGTGCCGACCTTGCTGGAACTTGGCACAGAAGAGCAGAAGAAAGAATTTATCGGCCCGACCCTGCGTGGTGAAATTATTTGGTGTCAGGGCTATTCTGAGCCCGGCTCAGGGTCTGACCTTGCGTCACTGAAAACAGCAGCCGTGATTGACGGTGATGATTACGTCATCAACGGGCAAAAGATTTGGACCTCTACCGCCAAATATGCGGACATGATGTTCTGCCTTGTGCGGACCGAAGCGGACGCGCCCAAGCATCAGGGCATTTCCTATTTGACGTTCTCAATGGAAACGCCGGGCATTGAAGTGCGCCCCTTGGTGGACATGACGGAAGCTGCCGGGTTTAACGAAGTATTCTTTACTGATGTGCGGGTGCCGCGCAATCAGATCGTCGGCAAGCCGGGCGAAGGCTGGTTCGTCGCCAACGCCACCTTGACCCATGAACGGGGCATGTTGGGCAACCCCAACGCTGCAGTTGAACGGTTATTCGCTATCGCCGACATCATGCATAAAGAAACACTGAACGGTGAACGGTTGATCGACAATCCTGTATTCCGTGATCGCTTGGTGAAGTTGCAGTCAAAGGTTTATGCCATGCGCGCCAATGGCCTGCGCATTACAACCGCTGCGACCAAGGGGGAAAGTGCCGGGCTTGCCGGGTTGATTGTCAAATTGCAAGGGTGTGAATTGAACCATCAGCTTGCCGCGCTTGCCATTGATGCGATGGGTGAACTTGGTGCGCTTTACGGGCAAAGCGATTATCTGCGTGATGATGGAACATGGCAGGCCAAATATATGTTTGACCTTGGCCTGATCATCGGTGGCGGCACCGCCCAAATTCAAAAGAACATTATTTCGGAACGCGGCCTGAAAATGCCCCGCGAACCAAAAGTTCAAAAACAAGCTGCAAAAGCGTAAAGGGGGGCAGACAGATGGAATTTGCACTTTCAGAAGATCAACGGCTATTGGCCGATTCAATCAAATCATTTTTGGATGAAACCGTTCCTCTTGATGAAACACGCAAGGTTGCCACCGAAAATGACACTGCCGTAAAACAGCGCATGACCGAAGGGCTTGGGGCGCTGGGCGTCAATCAGATTTTGGTGCCAGAGGCGCATGGCGGCCTTGGGCTTGCGGCACTTGATGCTGCGTTGGTGCATGAAGCCTTGGGATTTGCCGCTGCGCCAATCAGCTTTACCGGCACGATGATGGCCAGCCGCGCCATTGCTGAGGCAGGGACCGAAGATCAAAAGGCTGACTGGTTTGGCAAGCTTGTGAATGGTGAGGTGCGTTTTGGCATCGCCATGACTGAGCGTGTGAATGTGCGCGAAGGCGCGGGCCTGTCAGAAGAAGATGGCAAGCTATCGGGCAAGGCCCTGTTTGCATTTGATTGTGATGATGCCACCCACATCATTACCGCTGATCAATCCGGTGCGCTTTACATAGTTGCCGCAGATGCTGCCGGGCTGACCCGTAACGACATGCCGAACATTGACCGCACACGCATGATGTCAGAGCTGTTGTTGGATGGTGTTGACGCTGTGCGCCTTGATGGAGAGAACGAGCCGGGCAACGCTGCCGCGCGCGTGATTGAGCTGGGGCGTGTGTTGCTGGCTGCCGATACGTTGGGTGCCATGCAGAATATGCTGGATCAGGCGGTTGAATATGCCGGGGGCCGTGAACAGTTTGGCCGTGTGATCGGCAGCTTTCAGGCGGTGAAACATATGTGCGCCGAAATGGTGGCAGAGGTTGAGCCCCTGCGCGCCCTTGTGTGGCATGCCGCCCACGCCATTGATACAGACCCCGATGAAGGTCCGGTATTGGCCTGCCTTGCCAAGGCGCTGGCTGCTGACAGCGGGCAGTTTGTGGCGCGGACATCAACCGAAGTACATGGTGGCATGGGCTTTACCGATTTGGTCGGGTTGCATTATTGGTTCAAGCGTATCGGGCTGAACCGCCAGCTTCTTGGTGGCCCGGAACGGGTACGTGAAGATGCTGCCAAGCTGCAAGGCTGGGCAGCATAAATGATGATGCAAGTGCGTGATTCGGCAATGATGCGGGTGCGGGCCTGAAACGTATTTGGAAGACAGAACAGCCCGCCATTTGGCGGGTTGTTTTTTGGGGAAAGAGAAACGCTATGACAGATACAATTATGCTGACGCCGATTGGGGTTGTCGATGGGGGTCGTGCTGATCCGGTTGATGATGATTGGGACAGCGAAACCTGCACTATCGTGTTGGACGCGGCGCAGTTTGATGATCAGGCATTGATGGGCCTTGATACATTTTCCCATGCCGAGATCATTTTTCATTTCAACAAGGTGCCCGCTGACAAAATCACCAAGGATGCGCGCCACCCGCGCGGCAATACCGATTGGCCGCGTGTGGGTATCTTCGCGCAACGGGGCAAGAACCGCCCGAACCTGTTGGCAGTATCGGTTTGTGAAATTTTGAAAGTTGATGGCACGCGACTGACAGTGCGTGGCCTTGATGCCATCGCTGGTACGCCCGTTGTGGACATCAAACCGGTGATGCAGGAATTCCAGCCGCGCGGGGCCATCAAACAGCCCGACTGGTCACATGAATTGATGAAGGGCTATTGGTCCTGACCCCCCAAATCAAGTTATTGCCTGCGCAGAAAAAACCCCGCTCTGTTTGAGCGGGGTTTGGTTCTTTAGACCTATGCTTCGTTCCACTCAGTAATGTGGTGGAAGTTTTGCTCGTCCCACGGATGGAAACTTGGTTTGAAGTAAGGCAGGCTGCGCCACACCATTTTGGTGATAAAGCCCGGCCCCCAGAACAGGAACTTCAATGCCTGACGCCAATGCTTGCCTGTTGGTTTTTCGTTTACGCCCCGCAGCAATGCAAAGGTGCCGAGCAAAATGCCGGGCACGAAAGTCACCAACGTCAACAGCATGATCAGGCAGCGGACCAGATATCCCTGAACACCGGGATAGCACGCCTGATAGACATCATAGGCAACTGCCTTGTGTTCGGTTTCTTCAACCGCGTGCCAGCGCCAAATGCGCTTCATCTCTTCGGGGGCGTCGCCCATCATGCGATCATCGGTCAACAACATATCTGCCAATGTGGCAGTGAAATGTTCGGCCGCAGCGGTGGAGGCAAGCTGTGATTGCTTGGAGCCTTTCTTGGTCCACTCAATCCCCTTATGGTTCATCTCAAGCACACGTTTGGTCGGGATTTTTTGTTCGTCCAATGCTTCATTATAGACAATATGTTCACGGCTGTGGATTGCCTCTTGCGTCATGAAGCCTTTGACGTGGGTTTTCAAGGCCGGGTCAGTGATCTGCTTGGCGTGAATACGCACTGAATGGACAAAGAAATCTTCGCCTTCGGGGAACAGCAATGACAGGCCGTTATAAAGCTGGCTGATAATCGGGTTGCCGCCGTGCCAGTTATGCATGTTCAGATCCTTCAACTTGTCGAAGTGAACATCGCGCGGCTTGATTTCGGCGGGGCCGTGAATATTGGTGCGTTCAGGGATTTGGCTGCTCATATTCTTACCTTTCTGCCTGCTCAAACAGGGGGGCTAGTGCTTCCAGAACCATGTTGTCGATCTGGGTGAGATAAAGCGTTGCGTGTGCAACGACGAGGTCTTCGTCATGCGCCTTCATCAGCGTGACGAGCGTTTCGTAAAATTTGATGTAGCCTTTGGGTGCCGGGACGTTGGCGCCAAATGTCAGGATCAACTCGCTGAATACGCCGCTGATCCGGTTCATCAACCATTGCAGGGGCAATAGATCGGACGAGGAGATCATGGCGCTGATCACGGCAAAGTCGGCGCGAGCAAAGGCGATGGGATCATTTCTGACGGCAAAGGCGTCCTGGGCCAGCGTGAGGGCCTGATCAAGTTTATCAGGATCGGCACTGCGCGTGGCGATCCGCAGGGCCATGATGAAGATGTCCCGTTGGGCGTGCATCAGTTCCTTGAACAGCGGGATCAGTTCCGCCGTTGGCTTAGTCGCGATTTGATGCAATAGATAGGTGGGCAGCACATCAAACAGCCAATTTGCCTTCGGCTGGACGGTGATGCCTGACCCCTGCCGGCTTTCGACAACATGCCAATCAGATAGACGCCGCAGTGCCTCGCGCAATGTGCCGCGCGATGTTTCAAGGTCCTTGCACAAGGTACGTTCGGCGGGCAGGCGTGCCTTTTCGGGATAGGTCCCGTCAATAATCATGGTCAATAGTTTGCGAAAAACCATTTCGACCTGTGATTGTTGTACCAATGCTTTGTCAGCGACGCTCATGCCAGTTGGTGCCCGGTTCCTTATTGTGGATTGCCAGGACTATATAATTGGTCTGACCAATTGGTCAAGCCAATTATTGGGGGTTTGGGCGATTTTTTTTAAACTATTGATTACATAGGAAAAAAGCCCCGCTCCTTTCGGAACAGGGCTTAAATTCTAGTGGTTAAGTGGATTTACACCCGCTCAACGATATTCGCCGGGGCCATGCCGCCTATTCCATCGCGCAGCAAAAGTTGTTCGACTTTTGCGGTGCCGCGCGATGGACATAAAATGCTGCGGATATGCAAGCTGACGGCAAGAAAAAAGCCCCGCTCCTTTCGGAACAGGGCCTAATTTTAGTGGTTAAGTGGATTTACACCCGCTCAACGATATTCGCCGGGGCCATGCCGCCAGCAGCACACATGGTCACCAGACCACGCTTCAGGTCGCGACGCTCAAGCTCGTCAACCATTGTGCCGATCAAGATGGAGCCTGTGGCACCAATCGGATGACCAAGGGCCATCGCACCGCCATTGACGTTGATCTTTTCGCGATCAACACCCATGTCACGGATGAACTTTTCTGTGACGACAGAGAACGCCTCGTTGACTTCCCAAAGATCGATATCGTCTTTGGTCAGGCCAGCTTTTTCAAGCGCCTTCTTCGCAGCGGGAACCGGTGCGTTCAGCATCAATGTCGGGCAGTCACCCATATTCACGATACGTGTCACCTTGGCGCGCGGCTTCCAACCCTGCTTCTTGGCATAGTCGGGTGACGCCAGCAGCAAGGCTGCGGAACCGTCAACAACGCCGGATGAGTTACCGGCGTGATGCACGTGATTGATCACGAAGTCATCGCCATATTTCATCTGGATCAGCTTGGCAAAGGTCAAGCCATCTTCGGTCAGCGGGAACTGTGCCATGCCTTCGAATGACGCTTTCAGGCCGGCAAGTGTTTCCATTGTGGTTTGCGGGCGCGGGAATTCTTCGTGGTCCAGCGCAACAGAACCGTCGTCATTGTAGACAGTGACGAGCGACTTGTCGAAGTGACCGCCCTTGATGGCGGCATCGGCACGCTGCTGGCTGACATAGGCCAGCTCGTCAACGGCTTCGCGAGAGATGCCTTCAAGTGTGGCGATGGCGTCGGCGCAAATGCCCTGATGTGACTGCGGGTGAATTTCGCGCAGATGTTCGTTGCCATTGTCCATAAGGGGCGGACCGGCATTGGGGTCGCGACCTTCGCCAAAGCGGGACATCATGTCGGTGCCACCGGCAACAACGCAATCTTCCATGCCGGACATGATGGCATTGGCCGCAAAACCAACAGACGTGATGCCTGAACCGCAGAAACGGTCAAGTGTTACGCCGGATGCCTTGATGTCGTAACCGGCGTCAAGGGCGGACATACGGCCAAGGTCACCGCCTTGCGTGCCCTTTTGTGAGCTTGTGCCCCAAATGATGTCATCGACATCAGCGGTGTTCAGGCTGTTGCGTTCTGCCAATGCCTTCAACACTGTTGCGCCAAGGCGTTGGGGGTGAATTTCTGTCAGAGCGCCTTTGCCCTTTTTGCCAATACCGCGCGGTGTGCGGCAGGCGTCAATGATCCATGCGTCAACCATGATCTGGTCCTTTCGATGCAGTTTAAGTTTAAGAAGCCTCAAATAAAATAACGGTGGGCTGCCTGATTTGACGTCACAGCAGCCCAGATGGCGGGCACTTTATCGCCTAAAGCGGGCTGTGGCAATCGCCTCTAACCGTCGGACCAAAACAATTGGCACTCACTATGTCTTTTTTCTGGATTTTGTTGCGCGGTGCTTTTATGCTGCGCCCCAATAATCGAGAGCAAATGACAGGAAGGCCATCACAATGACACAGGTACAAAAACTTTACGGTTCGCCCGGCTCCCCCTATACGCGGAAAATGCTGGCCTATATGCGCTATCGGCACATCCCCTATCAAGTGATGTATCAGGATCCGTCAGTAAAGGGTGACATGCCCGCGCCCAAGGTTCGTTTGTTGCCGACCTTTTATTTCGAAGATGGCAAGGGGGGCTATGATGCGGTGACCGATTCTACCCCGCTGATCCGTCGCTTTGAAGGTGAGTATGAAGGCCGCGCAGCGGTTCCGTCCGATCCAGCTATCGCGTTCCTTGATTATGTGTTGGAAGATTTTGGCGATGAATGGCTGACCAAGGCCATGTTCCATTATCGTTGGGCTTTCGCTGCAGATATTGATAAGGCCAAGGCTGTCCTTCCCCGTTGGGGCGGGGGCGTTTCGATTTCAACGGAACAGGCCGACCAATTGGGTGAGATTTTTGGTGAACGGCAAATCAGCCGCTTGTGGGTTGTTGGGTCCAATGATGTCACCGGTCCTGTCATTGAAGAAAGCTATTCTCGCATTTTGAAAGCGATGGATGACCATTTGGGCCGCTTTCCCTATCTGATGGGTCATCGTCCCGGCGCATCTGATTTCGCCTTTTATGCACAGCTAACCCAATTGGCGCTGTTTGATCCCACGTCGATGGCAGCGACATTGAAGGAATCGCCGCGCGTATTCGCCTGGGTCCATGTCATTGATGATCTAAGCGGGCTTGAGGTCACAGAAGATGACTGGATCAGCCGCGAAGATGCCGCCACCAGCCTTGCACCCCTGTTGGAAGAACTGGGCCGCACCTATGTGCCGGTCATGCTTGCCAATGCTGCCGCTGTGACAGCGGGTGCGGAAAAGGTTGAATGCGAAGTTGAAGACAAGCCGTGGGTGCAAAAACCCTTTCCCTATCAGGCCAAATGCGTTGGCTGGGTGCGTGATGAGTTGAATGCCCTGTCTGATGATGACCGTGCCGCCGCCCTGAAAATCTTTCAGGGGTCAGGGTGTGTGCCCCTGTTTAAGGCAGTCTAGTTTAGGGCAGTCTAGTTTAAGGCAGGCCAGTTCAAGACGGTTTAGCTACGCTGACGGCAACTGGTCAGTTAGGATGGTGTTATAAAGGCCGATCAGGTGGTCCATATGTTCATCCAATGTTGTGGCACCGCCTGTTTTGGCGTGCATGTCATAGGCATTGGTTGAAAGGTTTTGGATCAGCTGGTCATCCTTGGCCTGTTCCAGCATAGCGGCCAAGTCTGCTTCATGATCATAGACCAGACCATTAGTCATATGGGTGATAGCCTCAGCCCCGGCATTCCAGCCGCCGATGATGACGGGGATGCCCATTGACCGCGCCTCATAGGCCACCAAGCCAAAGGTTTCGTACCACAGGCTTGGCAGGACCAGCGCCCGTGCGCTGCGCAGCAGGGTCGCCACCTTGTCCTTGTCTTGCCAGCCTAACATTTCGGCTTGTGGATTGGCGTCTTGCACGGCCTGAAAATCAGGCCCGTCACCGATGAACACGGCCTTAACATTTGCCTGTTTGGCGGCGGCAGCAAATTCAACCGCGCCCTTTTCAGCTGCAATGCGCCCAACAAACATGAATGGCTTGTTGTCTTCGCACTGAATGCGCGGGCCATCATACGCGTCGATCATATTCGGCAGATGATGCTGCTGGGTTGCGGTGGGCAAGAATTGGCTGATCACACGTTTTTGGGTTTGTGACAGATACACAACATGCTTCAGCCCCTTGGGCAATGTGCCGACCCTATGCAGGATGACTTGGCGAATGACCCGCCAGAATTTGTGCAATCTGCTGCGGGAATCACAATTGGTACGCAGGCAATCGGCACTTAACGGTGTGCGGGTGCAGCGGGTCTTGTTTTGATAATCGAAAAATCCGCCATTGGGGCATGCCAGAAAATAGCCATGCATGGTGAACAGGTGGGGCACCTTGCTTTTGGTGATTACCGGCCCGACAGATGGGGACAGTTCCTTGTCACATCCATGAATATGGACAATCGCCTCGTCCGGGTTGAGGGGTGCCAACAGTGCGCCCAATGATTTGGCGGCCTGACGGTTCCAGATACCGCGCAGCGCATCGCGCAATCGGTTGCTTGATCCGGCCAATGTGGATTGATCAAGACAGATCACCTTAACCGGCGCGCGTTCAAGATCAGGGTCAATCGGTCCGGTGGTTGCAAAATAGGTGACGTCATATCCCCGCGCGGCAAGCCCGATTGCGGTGGTGATCGCAATTTTGGGTTGCCCGCCGCTGACATGTGCGTGATCGTTCACAATGATAATTGTTTTAACAGTCATTCAAGCCAATCATTGATTTGCACTGTACTAGTGGGGAGGAATACGATAGCGAATATCTATCACACTAGGAAATGTCTGGCGAGGAAATGGGCACACATTCATTGCGCGTAATGTTGTCGAACATAATTAGCCGGCAAAAGTTTCAGCCCGGCTTTTGGGCCTTGTTCACAAATCATAATTATCTGCCGCGATATGCCTTGCTGCAATTTGTAAAGCAGATTGCCGATCAATCAGGCGGCCTCATCATTGATGTGGGGTGTGGGTCAAAACCCTATCAGGCGATTTTGCAGCACGACAAATATGTCGGTGTGGACATCTATAATAGTGCGCATCCCCATGAAAATGAAGATATCGACCTGATTTATGATGGTGCTGCGCTGCCATTTGCCAATAATGCCGCCCAAACAATTGTGTGTTTTGAGGTGCTGGAGCATGTGGCGGATGTTGATGCCTTTTTGGCAGAACTGCGCCGGGTGCTGGAACCGGGCGGGCGGTTGATCCTGACAACGCCATTTATGTGGCCCGAACATGAACAGCCCTATGACTTCCGCCGGCTGACCAGTTTCGGGTTGCGGCAGGTGCTGGAAACCGCCATCGGCCCGACCGTCACCTATACCAAATTGGTTGGTGGCTGGGCCGCGTGGAGCGCCCTGTTCAACGGCCTGCTGGCCCGGTGGTGGCAGCGTGGACCGCTGCCTGTACGCGCTGTGGTTTGGCTGGCATTGCGGCCCCTGATTTTTCTGGCCAATATTGCCGGATTGGCGGCACACCGGTTGGGGCGCACCCGCGATCATGAACTGTTTTTTGGCAATGCCATCATTGTTGAAAAGCGGGGCGACTGACCCACGGTTCCTGCGGAACAGATTCGCATTAATGCTGATACTTGCAGGCGCGCGATGATCGGGCCATGATGGCCATGTAAAGGGTGTTGACGGACCGGTTGCGGGGGCATGGCAGGTCAGGTTCAGCCCGTGCCAATCCCTAAACTCTACCCGCCCCTGCCGCCCACCTGTCGCGGCCCTGTCATCTGTGTGTCGCCCGTGTGTCCGACGGATGTCGCCTTGGTGGCGTGGTGTAAAGCAATGAATTGTCTATGTTTTCGCCATCGTCGCTCGCTTGGGATTAATTGGAGAGCTAAATGACCATTCGTGAATTAAGACTTGAACGGGGCTGGAGCCAGGAACAACTGGCTGATTGCACAGGTATCTCCGTTCGGACAGTACAGCGCCTTGAAAATGGCGGCACGGCGGGTCTGGAAAGCGCCAAGGCGTTGGCGGCGGTCTTCGAAACAGATGTTTCGTCGTTCTTGCCACCGGTCCGGGATATCCCGGCAATTCAGGAGGACGCCCCCATGTCCAACGGTCACGCCACCACCGCCCCCTTGCCCCATATTTCTGATGAACAAAAGGCAGCCGTGCGGCGCGAAGAAAAAGAAGCACAGCGTTACGTCACAGAAGTGAAGGCCTTTTACGGTCATGTCGCGATGTTCGCTCTGATCAATCCCATGTTGATCATTCTAAATTTGTACACATCGCCTGACTATTTTTGGTTCTTTTGGCCGTTGGGCGGTTGGCTTATCGGGTTGGCAAGCCATGCCATCTTTACCTTTGATCTGGCCTTTTTCATGGACCCTGAATGGGAAGAGAAGACCTATGAAAAGAAGCTGGAGCGCATCCGCAGGCGCAATAGCATCGGTCGGGGCTGATACAAGCCGCCCTTTGGTGCCATTGCTTGCTTTTTCCTGATTTTCATGGCTAAAACGGGCAGCGCTAAAACGGGTGCAGATCGGTCGCATTGCCGTTCCCCGATATGGTTTGCGACAATAGGGGGATTTTCCGGCGATTTTCTCGCCCACCCTCGCGATAAACACCCATTTTAGCGGTGTGCCGCCATGCTGCCCGTTCGGGCGGGGCGGCATATCTGCTTTTGACGATAGGATTTGGATTATGGCACGCGTTCAATATGGCACCTTGCAGGTGGCACAGGAACTTGCAGACTTTATCAATGACAAGGCTCTGCCCGGTACCGGGATCGATCAGGACAAGTTTTGGGCAAATTTTGAAGCCTACCTGAATGATTTGGCCCCCAAGAACAGGGCGCTATTGAAAAAGCGTGATGATCTGCAGGCCACAATTGATGACTGGCACAAGGCCCGCAAGGGTCAGCAGATCGATATGGCCGAATACAAGGCCTTCCTGACCGAAATCGGTTATCTGGTTCCCGAAGGTGACGCGTTCGCCATCGGCACCGAAAATGTGGACGAAGAAATTGCCGACAAACCCGGCCCCCAATTGGTCGTGCCCGTTTCCAACGCCCGTTACGCCCTGAATGCTGCCAATGCCCGTTGGGGCAGCCTGTATGACGGTCTGTACGGCACCGATGCCATTTCAGAAGAAGACGGCGCAACACGCGCAGGTGGTTACAACCCCGTGCGCGGTAACAAAGTGATCGCCTGGGCCCGTAACTTCCTTGATCAGGCAGCGCCGCTATCCGCGGGCTCCCACGTGGACTCAACCAATTACGCCATTGTTGATGGTGCGTTGGCCGTTACCCTGTCATCAGGTGACACGGTTGGCTTGGTTGATCCCGATCAGGTTGCAGGTTTCCGTGGGGCTGCTGCTGCGCCGTCCTCCATTCTGTTGCAGAACAATTCGCTGAACATCGATATCATCATTGATGCCGATCACAATGTGGGCAAGGACGACCCGGCCCATGTTGCAGATATTCATCTGGAAAGCGCCATCACAACCATTATGGACGCCGAAGATTCCGTTGCCGCTGTTGATGCCGAAGATAAAGTTACGGTTTATGCAAACTGGCTGGGCCTGATGAAGGGCGACCTTGCCATCGAATTCTCCAAGGGTGGCGAGATGGTGTCGCGCGGTCTAAACGCTGACCGCACCTATACTGCGCCCGCAGGTGGTGAAGTCACCTTGAAGGGCCGCGCCCTGATGTTGGTGCGTAACGTTGGTCATCTGATGACCAATGACGCCATTTTGTTGGGTGATGGTAGCGAAGCACCCGAAGGGTTGCTGGACGGCATGATCACATCAATGATCGCGCTGCATGATTTGCAGGGCAAGGGTGATGTGCGGAACTCCGTCAAAGGCTCTGTCTATATTGTGAAGCCGAAGATGCATGGTCCCGAAGAAGTGGCCTTCACCGATGAAATTTTCAGCCGCGTGGAAGATGCCCTTGGCATGAAACGCAACACGCTGAAGGTCGGCATCATGGATGAAGAACGCCGCACCACGGTGAACCTGAAAGAATGCATCCGCGCTGCCAAGGACCGTGTGGTCTTCATCAACACCGGTTTCCTTGACCGGACAGGTGATGAAATGCACACCTCAATGGAAGCAGGCCCCGTCATTCGCAAGAACGACATGAAGGGCAGCGCGTGGATTGCCGCCTATGAAGACAGCAATGTCGATGTTGGTTTGGCTTGCGGGTTGCAGGGCAAGGCACAAATCGGCAAGGGCATGTGGGCCATGCCTGATTTGATGGCCGCTATGTTGGAACAGAAAACGGTGCATCCGATGGCCGGTGCCAATACAGCCTGGACCCCCTCACCCACCGCAGCAACCCTGCACGCCACGCATTATCATTCAATTGATGTGAAGGCCCGTCAGGAAGAGCTGAAGTCACGTGCGCCTGCCAAGCTTGAAGATATTCTGACCATCCCGCTTGCTGATCGCCCGAACTGGTCAGAAGAAGACGTCACGGCAGAGCTTGAGAATAATGCCCAAGGTATTTTGGGGTATGTGGTGCGTTGGGTTGAACAGGGCGTCGGCTGTTCCAAGGTGCCGGACATCAACAATGTCGGCCTGATGGAAGACCGCGCCACCTTGCGTATTTCCAGCCAGCACATTGCCAACTGGTTGCATCATGGTATTTGCACCGAAGAACAGGTGAAGGCCGTGTTCAAGAAAATGGCTGCCGTGATTGACGAACAAAATGCAGGCGACCCCGCCTATCGCAACATGTGCCCTGATGTTGACAGTTCAATCGCCTATCAGGCTGCTTGGGAGTTGGTGGTCGAAGGCCGGGCGCAGCCGTCAGGTTACACTGAGCCGATCTTGCACCGCAAACGGATCGAGTTCAAAGCCGCCAACGCTGGCTGAACCAACAACATAGACTAAAAACAAAGGCCTCCCTAACGGGGGGCCTTTTCGTTTTACAGATGCGTCCCCTAAAGATGCGTTCTGGCCAAACTCGGAATCGCCTTGAACAACGGGTTTGGGCGCAGGCCATCGAAATTGATGCATGCCTCTGACAGCTTAATGACGTGATCATCGCCGTGAATGATGGCCGCTTCGATAATGTCTTCGGTGCGTTCAGGCGCGGGGTCATGCCGTTCAAGCGCCGGATCGGCGTAACAGGCATAAAGCCCGGCGACGGCCTGCCAGCCATAGCGGATCAGCTTCTGTCCGCTTTTGCGGCTGATCTGGCCACACAAAAAATGGCTCGCCATCAATGACGTGATCCCATGCGTGAAGACAATGGTTGAAAGCGGGTCAACCGCCTGGGCCAAAAAGACCGGGCCCAAAGCTTCCACCATATCCAAACAGGTGGCACGGTGATCATCCCCCATATCAAGTGTGTGGATCAGCGGGGCAAAGTCTGGCCGCGCCCCCAGCACGATCAACGCCATCACGATGGAGCCATTGTTCTGCCGCTCATCCAACGGCACAAGCGGGATGGCATCCAGTGCATCATCCAAGGGTTTGGCGGTAACGCCGGCGGGGTCGCTTTCGGGCAAGGGCAAATAGGTGGCGGCCCAATATGCCAAGCCTTGCGCCAACTCATCGCGTCGTTGCGGCGTGTCGTGATCTGTCATGGCGCGCGCGGCGTGGGCGGCACGAAGGATGCCGTGGGTGGCAGCCCCTGCATAACCGGGGGCGAGGCGCGGCACCCATTTGTCGAGCAGCTCGCGCAATTCCATTGCCCCAACTTCGGCGGCAAAGAAATTGCGCCACCCGGTGAAGTGATCAGGCTTGCCCAAATATCCCTGCCAATTACCATCATGTAGGACAGACTTGGCAGGCGGGTGGGCGGCGGCACTGTCAAGGCGGGCATGAACCCACGGCCCTGCCATGTCACCACACCCCATCCGGCACAATGCTTCGACCACCATCGGCATATGGCTGGTCAGCCCGTTCGTCAGGTCCGGGCCACACGGGGCAAGTTGCGCCAGCGCCTCGTCATAATTGGCATATAGGCTCATGCTCTTCCTTTCTTCAGGGGCAACCAGCGGCTGACTTGTGCCGCGTACTGGTCCCACGCATCACCGAAAGTGTCGGCGCACCATTTTTCTTCGGCCACCACCACACGGATGTGAAAGCCAATTGCCAAAAGCATCACATAGGCGGTCAGATAAAGCGACTGATAATAAAGCGCCCAACCGCCAACCACTGCCAGCACGGCCACATACATGGGGTTGCGCGTGTAGCGGTATAGCCCAACAGTTACAAGATTTTTGGGTGGATCCCATGGGGCCAGCGTGCCCTTGCCGGCCGCATAAAAATCACGGACACACCAAAGCAACAGCGCAAAGCCAATCCCCAAAAGCGCCGCCCCCGCCGTCACTGTGGTGCCGCGCGTCGGGTCATGTGCTGCGATCAATGGTGGTATGATCACTGCGATAATGCCGGGCAATAACAGGAATGATAACAACGCGCGCAAAAACAGCATGACGCCTCCCCCTTGTTTTTATGTGGGGAAGTGTTTCACAGATGAGGGGCGCTGATCAATGAAGAGCGGCCAGGTGTTCAAGTGGGCTGTCAGTAAAGTGAGCCCGTTGACGTTAGTCAATCAAGTGAGCCCGTTGACGTTAGTCAATAAAATGAGCCCGTTGACGTTAGTCAATAAAATGAGAAAGCGTGTTGCGCCAGCCTTCTTGCCTGTCGGCGGGGCTGTTGTCTGGTTCGGTCACGCCCAACTCGCTGCGGGCCATCATCATGAAATGATCAAGGACAAGGCGGCTTAACCGTTGGGTTTCTTCAATGGGGGTGTCAGGCTCATGCCGCCACCAACGCGCGCCACCGTCTGCTGCGCCCAACAATGCGTGGGCAAGGGGGGCAACACGCTGCTGCGCCTCGACCTCTGACATGGTTGTTGGGCGGCGGGCCGCCAATATTTTCGTGATTGCGCCTGCAACCTGGTCGCGATAGCTGTCCATCATGGCAACGATGCTTAATCCCGCATTGCTGCTGGCGCCGCTGACCTCTGCCCACAGGCCATTATGTTGCTGCACGAAGCTCATCAATGCTTGCAGGCTTTCCAGTGATTGGTCCTGCCCTTCATGATTGATCAGCGCGGTGATCAGCAAATCATTCAATTGCTGGCCGATTTTGTTCAGCGCGGCTTCAAACAAGGCGTCTTTTGAGGGGAAATGACTGTACAGCACCGGCTTTGTGATACCGCAAGCTGTTGCGATTTCAGTCATTTTCAGGCTTTGGTAGCCTGAGGAGCCGAACAGGCCTGTGGCCACGCCTAGAATCTGTGCCTTACGTTCCTGCCCGCGATAGCGTGGCTTTGCGCCGTTTGGCCTTGTTTTTTGGCGATATTCCGGTTGACTGACAGACAAAATCGGCGTTCCATTTAAATTGTTACTATGAAGTAAGTGAAATAACTTTACTCATGGGTAGTAAACAAGTATATAAGTACCCGACCAAACGTAATATGACAAGAAAAGATATGACTATGAGGGAACGTATTTTGCCCGAAGGTGCCAACCGCTTTGAGGTAACGACAAGCGACGGGCTAACGCTCGCCGGGTGGACCTATGGAGATAAGGCAAAGCCGACCATTGTTTTGGTGCATGGCTATCCAGACAATTCCTGCGTTTGGGATGGGGTGGTGCCGCTTCTTGCTGCCAATTGGCGTGTCGTGACCTATGACGTGCGTGGTTGCGGCGAAAGCGATGTGCCTGCCAAGGTCAGCGATTATCGCATGGCGCAGCTGAATGCGGACCTGAAAACCATCATTGATCATGTCAGCCCGGACGAGGCGGTTCATGTTGTGGGTCACGACTGGGGCTCTATCCAATCGTGGAACGCCATGATGGATGATGACCTGAAAGGCCGGGTAAAATCCTATACCAGCATGTCGGGCATATCCTTTGACCATGTGGGGCAGTGGCTGCGCCAGCAGTTCCGTCAATTCAAATGGCGGCGTGGTTTCGGCCAATTGTTCCGGTCTTGGTATTTCTACATGTTTCATATTCCCGGCCTGCCGCAAATGGCGTGGAAGCGCCGCATCGGCAAGATGTGGCCCAAAATGTTGGAACAGGCCGAAGGGTTCACCCCGGACGTTAATCCCCATCAGGTGAAGGATGGGGTAAACGGCATCAATCTTTATCGGGCCAATTTCTTCCCCCATGTCTTGCGCCCCAATGTGCGCCCGGTCCATGTGCCGGTTCAGATCATTGTGTTGATGGATGACCCCTATGCGTCCCCTCATCTATTTTCCGATCACCGTAAACTGGTGCCAGAATTGTGGCGGCGCGAGGTTCATGCGGGTCATTGGTTGCCGTTAAAGGATGCCCCCTTGACCGCGCGCATGATTGACGAATTTGTGACCTATCAGGAAGGTGGCCCCGAAAGCCACGCATTGGAACGGGCCCGCAAGCTGGGCCGGGCCAATCCTGACAATGTGATTGATGGCAAGCAGGCCCTTGTCACCGGTGCAGGCAGCGGCATTGGCCGTTCGTCCGCGCTGAAATTTGCTGAGGCGGGTGCGGATCTTATTCTTGCCGATATTGATTTTGACAGTGCCAAGGAAACCGCGCGTATGGTGCGCGACCTTGGCCGCCGGGCCTTGGTGCAGCAGGTGGATGTGTCAGACCCCGATGCCTTGGTGGCGCTGGCCGATTGGGCCGAAACCGAGGCGGGCCCGATCGACATTGTTATGAACAATGCAGGCATCGGCATGGCCGGCGGTTTCCTTGAAACCACGCGCGCTGCATGGGAACGGATTATCGGCATCAATTTGTGGAGCGTGATTGACGGCGGCAAAATCTTTGCCGAACGGATGGCGCGTGACCGCCGCCCGGGTATCATCATCAACACGGCATCTGCTGCGGGCTTTACACCCATGCGGATCTATCCTGCCTATGCGACGACCAAGGCAGCAGTGTTGATGTTGTCTGAATGTCAGCGCGCCGACCTTGCAGATCAGGGTATCAATGTCACCGCGATTTGCCCCGGCTTTGCCGATACGGGCATTGCCAAAGCAACCGAACATATCGGCGTGTCCGATGATGAACAGGCCGATCGTCGTGCCAAGGCGGACGCGGCCTATAAGCGTCGTGCCTTGACGCCGGACACCGTTGCCGAGGCGATGATGAAGGGCGTGCGGGCGAATAAGCCTGTCGTGCTTATTGGGGTTGAGGCACGCCTTGGCCGCTTTATCCAACGTGTCATGCCGTGGGCAGGACGCAAACTTGCCAAGTTAAAAATGGATTGATGGGGAGTACGTATTATGAGTGCCTATATCACCACAAATGGTCAGCCGCGTGAGGACATCAAGATTGTCCCCCGTAAAGTGTCATTTGATTGGAATGGCGTAACGCCGAACTTTATTCCTGGGGACCCCGTTACATCCCACTGCATCAACACACTGCACATTATATTCCCGATGGGAGAGAATGCGTTTTGCCGTATTTTTAACGAAGCGCTGCCCTATCTGGATGATGACCCGAAACTAAAGGCTGATGCCATCGGCTTTATCCGGCAGGAGGCAATGCATTCACGCTCCCACCAAATCGTCTTGGGGCATTACGAAACTTGCGGTTACGACGTGCAGTTACTTGCAGACAAACTGGATAGTTTTGTTGCCACCCGTTCGGGCGAAAAAGTTTTTGGCCTGTTTAATGCGCCCAATGAATGGATGCGGCGCAAGTGGCTGTCTCATCGCTTGATGGTTGTTGCTGCGATTGAGCATTTCACCTGTCTGATGGGTGTTTGGATGCTTGAGAATAAATCATTGAAGGCAGCAGGTGCCAACGAAACAATGCTGGATCTATTGTGTTGGCATTGTGCCGAAGAGGTTGAGCATCGCAACGTTGCTTATGATATTGCCATGTATGTTTCGGGCAATAATCACTTCCAACGCTATTTGGCGATGATTATGTGTGTGCCGTTGTTGTACAAATTCATGAAGGTTGGTGCGTTGCATATGATGGCGCAGGACCCCACCTTGAAGGGACAGAAGATCAGCTTTTGGAAAGCATGGCAGGGTGGCGCCAAGCGCGGCCTGTTGCCCGGCTTCAATATGCTGATGCGCTCAACTAAACGCTGGTTCCGGCGCGACTATAATCCAGAGGTTGAGGCTGATACCCAACAAGCGCTGGACTATTTTGCGATATCACCGGCCGCACAGGCAGCGGAACAGCGCATCGCGGGGTGAGCGTGGCTGCACGCCAAATTGCATTGCATTGATCCTTATCAACGTAAGTGGGGACACAATGCGGGACGATACCCCATCGGATCGTTATTGTTGACCCGGTGAGGAGGTGCCCCATGTTCAACAACCCATCCTTGATGACCCGCATTGCCGTTGGCAAAAGCATCGGCTTTTTGATCGGCCTGCTTGGCTTTATTGCGGCGCCCTATTTTATGCCGGACGTTGACCCCATGCTGCGGTGGGGCTTGTTGTTTTGGTATACGACTGTCGGGGCCGTTATTGGCCTGTTCGGTGTCTTCACCTATCACCCCCTGTTACAGTTTCCGCTGCCATGGTGGTTCCGGTCGGCCTTGATGGGCGGCTGGATGAATTTTGTGTTGGTGTTTTTCGCCCATGAAAAAATCACAGCCATGCTGGTGGCAGTTCTGGGTGAAGGCAGCGCATTTACGTCACCGTTCATGATCGTACCAGAGGGGGTTGTGATAGGTCTGTTGATTGGTTTCTGCGCCACCAAAATCGGCGGCGAAGGCAAGGCCACCGTGCCATCCGATATATGATGACCATGACAAGCTGACACACTGATCCATCAGCGCCAAATACAAAACAATATGCGGAAAATGTGCGCTGGTGGTGGAGCCGGACGGAATCGAACCGACGACCTCTTGCATGCCATGCAAGCGCTCTCCCAACTGAGCTACGGCCCCTAAAACCAGACTGTGCGGCGGCTATAGGATTGTGCCGCCGAAATGTGGACCGCACACTATGCGCGGGCCTGACCCGGATCAAGCAGAAAGTGTGCGCGCCGGGGGTTCCAAAACGCCGCATCGAACCGCCAGCCCTCACAGGTGCGGCCCGATGCAGTCGCGATGGGATCAGGTGTCTTCTTTGGCCTTGTCGGTGACGATATCGACAACCACTTCGGCGTCATCATCATCATCGTCAAGTTCGATGCCTGCAACGTCGTCGTCGCTGTCATCAAGCAGCAAGTCCTCGTCTTCGTCATCGTCCTCTTTGGCCTTTTCGACTTCCTTTTTGACAGGCTTGTCGTCTTCAGGGCGGGCGCGACGGGGTTTCAAGACACGCTCAGGCTCAAATACGGTGTCGCATTTCGGGCATGTCAAAGGCGTCTCTGCCTGCATGTCATAGAATTTTGCACCGCATGACGGGCAGCTGTGCTTTTTGCCCCATTCCGGTTTGGCCATAACGGGCTCTCCGCTTCGTGATTTCGAACAGAAAAAATCTCAAGAACAGTGGACATGCCACGGGTTTGCACGCAAGTCAAAAACCAATATAGGCCAAAGCCGCATATGTCGCGGGTTTTGAGGCCATTTTGCCCCATTTCGCAGGCTGCATTTTACACAAATGCATGGGCTTGCTATAAGAAAAGGGATTTGGCTCACCCTCATGCAGAAGCGAACACAACACGCAATGAGCACCGCAAATAACGGCAATCCGGCAGCACAGGCCGGGCCGTCCCCCCTTCATGCCACGCAGTCAGGGGCCTTGACCGGCACAATGATGTTGCCCGGGGACAAATCAATATCGCACAGATCCATCATGTTCGGCGGCGCAGCGATCGGTGAAACCGTCGTTTCGGGTCTGCTGGAAGGTGAAGACGTGCTGGCCACAATCGCTGCCATGCAGGCATTGGGCGCTGATATTCATAAGGATGATGACGGACGCTGGCATGTGTGGGGCACAGGCGTTGGCGGCTTTAAGGAGCCTGAGACTGCCATTGATATGGGCAATTCGGGCACCGGGGTCCGTCTGTTGATGGGGTTGATGGCAACAAGTCCGATTACCGCGACCCTTATCGGTGATGCCAGTCTGTCGTCCCGCCCGATGGGCCGGGTGACACGGCCACTCGCCCAATTCGGTACAGCATTTCATGCACGGGAGGGGGACCGCCTGCCCCTGACCATGACCGGCGCCAATCCGGCCCAACCGGTCACCTATAAGTTGCCTGTTGCCTCCGCCCAGGTGAAGTCAGCGGTGTTGTTGGCCGGGCTGAATGCGCCAGGTGACACCAGTGTGATTGAGCCGATTGCGACCCGCGATCACACTGAACGGATGTTAAAGGCGTTCGGGGCCGCGATCAGCGTCGTCGAAACCGACGAAGGGCGCGTGATTACCGTGTCGGGAGAGCGGGAGCTTGAGGCCTGTACTATTAACGTCCCCGCCGATCCATCATCGGCGGCCTTTCCGATTGTGGCGGCCTGTCTGGTCCCCGGATCAGAGGTGCGCCTGCCGGGCGTTTTGTTGAATCCGGGCCGCATTGGGTTGATCACAACCCTGCTTGAAATGGGTGCGGATATCAGCATTGAGAATGAGCGTGACGAGGGCGGGGAGCCGGTTGGCGATATTGTTGCCCGTCATGCCCCGCTACATGGCGTGACCGTGCCTGAGGACCGCGCCCCCAGCATGATTGACGAATATCCGATCCTGTTTGTGGCAGCCGCCTTGGCGAAAGGGCGCACCGTCACCCGTGGGTTGGAAGAGCTGCGGGTGAAAGAATCTGACCGTTTGGCCGTCATGTCCGAAGGCTTGCGGGCCTGCGGTGTCGCTGTAGAAGATTATCAGGACGGGTTGGCCATTACGGGAACTGCGGGCGCCGCAGTGCCCGGCGGTGCCAAGATTGCAACCCATCTGGATCACCGCATCGCGATGAGCTTTCTGGTGCTGGGCATGTGTGCAGCGGCCCCTATTACGGTTGACGATGGCGCGCCGATCCGCACAAGCTTTCCCAGTTTTGTCGATGATATGGGCGCGTTGGGCGCAGATATTGTGGAAGGTGACGCGATTATGGAAAGTGAAGGCTCATGACCTCAACCGTGATTGCCATTGATGGGCCGGCGGCGGCAGGCAAGGGCACATTGGCCAAGCAATTGGCGGCCCATTTTGACTTTGCCCATCTGGATACCGGTGCGCTATACCGCGCAACCGCGTTTGAGGCGTTGGCCGCGGGCCTTAACCCCGAAAGCCCCGATTTTGATGCGGCGGCAACAGATTGCGCCAAAACGCTGAATGCGGTGATATTGAATGATCCAGCGATCAGGCGCGATGATGTCGGGCAAATGGCGTCAAAAGTGGCGGTAATTCCCGGTGTGCGGGCGGCCCTGCTTGATTTTCAGCGGCAATTTGCAAGCCATCCGCCCAGCGGTAAGGCCGGGGCGGTGCTTGATGGGCGCGATGTGGGCACTGTGATTTGCCCGCAAGCGGACCTGAAACTGTTCATTACAGCCTCTGACGCGGCGCGGGCGCGTCGCCGGTATGAGGAGTTGGTAGCGCGGGGTGACACGGGCGCTGATTATGGGCAGGTGCTGGCTGATTTGATTGCGCGGGACAAACGGGACAGCGAACGGGCCGCCGCGCCATTGTCGCAGGCGGCGGATGCGGTCTTGCTAGATACCACAGAATTAGATATAGAAGCTGCCCTGAAGGCTGCGCTAAAGATTTGCGCGGCGCGTCTTGGGCAATAGCCCAAAATTCATCACGCGCCACGGGCCTTTATTTTCACCAAGATTGAGCCGTTTTACGGGCGTTTATGCGCGCGTGGGACCAATTTTAATCGCCATCCCGATTGTTAACAGGATGGCCTAACCGAACCCATTGGAGCCAATTCTGGCATGACCGAAACTAGCATGACCCCCTCTCGCGAGGATTTTGAAGCCCTTTTGAACGAAACATTCTCGGCAGAACAGCCGGTTGAAGGTTCCGTTGTCAAAGGCACCGTGACACGCGTTGAAAATGACTTTGCTGTCATTGACGTCGGATTGAAAACCGAAGGCCGCGTGCCGTTGAAAGAATTTGCCGCCCCCGGCCAGGACCCTGAACTGGTTGTCGGCGATGAGGTTGAGGTGTTCCTTGACCGCGTGGAAAATGCCATGGGCGAAGCCGTCCTGTCTCGTGACAAGGCGCGCCGCGAAGAAGCATGGAATGTTCTGGAAACCAAATACGAAGCCAATGAACGCGTCGATGGCGTGATCTTCGGTCGTGTGAAGGGTGGCTTTACCGTTGACCTTTCAGGCGCAGTGGCCTTCCTGCCCGGTTCACAGGTTGATATCCGCCCCGTGCGTGATGTGACCCCGCTTTTGGGTGAAACACAGCCTTTCCAGATCCTGAAAATGGACCGTCGTCGTGGCAACATCGTTGTCAGCCGTCGTGCCGTTCTGGAAGAAACACGCGCCGAACAGCGCCAGGAATTGATGGGCAACCTTGAAGAAGGTCAGGTCCGTGATGGTGTTGTCAAGAATATCACCGATTACGGTGCGTTCGTTGACCTTGGCGGTATTGATGGCCTGCTGCATGTCACCGACATGGCATGGCGTCGCGTCAATCACCCGTCAGAGGTTGTGACCATTGGCGAAACGGTTCAGGTGCAGATCGTTAAGATCAACCCTGAAACACAGCGTATCTCGCTTGGCATGAAACAGCTGCAGTCAGATCCTTGGGATGCGGTTTCATCCAAATTCCCGATCGGGTCACGTTTCGAAGGCCGCGTAACAAACATCACCGATTATGGTGCATTTGTTGAGCTGGAGCCGGGTGTTGAAGGTTTGGTTCACGTTTCAGAAATGAGCTGGACCAAGAAGAACATCCATCCGGGCAAGATCGTTTCTACTTCACAGGAAGTCACCGTCGAAGTGCTGGAAATCGATCCGGCGAAGCGCCGCATCTCGCTTGGTATCAAGCAGTGCACAGCCAATCCGTGGGAAGCCTTCGAAGCATCCCATCCCGTTGGCACCTCCGTTGAAGGTGAAGTCAAGAACATCACCGAATTCGGTCTGTTCATCGGCCTTGAAGAAGGCGTCGATGGCATGGTTCATCTGTCTGACCTTGATTGGAACCGTTCCGGCGAAGAAGCGTTGGCCGAATTCCAGAAGGGCGATCAGGTTGCCGCACAGGTTCTTGAAATCGACGTGGAAAAAGAACGTATTTCACTCGGTATCAAGCAGCTTGCCAACGATCCGTTTGAAAGCCTTGCCGGCTTCAAGCGCGGCGATACGGTCACCTGCACTGTGACGTCAGTTCAGTCCGGCGGCATCGAAGTGAAGGTCGGCGATTCCGACATGACCGCCTTTGTTCGTAAGTCTGACCTTAGCCGTGATCGTGCCGAGCAGCGTCCCGAACGCTTCACCGAAGGCGATCATATCGATGCGCGTATCATCAATATTGATGGCCGCAATCGTCGTATCACCGTTTCCATCAAGGCACTGGAAATCGCCGAAGAGAAGGAAGCCGTGGAACAGTATGGTTCATCAGACTCCGGCGCATTGCTGGGTGATATTCTGGGTGCCGCACTGCGCGACAAGACAGACGACGAATAATCGGATGGGCAGCATTGCTGCCTGATCTGACCCAAATTAGGGAAGGCGGGTGCCCCAAAATCGGGCATCCGCCTTTTTTATAAGGATTTTTTCGCCTTATCCCGTGTTGGATTTGTTGACGCTAAAGGTGGGTTTTGGCACAATATCGGCGTCGGTTGGACTGTTCAGGTGGGCGGCGATCCGACAGGGGAGAATAAAGGCATGATAAAATCAGAACTGATTGCCAAGATTGCGGACGATAATCCACATCTATATCAACGCGATGTTGAGCGGATTGTGAACGCCATTTTTGATGCAATCACAGACTCGCTGGCAAAGGGCAACCGTGTTGAGCTGCGGGGCTTTGGTGCCTTTTCGGTAAAGCATCGCGCCGCCCGTGCGGGGCGTAACCCGCGTACCGGGGAACAGGTTCATGTGCGTGAAAAGCATGTGCCCTTTTTCAAAACCGGCAAGGAATTGCGTGATCGCCTGAATGGCGAGGATGAGGCCGCACCCATTGCACCCGACGCCGCCGGCGATACCACGGCTGGTTTTTGACCCGTCGCATCCCCCTCCCATTAAAGGCAGACCGCGCCCGTGCATAGATTGACCGCCTTTCTGCGACTTATCGCATTCCTGATCGTGATCATTCTGTTTGTGGGGATTGCGGTCGCCAATCGCGATATGACCTTGCTGAACCTTGATCCATTTGGCAGCGATACCGCTGCGCTTGGCCTGCGTATGCCATTATTTGTGATGCTGTTCGGGTTTTTCCTGTTGGGCTTTTTGGCCGGGGCGCTGGCTCTATGGCTGGGTGGGGGCACACAGCGCAAGGATGCCCGTGCCCATCGCACCAGCGCAAAGCAAGCTGAACGGGCGGAGCGCAAGGCCATTATTGGTGGCGCAAAACCACAACGCGATGAGATGACCGCAGGCAAGACAGACAGCGACAACCTAATTGCGCCGACGCTTAGCTGATTATTTGGATTGATCTCGCAGGATCAATCTAGCCGGGCTGATTATTTGGATTGATCTTGCAGGATCAATCTAGCCGGGCTGATTGTGCGGCCCGAATGCCCCTTTTGTTTTGCGCTGCTTTTTGCCATAAGCACAGCAACAAAGCGGAGCCAATCATGACCACCAGCGCCCAAAACCCCATTTTATGTGCCATCGACACCCCGTCGATCAATCAGGCTCGCGACCTTGCGGTGAATATCGGCCCGCATGTGGGGGGATTAAAGCTGGGGCTTGAATTCTTTAACGCGCACGGCCCCGATGGGGTTGCCAATATGGCAGAACTGGGTGCGCCGATTTTTGCTGATTTGAAGTTTCACGACATACCGAACACGGTGGCCGGTGCCGTCCGCTCTATCATGCGGGCGCGTCCCTTTATGTTGAATGTTCATACTGCCGGTGGCCCTGCGATGATGCGGGCCGCGCGTGATGCGATGGATGAGCTTCCGGAAAATGACCGGGCGCTGCTGATCGGTGTGACCGTGTTGACCAGCATGGATGAAACAGATTTGGCTGCCGTCGGCCAGCGGGGCAGCCCGCAGGATCAGGTGTTGCGCCTTGCCCGTCTGGCCAAGGATTGCGGCCTTGATGGGGTGGTGTGTTCGGCCCATGAAATCGCCTTGTTGAAGGATGATCTGGGCGCAGACTTCAAATTGATTGTGCCGGGCATTCGCCCCAAGGGCAGCGATGTTGGCGATCAAAAGCGGATCATGACGCCGGATCAGGCTGTGTCTGCGGGCGCAGACTATCTGGTGATAGGTCGGCCCATTACCGCTGCGGACGATCCCGCCGCCGCCGCCAAGGCCATCGCGGCAAGTCTTTAAGCCTTTCGCTCCAGCTGTATTGAGCGGGCCATCAGGTAGCCGCGTGCAACATGTCGGGAAGAATTTACTTGACAATTGTAGTATTTTATGCATCATGCAGGAAAATGCTAAAACAGATGGATCGTATGATGCCCCGATTTTCCCCAAAGAAAAAACAAAACCACGCTCTGCCATCACCCACTGCACAGGAACAAGATGCCATGATTGGACAGGCCTTGTATCCCGATTCTACGGGTAAGGGGTTGGAACAACTGGCCCGGCAAGGCAAGCAAAAGCTAAGCGCGATTGCCTTGGCTGATAAACGGGCGGACGATATCGCACCGTCCAGCCGGGATTCTTTGGATCAAAATGGTGCAAATAAAGCACCAATTCGGTCGCCAGAGGAAAATGGCGCGGTGATTGGCAAAACCCTTTATGCAGAGTCAACAGGGAAGCCGACACTCCCCCTCGCGGACAAGGTGTTGGCCCGCGAAAAACGTGCCGAGATTGCAGCGCAGCCAGAAACGCCGGATGCCAATGGGGCTCCACAACCCACACCGCCACAGCCGCCCGAACAGCCGCCCCAACAGCCGCTGACCCGGCAACAAAAATTGAAGGCTCGCGCGGATCGAGAAAATCAGCAGTTGGCGGCAAAGCAGGCTGAAAAGACTAAAGCGGCACAAGACCGGCAGGACCGTGTTGACGCCCTGTCGCCCGTTGATCTGCGTCGCGCGGCCCGTCACGGCTTGCAACGTACCGAAGAACGTGTGGAAGCCCGCGAAAACGCACGTGATGCGGAAATTGGGCGGCTATATTATTCTGAATCTACTGGGAAAGAGGCGGTATCCGAAGCCCGCCGCAATGACCGGCATGGTGACCGCACGCAGCCGGATGGCGGCAAGAGCGAGATGGAAAAGCTGTTTGACGACATTTTCAGCGGCACCCAACAATCAGACAAAGACGTTGCGTCAAATGTGATTGGTGCTGGCAGTGCCGCAGGACGAGCAGTGAAGCCCAAAGAGCTAAAAGATCTGATAAGTAACCTTACTGATAAATCTAAGGAATTTTTGAAAGATCAGCTGCGCGCCAAAGCGGTCGAACAGGCTGCGAAAGAAGGCATAAGCATTGACAAGGCCCTCGCCAATCAACTGGAGCGGTTTCAAACAACAACACAATCAATTGAGAAGGTGGCCCCGCCAATTGTACGGGATATTATCCGCAATGCTGCGGAAAAGGGCAAAACTCTGGATGCGTTGGCGAATGACCAGGCGCTGAAGGAAACCGGGAAACAGATCACGCAACTTGATCCAAAAATCCAAACAAAAATGCGGGTCAAGGCCCTCTACGAAGTGGCCGATACCAGTGTCGATGCCTTCAAACATATTCAAAGACTGGCCAAGGCTGGCGGTGTATTGACTGTGCTGTCGATAGGTATGGCCGCAGAAAGTATTGCAAGCGCTGACGACAAGGTGAAGGAGAGCGCGAAACAGGGACTTGGCCTTGTTGCGGGTGCTGCGATTACAGCGGGTGCGGTTGCCCTAACCGGTGGGCTTGCACTTCCATTGGCCATCCTTATCATTGGCGGCGCGAATTATGCAGCAGGCACAGCCATAGATACATATTTTGACGAAGCTTGGGATGCAGTTACGGGGAACTAGGTGGAAGTCAGATACGCACATGAGATAAAGCTGCGGCAGCGGCAGAACCTGCCGCCGATCTTGGGTGGAATCTTGTTCCCCTATAGATCAGGTGTTGAGCTGACGCTTCATGGGAAATCCCTGTGTCGGGCAGAATGGGACCAACGCCTTGTCGCTGCGTTCAAACTGTATTTCGGCTATCTGTTGATCTTCGATGATACACCGTATGAAAAACAAGACCCGACATTGCTAAAATGGTGGCGTGGCGGCAGTCAAGAATTGTGCATTGAGCTGCGTGATAATGATTTCCAATTGGTCGAACGCAATAATCTATCCGTTGATTGGATGAGGCTAAACCGACCCAAGCTTTATGGAATGTCCGGCAACATCATCCCTGCTTTTGAGGCCATTGCTGTGCATGGCCAGAATGTGATCGCCTTCAAACCGCGCAATTGCCGCTGGCATCAATTGACAATCTCAGAAAAGCCGCAAGAAGTTACAGGGCCATCCAAGGTGTTGGTACGGCACATTGGTGAATTTGACAGTCGATTACGGACTGAAGTGAGCGCTGCATATCTGCCTGAAACCAAGACGCAGTTGGCGACTCGTAGAATTACGTGGAGCTTGAACTTTGATTGGATGTTGAAATTTTGGGTGGCCGGCTTCGATCGATTAGGAACTTATGTCTTCCCCTTCTGGGAAGGAGAGGCTGCAGATGCGCGCAGAAGCGTGAAACTCCGGGAGACTTACTTTAAATCCGATCAGGATCGCTTCCCGCCCTATCCCCTGTATGACGGGCCGTGGCCACCATGGGGCCCGCGGGCGCGATTGGGACGGTTGTGGAACAGGTTGCGCCGTCGCCCGAACGGGCGGTTGATCCAGTATCGCCCCGAAAATCACACCTAATACAGGACGCTTTGCCCCTTTCGTTTTGGGCCACTTTTTGCCATAAGCAAGCCAAATAGGCAGCGCAATTGTGGCGATCCTTGTGATAATGCCGTTTTATGTGCTTTTGCCGCCCTGCTTTTGGAACTGAAGGACAAGCCAATGGTCGATATGCCCATGGACGATATGATGGTTGAGGTGAAGATTTGTGGACTTCGCACGCCTGAGGCGGTGAAGGCCGCGGTCGAGCATGAGGCGGATTACCTCGGCTTTGTTTTCTATCCGCCCTCACCTCGCTTTATCACGCCCAAGGATGCCAAGGCATTGATGGCGGATGTGCCTGATTTGGTGGTGAATACCGGGCTGGTGGTCGATCCGACGGATCAAATGCTCGATGTGATTTTTGGCGCGTGTGAGCTTGATATGATTCAGCTACACGGAAGCGAGCCGCCGGAGCGTATTCAGGAAATTCGTGAGCGGTATGAGGTCCGGGTGGCCAAGGCCATTCCGATTGCGACCAAGGAAGATGTGCGCCGCGCGCTTGAGTATGAGATGATCGCTGATCTGTTGATTTTTGATGCCAAACCGCCCGAAACCCCCAAGCCGGGGCAGGAAAATCTGCCCGGCGGCAATGGGGAGCCTTTCGATTGGTCCTTGCTGAATGAAGGCAGTTTGGAAGCAGCATGGATGCTGTCAGGCGGGCTGGACCCGGCAAATGTGATGAAGGCGATTGAGTTGACCGGGGCAGAGGCCGTAGACGTTTCGTCCGGCGTCGAAAACCGTCGTGGTGAAAAAGACCCTGACCTAATTGCCGCCTTCCTTGATATCGTTCATGGCGATACGGGCGAGGATGATGATGGCTTTGTTGAGATCTGATTGACTGATTATGCGTGATCAAACTGAAACGAAAATGAACTCTTACCGCACCGGCCCTGATGAACATGGCCGTTTCGGTTTGCATGGTGGCCGCTTTGTCGCTGAAACCCTGATGCCGTTGATCCTTGACCTTGAACAGGCTTGGAACGAGGCACAGGATGACCCTGCCTTTCACGAGGAGTTGAATTACTTCCTGCGTGATTATGTGGGCCGTCCCAGCCCGCTTTATTATGCTGAGGCTTTGACAGAACATGTCCGCGGCGAAGCCCCTGCAGGCAAGGGCGCGAAAATCTATTTCAAGCGGGATGAGCTGAACCACACAGGCGCCCACAAAATCAACAATTGCATCGGTCAGATTTTGCTGGCCAAACGCATGGGCAAAACCCGCATCATCGCTGAAACAGGTGCCGGCCAGCATGGCGTGGCGACCGCAACGGTTGCGGCACGCTTTGGCCTGCCTTGCGTTGTGTATATGGGTGAAACGGATATTGAACGGCAAAAGCCCAATGTCTTCCGCATGAAACTATTGGGTGCAGAGGTTGTGGCGGCCAAGTCAGGGTCTCGTACATTGAAAGACGCAATGAATGAAGCGCTGCGCGATTGGGTGACCAATGTGCATGACACATTCTACATCATTGGCACGGTTGCCGGGCCGCACCCTTACCCCGAACTGGTGCGCGAGTTCCAGAAAGTAATCGGTGAGGAAGCAAAGGTGCAAATACAGGCCGCCGAAGGCCGCTTGCCCGATAGTATCATTGCCTGCATCGGCGGCGGATCAAACGCGATGGGCCTGTTCTATCCGTTCCTTGATGATGCCGACGTTGAAATCATTGGGGTTGAGGCTGCCGGTCACGGGATTGAAACCGGTGAACATGCCGCGTCGCTGACGGGCGGTCGCCCCGGTGTGCTGCATGGCAACCGCACTTATCTGCTGCAGGATGATGACGGCCAGATTACCGAGGCGCATTCCATTTCCGCCGGTCTTGATTATCCGGGCATTGGCCCCGAACATGCATGGCTGCATGATACGGGCCGGGTCAATTATGTGTCGGCAACCGATAATGAGGCGCTGGAAGCCTTCCAGCTTTTATGTCGGACCGAAGGGATCATCCCCGCGCTTGAGCCTAGCCACGCGATTGCTGAAACCGTCAAGCGGGCCAAGACGATGGATCAGGACAAAATCATTCTGATGAACCTGTGTGGCCGTGGCGATAAAGATATTTTCACAGTGGCAGAAGCTTTGGGTGTGGAGATTGACGGATGACCCAAAAAACAGGTGAGCTAACACGCATTGATCGTCGATTTGCACAATTAAAGGAAGAAGGGCGCGGTGCCCTTGTGGCTTTTATCACCGGGGGTGATCCAGACATCCCCACCGGGCAGGCGATCCTGAATGGTCTTCCCGCCGCAGGTGCCGATTTAATCGAATTGGGTATCTCCTTCACCGATCCGATGGCAGATGGCCCGCCGGTTCAGGCAGCCAGTCTGCGTGCCTTGGCGTCTGGTATGACCTTGCGCAAACTGCTCGACATGGTGCGGGCCTTTCGCGCCGATGATGATGATACGCCGATCATTTTGATGGGCTATTACAATCCGGTTTATGCCTATGGCGTTGATGCGTTTTTGGCCGATGCCAATGAAGCGGGCGTTGATGGCCTGATCATTGTTGATCTACCCCCTGAAGAGGATGAGGAATTGTGCCTGCCCGCGATTAAGGCCGGGATGAATTTCATCCGTCTTGCGACACCGACAACCGATGACAAACGATTGCCGCAGGTCGTCGCCAATACGACGGGCTTTTTGTATTATGTGTCTGTTGCCGGTGTGACCGGCGCACAAAGCGCGGATACCGCTGCGGTTGCCAAGGAAATCACCCGCATTCGCAACAGCACTGATCTGCCAATTTGCGTTGGTTTCGGTATCAAAACACCCGAACATGCCGCCGAAGTGGCCCGGATTGCCGACGGTGCCGTTGTAGGCTCCGCGATTGTTGAAGCGGTGCGGACATCATTGGATGATGACGGAAAACCGACGCCTGAAACCGTACCGGCAGTGCTTGACCTCGTGTCCGCACTGGCCGATGGTGTACGTAACGCGCGCGCATAGAACGAGGCCTGATAAAAATGGCAGACGATAAGAAATCATCCAGTTGGCTGACCAGCATTCGCCCCCGCTTTAACAAGGTGTTTGGGCAACAACGCGAAACGCCGGATAATCTGTGGCATAAGTGTAAAAAATGCAGCCAGATGAACTTTCATCGTGATCTAACCGCCGCGCTATATGTGTGCCCGAATTGTAATTATCACATGCGCCTTGGGGCGAAAGAACGGCTGGATTCAGTATTTGATCGGTCTGACTATCGTGTGATTGATCTTCCCGATGTGACCGCTGATCCATTGCGGTTCCGGGATGAAAAGAAATATACCGACCGCTTGCGTGATGCGCGCAGCAAAACCCAGATGAAAGATGCGATCATTGTCGGTCTGGGCAAGGTTGATGATGTTGATGCGGTTGCCGTGGCGCAGGACTTTTCCTTTATGGGCGGGTCGATGGGCATGGCAACGGGCGAGGCGATTATCACCGCCGCCAATCTGGCCGTCACCAAAAAGGCCCCGCTGATTATCTTTGCCGCCTCAGGCGGCGCCCGTATGCAAGAAGGGATCTTGTCCCTGATGCAATTGCCGCGCACAACAGTGGCGGTCAATCTGGTGAAGGAAGCGGGCCTGCCCTATATCGTCGTGCAGACCGACCCAACGACGGGCGGTGTGTCGGCGTCATACGCGATGCTGGGCGATATTCATATTTCCGAACCCAATGCCACAATCGGTTTTGCGGGCAAGCGTGTGATTGAACAAACCATCCGCGAAAAACTACCTGACGGGTTCCAGACTGCGGAATATCTGTTGGAACATGGCATGGTCGATATGGTTGTGCATCGGTCACAGATGAAATCAACCCTGTCACGGGTGTTGCGTCATTTGTTGAAGCGCGGCCCCGCACCAGAAGGCGCGGAAAATGACCCGCTGCCGCTGGCGTCGCCCAAGCCGACCAACAAACCGGTGGACAGTGCCTCAACCGGTGCGGAGGCTGAGCCGCCCTCACCGCTGCTATCTACACCGTAAGAGTTTGACAAATGCAAAGTGACCGTTTGCTTGAACGGATGCAGCAACTGCATCCGAAGGTCATTGATCTAACGCTTGACCGTGTGTGGCGCTTGCTCGATGCGATGGACCATCCTGAACAAACGCTTGGCCCGGTTATTCATATCGCAGGCACAAATGGCAAGGGATCAACCCTTGCGATGATTGAGGCAATGGCCCATGCCGCCGGGCTTTCGACCAATGCCTATATCTCGCCCCATCTTGTCCGCTTTCATGAACGGATCAGGCAGAACGGCCAGTCAATCAGTGAAGATGAGTTAACCGCCTGCCTTGATGCCTGTGCGCAGGCCAATGGTGATACGCCCATCACCTATTTTGAAATCACCACCATTGCGGCCTTTGAAAGTTTCCGCAGGCAGCCAGCTGACTTGACCTTGCTGGAAACGGGCTTGGGCGGCAGGCTTGACGCCACCAATGTGTTGGACCGGCCGCGCGTGACTGTGATCACGCCTGTTGCGCTTGATCACCAGCAATTTCTGGGCGACACGCTGACGGAAATCGCGGGCGAGAAGGCAGGCATTTTAAAGCCCGGTGTGCCCGCTGTGGTCGGCCCCCAATCAATGGAAGCATTAATGGTTATTGAGGCGCGTGCGGAAAAAATCGGTGCGCCGCTGTACCGCGAAGGGGTTGAATGGCAAAGCTGGGAAGAACGGGGCAGGCTGGTCTTTCAGGATCAGGATGGCTTGCTTGATCTGCCGCTGCCAAACCTGTTCGGTGCCCACCAGATTGACAATGCCGGCATGGCCATTGCCGCCATCAGGGCCAGCGGCTTGGGGATAGATGAGCAGGCGATGGCGCGCGGCATTACACAGACAAATTGGCCCGCACGTCTGATGCCGCTAACCAACCATCCCCTGTTGGCGCAGCTGCCCGACGGGTCTGAGCTGTGGTTGGATGGTGGCCATAACCCGGCGGCGGGCGCGATTGTGGCGGATGCCATGACCAGTCGGCAGGCGGCTAATCCCCTGCCACTCAAAATGGTAACGGGTATGCTGACGACAAAGGAACCTGCGGGCTATTTCAAACCATTTGCCCCGCTGAACCCAACAGTACGCGCCGTACCGATTGCCAGTGAAATGGCCAGCTTTGATCAGGCAGATCTATCGGACCGTGCGATTGCGGCAGGGTTGGATGCGGCCCCGGCGAACAATATTGCAGCAGCGGTCGCGTCATTGGTTGTGAATGACCAGCCTGTGCGTTTGCTTATTTGCGGTTCGCTTTATCTGGCGGGCGATGTGCTTAAAGATTTGCCCAAACCATAGACCACAGCAATGTCAGATTGGTCAGGCTGATCAACCGTGTGTCAGCGGGTTGGCCATCCAGCCATGTGCCATTGACATGCATAAGCTGTAATTGATCAGCTTGCATCGTCAGCGGATTGTCGGCCACAAATGTCAGGTCGGCGCGCTTGCCCACCTCGATCGAGCCAACATCCTTATCCAAACCCAGCTGCCACGCGCTGTTGATGGTCATGGCCCGTAAAGCGGTTTCCCGGTCCAGTGCCTGATCGGGGGCAATGGGCAATTCTGTTCGGCGTGATTTCCGTGTTACTGCTGTTTCATAGGCGCGGAAGGGGCCGATGGGTGTTGCCGGGTTGTCGGTGTGGATCGTTACCCGATGGCCCGATTGGGCGGCATCGGCCAGCGGCATATAGCGGGCAGTCCGCTTGTCGCCGACAAGCTCAGGCAGGCGGTGACCGTAATAATAGATGTGATCGACAAAGAAACTTAGGGTGAAACCCATCTGTTTGGCGCGCGCCATCTGGTCCTTTGTGATCAGCGCATTATGTTCCAGACGATGGCGATGGTCGGGGCGGGGATGTGCTTTTAACACCCGTTCTGCCACCTTCAACACACGTCGGACGGCCCGTTCCCCCTGCACATGAACCGCGATGGCATAGCCTGCGGTGTGATATTTGGTGAACAGGGCCTCAAATTCCACCTCGCTATAGTTTAGGCTGCCATTATGCGGCGGAGGCAGGTGCAACCGTTCCCGCGTTAGGGGTGTGTCTTCGTAAGGCCCGTCAAACGCAGCGCCACCGGCAAAGGGGCTGCCGTCCATCCAAAATTTGACGCCGCGCAGGGTGAAGCGGTCATTGGCGGTTGTCAGGCCCGGTTGCCAATGGGCGTCTTCAAGCTGCTCAGGCAGGGCATAGACAATGGCGCGCACGGCAGTATCGGCGCGGTTTGCCAACCCTTCGATCATGCCAAGGGGGTCGCCCTCATTCGTTGATGGGCCCAGTGCGCCAATGGTTGTGTAGCCTGCTTGCGCATAGGCGCGCAGTTGAATATTCAGTAGAAGGTCAAGCGCGCCTTTTGGGGCCTTGGGCAGCGCGCCAAGTAACTGGCTGATGCCGTCAACCTCGCGGACGGTGCCTGTCAACCTGCCCTTGAAGTCGCGGATGAAGGCAGGGTCGGTCGTGTCCTTATCAATGCCGGCGGCACGGAATGCCGCCTCATTGGCGTAGGCGTCATGCATCATCTGGGTCAGGATAATAACGGGTCGGTCGCGCGATATTCGGTTCAGTTGGGCCATTGAGGGCGCGTCGAGATCATCGACCATCACAGGGTCCCAGCCAAACGCGATCAGGGGGCCTGATCCCTTTGTGCCCGCGTCATTCAATTCATCCAAAATGGCGGGTTTGTTGTTGAAGCGGAAGCCGCTGACATCAATTGCCTGCCCCAACATGGCTGAGGCAAACGGATGCGTGTGCGGCTCGATCAGGCCGGGCAGAACGATCTGCCCGTCAAGGTCATAGGTGCTGGCCCCATCGGCCTGCGCCATGACATCGGCCTTGTTGCCAACGGCCATGATGCGCCCGTCCTTGATCCACACCGCTTCGGCGATGCTCATCTCGTTATCAACGGTGATGATGGTGCCATTGATCAGGACAAGATTGTCACCAACCTTGGGCGGGCTTAACTGCCACCAGATTGCGGCCCCCAAAAGGACGGCGAAAATGGTAAACTTAACAATGGCAGATATAACGCGAGACATAGGACCCCTCAAACTATTCAAGGGGCACTATAGGCGGTCGCGCCATTTACATAAAGCGTTTGCGGATCAGGTGATCGGCTGCAAACAGGCCCGGCCCCTTGGTCAGGATAACGCCCAATAGCCCGGCCCACAGCATATGTTCAGGCCAACTTTGCGGATAGACGAATGTTTGGATGACAAGGGTCATGACCAGTAACCCGGCCGCAGCAAAGCGGCTGCCAAGCCCGACCCATAGCAGCAACGGTAGGGCTAACTCAGCATAGGCTGCCATATAGGCAGCGAACTGCGGCGGGATCAGCGGCAGGGCATATTCATACTCAAACAAATAGAATGTAGAATCCGTCAGCGCAAAATCCTGATCAACCTTGGTGTTGCCGGATCGCCAAAACACCAGCCCCACGGCAATCCGTGCGCCCAATAGGGCAATGGCGGCGATGAATGGTCCTTCAACAAAACGGATCAGGGATGTCACTAAATTGCGGAATGGCATGATCAATCCTCATCTATGCGGGTGAAGAACAGGGTGTCGTTATGGAAGTGCAGCTTGATAATGGTTGGGCCGCTTTGCAGATCAATGTCAGCGGCGTCGATCAGCGGCGGGTCCTGCATGCCCTGCCATAACAGATCAATCGGATAGTCGGACCGGATGGTGGCACTGTCCGTATATCCTGCCAGAAGTGCGGCCCGTGCCCATTCCAGTGCAGCCAAATCCGGCAACCATGGTAGGGCGTCGGCTTGTGCCACGGTTCTGATAAAGGCGGGGAACAGATCGCCATAGCGTGCCAATTCAGTCGTTTTGGGCGGGTGCTGCTGTACAAATTGGCGGGCCATGAAGCTGAAGAAGTCTACGCCTACCGCTCCGTGAACAGCTTTGAAAGTTGACGCCAACGCGGCATCCAAAAGCAGGGCGTAATTGTTCTGATGAATTTGCAGTCGTTGGGCCGGGGCAATGCCCTTGTCATTAATCGTTGCCAACAGCGCCGCGTCACCATCATGGGTGACGATGTGATCGGCGAATTGCTGTTGCAGGCTGGCAAGATCAGGCATGGGCCCGCCCCATCAATTGCTGTTCACCCATCAGGCGGACGGCCTTGCGTGCCTCGTCCTGCAGGACGGCCCAATCAGGGACATCCGTATCCCATTCAATCAAGGTGGGGCGCGGGCCGATACGACCAATCAGGTCTGCATAAAGCGACCAAACCGCCATTGGGACAATGCTGCCATGATCATCAATGCGCAGCTCAACCCCATCAATATCCTTGACCGCATGGCCTGCCAGATGAATTTCGCCAACCAGGTCGGCGGGTATTTTGTTCAGCCACGCAGCGGGGTCGAAGCCGTGATTGCAGCCGTTCACATAGACATTATTGATATCAAGCAGCAGGCCCGCGCCGGATTGACGGGCGGCCTCAATCACAAAATCGGCTTCGCCAATGTGCGAGTGTGTGAACGTCAGATAGGTGGACGGGTTTTCAATCAACAGGCGGCGGTCCAATCTATCCTGTGCCTCTATCACATTGGCAGTCAGTTGATTGAGTGCTTCTTCGGTATAGGGAAGCGGCAGTAAATCATTCAAGTAATGATCCTTTGTGCCCACCCAGGCAATGTGATCGCTGACAGCAGCTGGTTGATAGTGATCAATCAGCGCCTTTAGCTGCGCCAGATGTGATGGGTCAAGCCCGGTGGCGCTACCCAAATTCATGCCGACCCCGTGAAATGACAGGGGGTAATCCTGCGCCAATTGGGCAAGCTGCCTGTGATTGGCGGTTTTGTTATCGGCGCCAATGGGATTGAAATAATTTTCTGAATGCACCTCAAAAAAGCCAACAGCCCTACACGGTCCATCGCGGTCCGTTGTAATGGCCTGAAAATGCTGGGGCTTGAAACTTGTCCCCGCACTTGTCGGCAAATTTGTCAGCGGTGCAGTCATCGAATGTCTCGTATATCGTGGGGGAAGGACAGGCTGTTCGTGCTGGCCCCTCCCCCATCAATGATGTGTGTTTAGGACACTTGTCCCATTTACTTCGGTTCTGTTGAGCCGCCGGTCAGCTTATCGCACAGGCCCTTGGGTACGGCGACGAAGGCGTCGCCCTGATTATCGACCTTGGATGTGCCCGCGCATGAGCTGGAGGATGTCGCGCAATCATTTTTGCCTGCGGCGGCAACGCCATAACATTTTTCCATGGCGCCAGCTGCCTGTGTGGCGGGGGCGGTCATGGCGAGTGTACCTGCAATGGCACCGGTGGCGGCAATAAAGGTGGCGAGTTTGGTTGCTTTGGTCATGTCGGTTTCCTCTTTGAACTGGGGCTGTTTGTGATGTGCCCCGTGATGACAAGGGGAGTGTGCGCCCAAATGGCCTTCACAGACAATCGACGCTTCTACACGTTTTAGTGAGCTGCCGTTACGTCATGTGAGACGGGATGTCTCGCTTACGGTTCGGTAAGGTTGTACGGCACTGCTTGCCGTTAACGTCAAGGCTTGCTAAACTTTTTGTCAGTAATATTCATGCCTGCTGCTGTGAGCCTTCACAAGAAAAGGTAGCGGGCATTTCCCTGTCTGATAGGAGATTGAGTATGCCGAGCTATCGCGCCCCGGTCGAAGACTTCACCTTTGTGTTTGAAGACTTCCTTAAAGTTTATGACAATAAAGACCTACCCGGTTTTGACATGTTGGACCCTGAAACCGTTGATGCGGTTTTGACAGGTGCCGGCAAGGTCGCCGAAGAAGTCTGGGCCCCCGCCAACCTGCCCGGCGATGCCGAAGGGTGCGTCCTTGAAAATGGCGTTGTGCGTACGCCGTCCGTTTATAAGGACGCCTATAAGGCATGGGCCGAAGGTGGCTGGTCATCCGTTGGCGCCGACCCGCAATGGGGTGGCATGGGTATGCCGGGTATTATCTCATCTGCTGTGACGGAAATAGGTGTGTCTTCCAACCATGCCCTATCCATGTATTTCGGCCTGACAGGCGCTGCCTATTCCGCGATTGCCGGTATAGCGCCGCAGGAAATGAAAGAAATGTATGTGCCCAAGATGGTGTCCGGTGAATGGTGTGGCACCATGAACCTGACAGAACCGCATTGCGGCACTGACCTGAAACTGATGCGCACCAAGGCGGAACCGCAGGATGATGGCACCTATCGTTTGACAGGGACCAAGATATTCATCTCTGGCGGTGATCATGATTTGGCAGACAACATCATTCACATGGTGATCGCGAAAGTGCCGGGCGAAGATGGCAAGCTGGCCAATGATCTGTCCACGGTGAACTTCTTCCTTGTGCCGAAATTCCTTGTGAACCCTGATGGGTCATTGGGAGAGCGTAATGGCGTTTCTGTTGGGTCCATCGAAAAGAAGATGGGTATTAAGGGGTCGGCCACTTGTGTGCTGAACTTTGAAAATGCCGTCGCATGGAAGCTGGGCGGTGAGCCGAAGGTGAAAAAGGACGCCGACGGTAAGGAACGTAAATCAAGCTCTGCCGGGATGGCAGGTATGTTCCAGATGATGAACATGGCCCGTGTTGGTGTTGGCATGCAGGGCATGGCCTTGGCATCTGTCGCCTATCAGAACGCAGTTGAATATACCAAGGAACGTATTCAGGGCCGGTCACTGACAGGCAAGAAATTCCCTGATCAGGCCGCTGACCCGATTATCGTGCATCCCGATGTGCGCCGTATGCTGATGACATGTAAGTCATTTGTTGAAGCAGGCCGCGCCTTCACCATGTATTTGAACATGGAATTTGCCAAGGCCCGCGCTGGCCGCGAAGATGCCAAGGGCGATCTTGGCATGTTGCTGACGCCGGTCTTGAAGGCCTATTTCACCGATATGGGCTTTGAATGCACCAACATGGCCATGCAGTGCTTTGGCGGTCATGGCTTTGTGCATGATAACGGCATGGAACAGTTTGTGCGCGATTCACGCATTTTGCCGATTTACGAAGGTGCAAACGGCGTGCAGGCGCTTGACCTAGTTGGCCGTAAGCTGCTTGGCGATGGCGGCAAGGCCTATAATGATTATGTTGACCTGATCGAAAGCTTCCTGGCAGAGAACAAGGATGATGCCGGAGTTGCCATCATGGCCCCTGCCCTGCAGCGTGGTCTGGATGATTTGAAAACAGCAACCCAGTGGTTGTTCGATAATCTTGCCCAGAACCCTGAAAATGCTGGCGGTGTGTCTGCATCTTATCTGCGTATTTTCGGTGTTGTGACGCTTGGCTTCATGTGGGCCGGTATGGCCAAGTCAGCACAGGAAGCATTGGACAGCGGCGATGGCCGTCAATCTGATGATTTCTATAAGGCTAAGTTGGTTTGTGCGCGCTTCTGGGCCGAACAGATGATGCCTGAAACCGCATCGCATCTGATGAAGATGCAGGGCGGTGCCGAGGTGATGATGGAACTGACAGCTGATCAGTTCTAATCGACACAGGCTTTGAAATGTTTGATAGTCAAGCCGGGCTCTGATTTTCAGGGCCCGGCTTTTCTTTGCGCAATAGGAATGATGCTATGACCCCGCCCCTTGTCAGGAATGCCGACACTGCAGATGTCGAGGCGCTGGCCGCCATACTGGCGGATGGGTTTTATGATGACCCGCCCATGACATGGTCGTTTAATGGCGTACATGCGATCCGGCCGATGATGAGATTGCTGGCGCAACGTGTTTATATGCCCCACGGCTTTGCCACGATCAGTCAGGACGGAAATGGTGCCGCCATGTGGTTGCCTGCCAATTCGCGAGAGCCGTTTGATGTGCTGACGATGGTTCTGTCATCTATCATTCTGGCACGTCACGGCGGCTTGACGGCTGTTACACGGTCGATGAAGTTTGGTGACTTTATGAATAAGCACCACCCGGACGAGCCGCATTATTACCTGTTTGCTATCGCAACCACACAGGCTGCACGCGGCAAGGGTGTTGGCGGTGCGCTGCTAAAGGACGGGCTTGCCCGCGCCGATGCAGACGGTGTCGGCACCTATCTGGAAAATTCCAAGGAACAGAATTTGGGATTTTATCAGGCGCATGGGTTTGAGGTCTTGGAGGAGGTGCGCCCGGTTGAAGGCAGCCCACCGCTGTGGCGCATGTTTCGCAAACCGACCTAAAGCTTCTCGCCCTGCATCAGGCGGGGCAGTGGGCCGGTGGCGGCCTGCGCCTCTGCCATCAGGCGGCGCTTCACAGGTTCCAGCCGATCAACAAGGGCAAGCCCAACATCACGCACGATGCGCAGGATCGGGTTGTCGTTTGAAAACAGGCGGTTTAATCCGTCGGTCACGACGGCCATACCCAATGTATCGGCGCGACGCCATTTTTCGTAACGCCCCAACACAGCAGTGCTGCCCCAATCAAGGCCAAGACGCGAGGCATCGACGATCACTTCGGCCAATGCTGCGGCATCCTTCAGGCCAAGGTTCATCCCCTGCCCCGCCAATGGGTGAACAACATGGGCGGCGTCCCCGATCAGGGCGGCGCGTGGCCCGGCAAAATCAAGCGCCTGTTGATAGCGTAGCGGATAGGAATAGCGTGGCCCAACTGGGGCAACCGTACCCAAATAATCGCCAAAGCGTTTGCGTAGCTCTTCCGTGAAACGATCTTCATCCAGCGCCATGATGGTTTCGGCGACATCAGTCGCTTCGGTCCAGACAAGTGACGCGCGGTGCGCCCCGCTTTGTTCGTCATCGGGCAGGGGCAATACCGCGAACGGTCCACCGGGTAGGAAATATTCCTGCGCCACGCCGTGATGGGGCAGGTCATGTTCAACCGTTGTGACAATGCCCTTTTGATTATAATCCCAGCCCGTGACTTCAAACCCCAGCGCCTTGCGCGTGGGGGACATGGCCCCTTCGGCAGCGACAATCAGCGGCGTGGTCACGATAGTGCCATCGCTTAGTTCGATTGTGACCATCTTGTCCTGCCGGTCCAGCTTGGTCATTTCAACCGAATGGAGCAGGCGGCAATGTTTGGATGATTGGGCAAGGTCCAGCAGTGATTTGCGGATATACCGATGTTCAACCATATGGGCCAAGGGGGCCCCGGTGGTGGATTTGCGGTGATCAAAATGAAGATATAGCGGCGCTGCGCCTTCACTGACCCGTCCATCAGTGACCAAAATATCTTTCATGGCCTGCGCATGTGGGGCAATGGCATCCCAAGCGCCCAACATGGTCAAAAATTGTTGCTGTCCGTGTGCGACCGACAAGGCGCGGCCATCAAACCGGTCCCAATCAATTGTTGCGGGGTCCTGCCGCTCAATAATGGCGGCACGGATGCCTGCCTGATCAAGTGCCAACCCTAACGCAAGGCCAACGACACCGCCGCCGACAATGACGCAATCATAGTTTGTTACTGCTGTTTCTTGACTAGTCATGGCGGAATTTTGCCTCGCTGCTGCTGTGCTGTCCATAAATTGTGCCGCGATTAGAGGCGGTTGGCTGATCTGCCGCACTATATCTGCACAGAATTTGGGCGTTGGCGCTTTTTTGTGCATTTTGCGGACGGACTCCGCTGCCAAATTTCCGGACTCTCGTATACTGCGATTGAGAAATAGTATAACTTATTGAAATCATGATATTTTATAAAACTGGCACGCTTCCTGCTTTAAGTGGGGCGTGTTTACAGAATTAAATCTGTATGAGTTTAACCGTCGAAAGGATTGATGACATGAAACTCGTTATGGCCGTCATTAAGCCGTTCAAACTCGATGAAGTGCGCGAAGCACTGACATCAATGGGTGTTGAAGGGCTGACAGTGACAGAAGTAAAGGGCTATGGCCGGCAAAAGGGCCATACCGAGATTTATCGCGGCGCTGAATATGCCGTCAGCTTCTTGCCGAAGCTGAAGGTTGAAGTGGTTGTTGGGTCAGATCAGGTAGATGCCGTTATCGAGGCAATTACCGGTGCTGCGAAAACAGGCCAGATCGGCGACGGGAAAATCTTTGTTGCCGACGTTGACAAGGTGGTCCGCATTCGGACCGGCGAAACCGACAATGACGCGCTTTAAGCCGCGTTCATGATTTTAAGCTGAGGAGTAAATTTATCATGAAACTCAAATCCACACTTTGGGGTCTGTCGGCTGGCGCCGTTGCCCTGCTGGTGGCGGGTCCGGCAATGGCCGAAGTTCCTGCAGAAAGCCAGTTCGTATTCAATAGTTTCCTTTTCCTTGTATGTGGCTTCTTGGTCATGTTCATGGCAGCTGGCTTTGCCATGCTGGAAGCAGGCCTGGTGCGCACAAAAAACGTTGCCACGATTTGCTTGAAGAATATCTCACTTTATTCAGTTGCCGGTCTGATGTACTGGGTCATCGGGTATAACCTGATGTATTCAGGCGTTGATGGCGGCTATTTCGGCACATGGTTCTCACCATGGAGCGCCGGTGAAGTGCCCACAGCAGACTTTGCAGGCGCTTATGCCGCCGGTTCTGACTGGTTCTTCCAGATGGTGTTCTGTGCCACAACCGCATCAATCGTGTCCGGTACTGTTGCTGAACGCATCAAGTTCTGGCCGTTCATGATTTTCATCACCGTGCTGACAGGCGTGATCTACCCGATCGTTGGTTCCTGGCAGTGGGGCGGTGGCTTCCTTTCAGAAGCTGGCTTTAATGACTTTGCCGGTTCTACGCTGGTTCATTCAACCGGTGGCTGGGCCGCCTTGGTCGGTGCCATTGTTCTTGGTGCCCGTAAAGGCAAGTTCGGTGCAGATGGTTCCATTCACCCGATGCCCGGTTCCAACTTGCCCCTGGCAACGCTTGGTACCTTCATCCTGTGGCTCGGTTGGTTCGGCTTTAATGGTGGTTCACAGTTGGCGCTTGGTTCAGCTGCTGATGCCCACGCCGTTTCCAACATCTTCATCAACACCAATACGGCCGCTGCTGCCGGTGTTGTTGCCGCGGTTGTTCTGACACAGATCCTGTACAAAAAGATCGACCTGACCATGGCACTGAACGGTGCGTTGGCTGGCCTCGTGTCAATCACTGCAGAGCCGCTTGCCCCGTCAATCGGTCAGGCTGCCCTGATCGGTGCTGTCGGTGGTGTGTTGGTTGTGATTGCTGTACCGCTGCTTGATAAGCTGAAAATCGATGATGTTGTCGGCGCTGTTTCCGTTCACTTGGTGGCCGGTATCTGGGGTACAATGATTGTGCCGCTGTCAAATGACGGTGCGTCTTATGGTGCCCAGGCTTATGGTGTGGCCGCTGTTGCCGTCTTCACCGTGGTTGCCAGTGCTGTACTCTGGACGCTTCTGAAAGTGACCATCGGTATTCGGGCAAGCGAAGAAGACGAATATAACGGTCTTGACCAAGCAGAACTGGGCTTGGAAGCCTATCCTGAATTCGGTCACGGTTCACAGAAGATCTAAATAGCGGGCAGGGGGCTTTGCGGCCCCCTTCCTACGGACATTGCGAAAGGCTCCTGAATCTTCAGGGGCCTTTTTGCTGTTGCGGGGCGGCGACCCGCGTGAACGGCTGAATTTGGCTCCAAAAGCCCATTGTGACTAAAAAACAGGCAGAGGCATCACCTAAGGCTAATTAATGAGCATTTTTCTTGCATTGTCCTTGTTCATGGCTATTCTGAGCCCACTTTTCATAATAAAATGGCTTGGAGAGCTGACATGGAAGCATTTCAATCCGGCGGAGACGTCTTTTTTGTCCTGATGGGGGCAATTCTGGTGTTCGCCATGCATGGTGGGTTTGCCTTTTTGGAGGTCGGCACTGTTCGACGTAAAAATCAGGTCAACGCGCTGATCAAAATCTTCTTCGATTTCTGTACATCAACACTGGTCTATTTCTTCATTGGCTATGGCGTTGCCTATGGCATCGACTTTCTGGTCAATGCCAAGGTTTTAACCGGCGAGATGGACGTCGAAGGGTACGAATTTTCGAAATCAGGCTATGATCTGGTTAAATTCTTTTTCTTGCTGACATTTGCTGCTGCTGTGCCTGCCATTATTTCCGGCGGTATTGCGGAGCGTGCCAAATTTTGGCCGCAGGCTTTCGCCACTGCTGCGATTGTTGCCGTCGTCTATCCCTTGTTTGAGGGCATGATTTGGAATGGCAATTTCGGCCTGCAGAGCTTTTTGTCAGACACATTCGGGGCAGAGCTGCATGACTTTGCCGGGTCTGTTGTGGTCCACGGTGTTGGTGGTTGGATTGCGCTTGCTGCGGTTATCCAATTGGGCCCGCGCATGGGTCACTACCGCAAGGACGGATCTGTTGTGGGCATTCCGCCATCCAACATTCCTTTCTTGGCGTTGGGGTCATGGATGCTGTGCGTTGGTTGGTTCGGCTTTAACGTCATGTCCGCAGGTGATGTCGCCGGGGTCAACGGCCTTGTTGCGATGAACTCATTGCTGGCGATGGTTGGCGGTTTGATTGCCGCCACGTTTGTGGGCAAGAACGACCCTGGCTTTGTGCACAATGGTGCCTTGGCTGGTCTGGTTGCGGTTTGCGCCGGGTCTGACATCATGCACCCGCTTGGTGCCTTGGTTGTTGGCGTGGTGGCAGGCGGCCTGTTCGTCTATATGTTTCAGGTCTGTCACGAAAAGCTAAAGGTTGATGATGTGCTTGGCGTTTGGCCGCTGCATGGCCTGTGCGGCATGTGGGGCGGTATTGCCGCTGGCATCTTTGGTCTGGAAGCCCTTGGCGGTTTGGGCGGCGTTACATTCAGCGCCCAGCTGGTTGGAACGCTTATCGGCTGCGCCTATGCCTTTGTCGCCGGGCTGATTATATATACCGTCCTCAAGAAGGTAGTTGGGATACGCCTGACGGAAGAGGAAGAGGCAATGGGTGCCGACCTCGCTGTTCACAAAATCGGTGCCTATCCTGAAGAAGATCTGATGCGTTAAACAACGCGAAATGTCAGACCAAAAAAAGAGGGCGGTAGGATTATCCTGCCGCCCTTTTTCTATGCGTGTTCTATCGGTTTTGTCAGTATGGATCAGTAATCAAGCGCGATGGCCTGTGTGGCCCCTTCCTGATCAACATCAAACCGGGCATCTTCAAATTTTGGTGGCGCCATGTTGATCTTGGCCCCGTTTGAAAAACCGATGCCTTCTTTCGGCAAACCGATGAAATTCCGGTCCAGATCATTGTTGCTGTTGGCGTCATGGAAAATGACAAAGCCATAGGTGCCCGGCTTCACATCCTTGATCGTCAGGGTCACCGGCCCTTTTTCGGCAGGGACCGCAGCGGTATAGATCTGCGCGCCTTCTTCGTCAGACAGGAACTTGTCTTCTTCATAGACGGCGACAATGACCTTGCCCTTGGCCTTTTTGACATTCTCTGCCACGACGGTCAGCGTTGCTGCGCCGGCGGGCAGGGTGGTAGCCATCAAGGCGGCAGCGGCCAGCCCGGTCAGTAGTGATTTCTTCATGATATATCTCCCCAAATTGTGATGCGCATCCTGCCCCCGATTGGCAATGGCTGCAAGCGGGCTTTTGACGGCCAGATCCGGGTGCTGCGCCTGCCGGGTCTGTCATGGTCCCGACGCATATTCTGCGCTAGGCTGTAGCATGACATCAGGGGAAAGGGGATCAGACCATGCCGCAATCAACCAAAGACATGATGGACAGGGCAGACAATCAGGCGATTGATCGGTCACATTCCCGCCCATTCAGCGATATGGTGCGGGGCATGGATCGCCGTCAGTTTTTAGGTGCGGGCGCAGCTTCTGTTGGCTTGGCCACGATGATGGGCGGGGCCGCCGCTGCGGGGCAGGATGATGACCCCTCAACCCTGACATATGAGGGGCTGAGCCAGCGGATGGATGATCGGTTTCACACCGCAGAAGGTTATACCCATAATATTGTTGTACGCAGGGGCGACCCGATTTTGAAAGGCGCACCGCAGTTTGATCCAGCTTTGATAGACCCGGAAGTTGCCGCCACGCAGTTCGGTGACAATAATGATTTTCTGGCCTTTCGTCCGATGCACCCAAGCAGTGATGGCGTGCGCCGGGGATTATTGATTGCCAATCATGAGTTTGTGGATGTCCGTAGCTTCGTCCCTGACTATAAGGCGCAGTTGAAGAACCCGAAATTGTGGCGCATGGCGCAGATGGCGCATGGTATGTCCGTTGTCGCGGTTGAGGAGGATAGGCATTCTCGCGCTTGGCATCTTGCGCCTTTGTCTGACCGTGTTGCGGGATTGAACCGGCGCATCACGGCCCATACGCCCATGCGTATTGCCGGGCCTGCGGCCGGTCATCGGCGTATGAAAACAAGTTACAGCCCCGATGGTCTGATGGCCTTTGGCACCTATGGCAATTGCGCCGGTGGCATGACCCCGTGGGGCACAGTGTTGACCGCAGAAGAAAATGTGCAGTTCTACTTTTCCGGTGACCCCACTCGCACAGACGAAGCCGAAAATTACAAACGCTTTGGCCTGACGGGACAGGCGCTGTTTCCGTGGGGCATGTTTGACCCCCGCTGGTCGGTTGATGAGGAACCGAACGAGCCGAACCACGCGGGCTGGATGGTTGAGATTGACCCGACAGACCCGACCTCCACACCCGTAAAGCGCACGGCGCTGGGTCGTTTCAAGCATGAGGGGGCAGGGCTTGTCGTCAACCCCGATGGCCGGGTTGTGGTTTATATGGGGGATGATCAGCAGTTTGAATATCTCTATCGTTTTGTATCGAAGAACCGCTATCGCAGGGGCGATGTTGCCCATAATATGCGTTTGTTGGACGAAGGCGTTTTGTCAGTTGCCCAATTTTCAGAACAACAGGTGATGTGGCACCCGCTGGTGTTTGGCCAGGGGCCGCACACAAAGGCCAGTGGCTTCGAAAGTCAGGCAGATGTCGTGATTGAGGCACGCCGCGCTGCTGACCTTGTAGGGGCAACGCCGATGGACCGGCCCGAAGATGTTGAGGTTAATCCGGTCACAGGATCGGTCTTTGCGAACCTGACCAATAATACAAAACGCGAGGCGGGGCAGGTGAATGCTGCAAACCCCCGTGGCCCCAATAACTCTGGCCAGATTGTTGAGATGATGCCCCCGCAGGGTGATCATACTGCAACCGTTTATGACTGGACCATGTTCGTGATGGGTGGGCCATTGATGGCTGATGATCCGACTGCGCGCGGTGCCTATCACCCTGCAACGAAAGAAGATGGCTGGTTCGCATCGCCTGACAATATGACCTTTGACAAAAAGGGCCGCATTTTGATCGCCACGGACGGCAGCCCCAAGGAAGGCATCGCAGACGGTGTCTGGATGGCAGATGTGCGCGGCCCGGGCAGGGCGCTACCCAAACGATTGGTGGCGCTGCCTAGCGGGGCGGAACTTTGCGGCCCCTGTTTGGTGCCTGATGATACAGCCCTGTTCGTTGCCGTTCAGCACCCGGGCATCGGCAGCAGCTATGATGCACCGTCAACCCGCTGGCCGGATTTCGACCCAGCCCTGCCGCCGCGGTCGGCTGTCGCTGCCGTGCGCCGTTATGATCGCCGCAAAATCGGCAGCTAATCAACCTCTGGCGAGATGTCTTCCAGTGTTTTGGTCGCTGTTTCGGGAATGGCGAACCAGGCGATAATTGCGGACAACGGTATCAGCGCCAGCGGGATTGCAGTTGCCAGGCCGAAATCACCGGTCATGGCGTAAAGCGCGCTTTGCGTCAGCAGGCCCGCAACGGCGGCCAGCGATGACACAATGGCCCGCACTGACGATGCTGTGGATCGGTAGGACGTTGGGAACAACTCCCCGCCTAATGCCGATAAAGTGACTTCCGCACAGAAAAAGGCAAATTGCGCGGTCACCCAAACAACAACCACAAGCCATCCGTCGATGCCTGAATAGAACAACCCCATACCAACGGCAGAAACCAGCAGGCCCGTGATCAAGATTGATTTACGGCCAACCTGATCAGATAGGCGTCCAGCAAGGAAGTTCCCGGCAACGGCAAGCGTGCCGCCAACAATATACATGGTGGAGGCCGCGCCAACTGACCAGCCAAGTTCGGTTTGCAGATATTTTGGCACAAACCACAGCGCCGCACCGGCGCCAAAGGCAAACGGGGCAATCACCGCGCAAATCGCGATCATTCGGCCGGGATAGGCCGTGACGACAGAGACAAGGGGCTTGAATGCGGCAAGCAGTTTGCCGCCTTGCGCCTGTTCTTCGCGTCGATCTTGTTGATTTTTGAAGCGGTCGGTTTCATCAAGGCCGCGGCGCAACCACGCCAATAACAGCATGGGCCCAACGCCCAGCATATAAAGTCCGCGCCAGTCATAGGGGATGATTTCAATATTGGCGTAAACGCCAGCGGCCAAACCATGTCCAGCAGCGCCCAACGCGCCCAAGGCACCGATTGCCCAACCTCGTAATTTGGGGTCCATCACCTCAACCACGACAACGAAACACAAAATGTCTTCGGTATAGGCGCAGGCCCGGGCAAGGAACTGTAACGCAACAAAGGTTTCCTTTGTGGTGGCAAAGGCGGTCAGGAAGGTAAAGGTCGCTGTGCCCAAAATGGTCAGCATCAGCAGTTTTCGTCGTCCCATACGGTCGGCAAACAGGGCAAGGAACAGGCCGGGCAGAATGCCAAGCCGCATATAGGCAGCCAGCATCCCCACCTCGCCATCAGAAATCGCAAGGCTTTCCTGAATGCGCGGCAGGGCAAGGCCGAAAATACCGATATCATAGTGATTGACCATGATGGCAATGCCAACCAGCCAAAACACCTTCATTTGGTCGGCGGCAGGCACATAGGGCGGGCCAAGTTTGATGGCGGACAGGGTGCGGCCCCAAAACCGGCCACCAGCACCCATTTTCCGGTACCTCTCCCACTGTTCTTCAAGGGGCGGGGCTCCATCTGATGTATCGACGCGTTTCAAGGCCCATTCAGGGATATCAACCGGCGGCTCAGCAGTATCAATCACAGGTTGTGGCGTGTGCTGGTCTTGCGTCGTATCTGTCATGAAGTCCCCCGCGCGGCCCGCTCCGAAATGGCAGACCACAATTACTAATTGCCTGTGTGTTAAAGCAAAGTTTGCCTTATCTGACAAACAATCATGTCAATAAGGTGGCAATTAGTTTGGTACAAGCGGGGGAATGGGGATTAATTCCGCGCCAAAATGACCATCGGTCATAAGGCGGGCAAATCAGTCCGATGAATCGATGGATGCCGCAATAAGACCGGCAGTAATGGCAAGCAGCAAAGTGCCGGCCGCGACCAGCCAAGGGGTCATCTCGCCCGACTTTTGGCTTTCCAATGTGCCGCCCCCGGCCTGACTTTGTCGCGGATCAGGGTAGTCATCACCGAACAGGGCACAGCCTGATGTCAGGCTGACCATTAGGGAAAGCGCCAAAACGGAAGGCAAACGGGAACGCGACTGCTTGGTCATTGGAAACCTATCGAACAGGACCCGCGCCATTAGGCTGGATCATGGGAATTGAAACTCCTCAATGGCTACCGATTAGCGCCCGTCAGGTCAAGCGGTCATTGCCCCATTATTTGTTGCCGCAGCGGGCAGGGTATGGCGGACAATTTTGGGGACACGGTGCTGCAAACCCTTTCAATTTACGCGGGGGGCCTTATGATCCGGCCATTCCTATTTACTTCATACAATTGCTTGCGAGGATATGATGACGAGTATCGCCACCCTTCCGGAAAATTGGCCCGCTATGAGCGTCGCTGACGCCCATGCCCTGATGACAGCCACAGATGACAGCCCCTTTGCGATGGAGGAAGCGGACATCAATGGCGTGACCTTGCGGGTTTGGAAGAATGCCGCGCCGTCCTTGCGTGCCATGTTTGAGGAAAGCCGTGCCCACGGTGATCTTGAATATATGGTTTATGAGGGGGAGCGCATCACGTTTGAGGCGCATTACCGTGCGGTGGCAAAACTGGCCAATGCGCTGGTGAATGATTACGGCGTCAAAAAGGGCGACCGCGTTGCCCTGATCATGCGGAACTTCCCCGAATGGGCTGTCAGCTTTTGGGCAGCAACAACCATCGGTGCGGTGATTGTGCCGTTGAACGCATGGTTGACGGGCGAAGAGCTGGAATATGGTGTGTCTGACTGCGGGGCGCGTGTCGCCATTGTGGATGAAGACCGCTATCACCGCCTTGCACCCCATTTGCATAATCTGGCCGACTTGCAGTCCATCATTGTCGCCCGCGCTGGCGCGACCTTTGAAGGCAAGGCAGAACGATTTGAACAGGTGGTGGGTGCCCCTGCCGACTATATGTCATTGGATGCGGACGCAACGCTGCCGCCTTGTCAGATTGACCCTGATGACAATGCCACGATTTTCTATACGTCTGGCACAACCGGCAAGCCGAAGGGCGCATTGGGTACACAGCGGAATATCACTGGCAATTTGGTCAGCCTTGGTGTTAGCCGCATTCGTGCCATGCTGCGCCGGGGGGAGATGCCCCAACCGCCCAGCGAGGATGATCCCAAAACGGCCATGCTTCTGTCTGTGCCCTTGTTCCACGCGACCGGGTGTCATTCGATTTTGGTGCCCATGCTGGTTGCCGGGAACAAGCTGGTGATCATGCATAAGTGGGACCCGACCCGCGCGCTTGAATTGATTCAGGAAGAAAAGATCAACGGCTTTGGCGGTGTGCCGGCAATGGTTTGGCAGGTGCTGGAACACCCCAACTTTCATGATTATGACACGTCATCAGTCGAAGGCGTCTCCTATGGCGGGGCGCCGTCCGCGCCTGAACTGGTTGCCCGTATCGCACAGGAATTTCCGAAGGCTGCGCCGGGGAACGGCTATGGCCTGACGGAGACAAGTTCCGTCACCACCCAAAATGTCGGCGAAGATTATCAGAACCGTCCAGACAGTGCCGGGCCTGCCATTCCGGTTGTTGATCTGCGTGTGGTCGATGCCGACGGCAATGATGTGCCCGATGGCGAAATTGGCGAATTGTGGATCAAGGGCCCGAACGTTGTGAAGGGCTATTGGAACAAACCTGAGGCAACGGAAAAAAGTTTCACCAAGGAAGGCTGGTTCAAGTCTGGCGATTTGGTGAAAATTGATGAAGAAGGCTTTGTCTTTATTCTTGATCGCGCCAAGGACATGTTGATCCGTGGCGGTGAGAATATTTACTCTGTCGAAATTGAAGACGTGCTTTATTCTTATGCCGGTGTGATGGACGCGGCGATTGTCGGCATCCCCCATAAAGTACTGGGCGAGGAGGTTGGCGCTGTTGTGCAGGTTGCCCCTGATGCCAGCGTGACACAGGAACAGTTGCAGGATCATGTTGCCCAACATCTTGCTGCGTTCAAAGTGCCGATCAAAATCGACATCCGCACAGATCCGTTGCCGCGTAACGCCAACGGCAAGATTCTGAAAAACGAATTGCGCGAACAAATTCTGGAAAGCTGAGTCATTCACAACTGAAATAGGGGGCATTGATATGTCTGGAAATTCCTTGCAGGGCCGCACGGCGCTGGTCACCGGTGGGTCACGCGGTATTGGCCGCGCGATCTGTCAATTTCTTGCCGAAGAAGGCGCAACCGTTGGCGTTAATTACAATCGCGACAGCGCATCTGCTGATGAAACAGTGCGTTTGATCGAAGAAGCCGGTGGTAAGGCACAAAGCTTTGGCGGGTCTGTGAATGACCCGGACGCAGCCCACAAATTGGTTGCAGATGTTGAGGCGGCGTTTGGCCCGATCTCTATCCTTGTGAATAATGCAGGGATTGCAAGCCGTGGTCAGTCTATTGAAAAGACAGACCCGAAAGAATTGATGAACGTTTTGGCCGTCCACGCGATGGGGCCATTCTTTGTCACGCAGGCCGCCTTGCCGGGTATGCGTACATGCGACCGTGGTGATGTGATCGTGATTTCATCGGTTGCCACCAAAACGCTGAATGCACGCGGTGCGCCCTATAATATGGGCAAGATGGCGGCTGACGCCTTTGCCTATACGTTGGCGAAGGAAGAAAAGAAAAACAACATTTACGCCAATATTGTTGCGCCGGGTCTGGTTGATACGGATATGGGTCAGCGTTTGATGAAGGCCACAGCGGGCGTTGATGATTTGCGTGCCCTTGATGCAGCGATGCCGTTCGGTCATGTGTGCCAGCCTGAAGAAATCGCCTCGACCGTGCGGTTTCTTGTCAGCCCGGCCAACACCTATGTGACAGGACAGAAGGTTTTTGTTGATGGCGGCCAGTCTGACGGCTGATCAGCGCAGCAGATAAAACAGCAAAGGCCCGGGGAAATTCCCGGGCCTTTTTGTTTGGCTCTTTCGATTAGCTGTCAATTAGCTATCAATACGTTCTTCTTTTAGTTGACGCTTGAAGATTTTACCCGTTGCCCCGCGCGGTAACGGTTCGTCAATCAAATCAATGCGGGCGGGCACCTTGAACTTGGCAAGCCGTTCAGCAACATGGGCCATCAATTCTTCGGCGCTGACAGTTTGTCCCGGCTTGGGCATGACAACGGCTGTCAGGGATTCACCCAACCGTTCGTCAGGTAGCCCGAACACGGCAGCTTCTGAAACTGCGTCATGTTCATAAAGTGCGGATTCAACTTCGATGCATGAAATGTTTTCGCCGCCGCGCACAACAATGTCCTTGATGCGGTCAACAATATACAAGAATCCGTCTTTGTCCATTTTGCCGACATCGCCGGTGCGCAGGAAGCCTTCTTCATCAATGGCAGCGCGGGTGGCGGTTTCGTTATTCCAATAGCAACGGATGTTTGACGGGGTTTTGATCATCACCTCGCCCACTTCGCCTGTTGGAACGGCATTGCCGTTTTCGTCCGCACACTTCATTTCGATCAGCGGCGAATTGGGCCGCCCCGTGCTGGCAGGTTTCAGCAAATAGTTATAGCCCCCATTGGTGCAACCGATTGCGTTGGTTTCAGTCAGCCCATATCCTTGTGCCGGTGCGGCGTCGGGGAATGCCTCGGTGATTTTCTTCACATGCTCCGGCGGGCGGGCAGCGCCGCCACCGGACAGTTCAACCAATGAGCTTGTGTCGTATTTGGCAGCATCAGGATGCTGGGTCAATTCCCATGACATTGTGGGGACACCAAGAAAGTTGGTGACCTTTTCTTCCTGAATCAATTCAAGCGCGCGGGTTGGATCCCACTTGTACATCAGCACCAGCTTGCGCCCCAAGATAATGGACACAAGGTATATCGCATGGCTGCCGGTCACGTGGAACATCGGCACGGCGACCAGTGAAATCATTTGTGCCGCTTCTGCGTCTGGGTCTGCGGGGGTTTCGCCACGGGCGGTTGCCTCAATCGCTTCATCCTCTGCCTTGACCGCGTTGGCAACCATGCCGCCGATGGCCCAAGACATCAGGGATGACAGGATTGCACGATGGGTTGAAACAGCCCCCTTTGGATTACCTGTTGACCCGGATGTATAAAGGATCAAGACGTCATCATCAGTACCGCCGCCCAAATCCGGGAATGCGGTTTCTTCATCGCCATCCAACAAGCTATTAAACTCAATCACGCCATCGGCGCGTTGATCGGCCCGTGCGCTGATGAGCGTCAGGCCCAGCTTTTTGCGCAGTCCTTCAAGGACGCCCGCCCGTTGGCCATCACAGAATACCAGCTTGGCCCCACAATCGTTCAGGCCATAGTCGAATTCATCTTCGGTCCACCAGGCATTGACGGGCACCGCCACGGCGCCTGCGCCGGTAATCGCCATGAAGGCAAAGAACCATTCGGGAAAATTACGCATGGCGATAGCGACTTTGGTATCCTTTGTGATGCCAAAATCCTTAACCAAACGATGGGACAGTTTTTTTGCGCGGGCCGTAACCTCGCCAAAGCTATACCGCTCCCCCTCATAGACCAAAAATTCCTTGTCGCCATGGGCGGCGCCCAGCTCGTAATAGGCGGCCATGGTTGGCGGGGCATCGCGGAATGTCCGATAATTGATGCCGCGAATTTCCTGTTCTACAATGGGGAAATCCCCATCCGGTGCAGTGACGGCGGCCAAACGTTCCACGGCGCGCAAATCGGCTTTGCCTGCTTCGAATAATTCTTTACCTGTTGGCATTACTGCCCCCCAATATTGCTTGTTGTCCCAAAAGTGCGGCTGTTAAAGCATAAACTGACGAATTGTCAATCTCAGCCCCCGGCCAATTTGTTGCGGAAGCGGATCATGCCGCCGATCCAGCGGTCATAATCTGCTGTTTTGCCCTGCATATAATCTTTGACCTGCGGGTGGGGCAATATCAGGAAACTTTCGTCATCGATACCCTGCACGACACAATCTGCCAGCTCCTCAGGAGTGATCATGCCGTCTGCTGCGGCTGCATCCTTATCGCCGCTTGCCCCGGCGGTCATGTTGGTGACAACGCCTTGCGGGCAAAGCAGGGACACTTTAATGCCTTGATGACCGTGGGCAATGGCAAGCGATTCACCAAAGCCGACAGCGGCGTGTTTGGTCACTGAATAGGTGGCTGACCCGATCTGCGACAGCAGCCCGGCGGCTGATGCGGTATGTAGGAAATAGCCGCCACCACGGCCAATCATACCCGGCAGGCAGGCGCGGGCCGCATAGACATGGGCCATCAGGTTAACCTGCCATGCCCGTTCCCAATCTTCATTGCTGGACCCTTCTACCCCGGCGTTTGGGCCATCCATCAGGGCAATGCCCGCATTGGAACACATCAGGTCGATGCCGGCTGTTTCATTTTCCGCCCGTTCGATCAGTGCTTTGACCTGTGCCTCATCGGTGACGTCACAGCCCATCCCGATGCCTCCGACTTCTTCGGCAACGGCTTTGACGCCTGCTTCATCAATATCAGCCAGATACAGATTTGCTGCGCCTGCCGCCTTAAAGCGCCGGGCCAATGCAGCGCCGATACCATTGGGGGCACCGGCACCGGTGATGACGATTGTTTTGCCGTCGAGTTTCATGGGGTCAATCCTTTTAGGTCAGTATTATGCGCAAGTGTTTGCGCGCGTGTGAGAGACGAGCTTTGCAACAGGCTCGTGAATGCGAATATTGATGCGTTTGAATGGCAGGGGCCGTGCCTCGTCACTAATGGCGGGCAACAGGGCAGTCATCAGCCCCATTATCGAATTATCATGCCCCACCAGCGGCGCGGTGCGGGCCAGAATATCGTCGGCATGTTTGGGAACGCGCCCGTCCAAAACGGCAAGGCCAAGCCGGGCAAGGTCCCCCACGCCATCCAGCACAGGCAGGTAGAAATGCAGCGCGCCGCCTTCAACAAACAAAGGGGCAAGCCGTTGGGGCAGGGTGGCCCAATCATTCAGGCAGGCTTCTACATTGCCCAAGCCGTCCACCCGCCCGTCATTATCAGCGATCAGGCGATCCACTTCGCGGGCAAAGGCGCGGGCTGCGGGCGGATCTGAATCCAGACCCTGCACCAAATCAGTGCAGGGCGTGTCTGTGCCGTAATCGTCCCAGCGAATGAAGTAATAGGCTATCGGGCTTAATAGTCCGGCAAGGGTTGTTAGGGCATCGGGCGGCGTGGCCCCACAAGCTGATGTCAGCACCGCTTGGCGGGCCTGATGGTGGGGGCTGCCCAAACGGCGCAAGCGGGCATCAAAAAGCCCCAGCCGTCTATACATACTGGTTTCATCTTTGATGTTCGCGGCGCTCCACAATCGTTCGGCAATGGCGGCGGTGCGGGGCCAGATATAGGTTTCAACAGTTTGGTCGAACATTGCCTCTGTCCACACGGCGGCCTCCCCGCCAAGGATGGTGGGGGCGGTGCCCGGATCAATCCGATAATGATCTGCGGCGGTTAAAAAGTGATCGAGATAGAAGCTGGTTGCGCTGACGGTTTGATAGGGACTGTTGGCGTCAGACTCAGGCGTGTCCAGCCAAGTTTCAAGGATCAGGCCATCGGGGTCGGGTTTGCCGTGGACAATCTCCTCCCACCCCATCGGGGTTTTGCCAGCCTTCTTGATTTGGGCGGCCAGCTTTTGGGTGAAGCGGCCCTGTATGGTTGCTTTGTCTTCGGTGTCTGTTGTGACACCGGCGGCTTCCCATGTTTTACCCGTTACTTCGTCACCGCCAAAGTGCCAGACCGGGTCGGGAAATAGCGGCCCGAATTCATCCAGCAGGTCCTGAACGAAAGTGAAGACGGCTTTGTTCGTGGGATCAAACTCCCCATCAAACACGCCATAGGTTTGGCACAAACCATTGGGTGGAGTGATGGCAAGGTCGGGATAGGCAGTGATAAAGCCTGTGGCGTGGCCGGGCATGTTGAATTCAGGCACGATGCGAATGCCGCGCGCGGCCGCATATTCAATCAGGTCTGCGATCTGGTCCTGTGTATAGAACTGCTCGTTGGACGCATGTTCGTGCAGCGCGGGGCGCAACTTGCTTTCCACCCGCACGCCCTGATCATTGCTTAATCCCCAATGCAGCACATTCAGCTTGGCATGTGCCATGCCGTTCACAATGCGCTTGATGGTTGGTAGTTCGATAAAGTGGCGCACGCAATCGAGCTTGATCCCGCGCCATCCAAACCGCGGCTCGTCCGAGATTTCACACAGAGGCAGGCTGATGCCGCCATCCCGGCGGGCGAGTTGCAACAGGCTGGTCAATCCATGCAGGGCGCCGCGCCAATGGGTGGCCTTGATCGTCGCGCCGTCGGCGGTGATCGATAGATGATAGCTTTCGTCCTGGTCTGGCACCGGCAGGTCGCCGTGGGGGTCACTGACATCAAGTGTTAGGCTGGCATTGGGGTCATCTGTCGTGATCATGGTGGTCAGACCCAGTGCCTGCCGAAACCGTTCCGCGCCGTCCGTTAACCGTCCGGCAGGGGCGCTGATCAGCGGTAGCCCATCCCAATGGCAGCGCCCGTCATGAAGCGTGACTTTTGTTGGCCATGGCAAAAGGGGCAGATTGTCCGGTTCTATTGATGCCTGCAAAATGTCGTCCCCTTACGTGCCTCTATTGGCCCCACCTTGCGCCAAACCTGATTGTCATTTCGTGAAGCGGTCCGTAATGTGCCCCATGCGCCGAACCCTGTCCATAGGAAGGAATATGAGCATATGGATGACGCTCAAAAAGATTTAGTTGATTTGCTGGCCCGCTTCAAATCCCATGCTGAGGCGGCGGATGGTCCGGGGTTTGGTTCCCTGTTTACCGATGATGCGGTCTATGTGGACGGATTTCACGGCCCCTATCATGGTCCTGATGCAATCGGCCAAATGCTGGTTGATGATTTCTATGGTGCCATGACTGACTGCCGGTGGGATTTGTATGAGCCTGTGGTCAATAGTGGCCTGGGCTATTTCCGGTATTTGTTCAGCTACACCTCAACCCTGTCGGATGCAGCGGGCAAGCGTGTGGTGTTTGACGGGATGGCGCGCGTGACCTTGAAGGGCAGCGGTGCCGATATGAAAATCCGCCATTATTCGGAAATTTTTGACCGTGGTTTGGCGTTGGCACAGCTTGATTTTGCGCCAGAACGTATTGCCAAGGTGGTGGGCCGTGCAGCCGATCTGTTGCGGGCATCGCCTGATGCGCACCCGCATATCAACCGTAAAAGCTAGAACCGTTCAGATAGCCAAATTGCTGAACGAGAAGCGGTTTTGATCACCGCTGACAACAGGGGATAGGCGGTGGCCTGTTCGGCACCTTCGTCAATGGCGGTGTCGTGATGCTCCGCCTCCTCGGCGCGGAACTGGTCGATGGCGGCGCGCAACTCAGGCTCCGCCACGCCACTTTTGGCCATGCGGTCCAGTGTGGCTTGTTGCGCGGCGTAATGTTTGTCGATGACATCTTCAACCGCGGCGGTGCAGGCCATGGCGGCCTTCTCACCCATCAGCGCGGTCACAGCGCCCAAGGCATAGCCTGCGACGTTCCAAAACGGCCCAAGCACAGTGGGGCGCACGCCCCGTTCGGCCACCAATTCGTTAAAGCGAGCCAGATGGGCGTCTTCTTGTTCTGCCATGTGCTTGACCAAACCGGCAGTGCGGCCAAGGCCCGCGCGCGGCTTGCCATTGCGGTCAGTCATCATATCAAGTTGGCCGCGATAAATGCGCTGGGCACCAAATTCCCCGGCCTGATCAACGCGCAAAATACGGGCGATCTGTGCCTTGGCATGGTCCTGCCCGGCGCGGTCTTCTTCTGCGGCGGGGGCGGGGATGGCCTGATTGTTTACAAGCTTTGTCATGGTTTGGATTATCGCCGACCGCGCAGCAATGCGGCAAGGCCAAGTGCAGCGGAAATTGTCGCATTCCATCCGGCCAATGATAGGCCAAGAAAGCGGAACTGTACCTCATCACAGCGCACGACAGGGGCGTTCTTCAGCGCGTCTGCCAAATCTTGGAGGGAGCCAGCATTGGCTCCCGGTGCGCCGGTGCAGGTGCTGGGCCCGGCCCAAAAGCCCCATTCAATTCCCGCATGATAGCCGCCATACCCGGCGCTGATCCAAATACAGGTGATGGCAATCAGGAACAGCGGCGCGCGGGCTGGGCGCATTATCGCAACTTGCGGCAGGGCAAGGATGGCTGCCAAAATGGCGGCCACATGCCACCAGCGTTGCGTCATGCAAAGCGGGCAGGGATACATATCTGCCAGATATTGAAAGCCAATTGCGCCAAGTAGCAGCGCCCCGGCACCCAAAATCAGGATGTGCTGGCCCTTCATTGAAGATGCGCTAATGGAGGAGGGTTTGATAGGCAATGGCTGCCCCCACAATTAACGCGCCTGCGACCAGAGTCAGCAGGCCGAAATAGCGTTCGATAAAGGCCTTGATCGGTGCGCCAAAAAAATACAGCAAACTTGCCTCAAGGAAAAAGCGCCCGCCGCGCCCTATCAGGCTGAATAGAATAAAGACAAAAATGTTCAACCCAACTGTACCGCTGGCGATTGTGAAGACCTTGTAGGGGATGGGTGAAAACCCGGCCAGCAGCACAATCCAGCCGCCATAGGTGTTATAAAGGCCAGAGAACTGCTCAAACTTATCTGGGCTGGCGATATAATCACCAACCACATCCCAAAAGCCCCAGCCCAACATATAGCCAAAAACCCCACCCGCGACGGAGCCGATGGTGCAAACCGTCGCGATCAAAAAGGCGCGTTTGCGGTCTGCCAAGACCATGGGCAGCAGCATCACATCGGGCGGAATGGGAAAGAATGAGCTTTCAGCAAAGGCCAGCAATGCCAAAATGGGCAGCGCATGGCGATGGGCTGCAAGGTCGAGCGTTTTGTCGTAAAGCCGTCTGAACATAAATGGTCCGGGCATTTCCTAGAAATTGTTGGCGTGTCCTAGCATGACCTTACCAAAAAGCACAGAAAAAGCACGCTGCGGCGGCAAAGCGCGCTTGACTGCGGGCGAAGGTGGTGTAGAACGGGCGTCCAATCTGCATATTGGCGTTTACGCCGATGCAATCCGGTGGCCCCGGTGGCGGAATTGGTAGACGCGCCAGATTCAAAATCTGGTGTTCGCAAGAACGTGCCAGTTCGAGTCTGGCCCGGGGCACCATTTTCTACCAATCAGTTGTAATGCTGCCTCACCTTGATCACACCCTACGCTGCAAATGTTGCAAAAAATGCCTGACAAATGCAGCAAGCTATGCTTATGATTTGTAGGCTAGGGCAATATGGATTGCGGTTGAAAATGGTGGATGCGGATTGGGCGTGGATGTTGCGTCCGTTGTACGGACGTAAACTGGCGATAGAGAGCGAGAAGCAGCGCCGCAAAAGCTTTGCAGGCTTTGACTTGCCAAGTACATCGTTTGATTGGAATGATGGCCAAATTCATGCCTATAAGGGCGCTCGTGACGGGTTGGGCATGGATGCGCCCAAAGCTGAGCGATATGTGAACACCCACACACCACCCTCCAAACCAACTGGGCAAGCCAATATATTTTATAAACCAGATGCTCCAACGGCGTTTGAGCAGGACCTGTATCAAAACTGAAAGATCGACCTAAACCAGCGGGGATTAAACCTGATGACGGCCCGCCCGTTCAGTTTGCGTCCCAATCAGGTCATGTCTTGGGCGGGTGAGGCGCGTGTCCCGCAGGCCGCACCGACAAATGCCCGTCCCGTATTTGCGGAGGTCGCCCAAATAGGCAGACAAACTCATTACAAGGAACGGGCTGATAAAGTTTTGGCAAAGAGCGATGCACAGACTGTTGTGGCGACGCGTCAACAAAAACCCTATGTCGAAGTGCGAACTGATCCCGCAACAAATAAAAGGATCGTGACGGCCAAATTTGGTGACAAGACATTTGAGTTTAACAAAGTCTACACGGCTGACGAGATCACTGGCGGTATGGCAAGCATTAAAGCCAAGCTGCGCTCTAACCCTCATGCGATGGGCATGGAGCGTGTTGAGGGGGTGTCCGGTGAATATTATACAGATATCAAGAATGTGCCAAAAGGATATAGGTCTGCCCTGAACGAAGCGACGAGCGTCTGATTTGCGAAGGATGCCGCCAAGGCTGCAACATTCGCTTCATTCGCCGTGCTAGCGGTTGCGCCTGTAGGTACAATTACTTCCGGATATGTCGCCTATAAAGAATCTAGTTTAGAGAATTTTTTGGCGGTTGGATTATCTGCTGGCGGGGCTAGAATTCTACGAAACGAAGGGGTTAGAAAAGGGCTGGCTGAAAGAATTGCAGCAGCCCAACAATTGGCAGTTGGATACCACAATGACAAATGAAAGTAGGAAATGGTTGGGCGTTTACATATCCGGGACTGCAATACTGTATCTTGTCGGCCAGTTGATTTGCGATGATTGCTCGCTTCAAAGCCGCGCTGTTGACACGGGAAGTTATCTCTTTGGTGTGTATGTGTTAGGCACTGCCTTTTTTGCAAATTACCCGTTCGTTTCACATGTTAGCAGTGATGATAGGCGACTCGATAAAGGGTTAGCAATTATCACTGGGTTGTTCTTTATTGGCATGCCGTTAGGTCATATGTATTTTATTTGGTGACATTTTTCATCATTTGGCGACATGAGATGTGCTATGAGGAAACTTTTGGCATGGGCATTTATCAGTGCGCTTCTTGCGATAATTGTCGAGGGCTTGATCTTGCCTATAAAGCGGTTCAGGCGTTCGTGAAGCGCCACTTGCACCAAGCATAAATGTTTCGAGTGGTTCCGGGTTCCGGACGAAAGTGCCCAATAAGCCGATTATTCTTCGAGCTGCTTTCCTGAGCCGCCAAACTCTGCAGGCATGTCAGAGAATTTGGGAAGACCGTCAACCATCGGAATCATGCGTTGGCTATAATGGACATGCATCGTTGGGGTGAAGGTTAAGTCCTTCATCGTTGCAGCCAGAATGTCATACAGACCGATGTTCGGGTGATCGACAAAGACTGCACTACCGCATGTTGCGCAGGATTTGCGGTGACTCTCCTCGGTGCGCTTATAGGTGATAAGATGGTCTGCGCCTTTGATGATTTGCACACTATCCTTGGGCCAAAGTGTTGCCCCGTGAACAGGCGCGCCAATCCAGTCACGGCAGTCATTGCAATGACAGTAACCAACAAAGATCGGTTCGCCGGTGACGCTTAGTTCAACAGCGCCGCAAGCGCATTGAGCCTTGTGATGATGGTTAGACATTTTGATCTCCCTTATCGTCCTTTATCGCCCCGGTGAATAAATTCGTGTCGCGTTGTTTTTAATTTCTATTTGATCAAATGTGTGGCGCTTGAATTTTTGCGCCGCAAACATTTCAACCTGATCAGCATAGTGGGTCGCGTCAGGGCGTGTGGCAGCAACGCCGAATTGATGAACGGTAAAAACATCCTGACGCCCGTCAGCATACCATTCTGACAATACAATATAGCTGTCGCCCACATCCGCCTTCAGGCCGCCATCACCTTCCGGGCCATCAATGTCATAGATGGCGCGCAGAATATCAGGCCCGCCATTCACCGCGACGTTCTTGTCTCCCCGACGCAGGCGGTTCACATCACCCCACGGTATGTCTAATCTGCCAAACTTGTCATGCAAAAACTGGGCCGCCCAGATGAAGCCTTCAACGGGGTCGGGAGTCGGCGTCCCTTTGATCTCGGCCTCAATCATGCCGAACATGCTGTAAACGCCAAGCGCGGTATGGGTATTTTCAACATTTGTGTTCAAGTCCCACGCCATTATGTGCGCCTGTGCCCTTTTTAACAGGGGATCACCCGAAAAATCGCGGGCAAGAATGGCGCGGCGTGCATCCGCCATTTGTGATTTGTCCGAAAATGCCAGATCGAATTTATAGGCGATAAACTCATCCCGCGTGATCGACGGGTCAGTGCCATAGGTTTCGTGCAGCCGATGCGCGCGATTGGTATAGCGGCTTTCAACATATAGTTCTGCTGGCCATTGCGCTGCATCTGGATTATCGGGGCCGTCTGTCACATCAAAGGGGGTTGAGTTGGCCGAAAACACCAGCCCCGATTTAGGGTCGATGACGGCGGGTACAAAGTCAAAACCATATTCGTCCTGCCAGATCAGGTCGGACCTGTCGCCGGGCAGAACCCCTGTCCAATCAAGATCGGGTTCTGTCTTGCGTTTGGGAAAGCGGGCATTGTGGATATGGGCGACCATGCCGGTTTTGTCGGCATAAACCACATTAAAACTACCAACGGCACTGATCCGCATGGCATCGCGCCATTGGGCGAAAGTCGTTGCCTTGTTCATACCGATATATTGGTCAAGGCCACGCAGATCGTCGATCCCGGGAAAACGGATGGCGAAAACACCATGATCGGTGCGCAGGGCGGGGCCATGTGCTGACCAGATGACTTCACGACTGACGGTCCAGGGCAGGAAGCCCATCAGCTTGACTTTGATTTTTGCCTGAGACTTTTCAAAGGGGACATAAGCCCCGTCGAGCAAATATTCATCTTTGTTCGCGGGGTTGAGGGTCAGCTGATACACATCGGTCAGATCAGGTTTGTTGACGGTAAAGGCCCATCCCAGTTCGGGCCGCACACCGTGCCCGATCAGGGGGAAGCCGGGGAACGTGCCGCCGACAATTTCCAACCCGTCTTGCGAGGTCAAGTGCGCCTCGTACCAAGCAACGGGACCGGTGAATGGCTGGTGAGAATTTACGAACAGCCGCGTTGCCCCATCTGCGCTGCGCTTGGGGGCAACGGCAATGGCATTTGACCCCATTGTGTTTGAGAATGGCGTTTGAATTGCCTGATTGAGCGATGCTGCCTGATCGGACTGATCGGGTTGGGCTGTCTGGGTTGTGCGATCAACATTGATGCGCCCCTCCATCACTTTGCGCACTTCACCTTCAACGCCGAAAAACAGGGGTGCCTTGAACAGGATGCCGGCAAAAATGTCCTGCGCGGTAAACGGATAGGCCCCGGCCCACACTTCGTCCGGGTGTTCGGCGGCGTATAGATTGATGCCATCAGCATAGCCCTGTGCCATGGCCCGTGCTTCGTCCGACGGTTCTGTCTGCCATTTGGCGTCAACCACTTCCCAGATGCGCATCAGCCTGACCAAATAGTCGGTCACAGCGCCTTTGATCCCGACATGGGAGGCCAACTCGCCCCTTACGGCGATGGCGGTTTCCTGAAATGTGGCGAAGTCATCTTCGCCAACAGCATAACCAAGACCAAAGCCGACATCCGCGGATGTTGCCCCAGCAATATGGGGGACGCCATAGTGATCACGCGTGATGGTAACATCATATGCGGCGGCAATGGTTTGCGCCTTGGCCAAATCAGATGTATCTGGCCCGGTTTTGCCGGCGCAACCGGTCAATATAAACGCGCATGTCGTGGCAAGAACCGCAAGGGCGGTACGAAAATTTGTCATTGGCCTCTCCCCATTTGGGACCTCTCCCATTTAGGGGAAGCGTAGCACGCTTTTTTCAAAAGGCGAGCGCGATCGGATAACAGCAGGCGCATGATGCAAAAACCGATTGTCATCATGAATAGAGATTATGTTAGCCTATATTTATGAACACACAGACAGAACAAGTTATCGAGGTTCTGCGCAGCCGGTTT
>SPJN01000013.1 GCA_006844605.1 Hyphomicrobiales bacterium | reverse complement strand
CACCGGCACATAATAGCGGCTTGTTGATCGTCGCTTTGTTTTCCCAAATCGCCACATCCTGATAGAACGCATCGCGGCCCGCAACGGTATACATCGCGGCCCCTTCCTTCATTTCAGGGGAATCGATGCCCATCATATCAACCATCAGCCCGTACCAAACGCGCACATTTTCGCTATCGATGGGGGTATGGGCGACCAGCATGATGGAATTCATCTGCCCGGTCATATGGGTGATCAAATAACCGGGGCCGTGATAGGTCGCCTCGGTATGTAATTTGCCGCCACCATCATCTGCCAGCGTTTTGTGACCGCCACCCTGAATTTGCGTTGCGGTGTGGCCTTCAAACTTGTTTTCGAAATATTCCACGATGGAACCATGCACCGGATCGAAATGTGCCTTGTCGGCGATATTGTCGATAATCTCACGCGCATGGGTTTTCACGGTGAAGGTTTCAGGGTCCCACCGCATCCAGTTCGCGTCATCATATGCGTCCAGCTTGGGAAGTTCATAATCAGGTTCCCCCCCCAGCGGGTCATGCCACATAAAGACCAAACCGTCCTTTTCATCCGCCGGATAATTGTCCAGCTTGGCCTGCGGGGGAATGGTTTTTGAATAGGGGATGTCATCGCATTTGCCCTGTTCGTCATAATGCCAGAAATGAAACGGGCAACGCACGCCATCGCCATCAACCACACCGCCGACCGCGATTTCCGATCCCATATGCGGGCACAAGCCATCAAGGATCACAGCCTCGCCCTTGGTATTGCGAAAGGCCAGATATTTGTTGCCAAAGAAATGCAACCGCGTCGGGGTTTCGTTGTTTACCTCATCCGAACGGCAAACCAAAAACCAGCCGCGCGGAAATTCATACTCACCGCCCACATCGGGGGCACCATCAAATTCACCGGGCATCTCTTCTCTCCCTTTATCGTAGGTCGCGCAACCGCGGCGTGATTCAGCCACAAAACCGTTTCACATATTTGCCGGTTGTCGCGCCCCTTCCTTTATTAACTGATCATAGCAGGGTTGGGCGCCGCAGGGCCACCCAGCATCTCGCGGTAGGAGGCCGGAATACGGCCATCCACATCTTCAATCTTCAATTCAGCGCCCAATTCAGACGTGTACCAAGCCTGTCCTGACCGGGCCATCACCTGCCCGTTTTCATACAGCGCGGCAATAATCCGCCCCGGATATTCCGGGCTTTCAAGGCCATCCATCAGCGGGGCATAGGCTTCGGGTGCTGCTTCAAGCGCCATAGTCGTCCGTTCAGTCTTCACAATGCCAAGCCATAAGGACAGCGCCGCAACCCCATGATCGCGCAGCTCCTTCGCCATGTCGGCGGCCATTTTGTCGGCCCCCGCCTTGCCAATCCCATATATGGCAGAATGGATGTAGCACCGCGCACCGGGGCTGGAAATATTGACGATCAGCCCCTGCCCGGCCCCAACCATATGGGGGGCTGCCGCGCGCGCGGCAACGTAATGGGCGCGCAGGCCCAAATCAATCATGTCATCCCAATGCGATAAGGGCCGCTCCCAAAAGGGCTTTGGTTCAATCAAATCATCAGGGACGGCAAACACATTGTTTACAAGAATATCAATCCGGCCCTGATCATTCACAATGGCGGCGATCAGGCTTTCCACTTCGTCATCATTGCGGTGATCACAGGGCACCGCAATGGCCTTACCGCCACGGGCCGCAATCTCCTCAACCGTTTTATCAATCGTCCCGGGCAAGGGGGCATCCCCCTCCTGCCTGCTGCGGCCGGTGACATAAACAATTGCGCCTGCCTCACCCAGGGCAAGGGCAACGCCCTTACCAACGCCGCGACTGGCCCCGGTGACGAGCGCGACTTTTCCATCCAGCACACCCATTACCCGTTCCGCCCTGTCAGATCATTCGCTGCCACATAGCCAAATGTCATGGCGGGGCCGATGGTGACACCCGCGCCGGGATAGGTCGTGCCCATGACGGAGGCTGATGTGTTGCCAATGGCATAAAGCCCGTCGATCACACTGCCATCAGTGCGCAGCACACGTGCCTTGTCATCCACCAGCAGGCCGCCCTTGGTACCGATATCGCCGGGATAAACCGGCACCGCATAGAACGGCCCGTCCTTGATGGGCGCAATGCATTTGTTCGGCCCGTGACGTTGGTCACCATAATATTGATCATAGAAACTTTCACCGCGATGAAAGTCAGGATCTTGGCCGCTGGCAGCATAGTCATTATTCTTGGCAATCGTCTCAACCAAGCCTGCCTTATCAACGCCGATCTTGTCGGCCAACTCCTCAACCGTATCGGCGATGGACAGGATTTCCTTCACCTTGCGGGGCAAGGTGGCGTCCGGTCCGGCATAACCGGGGGGCAATGGCCCCAACGGATATTTCTTGCGAAAGGTTGCATCGAACACGATATAGGCTGGCACGGATGGCGCGTCATCATCATTACTGTAAAGCGCATGACCATTATCAAGATAGGGCGCAGCCTCGTTCGAAAAGCGGCGACCCGCCTTGTTCACCATCACCAATCCGGGGGATGAGCGTTCAGCAAACAACACCCAGGGCCGGTCAATGCCCGGCACTTTAATGGCCGGGGCCCACCACGCCCAATCCATCAAATCGGTGGCAGCCCCCAATTCTTCGCCCGCAACGATACAATCGCCGGTATTGTTTTCCTGACTGCCGCTCCATTCGGGGCTGGTTGGTTGGGGCAGTGCCCGTTCGCGCAATTTCTGATTATGCTCAAACCCGCCAGCGCCCATGATCACGCCCTTGCGCGCCTTGATACGCATGAGTGTGCCGTCCTTTTCAATAACAGCGCCGACAACCTTGTCACCGTCGGTGATCAATTCCTTGAACGGGGTGTTCAGCCATAGGGGCATCTGGCGATCCTGCATGGTCCACATCAACCGACCGATCAGGGCATTGCCCAGCGTCAGACGCCTTGTCCGCTTGCCCTTCAGGCGCGCCGGAATATCAAGGTAATAGCCCAGCATCATTTTTGTCAGGGTTGTTTTCCACCCGTCAGCTTGCGTCAGGAAGGACCGTCCCTCAGCCATTGTCATGCTGAACCGTCCCTGCACCACGGTTTGCCGATGTTGCGGGCGCAGCTTTTCAAACAGTTTGCCAAGTTTGCGCGCATGCATGGGCACAGGTTCGTGGGTGCGATAGCCCTGTTTGCCGCCGGGCTGTTCAGGGTAATAGTCAGAATAGGCAACCGGGCTGTATTCCAGCCGTGAATTATCCGCCATGAATTTCAACATGCGCGGCGCTTCATCGACATAGGCTGCCAACCGTTTGGGATCAACGCGGTCCCCCACAACATGTTGCAAATAGGACAAGGCCTCGTCCCGGCTGTCTTCAACCCCTTGTGCCAGCGCGTAATGGCTGGCCGGAATCCAGATGCCGCCGCCTGACATGGCGGACGTGCCGCCATATTGATCAGACTTTTCAATCGTCAACACATCGGCACCGCCGACATGGGCAGTAATCGCGGCGGTCAATGCACCCCCGCCGGACCCAACAACCAGCACGTCGGTTTCAAAATCAAAGCCGGTGGCATCAACAGCCATCAGGCACCTCCCCTGTAAACTATGCATGGTCCCTGATGGACACCCTGCGGCGCAGTTTTTCTGCGCAATCTAATTGACAAATTTTGCGTATATTGCCATTCTGCCCGCCGAGTGTAAACATGTATCGTAAATCACGGGCCTGTTTTTTACGCATTTGATCAATTTGGCCCTGATTTTTGACCATTTCCGAATTAAAGGACGACCTATGCCGACGATTTTCGCCACCGACACTGACGGAAATGCCCACGAAGTCACGGGCAAGGCCGGTGACACCCTGATGGATGCGCTGCAAAATGCGAATATTGCGGGCGTCGAAGCAATTTGCGGCGGGGCCTGTTCCTGCGCAACCTGCCATGTGCATGTGGCTGCGGACTGGGTGGATAAATTGGGCGAGCGGAACGAGGTTGAGGAGATTTTGGTCTCTGCCACCGATGCGTTCGACCCCGCGGCATCACGCCTGTCCTGTCAGGTTGAACTGACGGATGAGATGGACGGGCTGACCGTCGTCGCCCAAATTCCTGAATAGATCAGCCCCCAAAGGGCCGGGGGTTTACGCCCCCCATCAAAACCGCTTTACCGCCCAACTGCCCCCGACTAGATTGCGTTTATCAAAATACGCATTAGTGCATCATTTGGGGGCTACCAACATGTCATCTTACCGATCTGAACTTACGCGCCTTGGCGACATGGCGCGGCTTTACGCATCCGAAACACCGAACAAAATCGCCTTTGTGTGCGACGGGCGCGAACAAACCTACCAACAATACAACGCCCATTGTAATCAGGTCGCCAATGGCCTGACCCAGATGGGGGCACCGGCGCAAGGGCGCATCGGTTATATCGGCAAAAACTCTGACTGGTATTTTGAATTGCTGCTGGGTGGTGCCAAGGCCAATCAGGTGATGGTCAGCGTGAATTGGCGGCTTGCCCCGCCTGAGGTTGCCTACATTCTGCAAGACGCTGAAGTTGAAACCCTGTTCGTCGATTATGGTTTTGAAGACATGGTGGACGGACTGCGCACCGACCTGCCATCGCTTAAAAACATCATTCCGATCAGCCAATACGAACACTGGCGCGACAGCCAGTCTGCGGACGAGCCGACAGTTGATGTCATCCCCGACGACATCTGTGTTCAGCTCTATACCTCTGGCACGACAGGCAACCCCAAGGGCGTGCAGCTGGCCCATCGCAATCTGTTCGGCCTGCGTCGGCCGGATATTGAAGATGAAAGTTGGCAACGCTGGACCGAAGATGATGTATCGCTGGTGGCGATGCCGAACTTCCACATTGGTGGCACCGGCTGGGGCATATCGGGGCTGTATGTTGGTGCAAAAAATGTCGTGATGCCGGAATTTGATCCGGGGCAGGTGCTGGACTTTATCCAGACCTATCGCATCTCAAAACTGTTCATGGTGCCCGCCGCCTTGCAGATCGTCGTGCGTGACCCGCGCGCCAAGGACACGGATTTCAGTTGCCTTGATTGCATCCTGTATGGTGCCAGCCCCATCCCGCTGGACCTGCTAAAGGAATGCATGACCGTGTTTGGCTGCGGCTTTGCGCAAATGTACGGGATGACCGAAACCACGGGCACAATCGTTGCCCTGCCGCCCGAAGATCACGACCCCGAAGGGGGACCAAAAATGCGCTCTGCCGGGAAGGCATTGCCGGGAATTGATGTGCAGATTTGGGATGATGATGGCAATGAAGTGCCGCGCGGCACCGTGGGTGAGATTGTGGCCCGCGGCCCGGCCAATATGAAAGGCTATTGGAAACTGCCTGAGGCGACCGCCAACACCATCGACGCTGATGGCTGGCTGCGCACCGGGGATGCGGGCTATATGGATGAAGATGATTATGTCTATATCCATGACCGGGTGAAGGACATGATCATCTCAGGCGGTGAAAACATCTACCCAGCTGAGGTTGAAAGCGCGCTTTACGGTCATGCGGACATTGCCGATGTTGCCGTCATTGGTGTGCCCGATGACAAATGGGGCGAGGCTGTGAAGGCCTGCGTGGTTGTGCATGAGGGCAAGACCCTAAGCGCAGACGATGTCATCGCCTATGCCCGCACGCAAATCGCAGCATTCAAATGCCCGAAGACTGTAGACTTCATCCCTGAACTGCCGCGCAACCCATCGGGCAAAATTCTGCGCCGTGAATTGCGCGCGCCCTATTGGGCAGGCAAAGACAGAGCTGTGAATTAGAGGGCGGTGAATTAGGCCCCAAAAATTGGCAGGATGGCGGCACGGCAATCCGCTGCCTCCAGCCTGTCATTCACAATCGCCTGATAGGCCGGGTCATTATACCAGTCCATCACATGGTCTGCTGACTTGAAGCCCAGCATCACAATGCGTTCGCCATGCCAATCCCCTTCGATCACGTCGGGGTTTTGGCTGGTGATCACCCGCACCCCATTGTGGGATGCGGTGATGGGCTTGGCCGCCGCGGCATAGGTGGCCAAACGGTCAGCGTCCTGCACGACTTGTGTGATCAACAACAGAACCTTGCAGTCAGATAGGTCGGCCCCCTCAACCCCTTCCAAAATCGCAGAACGGGAATCGGTCGCCGATAGGCGCAGACCAACAATCTTCTGATAGGCGGGGGAGTTGTACCAGCCCCGCGCCGTCTCAACATCCTTGAAGCGCAAAATGACGACATTGTCGCCATGCCATTTGCCTTCCAACACTTGCGGCTGCCCGCCCAACACAACCGGCTGGCCCTCAAACGGCCCAACGGTGGCCCCGGCCTTGCCGACATACTCAGCCACCTGCGCGGCGTCATGAATCTCTTCAGTGAAAATGATGTAACCCGGTGCAGACATGGCGTGGCTTCCCTTGTTGGATAATGCAGAACATTGCGCAGTGATTGGCGGCATGATGGCAGAAAATGGCAATAATTCAACGAAGTATCCTCGTTGCGCAGTTGTCACTTGCCAATTAAACAAACGTTTAGTAAATTGCGGATATGACACAGATCATGCGCGATATGGAAGGCCGCCATCGCGGCGCTGCGGCCCATCACAAGGATGGGCGCGGGTCGATCCTTGCGGCGGCAACCCGGTTGTTTTCCGAAAAGGGGTTTGAGGGGGCCTCCATGCGGTTGGTCGCCAAGGCCGCCAAGATGACCCCCGCCGCGCTTTACCATCACTTCGCCAATAAAGACGCGCTGTATGACGCGGTTGTATCCGAGATGCTGGCTTCAACGGTAGAGCCGTTGCGCCTTCTGACCCGCGCGGACAAGCCCGCATCCGACCGACTGCATGATGTGTTGTTGCTGATCGCGCAACTGGTTGAGACCTTCCCCGATGGGGTGCGTCTGATCCGCCGCGAACTGACCGCATCGCAGGCCGACCCGGCGCGCCAATCAAGCCGCCTGACAGATGCGATGGCAGCACCGCTTGAAGAATTTTTCTTGTTGATTGAGGAGCTGGCCCCCGGCGAGGACCCGGTGCTTGTTGTGGGGGCCATCGGCTCCCTCCTCCTTGGTGCGTATGAGCTGCGCCCCATATTGGGCAGCCTGCCCACGCGCGACACCACCGCACCAACGCCAGAACAAACTGCATCGCTGGTCCACACGCTGTTTATGCGTGGCTTTGGGCTCGACACAGCTAACACACCGATAACGGCCCCCGGAACAAACTCGCATGACGGCTAATGCGGCCAGTAATTGAAGCAGTCATATAAAGGCTGCACACATAATAGACGAAGAGGACACGCCATGACCGCCCAACTAAAGACAGAGGCAATGAACACCGCAACCCAGGCGGCTTCAGAATCGCAGGCGCCGACAGCCAAGCCCGGCCACTTCACCAAGCGCGACACCCAGATGTTCAACCGCTGGACCGCCTCGCTGGGCAAGCTGTTCTTTGGCAAGCCCGTGGCCCCCACCGACGCCCATTATGATGCCTTTGCCCGTATGACGTTGGAGGGCGACCCGTCTGCTGATCGCGTTGTTGCATGGTTCCGTGATGTCGGCTTTATGGAAGGGCGTCGCCAGCTTGACCTCGCCTTGGATCAGGGGATCGGCGCGCTCGACAACCCGCCGCAATGCCTGATCGATTTTTTTAACGAGATCGATGCAGAGCCTGTTTGGCTTGACCGCGAGCTGCTGGATGTGGCGGCAAAGGCCGTTCACCGCAGCGGCATCGTTGGTGGCCTTGTGCTTGGTGATATCGCGCTGATGGGTGGTTATGCAATCTCTACCGTGATGAACCGGTCATTGGTGTTCACCGGCGCGCTCAACACCGGGGCTGAAAAGCGCCTGCGGGAAACCGGCAAATGGTGGCTGGACGTTACCGGCTGGCGCGGGTTAGACCGTTTTGGCGACGGCTTCAAAAGCGCCGCGAAAGTGCGGATCATGCACGCGGTTGTGCGGGCCAAGCTGCATCATCATCCCGAATGGGACTTTGACGAGTTGGGCATGCCCATCAGTCAGGCGCATATGTTGGCAACCAATAATGCCTTTTCCGTTCTGTTTATCTATGGCTGCACGCTGTTGGGGATTCGGTTCAGCAAAAAGGAACGCCACGCCATGATGCATATGTGGCGCTATGTTGGGTTTCTGAACGGTGTGAACCCGCATTATTTGTCCGAAGATGAAGTGGATGGCATTCGCGCCATCTGGCTGTCCGCCACCAGCCAACCTGCGGCTGACGAAGACGCCGTTGCGCTCGCCAAGGGCCTGGCCGAAGTGTCCTTGTTCGGCGACACTGACAACCGCCTGTTGCAAGCAGTATCCAGCACGATGGACCATGTGCGCCTTGGTCTGACCCGCGCCCTGGGCAAGGAAATCTATACCGATCTTGACCTGCCCGAAGACAAGGCATGGCGGTTGGCGCCGCTTGGTATTCGCGCCGCCACCACCGGGTCAGAGCTGGCGCGGCGTTTAACCCCCGGCGGCAATATGTTGGCTGAACGGGCAGGCCGTTGGCTGCAGGAACAGGCCCTGAACGGCAAACAGGATGACGCAAGTTTCAAGCCCGTCGATACCCTGGCCAAGGACAAGCCCGCCACTGCACCTGCCTGATCACAACTTGCCTGATCAAAACTGGCCTGATCACAACTGGCCTGATCACAGCTGGCTTGAAGACATTGTGATTCTTTTTCAGATGCGCCCATCATGATTTGCGCTTATGATGGGCACATGCGTATCAGACGAGTAATAAGTCTTTGCTTGGCAGTTATCTTTTTAGGACTTGCCGGCTGTGAAATTCAGGGGCCCATCAAGGGGCCCTTATCTTCCCAACAATTGGCAGCACGTCTGGCCAAGGATGCCCGTATCATCCTGCCGGGCAAGGCCAAGCGCCCCTATCCCACAGTGTTGTTTTTTCATGGCTGCGGCGGTGTTCACGCCAATGCCAATGAATGGGCCAAGGGGTTCGCGCAGGTTGGCTTTGCCACCATTGTGGTGGATTCGCTAAAACCGCGCGGCATGAAAAATCCGCAAAAGGTTGATCAAATTTGCAAGGGGCACATCCTGCCCGGCAGCGACCGCGCCGCCGATGTGCTGGCCATGATTGGCTGGGCACGCAAACAAAGCTGGGCCAACAAGAACGAAATTTACGTGGTGGGCTGGTCGCATGGCGGCTGGGCCGTGCTGGAATTTTTGGCCCGCGATGTGGCGCACACACCGCTGCCCGGCACGCGGAATGTGCCGGCCTCCGTCAATGCCGACCTTCGTGCTGTAAAGGGCGCGATATTGTTTTATCCCTATTGCGGCCCGGCTTCAAAGGCCGCGCAATCGGGTTTGAAATATCTGCCCCCCACGCTGATGATGCTGGCGGGCAAGGACCGGGTGGTCTCCACGCCCGCCTGTATAAAGCTCGCCAACAGCCAGATGAAACGCGGCTGGCCCGTCATCACCAAAGTGTATGACCGCGCAAGGCACAGTTTCGACACCCCGCTTAAGGCAGACGGCACCCTCAATCCCGATTTCAGCAAGGCGGCAACCGGGCGGTCCATGCATGATATTGTGAAGTTCCTGCAAAAAGTGAAGACACTGAACTAGACTTGGGACCCTTCCCATTGTGCTGCGCACAGCCCCTAAATTGCGCTGCGCACAAAAGGCCAGCGCCGCAGAACGTTGATCATAAGGGGCTAAGACCCTAGACTTACCCCCACTGGGGGAGGTTCAAATGACTGAAGATTCACTGGGCAAGGCGATTGAGGACAAATTTTACGGCAGTCACGGCGTCTATACGTCAGGGTCGCTGTCGAACCAAGTTGGCCTTGAAGAATACCGCCAAAAACAAACATCTCACTGGGACACTCGCAGCTACAGCTCCTCGCCACGCGCCGCACGCACGCCGCTTAGCCTTGACGACATCATCATCCTGCTCCTGGCAATCGGTGCATGGGTCGGCACGACCTATCTAACCTATATCTCAGTACCGCCAAATTGGCTGACTTATGACGGCACTTCGCTGAATTGGCTGATCGCGGGCATTGGCGGCATTGTCGCGGGCATATGGGCAGAAAAGCTGTTGAAAGGCCCACTGCATTTCATCGTGGTTTTGATCAGATGGGCGATCATACTGGCTGCCATTGGCGGCGTCATTTATGTCATCGCACTGGCCGCCAACGCCCCGTGATGTGAGTCAGCACCTTGCGCGGGCGCATCATTTAGCGAACAAAAAGCCCCAGTGCCGAAGCACCGGGGCCTTGTCCAATTTATTTGATCCGCACCGCCTTCTTGGCTAGGTCGCGCAGCCGGACGCAAAACCGTTTCACACTTTTGCTGGCTGACAACAATCTTCTTTTGGTCGCGCAGCCAGACGCAAAACCGTTTCACACTTTTGCTGGCTGACAGCAATCTTCTTTTGGTCGCGCAGCCGGATGCAAAACCGTTTCACACTTTTGCTGGCTGTCGCTCCTGAAAGAAAAGTCTAGGCGACTTTTCTTTCGACCATCATCTTCTTGATCTCTGCGATTGCCTTGGCCGGGTTCAACCCCTTGGGGCAAGTCTTGGCGCAGTTCATGATCGTGTGGCAGCGATACAAACGGAAGGGGTCTTCCAAATTATCCAACCGTTCGCCCGCAGCTTCATCACGACTGTCGATCAACCAACGATAGGCCTGCAACAGAACAGCCGGGCCAAGGTAACGGTCGCCATTCCACCAGTAAGACGGGCACGATGTTGAGCAGCAGGCACACAGGATACATTCGTACAGGCCATCCAGCTTGGCACGATCTTCCTGTGACTGCAGCCGTTCGCGGCCACTGGGCACCGGTGTTTCGGTCTGCATCCACGGTTGGATAGACGCATATTGCGCATAGAAGTTAGTCAGATCGGGCACAAGGTCCTTCACCACTTCCATATGGGGCAAGGGATAGATCGCAACCTCGCCCTTCACTTCATCAATACCCTTGGTACAGGCCAGTGTATTGGTGCCATCAATATTCATCGCGCAGGAACCGCAAATCCCTTCGCGGCACGACCGGCGGAATGTCAGACTGGGATCAATTTCATTTTTGATCTTGATCAGCGCATCCAGCACCATCGGTCCACATTCGTCGAGATTCACTTCATAGGTATCGACGCGCGGATTATTGCCATCATCAGGGTTCCACCGATAAATGTTGAACTTGCGCGTGTTGCCACCTTGCTGCGCAGGGTGGTTGGTCCCTTTGCCGACGCGGGAGTTTTTAGGCAAACGAAATTCAGCCATAGTCTTGCCCTTTCCTTAGTACACACGCTCTTTAGGTTCGATATAGCTGATCTCTTCGGTCAGCGTATAATTATGAACCTCGCGGTAGGACAAGGACACCGTGCCATCTTCATTGTGATGGGACACTGTGTGCTTCATCCAGTTTTCATCATCGCGGTTCGGATAGTCATCGCGGGCATGGGCACCACGACTTTCTTTCCGTTCAACCGCGCCTTCGATTGTGACCTGCGCCTGACGGATCAGATTGTCAAACTCAAGCGTTTCGATCAGATCTGAATTCCAAACCATTGACCGGTCTGCGGTAGAAATGTCTGACATGCCGTCCCACACCTCTTTCACAAGGCCAACGCCTTCGCGCATTGTGTCTTCGGTCCGGAACACAGCCGCCTTCTGCTGCATGGACCGTTGCATACGGTCACGCAGTTCTGCGGTTGATGTGCTGCCATCGGCAAAGCGGAAACGGTCCAGACGCTCCAGCGCCTTTTCGGTGGCCCCTGCTGCTTCCTTACGTACCGGCGCGCCGGGGGTCAGAACTTCGGCAGCGCGCAATGCAGCGGCGCGGCCAAACACAACAAGGTCAGTCAGCGAGTTTGAGCCCAAGCGGTTCGCACCATGAACAGAAACACATGCCGCCTCACCCACAGCCATCAGGCCGGGGACGATGGCATCATCATTTTCTGCGGTCGGGTTCACAACCTCGCCATGATAATTGGTCGGGATGCCGCCCATGTTATAATGCACGGTCGGGATAACCGGGATCGGCTCCTTCAACACGTCTACACCGGCAAAGATGCGGGCGCTTTCGGCAATGCCGGGCAGGCGATTGCGGATGTGATCAGGGTCAATCAAGCTCAAATCCAACAGGCAGTGATCAGCGTCTTTACCAACACCGCGCCCTTCATTGATTTCAATGGTCATGGAGCGGGACACGACGTCACGGCTGGCCAAATCCTTAGCCGACGGCGCATAGCGTTCCATGAACGCCTCGCCATCTGCATTCCGCAGGATGCCGCCTTCGCCGCGCACCCCTTCGGTGATCAAACAGCCAGACCCATAAATGCCTGTGGGATGGAACTGCACGAATTCCATATCCTGCATCGGCAGACCCGCGCGCAGCACCATGCCGCCGCCATCGCCTGTGCAGGTATGGGCTGACGTGCATGAGAAGAAGGCACGGCCATAGCCGCCGGTTGCCAGAATGGTGGTCTGTCCACGGAAACGATGAAGCGAGCCATCCTCCATGCAAATCGCCAACACGCCGGCGCAGGCGCCATCATCTGTCATCAACAGATCAAGCGCGAAATATTCGATGTAGAAATCTGCATCGGCGCTTAGGGACTGACCATAAAGCGTATGCAGGATGGCGTGACCGGTACGGTCAGCAGCGGCGCAAGTCCGATGGGCCTGCCCTTCACCGAAATTGGTCGTCATGCCACCAAAGGCACGCTGATAGATTTTGCCATCTTCGGTCCGTGAGAACGGTACGCCGAAATGCTCAAGCTCAAGCACGGCAGCGGGCGCTTCGCGGCACAAATATTCAATCGCGTCCTGATCGCCCAACCAGTCTGACCCCTTCACGGTGTCATACATGTGATAGCGCCAGTCATCCTGTTCCATGTTGGACAGGGCAGCTGAAATACCACCCTGCGCCGCCACGGTGTGCGAGCGTGTCGGGAACACCTTGGTCAGGCAGGCGGTTTTCAAACCGGCTTTCGCGGCACCCATTGTGGCGCGCAACCCTGCGCCCCCGGCACCGACGACGATCACATCATAGGTGTGATCCGTGATTTCATAAGCGGCCATAACTCAGCCTCCAAAACTGATTTGCAGCACGGCAAAGGCTGACAGGATGCCAACGCCGGCGCAGAAAAATGTATTAAGCAAAAGGGCGGGAATTTTCAGCGCATCATTGCTGACATAATCTTCGATCACGACCTGCATGCCCAGCTTCAGATGATAAAAGCCTGTGCCGATCAGCAGTAGCAGCGGGACAGCAAACAAGGGATCAGCAACTGCAGCGCGGGCTGTCATATAGTCAGCACCGGTCAGGGCGATCACCTTGGCGATAAACCAGATCACCAACGGCACCAGCGCAATGGCGGTGACCCGTTGGATCCAAAAATGTTCCGTGCCGTCCTTGGCAGAGCCGAGGCCACGAACACGACCGAGAGGTGTCTTCAAACTCATCTCAAAATCCTCCTCAAACCATGCCGTAGGCAAGCGCCCACTCAACCACGGTCAGAAGGGCGGTCCCGATGACCACCATCCAGCCGGTGCGATGCAGGCTATCAATTTCAAAGCCGCGGCCCGTATCCCAATAAAGGTGACGGATGCCGTTCAGCAGGTGATAATTCAGCGCCACGGTAAAGCCGAGCAGAACCAGCTTGCCGGGGATAGAGCTCATGCAGACCATGAACTGATCATAGGCTTCCGCGCCGCCCGCAATGGCGACCAGCCACCACGCCAACACCAACACGCCAACAGCCAGCGCAACGCCGGTTGCACGATGCAGGATAGACAGGGTGGAACTGATTTGCGGCTTGTAAACCGACAGATGGGGGGACAAGGGCCGCCCGCTATTTTGCTGCGTCTGTGACATGGACAGAACACTCCCAGTTTCACGAGCCATACTGTCCACCTGGGAAGACCGTGGGGCACAACACCCCAAATCGAACTTGACGGGCGGGCAAAACGGCCCACGGATTAACTCGGCAAAAGGAAAGCACAGGGTGAAAAAATCCCATGATGGGAACCCTTCAAAGGCACATCACACGCACCGCAAACACAGTGCATTCAACATGCCCGCTCACGTGCCCCTCTCGCCCGATCACTGCTGTTACGTTTGTCATGTCCGCGCGGTTTTTTCAAGCGGCAATAGGGGGTTGGCCCTTGGTTTTTTGTGCCGCACCCGGCGCTTGACGCCCCGTCACCTGCCCTTGTTCTTGCCATTTTGCCTATCAAGTCATCACTAAGTGATTGCAGCACGCCTGCCCGGTCGGTTAAGGGTAGGCGCACACTGTCCCGAAAAAGAGCGAGCATCTTGTCTCAAAAGCCCAAAAGCGCGATCAAAAGCCTGCCCCGCCATGAGCGGAAGGGGGAAATGCTGCGCATTGCCGCCGAAATTTTCGGTGAACAGGGCTTTTATGCCACCAATATGGATGATGTGGCGGCCCGGTGCGGCATCGCCAAACCCATGCTGTACAGCTATTTCGGCAGCAAAAAGGGGCTGTATAAGGCGGTGATCACCAAACTGTCCAAGGATGTGACCGCCCGGGTTGAGGCCTTGTTGGACATTGAAAACCCCGAAATCAGGATCGAACAGACCACCCTGACCCTGCGCACCTTGTTGCTGACCTATAACAAGGTCTGGCTGCAGGCGCGCGACATGGCCCGGTCTGATCCCGATATTGCCAAGCTGGTGGATGGGTTCCGCTATGCCATCATTGATGTGCAAAGCAAAACCTATGCCGATCTGCGCCCCGATGGGTTAAGCGCCGAAGACGCGCTGAACATCGTCACCCCCTATATCGTCGCTATTATGGGCGCGGCTGAATCAGCCTCCGAATGGTGGCTGAACAATCCCGATCTGGAATTGGAACAGGTCAACGGCTTTTCAGATCATCTGGCCAAAACCAACCGCCGCGCCATTCGTGAGGCAATGGACGCTGCCGCAAAGGGCATCGCACCGGCAAAACTGCCCTAAGCACTCCCCCCGAAATCTCCAGACTCTGCCAACAGTTTCAGGGGCTTACCCCCTGGGGCCGGACAGGTGCGGCAATATTCCGGGCGAAAAATACGCGCGAGTAGTTTTTGCGCCTTGATTTCTCTACAGAAAAAACTACTTTCAAGTAGAAATTGACGCCGGAACCACGGCGCGCACGATCAGAAAAACACAAAAACACAAAAATACATAAGGGCACCAGACGCATGAGCAACGCATTCGACCATTCCCAAATGGACATCAAACCCCGCAACGAAGATTTCCAGATCAACGCCGACATGCCGCGTGAATGGCTGAACGACGATGCCGCAGTCACCTATTGGTTCAATGCCATGTCCGTTGTCTTCCCTGAGGGGGAGCGGTTGTTCATGGATTCGGTCCGCGCCTATAAAGACCAAATTGACGACCCCAAATTGCTGGAGCAGGTCCGCGGGTTCGTGGCCCAAGAAGCCATCCACGGGCGTGAACATGAAGTCTATAACGAAGTGCTAGAAGAACAGGGCCTTAACGCTGCGAAGCTTGAGCGTCTGACAAAAATCATCATGGGCTATGCGCGCAAGCAGCCCAAGATTGCCCAGCTTGCCGGGACCGTTGCTGCGGAACATTTCACCGCCGTTATGGCCCACGCGCTATTGTCCCGCCCCGAAATCATGGATAATGCCCACCCCACATACCGCGCCATCTGGACGTGGCATGCGATTGAGGAGCTGGAGCATAAGGCCGTTGCCTATGACGTTTATGAAACCGTCGCGGGCAAGGGGTTCGGTGCCTATATGCGCCGGGTCATCACCTTCACTTTGGCGATGAGCATGATGAATGTCCGCTTCACCTATAACTGGTCCGTCATGATGCGCGCCGCTGGCCACGGTATCGGCCTGCGCAATTGGGGCAAGCTGTTTGGCTTCCTGTGGGGCAAGACAGGTTTCTACCGCAAGGCAATGCCGCACTTCCTAAGTTTCTATGGTCGTAACTTCCATCCGTGGGACGAAAATGACTATCACCTCGCCACCCACGCCCTGAACGCCTATCGCGCCGATGCCGACGCCGGCAAGACAGGCGCAGCAGACGCATCAGTGGGTGAGCTTGCCGCTATTCCGGCTGAATAGTAAGTACCGCGTACCAAGCCGAATAAGGAAGGCCGCTCTCCTCTATCGAGGTGGGCGGTCTTTTTTCGTGTGGCAAGCCGCCTTGACCTGCCGCTGATTTCACTCAATGGTTGAAGCCACACATAATTCAAGGTCAAACGCGTTGAACCGTCAGAGTTTTCAGGCTGCCGCAAATTAATAACGGAAAAGACTCTGACGCAAGATGGATAACAACGCAGTTCATCATCAATACCAACCGCAAATGGGCTACATATGGAACAAGATCACTCACACGACTCCCACAGTATCTCACAAATTGAGGGTGCCGCCGGTGCACGTTACATAAAGTTGGGCAAAGCAAACCGTTTTGCCAAGCACTGCTTAGAAAACGGTCTAGTTTGTTTCGGATTCGGTTTTGAAGAGCCCGTGGCATTTCAACTTGCGTGCCTGAAACCATTTCCAGAAACCGAATTGAAGGCACTGCTGCAGCATGGCCTTGTGAACAACGCAAATATTCAGGAAACGCTTAAGCAATTACCCGACGCAATCGACAAATCCGCGCTGGCGAATTATTATCGAAAACACCGCCAATACAAAGAGGGAATGGCATCAAATATCACAAATCAGGCAAAGGCGTTATTTGGCGACGTGGGAAATGTGATTTGGACTACCATTCACAAGCAACAGCTTTATTGGTGCTTCATAGAACCTGAAAGCGGAACCATTCAGAGCTTTGAAAACGGTGAATCGCAAATATGCTTCCGTACCCAATCCGGTTGGCACGACACGCCGCTGGAAGGAAACAAGAAGTCTCTGCACATATTTTCCTTGGCAGGAACCGTATCCCAAAAGGCTGCTTTTAGGGGGACTAGCTGCGGTTACACATCAATGGAAACCCAATATCTCAAACAAAAATTACAAAACCGGGAACTGGACGCTGTATTGGACGCAGACCAAAAGGTCGAACAACTTGCTGAAAAATTGCATGGGTTGATTGGAATGCTAAACCCCTATGAATTTGAAATTCTTGCCGAGAAAATTTTTTCTCGCCTCGGATGGCAACAAGTCACAAAAACCGGAGGCCAGCAATTCTTCTTTGATTTAGATTTAGTCATCCCAGCCGCTGAAGCAACTGCTTGCGTACAAGCAAAGTCATATTCCAATCCCAAAGAACTAAAAGCCTATGCCCAAGGCTTCCTCGAATATGATCGTTGGCAGCGTTTCATTTGGTTCCAAAACACTGATGAATCTAGTTCCCTTAAAAACGTTCGCACAAGCTTAAGCAAAGATTTTGAAAAAAAGGGAAAAATTCTAGATGCTTGGTACCGGAAAAAGATATCGAGCGAAGCTGCACGCCTAGGGTTCGCTGATTGGATACTCGATCGTGTTCGCATTAAACCGCCCGAAGCGAATCAAACACACCACGCCCAATAATCGAAAATCAGGATCGTGGCGTCGTCGTCCTTAGACGGGAAAGCATTGCAGGGCTGGTTCTTGGTCGCGATGGTGCGCAGACGCAGCGCGCCCGGTTTTGCCCCTTGGTCCCCCACCTCAGCCTTGTCCAGCACCTCCGTCCATGCATAGACAGTATCGCCTGCGAACAGCGGGGCCTTGTGCGTACCGCCATTGATAGCCGCCAAGGCAAACGCGTTTTCCAATCCATTAAAGCTCATCGCGCGGGCCAATGAAATCACATGCCCGCCATAGATCAGCCGTTTGCCAAAGCGGCCTGCTTGTGCAGCAAAGCCGTCAAAATGCACCTTCGCGGTGTTCTGATATAGGCGGGTGGCGAGTTGATGCTCCGCATCCTCAACCGTTTGGCCGGGGCCGTGATCAATCTTATCCCCAATCTGGAAATCAGCAAACCGCTTGTCACTACCCGCCGCTGTACAATCATACCCATCACTGGCAAAGCCTGCCGGGGGCACCAAATCAGCTGCGGTCACGGCATCGGGCAGGTCCGGCACTGTTGTTTCAGGCGCAGGGGCATCATGGTCACGCTTTTCAACCAGCACCCAACGGCGATAGTCAAGCGCAAGGTCATTCCGTTGATTATAGCCCCGCGTATGGACATAGACGGTGCCGGTTTTACCGTTTGAATTTTGTTTAAGGCCGATCACTTCGCTTTCACTACGCAATGTGTCGCCCGCCACAACAGGCACGCGGAACACCCCCTGTGCATAGCCCAAATTCGCCACAGCATTGATCGACACGTCCGGCACGGTTTTGCCGAACACCGTGTGAAAGACCAACAGATCATCAAGCGGCATGGCGGGGTAGCCAATGGCCTGCGCAAAGGGTGCACTGGTATGCAGGGCAAAGCGCGAGCCATAAAGCGCCATATACATGCCCTGATCCCCTGCCGTTAAGGTGCGCGGGGTAGCATGGGTGATGACTTCACCCAATTTGAAATCTTCGAAATAGCGCGACATCAGCCTGCCCCTTCTTGTTGGGCAATCGCATCGGCGATCTTGACAGTGCGCAGGGCCTGATCACGGTGCAGCAGTTCGACCATCTTCCCCTCAACCTTCAACACGCCCTTGCCCGCAGCCTCAGGCGCTTCAAACGCGGCGATGACTTGTTTGGCAAACGTCACCTCGTCAGCAGTGGGAGCAAAGGTTTCATTGGCGGGGGCAAGTTGGCTGGGATGGATTAGTGTCTTGCCATCAAACCCCATATTCAGGCCCTGACGGCATTCGGCGGCAAAGCCATCCGCGTCCTTAATGTCATTATACACGCCATCGAGCAGCGTCAGCCCGGCGGCGCGGCCTGCCAAAACGGCGAAGGTCAGGATCGGCAACAGGGGGGAACGGCCCGGCACGAATTGCGCCTGCATGTCCTTCACCAAATCATTGGTGCCCATGACCCACACCTTTTGGCGTTCCGACGCGTCGGCAATCGCCTCCAAATGCAAAATCGCGCGGGGGGTTTCGATCATCGACCAGATGGCAAGGCTATCGGGTGCGCCCGCATTTTTCAGCGTTTGTTCAGCGCGGTGAATGTCGCCAGCGCTTTCCACCTTGGGCAACAGCACACCGTCTGCGCCTGATTGGGCGATGGCGGCAAGGTCGGCACTGCCCCAACTGGTGCCCAGCGCGTTGGCGCGGATGATCACCTCGCGCCCGCCAAAGCCGCCTGCCTTCACAGCGGCGATCACCTGATCCCTTGCCGCTTCCTTCGCATCGGGGGCGACCGCATCCTCAAGGTCCAGAATGACGGCATCGGCCGCCAATGACTTGGCCTTTTCAAGGGCGCGGGCGTTGGAGCCGGGCATATAAAGGACGGAACGGCGGGGCTTGACTGTTTGCTCAATCGACATGAAACGACTCACTTTTGAATTCTTGACTTTCACCGACTATAAAAGAGTGGTTCACTGCGGACAATGATTCCGCAACCTCGCCGCCAACGATACTGGCGGACAAAAAGATAAAGTCAGAACAGCGTAACGGGCAGGGTCAACATTTATGGCAGTTCTATCCTTTCATTCCCAAGTCGTGCGCGGCCATGTGGGAAACTCCGCCGCGCAATTTGCGTTGCAACGGTTGGGCCATTCGGTGTGGGGCGTGCCCACGGTGCTGTATTCCAACCATCCCGGTCATGGAAGTCACAAGGGCGCAGCGCAACCTGTCGGCACATTGATCGATATGGTGGATGGCTTGGAAGAAAATGGCTGGCTGCCGAAGGTGAATGCCATCCTGACCGGCTATATCGGCGAGGATGAGCAGATCGATGCGCTGGTTGATGCGGTGGACCGGGTCAAGGCGGCGAACCCCGACGCGCTTTATATCTGTGATCCGGTGATCGGTGATGCATCCGGCCCCTATATTGATGCGAATATCGTCGAAGGGATCATGGATGATCTGATCCCGCGCGCCGATTATGTCACCCCCAACAGGTATGAGCTGGCAACAATGCTGGATCATGACGAGGCCCCCGCCACCATTGGCGATGGGGTGGCAGCGGCGCGCCTGTTGCCCAACAATCCGATCACCATTGTGACATCAATGGAAGACACCGCCCGCTTTCCCGGACAGATCCAAACATTACTGGTGAAACCGAAGGAGGCTTACGTCATCGCAACCCAGAAGATCGGCGCCGGCACCGAAGGCGGCGGCGACTTTAAGGGCGCTGGTGACCTGTTAACCGCGCTGTTGTTAAGCGGGCTGCTGAAAAGAAGGCCGCTGGAACAGGCTCTCGCCCAGGCCAGCGGCTCTCTATTCGATATATTGCAGGCCACAGATCGGGCCAATGCGGACGAGCTGTTGTTGATCGCCAATCAGGAACGGCTGATCAATCCGCTGACCACTGTTGCTATCGGCAAGGCATAGGAGCGACAGCCAGCAAAGTGGGAACCGGTTTTGCGTCTGGCTGCGCGACCAAAAAATTGCGCGAGCCTCAATCGGCTAGTTGATTAATCAGCCTTGACAATACCGCGGTCGAGCAGCAACTCAGCAATCTGCACAGCGTTCAGCGCCGCGCCCTTGCGCAAATTGTCAGACACGCACCACAGCGCCAACCCATTATCAACGGTCGGGTCGCGGCGAATGCGGCTGATATAGGTGGCGAAATCACCAACACATTCCTGCGGGGTGATATAGCCGCCATCTTCACGCTTATCGACAATCATCAGCCCCGGTGCCACGCGCAAAATCTCGCGCGCTTCATCCTCATCAACGGGCTTCTCACACTCAATCGTGACAGCTTCTGAATGGCCGACAAAGACCGGCACGCGCACGCAAGTGGCGAACAGCTCAATCTTCGGATCGATGATCTTGCGCGTCTCGACCGTCATCTTCCATTCTTCTTTTGTGGCGCCATCGCCCATAAACTTGTCGATATGGGGGATCACGTTGAAGGCGATCTGCTTGGTGAACTGGGCCGGCTCAACCGGATCATTTACATAAATCGCACGGGTCTGGTTGAACAACTCATCCATCCCGTCCTTGCCCGCACCGGATGCTGACTGATAGGTCGACACCACAACACGCTTGATGCCATAGGCGTCATGCAGCGGCTTCAACGCCACCACAAGCTGCGCGGTGGAGCAGTTGGGATTGGCGATAATGTTCTTCTTGCCATAACCTGCAACCGCGTCCGCGTTTACTTCGGGCACAATTAACGGCACATCGGGGTCCATCCGAAAATGGCTTGAATTGTCGATCACAATCGCACCAGCCTTGGCCGCACGCGGCGCATGTTCCGCCGCAACGTCACCGCCAGCTGCAAACAGGGCAATATCAACACCGGCGAAATCAAAATCGGTCAGCGACTTGCACTGAATGGTCCGATCGCCGAACGACACGTCCCTGCCGATTGAGCGGGACGAGGCAAGCGCCGTCACCTCAGACACGGGCAAACCCCGTTCCGCCAAGATGTTCAGCATTTCCTGTCCAACAACACCGGTGGCACCGGCAACTGCTATATGAAGACCCATCGGTCTATTCCTTTTCAAACTCTATTCCTAGGCGGCGTTCAGTTCAGCGATGATGGCTGTGCCCATCTCTTCTGTGCCCACCTGTTTTGCGCCATCACACATGATGTCGCCTGTACGGATTTTTTTGGCCAGTACTGTTTTCACCGCATCTTCAATACGGTCAGCAATGTCACCCTGATCAAATGTGTAACGCAATGCCATCGCAAAGCTCATGATCGTGGCAATCGGGTTGGCAATGCCCTGACCCGTAATATCGGGGGCAGACCCGTGTACCGGTTCGTACATGGCCTTTGCCCGTCCCGTTGCGGGGTCCGGCGCACCAAGCGACGCAGACGGCAACATACCAAGGGAGCCTGTCAGCATAGCCGCAGCATCAGACAGAATATCACCGAACAGATTATCCGTGACCATCACGTCGAATTGTTTGGGCGCACGCACCAACTGCATCGCCGCGTTATCGGCATACATGTGCGACAGTTCAATATCGTCATAGCCTTCGCCATGCAGCTTGGTCACTTCTTCGCGCCACAAGATGCCTGATTCCATCACATTGGCTTTTTCACAAGACGTCACGCGACCATCACGCTTGCGCGCCAAATCAAACGCCACCTTGGCGACACGGCGAATTTCATTCGTCGTATAGGTCTGCGTGTTGAAGCCGCGACGCTGCCCATCGGGCATGTCTTCGATGCCGCGCGGTTCGCCAAAATAGATGCCGCCCGTCAATTCACGAACAATCATGATGTCTAGGCCCGCAACAACTTCAGGCTTCAGCGAGGACGAATCGACCAATGCTTCAAAACATACGGCGGGACGCAGATTTGCGAACAGGCCAAGTTCTGACCGCAGGCGCAACAGACCCCGTTCCGGCTTGATCGAAAAATCCAGATCATCCCATTTCGGGCCACCAACAGCGCCAAGCAAAACAGCGTCAACCGCCTGTGCCTTGACCATTGTGTCGTCATGAATCGGCACACCATGCGCGTCAATGGCAGCACCGCCGACAAGGTCATATTCCGTGTCGATGGTCTTGCCCAGCGTGTCACCCATCCAATCGATGATGCGCTGTACCTGTGCCATAGCTTCAGGGCCGATGCCATCACCGGGGACAATCAAGAGGGAGCCGATTTGTTCAGACATAATTCTTTCCTTTGTTGGTCGCACATTCACCAATTCAATTTTGGCGAAAAAGTGCAGCCCTAAAATTCTTCCTAATCAGAGCGCTCGACCCGAGGGTGGGCGCACTCGCGCCCGCCCAATGGGGCGGGTCGGGCGCGATCTATCGCAAGCGATAGATTAAAGCCAAGGCTGCGCTGTTTCCCGCGCGGCTTCAAATGTGTCGATCTTGTCAGCCTTTTCCATTGTCAGGCCGATATCGTCCAAGCCGTTCATCAGGCAATGCTTGCGGAACGGATCAACGTCGAATTTTACTTCGCCGCCATCGGGGCCCTTGATGGTCTGGGTTTCCAGATCAACTGTTACTGTGGCATTGGCACCGCGTTCGGCATCATCCATCAGCGCGGCCAACGTATCCTTATCAACCACAATCGGCAGGATGCCGTTCTTGAAGCAGTTGTTATAAAAGATGTCGGCAAAGCTGGTGCTGATCACAACACGAATGCCGAAATCCAACAGCGCCCAAGGGGCATGTTCACGGGATGAGCCGCAGCCGAAATTATCACCGGCAACAATGATCTGCGCATTGCGATATTGCGGCTTGTTCAAGACGAAATCTGCGATTTCCTTGCCGTCATCATCGTAACGCATTTCATCGAACAGGTTCACGCCAAGACCGGACCGTTTGATGGTCTTGAGGAACTGTTTGGGGATGATCATATCCGTGTCGATATTGGTGATCGGCATCGGTGCGGCCACGCCGCTTATCTTTGTAAATTTATCCATTTTCTCGCTCTTCCACGAAGCTCTTCAATTCTTGAATTCCAATAAATATGTTACCAACCAACTTCGATGCGGACTCGTCCGAGGAGTTGCGCGGCTGTTCATTCAAGCGCTCACTATTAGCCTGCAATTTTTGCATTTTTTCCGCCACGCTGGTCGACGACAACACATCACGAAAGCTCACCAACTGACTTAGAAAAACTCGAGAATCCTCGACCGCTCTACTATCACTCGCCAGTCTTTGCTGCATTCTCCTTTCCAAGGTCCCAAGCCTATTCAAATAGCGATTTAACCCGCCTTCAAGACTTTGCAGGGGGTGCAAATAATCGCCAGCATCAAACTTATTCCATATTGAATCTGCAGAACCGCCCGTGAAAATATTGTCATAATTACCAGAAGACCCAACTTTATGAAACTCGCGTTCGATTTCCATTCCTAAGTCAACTGTAAGCTGGCAAATTTCCTTGAATAGAATTTCCTTTTCTTGAAACCCTATTTGTTGCGCCATGGCCGCAGACTGACTATGCGAAGTCTCTACAAGTACTTTTAGTTCCGCAACTTGGTTTCGAATTTCGCGGCTTTGTTGGAAATACCCAACCAATAGCCAAAGAAAGGCCAGCGGAGCTGCAACGCCTGCAAGAAAATCACCAACTTCATTTGCTTTTACTGCACCATCTCCAAAACTAAATGGCACAAAATACCAAAACCCACCGATAGCAATGACATAAACAACTGAGCCCAGACCGGCGACCCAAGTCCACCGACGCATTTCCTTCAGGTTATCTTTTTCAAGTTGTTCAGGCATTTACCTGTTACTCATAATCCCGCACGTCAGCCAGCTTGCCTGCGAAGGCTGCGGCGGCGGCCATTGCGGGTGACACAAGATGCGTGCGTCCGCCACGGCCCTGACGGCCTTCGAAGTTACGGTTGGACGTTGACGCACACCGTTCGCCCGGCTGCAACTTGTCATCATTCATGGCAAGGCACATGGAACAGCCCGGCTCGCGCCAGTCAAAGCCTGCTTCGGTCAGGATTTTGTCCAGGCCTTCTTCTTCGGCCTGTTCCTTCACCAAACCCGACCCGGGCACGACCATTGCATGCACGTGGTCAGACACTTTCATGCCCTTGGCCAATGCCTTTTCCGCAATCGCCACAACGGCGCGCAAATCTTCGATACGGCCATTGGTGCAAGAGCCGATAAAGACCTTGTCAATCGACACATCAGTCATCGGCGTGTTGGGGGCAAGGCCCATATAGTCCAAGGACCGCTGCAGCTTTGCCTTGCGGGCCGGATCGGATTCAGTTGCCGGATCCGGGGTCATGCCGGTGATTTCAACCACGTCTTCAGGGCTGGTGCCCCATGTGATTTCGGGGGCCAGCGTGCTGGCATCAATTTCGATTTCCGCATCGAACACCGCGCCATCATCGGTGGGCAGCGTTTTCCAATAATCAACCGCCATTTCCCACTGGGCACCCTTGGGGGCCTTGGGGCGACCCTGCACATAATCAAAGGTTTTTTGATCAGGCGCGATCAGGCCGGCGCGGGCGCCGCCTTCAATGGTCATGTTACAGACGGTCATGCGGCCTTCCATGGAAAGCGCCTCAATCGCCTCGCCAGCGAATTCGATGACATAGCCTGTGCCGCCTGCGGTGCCGATCTTGCCGATCACAGCCAGCACGATGTCCTTTGCGGTGCAGCCCTTGGACAGCTTGCCGTTCACCATCACGCGCATATTCTTGCTGCGCTTTTGGATCAGAGTCTGGGTGGCGAGCACATGCTCAACCTCAGACGTGCCGATACCAAAGGCGAGGGAGCCGAACGCGCCGTGGGTGGCGGTATGGCTGTCACCACACACAATGGTCATGCCCGGCTGGGTCAGGCCCTGTTCGGGACCGACAATATGCACGATGCCCTGACGGATATCGTCCATGCCGTAAATTTCAAGGCCGAAGTCAGCCGCATTTTGCATCAGCGTATCAACCTGCAACTTGCTTTCAGGATTGCTGATCCCGTTGGCGCGGCCTTCGGTCGGCACGTTATGGTCAGGCACACACAGGGTGTTTTCCGGCTTGCGCACGGTGCGGTTCGTCATCCGCAACCCTTCAAAGGCCTGCGGGCTGGTCACTTCATGCACAAGGTGACGGTCGATATACAGCAATGCGGTGCCGTCGGCGTCTTCGGACACCAAATGCGCATCAAAGATTTTATCGTACAGGGTTTTAGGCTGGGCCATTGGAGTTTCTGTCCTTTATTTGTGCGCGGCTTTTTTTAACGTTCCGCGATCCTCCCATTTGGTTTGATCGCTCCACTGAAAAGCGCTGAAATAAAACAAGCCGCGAGGGGATTTGTCCCTGCGGCTTGTCTCTAAATGTCGAAAATGATGCGAGAGATTAGCCGCGCTTATGATCTTTCTTTTCCGCAATACGTGCAGACTTACCTGTGCGACCACGAAGATAGTACAGCTTCGCACGACGGACACGACCGCGACGCTTGACCTCAATTTCTTCAACCAGCGGGCTGTAAAGCGGGAACACACGTTCCACACCTTCACCGTAAGAAATCTTACGCATGGTGAAGTTGGAGGCGATGCCGGCAGACTTGCGGGCGATGCAGACGCCTTCGAAGTTCTGCAAACGCTCACGATTGCCTTCCTTCACGCGGACAGCAACGCGCAGTGTGTCACCGGGGCCGAATTCGGGCACCTGTTTGACTTCTGCCAGACGCTCCATCTCTGCGGCGTCGAGTTGTTCAATAATATTGGCCATAGCTTACCTTTTTCACGATCCGTACATGATCCCACGATTTAGGCTTGTTGCGCGGTGCGGACTGCTATTCGTCCTTGCCGCTTTGTTCTTCTGCCATATATCGCCGCCAGAGGTCCGGCCGTCTTTCCTTTGTAATTCGTTCTCGTTCGGCCTGACGCCATTCGGCGATCCGACCATGATGTCCGGATGTCAAAACATCCGGTATGGGTTTGCCCTGCCATTGTGCGGGGCGCGTAAAATGCGGGTATTCAAGCAACCCGTCTTCAAAACTTTCTTCTGCCAATGTCTCCGGCGCGCCCAGAACCCCGGGCAACAGCCTGATCACGGCATCGAGAAGAACAAGTGCTGCAGGCTCGCCGCCTGAAAGGACATAGTCCCCGATAGACACTTCTTCGATCCCGAAGTGGGTAATCACCCGCTCGTCCAACCCCTCAAAACGACCACATAACACTGTGACGCCGGGGCCTGTCGCCAATGCCTTAACACGCGATTGGGAGAGCGGCTTACCGCGCGGGCTTAAATAAAGCAAGGGGGCATTTAGGGGAAGGGAATTCGGGGCTTTTTCCCCTGCGCTGATTGACGCAGGATTTGGGGCTTTTTCAGCAGTTTCGCCCTTTGCGCTGCCCTGATAGCCCAAACTTTCCAACGCCGCGCCAACCACATCGGCGCGCATCACCATTCCGGCCCCGCCACCGGCGGGCGTGTCATCGACCGAATGGTGCTTGTCGGTGGCAAAATCCCGTATATTCAGGGTGTTAAGCGCCCATATCTGCTGGTCCAGCGCCCGTCCGGCCAATGAAAATCCAAGCGGGCCGGGAAACATGTCCGGGAACAGGGTCAGGATCGTGGCCTGCCACGGGCTGGGCGGGTCGCTTGCGGGGGCGGTTTGGGCGGTTTGGGCGGTTTGGGCCGTTGAGTCAGTTGGGTCAGTCATGACCGCCCCCGCGCCTTTGGCCGCGCTCGCGTCTACCTCACCCTCAGGCGCGTCATCAATCAGGCCGCCGGGCGGGTTCACCACAATGCGGCCAGCCTTAAGATCGACGCTGGGCACAACCTCACGCGTGAATGGCACGACGATGGTTTTGCTGCTGTGTGCCAGCTTGATATCCACCATGTCGCCCGCGCCGTAATCAGCGACCGCCAACACGGTGCCCAGCGGCCTGCCATCAGGATAGCTGGCAGCAAGGCCGATCAGGTCGGCATAATAGAACTCGTCCTCATCCTCAGGCGCTGGCAGGGCATCGCGGGACACATAAAGCTGTGTGCCGTTCATCGCCTGCACCTGTTCACGGCTAAGGGTTATCCCTTCCAGCGCCACAACAAGCACGCCGGGCTTGGCCTCGCGGATGACGGTCATGCTGAAACGCAGCGACCCGTCTTCGGTCTCTACCTCACCATAGGCAGCGACGTCGAACGGGTCGTCGGTAAAGGCGCGCACCCGCGCCTCGCCATGCACGCCATGGGCCCCGGCAATCACACCCACGCAAATGCGGGGCTTATCATCAGCCGGGGACGCCATGCGCGGTTAGCCTTCTGCTTTTTCTTCAGCAGCGTCTTCTGCGGGGGCTTCTTCGGCAGGTGCTGCAGCTTCTTCAGCAGCGGCTGCTTCAGCCTCGGCAGCAGCGGCGGCTGCGTCTTCTTCGGCCTGTTTGGCCATTTCAAGACGTTCCTGGGCCTTCTGGCCGGGCAGGGCTTTCTTGGGGTTGTTACGGGCCTTGCGTTCCATGATACCGGCGGCATCGAGGAAACGGTTCACGCGATCTGACGGACGGGCGCCCTTGGCGATCCATTCCTTGATGCGTTCTTCCTTCAGGACCACACGCTCGTCAGAATCCTTGGGCAGCATCGGATTGTAGGAGCCTACGTTCTCAATATAGCCCGAATCACGCGGACGACGTGAGTCAGTTACAACAATACGGTAAAAAGGACGCTTTTTGGCGCCACCGCGGGACAGTCTGATCGTCAATGCCATGGTTTTGAACCTTTCTCGTTAACCATTCAGCGTCTTATTCGGGGGGCAATGCCCTGTAAAAGCCCGGTAAGTCGCTATTTCCTTAAACTATGAACCGTTGTTCAGACCTTGAACAAAGGGTTCGATTGCCATTCGCTTTCTTTCAAATCACTTTTTGCCAGAGCCAGGGAAACCGGGGGGCAACCCGCCGGGCGCACCCAAACCGGGCAGGCCACCGGGGCCGCCCATGCCGCCACCCATGCCGCCACCTTGCGGGCCACCCATCTTCTGGGCCAGCTGTTCCATATCTTCGGGGCTGGGCATGGCTGACTTGTTGGGCATCCCCATCGCGGCACCCATTGCAGACATCAAGCCCTTGCCTTTGCTCATCTTTTTCATCATGTCGGCCATTTGCCGATGCATCTTGATCAGCTTGTTGACCTCCTGCACCGTGGTGCCGGACCCTGCCGCGATACGCTTTTTGCGGCTGGCCTGCAGCAGTTTCGGCTGCAAGCGTTCTTTCTTGGTCATGGAATTGATGATCGCTTCTTGACGCTTGAACACGCTTTCATCCATGTCGAGCTGGTCGAGCTGTTTCTTCATCTTGCCGATGCCCGGCAACAGATTCAGGATGCCGCCCATGCCGCCCATTTTCTGGACCTGCTGGATGTGTTCGCGCAGATCGTTCATGTCGAACTGGCCCTTGGCGAACTTTTTCGCCATGCGGGCGGCCTGCTCCGCCTCCATTGTTTCGGCGGCTTTTTCGACCAGCGAAACAATATCGCCCATGCCCAAAATCCGGCCTGCCATACGGGTCGGATGGAAATCTTCCAGGGCGTCAAATTTTTCACCAACACCCAACAGCTTGATCGGGCAGCCCGTCACCGCACGCATCGACAGCGCCGCACCACCGCGGCCATCACCGTCAACACGGGTCAACACAATGCCCGTCACACCAACGCGTTCGTTGAATTGCTGGGCAACATTGACCGCATCCTGACCGGTCAAACTGTCAGCAACCAGCAGGGTCTCCTGCGGTTTCACAGCATCGCGGACGGCGGAAACCTCAGCCATCAGGCCCTCTTCGACATGCATCCGCCCGGCGGTATCGAGCAGCACAACGTCATACCCTGACAGGCGCCCTGCATTCATCGCACGGTTGGCGATATCAACAGGCTGCTGCCCCTCAACGATCGGCAACACATCAACACCGGTCTGTTCACCCAGAACCCGCAACTGTTCCATAGCGGCCGGACGGCGCGTGTCGAGCGAGGCCATCAGGACCTTTTTCTTATCGCGCTGCTGCAACCGATAGGCAATTTTCGCGGTTGAGGTTGTCTTGCCTGAGCCCTGCAGGCCCACCATCAACACCGGCACCGGGGGCACCGCATTGAGGTTCAGCCCGGCGGCCACAGCTTCGGGCGCGTCAGCATCGCGCGACAAAGCAGGGTCGCCGCCCAGAACCTTCACAAGCTCGTCATGGACGATCTTGATCACCATCTGACCGGGCGAGACAGACTTCAAAACGCCTGCGCCGATCGCTTCTTCACGCACATCCTTGATAAATTTACGTGCAACGGGAAGTGCCACGTCAGCCTCTAACAAGGCAACGCGAACTTCACGCAGGGCTGCATCGACATCGGCTTCCGACAAAGCGCCACGCTTTGTCAGCCCGTCGAGAACCCCACCTAACCGTTCCTGTAATGTATCAAACATACGTCAAAATCCTTTGTTTCCCGTACCGCAACAATAACCCAAAGCGATTTGGCACCGGTGGGCGCAACGCGCTGACCGGTGGTGATAAGGGGCCCTGCCCCTGACCAGATATGTCACTTCTATCAGGAAGTCGGGGCACCATATACGTTTGGCCGCCATCGTCAAGGCAATTGCCACTTTATAGACAGTGGGGCGGCAAATTGCCCAAAAGACCAGTTTTCGGGGTCAAAACCCCGTCATTCTCTACTATATAGATATGTATGCCTGAGATTAAGTTTCGCAAGATGCACGGGCTGGGCAATGATTTCGTGATTATTGACCGGCGCGCCCACGGCCCCAATGAAGGGCAGCCTCTACTGACTGAGGCCGAAGCCGCGATGATCGGAGATCGTCGGCGGGGGGTTGGTTGCGACCAGTTTGTCGAAATCACAGACCCGGTCACCCAAGGCACCAGCGCCTTTTTGCATATGCGGAACGGCAATGGCGAACCGGTCGAAGCCTGCGGCAACGCCACCCGCTGCATCGGACGCCTGCTGGCCGACGAAACGGGCAAGACCGAAAACATCGTCGAGACAGTTGCCGGACAATTGGGCTGCACCCTGTTGGATGACGGCAACATCGGCGTCAATATGGGGGAGCCGGGGTTGAACGCGGCGCAAATCCCCCTGTCAGACGACACGCTGGACACGCTATCGCTACCGATCAGCCTTGACGTGCCCGGCCTTGCGCCCCTGACAAATCCGACCGCCGTCAATATGGGCAATCCCCATATGGTGTTCTTTGTCGAGGATGCCGAGGCCTATCCGTTGGAGGAAATCGGCCCGACGCTTGAGCATCACCCGCTATACCCCGAACGGACGAATGTCTCGCTGGCCACCATTCGCGCCGACGGCACGATCCGCCTGCGCGTGTTTGAGCGCGGCGCAGGCATCACACAGGCCTGCGGCACCGCCGCCTGCGCCACCATCGTCGCGGCACGCCGCCGCCAACTGATTGAAGGGCAAGCTGCCATGATCATTCTGGATGGCGGCCCGCTGATTATGGCCTATCAAACCGATGGCGACGTTCTGATGACCGGCCCGGCAAGCTATGCCTTTGAAGGTGTGCTTGACCTTGATGCCCTGATGGGCCGGTGACGGGCAGATGACCAATTCACCTGATATCGTCACATTCGGCTGTCGCCTGAACAGTCTTGAAAGCGACCGCATCCGCCAGCAAATGGCGGGCCAAGCCACGCCTGACGACACCATCATCTTCAACACCTGCGCCGTCACAGCAGAGGCGGAGCGTCAGGCACGCCAAGCCATCCGCCGCGCCCGCCGCGACAAGCCCGGCGCCAAGATCATCGTTACCGGCTGCGCCGCGCAAATCAGCCCCGACACCTATGCCACTATGGACGAGGTTGATCAGGTGTTGGGCAATGAAGAAAAACTGGACATCACCCGTTTTTTGAACGCGCCTGAGCCTGTCGCCGTGCAGGACATAATGGACGTTACCGAAACCACGCCACATTTGGCGGACGGGTTTTCAGATCGCGCCCGCGCCTTTTTACAGGTGCAGAACGGCTGCGATCACCGCTGCACATTTTGTATCATCCCCTATGGCCGGGGGAATTCCCGATCAGTCCCGGTCGGGTCTGTTGTTGAACAGGCGCGCCTGTTGGTCGATCAGGGATTTTCGGAAATTGTCATCACCGGGGTGGACATCACCAGCTATGGCGCTGATCTGCCCGGCGCATCATCTGCGGCTGGGGGCATGTCGCTGGGCAAGTTGTGCCAAAAAATTCTGACCCATGTGCCGGATCTTCCCCGGTTACGGTTGTCATCCATCGATTCCATTGAGGTTGACGAGCCGTTGATGGACCTGATTGTTGGTGAGCCACGCTTTATGCCCCATCTGCATTTAAGCCTGCAGGCGGGTGACAATATGATCCTGAAACGGATGAAGCGGCGGCATTTGCGCGAAGAAAGCATCGCCTTTTGCCAAACCGTCAAGCAACAGCGCCCTGACATTGCCTTTGGCGCGGATCTGATCGCGGGCTTCCCCACCGAAACTGAGGAGATGTTTCAAAACTCCCTCAACCTCGTCGAAGAATGCGCGCTGACATTCCTGCATGTCTTCCCCTATTCCCCGCGTCCGGGCACCCCTGCCGCACGGATGCCCCAGCTTGACCGCAGTGTGATCAAGGACCGTGCCGCCCGATTGCGCCAGTTGGGACAGGACAAGCTGACCACGCATCTGTCGCAACAGGTGGGCACGCGCATCAGCGCATTGGTGGAAAAGCCGGGCCTTGCCCGCGCACAGGATTTTACGGAAGTGATTGTGGATGAAGGCTTGCAACCGGGCAGCATTCATGCGCTAACCGTGACCGACAAAACAGACAAAAAACTGATTGCCCTATAGATTATGACCGACCAGAACGATCAACAATCCACCGACGCTGCCGCAGATGGCCCCGCAGATAGTCAAGCAGGCGAGAAAAAGGGTTTCTTCTCGCGCCTGCGCAAGGGCATGTCGCGCAGCAGCGATAATCTTGGCAGCACAGGCGGGTTGTTCACCAAGCGCGTGCTGGATGATGAAACGCTGGAACGGCTCGAAGACCTGTTGATCGGCGCTGATCTGGGCGCGGACACCGCAATGGAAGTTGCCGACACGTTGCGCGATGAACAATTCGCCAAAAACATCACCGCCAAACATGTGCGCGAGGCGCTGGCCAAATCCATCCTGCCCCATTTGCAGGCGGTCGAAGCGCCGTTGGACATTCCCAAGAAACATGATGGCCCGTTTGTTATTTTGTTTGTGGGCGTGAATGGCACAGGCAAGACCACCACAATCGGCAAGCTGGCACAGCATTATCAAAAACAGAAAAAATCCGTCATGCTGGCTGCGGGTGACACGTTCCGCGCCGCTGCGATTGAACAATTAACCGTGTGGGGCCAGCGCGCCGGGGTGCCTGTTGTGGCGCACGAACAGGGTAGCGATTCAGCCTCCCTCGCCTTTGACGCGATGACAGAAGCACAGGAAAAGGACGTCGATATTTTGATGATCGACACCGCCGGGCGTTTGCAAAACAAAACCGACCTGATGGCGGAATTGGAAAAAATGCTGCGCGTCATTCGCAAGATTAACCCCGATGCCCCCCATGCGGTGTTGCAGGTGTTGGACGCCACGACGGGGCAAAACGCGCTTAATCAGGTTGAAGCCTTCCGCGATGTGGCTGACGTCACCGGGCTGGTGATGACCAAGCTGGACGGCACGGCCAAGGGCGGCATCATGGTGCCGTTGGCGCGCAAGTTCAAAATGCCGGTGCATTATATCGGTGTGGGCGAAAGCCCCGATGATCTGCATCGGTTTGAGGCGAAGGATTTCGCCCGCGCCCTGACAGGGGCTGGCAGCCTTACCTAACGCTTATGCTTGCATAAGCGCGGCGCGTAGTCCGACTACGACACGGTGATGGATCTAATCCGCGCCGTACTTGCATCGCAAATTAGCCAAAAGGCACCGCACGACCTATGAGCAACGAAGCAATCGCCATCGGTCTTGTGCTGTTATCCGCCCTGTTCAATGCGGGGATGAACAGTTTTCACATCAAGGCCCATGACAAGCTGATATTCCGCAGTGTGCTGGCGCTGTTCTCGGGCTCCCTATGTCTACCCATGTTGTTTTTCGTGGCAGTGCCGGACGCCAGCCTGTGGGTGTTCCTCCTCGGCTCCACCGCTATTCACATGGGCTATCATGTGGTGCTGGCAAACTCGTACCGGTTGACCGATCTGTCATTGGCGCATCCATTGGCGCGCGGTATCGGTGCCGGGCTGACCGGGATCGGCGCGTTCCTGACGCTCAACGAAACGATGAGCGTACTACAATGGCTGGGTCTTGCCCTAACCGGTGGCGGCATTGTCGCCTTTGCCTGGGATGGCCGCGCAGCAAAGGCCAATGCGCTGGGCCTATTATTTTCGGTGCTGACGGGTTTTTTCATTGCCGCCTATACATTGGTTGATGCAACCGGTGTGCGCAGTGCCGCCGATGTGGGGCAAGCGGCGCTGTCCTATATTATGTGGTTTATGGTGCTTGAAGGATTTGGCGGGTTTTTAACCATCTTTATCTGGGCGGGGCCACGCAAATATATTGCCGGCGCACAACGGGATTTTAAGGGCGCGTTCGGTGCCGCCATAGGCGCCGTCATCACCTATACCTTGGCGCTATATGCCTATACATTTTCAGCGCATACCGCGCCCTTAGCTGCGTTACGCGAAAGTTCCGCCATATTTACAGCCATTATCGGGACGATGTTGCTGGGCGAAGGCTTTGGCAGGCGGCGTGTCATTGCCGCCATTGTGGTCGTTACAGGGCTGGTCCTGATGCAACGTTTGGGGTAAACCCGTTTTATGACTGAACATACACGCACATTAACAAACGGCCAGAAGCAGGCGATTGATTTCGCGCCCCTGCTGGTGTTCTTTGTCGCCAATTATATCTGGGGGCTGATGCCCGCCACCGGGGCCATCATGGTCACGACCACCATTGCGATTGCGATTTCGTGGGTCTATGCCCGGCACATCCCCATGATGCCGCTGGTGTCCGGCATTTTGCTGATGATCTTTGGCGGGCTGACGCTGGTTTTTGACAATGATATTTTTATCAAGATGAAGCCGTCCATCGTCTATGTGATGATGTCCATCGCCTTGGCCATCGGGCTATATACCGGGCGGAATTTTCTGGGCAAGTTGATGGGCGGCGTGTTCGACCTGACTGATCAGGGCTGGCATATCCTGACCCTGCGATGGATCGGGTTTTTCCTTTTTGCCGCCGTGTTGAACGAAGCGGTCTGGCGGACCCAACCCACCGATGTGTGGGTCAGCTTCAAAGTCTTTGGCGTCCTGCCGTTGACCTTTGTTTTTGCCGCCTTTCAGGCCCCCCTATTGACCAAACACGCAATCAAAGCAGATACAGATGATTGAACCATTCGGCACCTACGCCCCCGACGAAGCTGTGAAACGACTGATGGCCCGCGTGCGCAGTTTTCCCACCAACTGGGCAGGCAAACGGATGGCGTTTTTTTTGCGGCGGCGCGGGTTGAACCGGCTGACCGCACCGGTTGATACGGTGGTGATCGGGCTGAAACTCAGGCTCTACCCCTTTGATAATCTGTGCGAAAAACGCGTGATGTTCACGCCTGATCTGTTCGACAAGGAAGAACGCCGCTTTTTAGCCGAACAGGCACGGGCCAACAAAGGCGATTTTTACTTTGTCGATATCGGTGCAAATGTTGGGCTTTATTCCCTGTGGGTGGCATCAAAATCCAATAGGGCAAAAGTGCTGGCGTTTGAACCGCAACAGGCGGTGTATGACCGGCTGATGGATAATATCACGCTGAACCAATTCGAAGCGCAGATCACGCCGCTGAAAATGGCTGTGTCCGATCAGGACGGCACGCTTGAACTGGCGATTGACGGCAAGAACAAGGGCGCCAGCGGCAAGTCAGCCGATCAGGTCGGGACCGAACAGGTGCCCATGCGGCCCTTGCTGGATGTTATCAAAGACCAAAAATGGCCGCGCATTGATGCACTGAAAATCGATATCGAGGGGGCTGAAGACATCGCCCTTGCGCCGTTTTTTGAAACCGCCCCGCATGACTTGTTACCGCGCTATATCATCATGGAATGGGCCCCCGACCGGTGGGACCGTGACCTTGGCGGGTTGATGGAAAAGGCAGGCTATCAAGTCAAGATCGACACGCGTATGAACAAGATATATGAGCGGGCCTAATCCCGCCCTTGCCCGCACTTGCCCCTCCTTTGCCCTCCCCTTGACCTTGCCGCAAAAACAACCCACAAGGGAATGAACTCACAACCGTCTTTTTGGGGGAAGACTATGCGGACAATTCTCAGCGCCTTAGCGCTTTTGGCTTTGGCGGGCTGCTCGACAGGCCCGGCTTTTCAAACAAAACCTGCCACCGTTGAGACCATTAGCTTTCCAGAAACGCAGCAAGTGACGACTGCAATCGCAGGCGAAACGATGATCGCGTATGGTCATAAAAGCAGTAGCCGTGTTCTTGATATTAGGCAAATGACAACTTTTGGCAGAGCCCAAGGTGAGGGTCGACCTATACTACTAGGAAAATGCTCATCAACAGTTGCTCCTGGGCGTTACTATCAAACCGATAATGTCACCATGCCGCTTGGCATCACAGTAGGCAGCAAAGAACTTCCATGCTTTGGCCCGGTGCCAACCAAGATGACAGAACCTGACGGCACGGAATCATTTTTGTCATGCACAGGAAGCATCCCAAATTCTAGAGTTTGTGTTGACAGCAATATTTATTACAGCGTTATGCCCGTCTATTCCCAGTACGGCGCACCACTAGGGCATCACTTTAACGAGTTGAAAAAAGACTTTCAGAATATTTCAATTATCAACGAGTCAAACAACGGCTCTCGCTCTCTGGTGAAAGAATTTCGCTACGTCAAACGTGACGACAACATCTTCTATTTCACCTATCGTGAATATGATGACTACCCGCACCATGTGGTGTCAGAGGCGCAGTATCAATATGATCTGTCCGCAACAAATGTCATCGCCTTCGGCAATATGCGGGCGCAGATCATCAACGCCAATGACAGTCAGGTCGAGTTCACTCTGCTCAGTAACTTCTGATCAGTCGGACACCCTAATCGCGCTTTTTAAAGAAGTTTCCCCAATCACCTTCCGGGTTGGTGAAGGGGGCGAATTCTTTTTGCCCCCACACGGTGCGATATTGTTCCAGCGCCCATAGGGCCGATGGAAACGCAAGCTCGTCCCACGGGATGTCGTCCCAATCGAACAGGCGCACCTCAAGGCTTTCTTCGCCAGCAGAAAACTCCGGCGCGCCCTTGAACCGCGCCTTGTACATCAGCTGTACCTGACTGATCCGGGGGATGGAATAGACCGCCAATAGCTGCTCTACCTCAAGCTCTGCATTCGCTTCTTCGCGGGCCTCACGCAATGCGCCATGTTCGGCGCTTTCGCCTTCTTCCATAAAGCCTGCGGGCAAGGTCCAGTAACCCAAGCGTGGTTCAATCGAGCGTTTGCACAACAGCACCTTGTCGTCATGCACACAAACAACGCCCGCCACGATTTTCGGGTTTTGATAATTGACGAAGCCGCAATCATTACAGATCAGCCGCTCACGATTATCACCTTGGGGGACAGATTTTGAGAATGAGCCATCATACAGCATCGGGTTGGTGATACCCGGCTTATGCTCATGCTTCGGTTTTGCGTTATCGTCATTTGCCATGATGCTAGTCTTGCAAATCTTTCAGGGCCGCTTCAACCCCTTCACGAACAGGCGCTTGCGGCGGCAGGGCATTTAACACGGCCTGCAAATCACTGCGGGCGGCGGGCTTTTCCCCGCGCGAGGCATGGCCCAAGCCACGATAATAAAGCGCCTGCAAATTATTGGGGTCAAGCAACACCGCACGATTGAACGCCGCCATCGCCTGATCGGGCACCCGGTCATTGCCGGTTAAATTGATCAACGCCTCGCCATAGGCAGTGGCGGCGGCACTGTCATTGGGCTGCAGACGGGAGACATTCTTCGTCGCCTCAACATAGCCTTCAATATCGCCCAACACCTTGTAGGCACGGGCCAAACGGGTCCAGCCATCAAGATCATCCGGTTCATCCGCCAGCCGTTCGGCAAGCCCTGCCACCATGCCTTGGATCATGCCCATCCGGTCATCGGGTGACATGCCCTGTGCTGCCTCCATATCCTCACGCGAGGGGCCGGGGGCATTGCCCGCAGCAGAGGGTGGTGATGCAACAGGGGCATTGGCACGTGCCATTTGGCGGGCTTCGGCAACACGCTGCACAAGTTTTTCCGGCAGCGGTTTGCCCGATGCGGTCGCAACTTCATCAAGGCGTGCCACAAGCTGCCCCATCCACGGCGCATCATCGGCGGTGTCGTTATAAAGCGCCACAAACGCGTCATACGCGGCGCTCATCCGACCTTGTTGATAGGCGTAAAGCGCAAGGTAATAACGGCTGCCGGGGTGCTTGGGATCAAGCAAGGCTGCATCCGCAAACAGGCCCCGTGCCCGGTCAGTCACTGTCCCGCCGGCGGCAAAGACCAACGCCTCCCCCGCACCCATAAGGGGTTCAGGGTCACCGGCTGCGCGCGCGGCTGCCTGCTCAAACGCATCAGCGGCATCAGCATGGCGGCCCAATTGCAAATAGGTCCGCGCCAACAACATCCACCCTTCAGCGGGGGCATCACTGCCCTGTTCGCGCAATTTATCAAATAATTGTCCGGCAAGTTCCGACAACGCCCCAGCATCTTCACCCGCAATGGATTCCCCCGCAGGGGCCGTGGGACGCGGCACCGACGCAATGGGCCGTCCGTCAAGTTGCGGCACGCCGATCATGGCATAAAGGGTGAACCCGCCACCAAGCATCACAAAGGCGACGAAGGCCGCAACCAGACCAACGCCCAGCTTGGACAAGGGGCGGTCGTCGCCTGCCTTGTCTGCGGCAGTGGCGGCCAGCACGCGGGCCTCGATCTCGGCGCGTTCTTCATCCGATTGGGCCGCAGCCATCGCATCGCGATAAACGCTTAACGCATCGGCGGCCGCGCTGTCATTGGCACGAAACAGCGGCCACAACAAAACCGCCAATACAAAAATTGCGGCAGCCAGAAAGCCGAACCAAATCATTCATCGTTCCCTTTAAGCAGCGCCTTGGCGCGGGCCTTGTCCTCGTCAGACAAGGCAATATCAATCTGTGTGCCGTCAGCAGCGCGGCGGCGCATCATCACTATGATGGCAAACAAACCCACCAGCACCAGCGCCAGCGGCCCCAGCCACAAAACATAGGTGCGCTGCGAGACAGGCGGGCTCATCAATACCCATTCGCCATAACGATCCACCATATAGGCGCGGACCTGATCACCATTGTCCCCCGCCGCAACACGTTCACGCACGACATTGCGCAAATCCTTGGCCAAATCAGAATTGGAATCTTCAATGGATTGATTTTGGCAGACAAGGCAGCGCAGTGTTTTGGATATGTCCTGCACCTGTTGTTCAAGCGCGGGGTCGGCCAGCGGGTTTTCATCAACCGCCACGGCAAGGGCAAGCGTGGGCAGCAATAACAGCCCCATAAAAGCCCCTACAATCATCATGCGCAAGCTGGTCATTTACCCTGTGCCTCAGCCAAAAACGGTAACAGAATGCTATCAATCGCCTGATCAGTCAGCGGGCCGATATGTTTATGCAGGATCGTCCCTTCGCCAGAAATGATGAAGGTTTCGGGCACGCCATAAACGCCCCAGTCAATCCCTGCACGGCCCGATGCATCAACGCCGACCCGTACAAACGGGTCGCCAAGTTCATCCAAAAAAGCGCGGGCATTGTCAGGCCGGTCCTTATAGTTCAGCCCGTGGACCGGCACACCGCTTTGGGCCGCCAGACGTTTCAACAAGGGATGTTCAACCCGGCAGGGCACGCACCAGCTGGCCCAAACATTCACGATGGCAAGGTCACCCGTGTGCAAATCAGCGGTGCTTAACCCACTGTCAGCATCACGCCCGACCAAAGCCGGCAGGTCAAACTGCGGCACAGGTTTGTCAATCAGGGCCGAGGGGATTTCCTTTGGATTAAGGCTTAACCCCACATAAAGCGCGCTTGCCAGCAACGCAAAAACCGCCAAGGGCACAAACCGGGTTAGCCGGGCGCGCCATACAGAATTTTGCTCACTCATACTGTGGCCTCTTTTGTGGTGACCTGACGGGGCCGGCGCGCAAAGCTACGCGACAGGGACAATAACCCCCCCAGCGCCATCAGCCCGGCACCGGTCCAAATCCATGGCACCAGTGGCTTGACATATACCCGCACGGCAAAGCCCTGCTGGTGATTGCCTTCCCCCACCACGGCAAACAAATCGCGCAAGACACTGGTTTTGATCGCCGCCTCTGTCGTGGTTTGAACGGGATCACGGTAATGGCGCATTTCGGGGCGGAAGGGCGCTGTCCATACCGCATCGCCGCCGCTATCAAGCTTGCTGACCATCAATGTGCCCTGCTGGGCGCGATAATTCGGCCCCGGCACAACCGCCACTCCTTCAAGGGCGAACTCATACTGGCCAAGGGTAACTTTATCGCCAACCTTCATCAGGCCCTGTTCTTCCTGGGTCCAGCCGGTATTGCCGACCACACCCAAAATAACCAAGCCAAAGCCGATATGGGCCAAGGTCATGCCGTGGACAGAACGGGGCAGTTTGGCAAACCCGCCGCGCAACAGCCCGGTCCGGCGCAACCAGTCAAGACCGGTGCCCGCAATCAACCAGACGCCAAGCCCCACACCCGCAAGGCCCCACCACGGCGCATCGGTGGTCAGGATCACAGTGGCAAAGACGGCAAGGGCCGCAATGCCGAAAATAAGCCCCAGCCTGCCGCCCATGCCCGTCAACTGATCAGACCGCCAGCGCAGCCACGGCCCGACGGCCATCGCAAGGGCCAGCGGCACCATGATCGGCAATACGGTTGCATTAAAAAAGGGCGGCCCAACGGTGATCTTCTCACCCGTCAGGGCATCAAGGAACAGCGGATACAACGTGCCAAGCAAGACCGTGCCGGCCGCGGAAACCAAGAACCAGTTATTGATCAACAAGGCACCTTCACGGCTGATGGGGGCAAACAGCCCCACCGGGTCAAGTTTGCCTGCCCGTAACGCATATAGGGTGAGGGAGCCACCAACGACAGCCACCAAGAACCCCAAGATAAAGACACCCCGTTCTGGGTCTGTTGCAAAGGCATGAACCGACGTCAACACGCCGGACCGGACAAGGAATGTCCCCAGCAATGACAATGAAAATGTGCCAATCGCCAACAGGATGGTCCATCGTTTCAGGCTGTCGCGCCGTTCGACCACGATCACAGAATGCAGCAAGGCCGTACCCATCAGCCACGGTAGCAGGCTGGCATTTTCAACCGGATCCCAAAACCAGAAACCGCCCCAACCAAGTTCGTAATAGGCCCACCAAGACCCAAGGGCGATCCCGATGGTCAGGAAAATCCACGCAGCCAATGTCCACGGCTTCACCCAGCGGGCCCATGCTGCATCGACCTTCCCCTCAAGCAAGGCACCGATTGCGAATGAAAAGGCGATGGAAAAGCCGACATACCCCAAATAAAGAAAGGGCGGGTGAAAGGCCAAGCCGGGGTCCTGCAAAAGCGGGTTCAACCCCAGCCCTTCAATCGGGGCTGGGTCAAGCCGCGCAAACGGGTTGGAGGTGAAAATAGTGAAACTTAAAAACCCAACAGCTACCAGCGACTGAACCGACAACACACGTGCCCGCAGGCTTAACGGCAGGCTTTGCCCAAACAGGGCGACCGCAGCGCCGAACAGGGTCAGGATCATGACCCACAGTACCAGACTGCCTTCATGATTGCCCCATACTCCGCTGATTTTATACAGCATGGGTTTTAACGTGTGGGAATTGTTGGCAACCGTTTCAACCGAAAAATCACTGACCACAAAGGCATGGGTTAGCACCCCGAACGCCCCGGCAATCATGATGCCCTGCACAATGGCACCAGAATCGGCAAAGCGCATCAACCGTGCATCGCCGCGCAGCGCGCCCCATTGTGGCACCAACCCCGACAAGATAGCCGTAATCAGGGCCAGACATAAAAAGACAGTGCCAATTTCTGGCAGCAATTCGGTCATTCGCCATACCCTTTATTTGTGCCGCTATCATCTATCCCGTATTTTTTGACGCTGTCATCTATCAATGTCTCGTCAGCCTTCCACTTGCCCTGTTCTTTCAGGGCATCGGCAACTTCCTTCGGCATATATTTTTCGTCATGCTTTGCCAGCACCTTGGTGGCATGGAACTGCCCGTCGGTCAGAAAACTGCCTTCGGCCACGACGCCTTGACCTTCACGGAATAGATCAGGCAACAGGCCATTATAATTGACCGTTACGCTTTCATTCAGATCCGTAACGACAAAGCTGACATCCAGCCCCTCGCCCTTTTCAACGCTGCCTTCTTCGACCAAACCGCCAACGCGAATTTGCGCGCCGGGGTCGATTGCCTTTTCCGTCAACTCGGTCGGGGAATAGAAATAGACAAGGGAATCGCCAAGGGCGCCTAAAATCAAAACAGTGGCCAATGCCAACACGCCGACACCGCCAACCAAGAACCATGTGCGTTGTTGTTTACGGGTCATGTTGCTTGATCCTCATCCTTTTGGGCGCGCTCTAATGACCGCAATGTATAGGAACGGGCGATCCAGATCACGCCGCATAATGTCAGCGCCACCCCATAGACCGGCCAGATAAAGGTGCCGTAACCATCCATCGCCAAAAATGTGGACAGGTTTTCCATCTGTTACACCCCTTCGGTCTGGCGCATGGCCCGGGCGCGGGACTGGAAGCGCAGAATTTCAATTTTGGTGCCGATCAGCGCCATCGTCACATAGAACAGGCCAAACGCTGCCCACATGGCAAATAGCGGCCATAACAGGCTTTCATGAATGGCAGGGCCATCCATCCGCACCAAGGATGCAGGCTGGTGCAACGTGTTCCACCAATCGACGGAAAATTTGATGATCGGCAGATTGACCGCACCGACAATGGCGGTGATCCGTGCTGCCTTCGCCGCCTTAATCGGATCGTCAATGGTTTGCCAAATGCCCATATAGCCGAAATAGATGAACAGCAGGATCAGTTCAGACACCAGTCTGGCATCACCCCATTCCCACCATGTGCCCCACATGGGCCGCCCCCAGAACGAGCCTGAGAACAAGGCGATAAAGGTGAAGGCCGCGCCGATGGGCGCGCTGGCCCGGGCAAACAGATCAGCAACCCGGTGGCCCCAGATCAGCGCCACGATGGACGACGTTGTCATAATCGCGAACACCATCATCGACATGGTGGCGGTAGGCACATGCACAAACATGATGCGCACGGTTTCGCTTTGCTGATAATCCGCCGGGGCCTGAAACAGCGCAAGATAAAGGCCGCCGACAAAGGCCAGCCCGGTCAGGACTTTCAACCAGGGAATAACCCGGTCGGCAATGGCGATAAAGGCTTTTGGATTGGCGTAACGCTGCATGGTCAGTCGGTCGATCCGTTCATCAAGCTGCATTCAGGCGAAGCGCCGCAGCGGCGGCAAAGGGCGAAAGAACAAGGCTGCCCAGCGCGATCAGCGCCAGTAACCCCAATGATGCCGGCAGGTCCGGCGACCCGGTGCCCGCCACCGCAATGGCCGCAGACCCGAAAATAATTATAGGTACGTATAGCGGGATCACCAGCAATGACAAGAGCAGCCCCCCACGTCTGATCCCCACCGTCAGGGCCGCCCCGATCATGCCAATGAAACTTAGCCCGATTGTGGCAAGAATGATGGTCAAAACCATCACCGGATAGGCGTCCAGCGGCAAATTCAGCAGCAACGCCATGACAGGCGCAGCCAATACCAGCGGCAACCCGGTGCCCAACCAGTGCGCCACCCCCTTGGCCAGCACCGTCAGCTCCAGCAACGGCCCCAATGTGATCAGCCCGTCAATGCTGCCATCTTCAAAATCGGCCTGAAACAGCCGATCCAGCGTCAACAACAGCGCCAAAAGCGCCGCCACCATGATGATCCCGGGGGCAATGTCAGCCAACTTGTCGGCATCTGCCCCCACCCCAAACGGGACAATCATCCCGATCATCAGGAAAAACAGCACCGATTGCACAACGCTGCCGCCCTGACGAACCGCAAGGCGGACATCGCGTTTGATCAAACTGGTCAAGGGACGCGCCATCAGCTGTGCCCCCCCCGCTTCAATATCAAGTCTACCCCGCCAGCAAGCGGCAAAGGCTGGTGCGTTGCCACAAGGGCAAGGCCGCCCCGTCCGCGATGATCATCGATCAAGTGTGTGATCCGTTCCTGACTGTCCCCATCAAGGCTGGCCAAGGGTTCATCCAGCAACCAAATAGGGCGCGGGGCCACCAAAGCGCGGGCAAAGCTCAACCGTTTTTGCTGCCCTTGGCTAAGGATTGACGCCGAATGATCCTGCAACACTGTCAACGCCACAGCGTCCAGCGCCTGTTCCACAGTCGCGCTACGCCCATTCCCGGCGAAATCGCGCCAGAACTGCAAATTTTCCCCCACGGTCAATAGTGGTTTTAACCCCAACCGATGACCATATAAAAAGCACTGTTCCGCCAGTTCGACAGGCTGACCACCAATCTGCAGCGTTATCGCGCCATCTTCAGCACTCAACAAGCCGGCAAGTGTCAGCAACAGCGTTGATTTCCCCACCCCGTTTGGCCCGGTCAGGCTGACCGCCTGCCCACCAATAAAGGCAAAACCCAGATCACGCAGCACTGTGCGGGTGCCGCGCGTCACGCAAAGCCCGTCAACTGACAGGGACAGGTCTGGAAAGGGGGTTGGGCTCATATCTTATCGAAACTTCCACCACGGCCACGCCCGGCGGCAAAGCGGGCGGCACCTGTGCGGGCCTCATCAGCCTTGAGCGCATGGCGGCCATGATCAACTTCATTTGCCATCGCCTGATCATAGGGCAGGCCCCATTGTTCCAGCGCGCTCAACCGGTCATGCCGCATACAGATTTGCGGAAATTCGCATAATTGTTGGGCCAGCTTCAATGCCTCATACAGCGCGTCCCCCTTGGGCGCGATACGGTTGGCAAGGCCCATCATCCGTGCCTCTTCAGCATCCACGGGGCGGCCCGTCAGAATCAAATCCATCGCATGACCCTGCCCGATCAGGCGCGGCAGCCGAACCGTGCCACCATCAATCAGCGGCACCCCCCAACGGCGGCAAAACACGCCCAGCACCGCATCTTCGGATACCACGCGCATATCGCACCACAAGGCAAGCTCAAGCCCGCCGGCAACCGCGTGCCCTTCGATGGCGGCGATCACAGGCTTGTTCAGGACAAAGCGGCTAGGCCCCATCGGCCCGACATCAAGGCGGTCAAACGCGTCACCGACCTTGGGGGGCGTCACGGGGTTTGCGCCCAGCCCTGCGGCCACGGCCTTCAGATCAGCACCAGCGCAAAAGGCCCCTGCCGTGCCGGTCAAAATGCCGACCTTTTTCGTGTCATCCTCATCAAACGCACGAAAGGCATCTGCCAGCGCACGGGCGGTATCACCATCCACCGCATTGCGCCGATCGGGCCGATCGATTGAGACGATGGTCACCGCCTCCTTATGTTCAATTTTGACTGTCACAACACTCTCATTCAAAATCACTAGTAAGATAGCTGGCAAAACAGCTGGCAAGATCACTGCGAATTACCGCTACTATGGCTGGAAGTCATAGCTTTTTGAAGCCCAAAGGCTTAGTTGTGGGACTTAAGGTACAAAACTGCACCAAACGAATAAGAGGGGAATACGATGCCTGCACCAGTACAGACACTTGGCCAAGACACGCTGAAAACCAAATCACGGCTGAAAGTCGGGGCCAAGACCTATACCTATTATTCGGTTCCCAAGGCAGCAAAGGCATTGGGCCTCGACTTTGATCGCCTGCCCTACTCGTTAAAAGTCATCCTTGAAAACCTGCTGCGCTTTGAAGATGGCGACACGGTCAAGGAAAAGGACATCAAGGCGCTGGGCACATGGTTGAAGCGTAAAAAGAACCCGAAGGAGATTGCCTATCGCCCCGCCCGCGTGCTGATGCAGGATTTTACCGGCGTGCCCGCCGTGGTTGACCTTGCTGCCATGCGCGGCGCAATGACTGCGCTTGGCGCAAACCCGAAAAAGATCAACCCGCTGGCCCCCGTCGATTTGGTGATCGACCATTCAGTGATGGTTGATCATTTCGGCACGCCACAGGCGTTCAAGGATAATGTATCGCTGGAATATTCACGTAATGATGAACGCTATAAGTTTCTGCGCTGGGGCCAACAGGCGTTTGACAATTTCCGCGTTGTGCCGCCGGGCACCGGCATCTGCCATCAGGTCAATCTGGAATATCTGGCCCAAACCGTCTGGACCGGTAAGGGGCTGGATGAAAAGGGCAACAAGGTAGATGTCGCCTATCCCGACACGCTGGTCGGCACCGATAGCCACACCACCATGGTCAACGGCCTTGCCGTGCTGGGCTGGGGTGTTGGCGGGATTGAGGCTGAGGCCGCAATGCTGGGCCAGCCGATTTCCATGCTGTTACCTGAAGTTGTCGGCTTCAAGCTGACGGGCAAGATCAGGGAAGGCAACACCGCCACTGACCTTGTGCTAACCATCACTGAAATGCTGCGCAATAAGGGCGTGGTCGGCAAGTTCGTTGAATTTTACGGCCCCGGCCTTGACCAGCTGTCGCTGGCTGACCGGGCCACCGTGGCCAATATGGCCCCCGAATATGGCGCCACATGTGGGTTCTTCCCCATTGATGACGAAACCATCAATTACCTGAAATCAACAGGCCGCAGCCCGTCACGGGTTGCCCTGACCGAAGCCTATGCCAAAAAACAGGGCATGTGGCGCACCAAGCGGTCAAAGGACCCGGTGTTCACCGACACACTTGAACTTGATATGTCTACGGTAGAGCCGTCATTGGCAGGCCCCAAACGGCCACAGGACCGCGTGGCCCTTAGCGGTGTTGCGCAAAACTTTGCCGACACCCTCGCCAATGAATTCGGCAAGGCGGACGAAGCTGACCGCCGCGTTAAGGTGCGGGGCGAAAATTACGACCTTGGGCATGGCGATGTTGTGATCGCCGCCATCACCAGTTGCACCAATACCTCCAACCCATCTGTCATGATTGGCGCGGGGCTGCTGGCGCGCAATGCCGCCAGGCTGGGTATGAAGGTGAAGCCGTGGGTCAAAACCTCCCTCGCGCCGGGGTCGCAAGTTGTGTCTGACTATCTGCAAGCCGCCGGCCTGCAAAGGGAATTGAATAAGCTGGGCTTTAACGTGGTTGGCTATGGCTGCACGACCTGTATCGGCAATTCAGGCCCCCTGCCGCCGCCCATCAGCAAAACCGTGGCCAAGGAAGATTTGGCCGTCGCATCGGTGCTGTCAGGCAATCGCAATTTTGAAGGCCGTGTCAACCAACAGGTCAAGGCGAACTATCTTGCCTCCCCGCCCTTGGTTGTTGCCTATGCCCTTGCCGGAACGACCAAGCTGAACCTGACCACCGATCCCATCGGGCAGGACCGCAAGGGCAACCCGGTTTATTTGAAGGATATTTGGCCATCAAATGCTGAGATTACCCAAACCGTCCGCAAGACCGTAACGCGCGCAGCGTTCAAGAAACGCTATGCCGATGTGTTCACCGGTGACGCGGGCTGGCGCAAGATCAAGGCGGGCGAGGGGCTGACATATGACTTCGATGACAAGTCAACCTATGTGCAAAACCCGCCCTATTTCGATGGCATGACGATGGATGTGGACAAGCTGACGGATGTTGAAGATGCCCGCGTGTTGGGCCTGTTTGGTGATTCCATCACCACCGATCATATCAGCCCCGCAGGCGTCATCAAAAAGGACAGCCCCGCCGGTGCCTATCTGACCAAAAACAAGGTGGCGCAAGCCGACTTTAACTCATATGGGTCACGGCGCGGCAATCATCAGGTGATGATGCGCGGCACCTTTGCCAATATCCGCATCAAAAACGAAATGGTCCCCGGCGTCGAAGGCGGCGTGACCGTTCATCAACCCAGTGGCAAACAGATGTCAATCTATGACGCGGCGATGGCATATCAAACCGCAGGCACCCCGCTGGTGGTTGTGGCCGGCAAGGAATATGGCACCGGGTCGTCCCGCGATTGGGCGGCCAAGGGCACGATCCTGCTGGGGGTGAAGGCCGTGATCGCCGAAAGCTTTGAACGGATTCACCGTTCCAACCTTGTTGGGATGGGCGTCCTGCCCCTACAGTTCGAAGAAGGCACCAGCCGCAAAACGCTGAAAATGGACGGGTCTGAAACCATCACCCTGCCCGGCCTTGCCAAGGGCATTAAACCCCGCATGACGGTAGAGGCACAGATCACCTATAAGAATGGCAAGACCAAGAAAGTGCCGCTGCTGCTGCGCATTGATACAGGGAACGAGGTCGCCTATTTCCGCAATGGCGGCATCCTGCATTACGTGCTGCGGGATCTGGCGCAATAGGCAGACACACCGATCAAATCACGAAGGCGTCGGGGGGCACCCCGGCGTCTTTTTATTTGACCCGTCCCTCCGCGGTCCTATATTGGGCATGTAAGGTTAATATATTGGGGAACAATATGAAAAAGCTCTATACAGCCGCACTATTTATAATGGCGACAGGCCCTGCCTTTGCCGGGAAAGTTCGTATCCCAATCGGTGCACCGGAAGTGTCAGCCACAGGCGGTTTGGCGGCCATGGCCGTTGTTGGCGGCATTGCTGCCTATTTCTGGGATCGCAAGAACCGCAAATAGGGCTGTTGCCTAACGAATCCATGACAATTCTGCGAAAGGCGGCTCCATGCGGGCCGTCTTTTTATTTGACCGGGCCTAACGTCACCCTATACTCAAAAACATAAGTTTAATTGTATAAGAGGGGCCGAAATGAAAAAGATAATTGCAGCCGCACTGTTTGCAACCGCAACAAGTCCCGCTCTCGCGGGCTTTGCGCCAATCGGCGCACCCGAAGTGTCAGCCACAGGTGGTTTGGCGGCCATGGCAGTTATTGGCGGCATTGCTGCCTATTTCTGGGATCGCAAGAACCGCAAATAGGGCGGTTGCCTTATCAAACTGACGAAGGGCATCGATCACATCGGTGCCTTTCTTTTTTGGCGGTTAAAAAACTGGGATTTATGGTGGTTACAATATGATTGACCAGCTGACAGATACGCTTATCGCCTTTGGTCCGCTGATCCTGTGTTTGGCCCTGTTTCGTTTGGCCGAACTGTTTGCGCCCTTTGAAAAGGCGCAGGCCCCCTATGCCTATCGGCTGTTATTGTCTACGACGCTTTATTTAACGGCCAGCATTCTGACCGTGAACTTATTGCCGACCCAATCACAGGCCGCTGCACTGGCGCTGCAATGGCAGATCAGTGCCGACTTTTTTGCCCAGATGCCCTTGGCAGTCAGTTTCATCATCACGTTGCTGGTAACGGATCTGGCGGTCTATTTTTCGCATCGCCTGTTTCATCAGGTGCCCGTGCTGTGGCGCATCCATCGCGCCCACCATTCTGACACCAGCTATGACACCTCAACCGCTTTGCGGTTTCACCCGGTTGAGGTTCTGATCAACACCGCGCTGACCTTGGGCGTTATTGTTGTCAGCGGCCTGCCGCTGATCTGCTTTATCTGGGCAGAGGGTGTCTTGCTGGTGATCAATTTCTATGTCCACAGCAATATTGTGACCCCGCGTTTTTTGCGGCCCCTGTCACGCCTGATTGTGACGCCGGAATATCACAAACGCCATCACAGCGACGCCGGGCAGGATCAAATGACCAATTACGGCACTGTCCTGACCATTTGGGATCATCTGTTTGGTAGTGCCAACCCACTTGTGCAGGGATTTGCGCCCGCCGCGCCAGCCCACTTCACAGTGGGCGTTGGCCAGCCGCCTGAACGGTATAATGCAATCGTGGGCCTGTTGGCAGACCCGATATTGCCCAACCCTGTAACGCCGCCAGCGCCACCAACGCAGCAAGATCAGCGCGACTGAACAGACGGTGGCGCTACCCATTTAGCGATTTGGTTATGAGTGCTGGCTGCTATCAGGTTTGGCAGCAGATGTTGTCGCGGCTATTTCCTGTTCGGTCAGCTCGCGCTGGAACGGATCAAGCAACATACCAATCAACGTATCTCGCTGCTCGTCAGGGACAGGGCAGCCGAAACTGACATCTTGATTTTGTTCTGTCGACACACCTTTGAAGGTCGCATGCACGGTCCCGAACAAGCGGTCCCAGATCGTCAATGAATTGCCCAAATTACAATTGAAGTCTGCCATCGCAGCGCTGTGGTGACGTCGATGATAATCAGGCGTCACCAAGACCAAGGCCACATATTTCATCCATTGGGGGGACGGCGTGTTTGTATGCACCCAAACCCCCAATGCCAGCGAAACGGCAATCGTCGGCCCCAAGGCGGTGCCCGGAATGCCCAGCGCCAAAAACACAATGATATGCACCGACAACCCATAGATTATTTCAAGTGGGTGATCGCGCAGCGCGGTTGATGCGTCAATCTCGATATCGGAATGATGCACCCGGTGCATACGCCACAAAAACGGGAACTTATGCGTGGTCCAATGCGTGGTGTACAACAGCAAGTCCCGCAAGCAAAACGTCACCACGAACAAGACTGGCAGTGACCAATTCAGCGGCTCCACCCCCAAAAGGGGCAGCAAACCCAACCCCGATTGGGCATTGTTATCCGACAGCTCTTGCAGCGATCCGGGAAACAGAACCACGACAAGCCAAACACCAACCGCATAAAGGATTGTTGCCTGGGCAGCACGCAGCCAGAACCGCTCATCTCGCCGCCGCCACGGACGCCACACTTCCAACGCATAAGCGCCAGCGAAAGCAATAATCAGTGGTGCGAACGAAACCAGCAGTTCGATTATGGACGCAAAAAAATCACTCACGAAACGAAAGCCTTTGCGTCCATATCAAATACATAGATGGTCTATTTGCGGTTTTTGCGTTCCCACAGATAAACGGCAATGCCGCCCACAATGGCCATTGCAGCGACGCCGCCCACTGATGAAATTTCGGGGACGCTGCCGCCGGAAATTGCAAAGGCACTGCCTGTTGAAACAGCAACCAATGTTGCGGCGGATAGAATGATTTTCATGATAATTTTCCTTTAGCCCCTATCATTACCGTTTGACCATAGACGTGCGCAAACACCCTGACAAGCGGTCAATTGCGTGTTTGACCAGCGCACAACTGCAATGCATTTTGGGGTTGTGTGGCGGTAGGGGGCGCGGGCGGAGGACCACCACATTGCCATATCTGTCCAAGGCTGATTTTGCTTTCCAACTATCCAATGACTATGGCACTGTCGCCTGCCTGATCTGCATTGATGATGCGCGATTGGGTTGGCAAGATATCTGAACATTTTGATTGAGTATTCATGACCCACGCGGCACGGCCTATTCCAACCTCACTCATTTGGCAGGTCACAGCACTGACCTGTCTGTTTGCCGTGGAATTGGGACTGTTATTCATTATCTATATTTCAGGTCCGGTCGCCGGGCACCCTGATATGCCGGTCGATATGTGCCGGTTTTTGGCATCCGACACGACATTCTGCACGCTGACGAATTTTTTCTATGAAATGATATTTGGCGGCGCGGTGGCGCTGTTGTTGCTTTGCCTTTATCAAACCCATCAAATCACCCACGCAATGCGGCAGGCCCGCTTGGCATCAAGCCTGTCGCCCACATGGCTGGCGGTTCATATCGGCGGGGTATTGCTGTTGTCACTGCCCGGCCTGTTGGCTGTTTCTGATCCGGCATTGATACAATCATATGGCCTTGCCATGTGGCTGGGCGGTGCCTTATGCGCCGTGATCGGTGTTGTGTTCATTCTGGCCACGCCTGCACAATGGCTTGAAGCTGCGAAACGAAAACCGTTCTGGTTCGTGATCATTGCCACCATATCGCCATTGATCGGGTTTTATACGCTGCAAGCATCATGGCAAATCCCGCTTGTTACCCGCACCACATTTGATGGGGTTGCTGCGCTGTTGACCATCCTTGGCTACACCCCGCTATATGGGGACAAGGATTTCGTGATGGGCGTAGAAGGGTTCCGCGTTTTTGTCGGTCACACCTGTTCAGGCGTTCAGGGCCTGATCCTGACCACCACCCTATTGGGGTCGTATCTGTTTTTGATGAGCAACCATCTACGGGTCGCGCGGTTTGCCATGCTGATCCCCATCGCCATCATTCTAAGCTATCTTCTAAACACCGTGCGGGTTGCCCTGTTGATCATTGTCGGCGCAGATATTTCGCCGGAACTGGCGATCGACGGGTTTCATTCCTATGCCGGGTGGATCATGTTCCTGATCCTGAATATCAGCATTATTGTGCTGGTTGAAAAATCGACATGGTTTATCAAGCAAACTGATCCCGCGCCCCAAGCATCGACCACCCCTTTCCGCCAAGACCCGCTTGCGGCCTATATCCTGCCATTCATCATATTGATGACAACATCTTTGATCGCAGGTGCAGTCATTGAAGTACCGGCACTGGCCTATCCTGCGCGGATTGCGGTTGTGGCTGCTGCATTGTGGCTGTTTTGGCCGGTGCTGCGCGGCATCAAGCTCACCCCCGATCCGCTTGCCATCGCAACGGGCTTGGTGATCGGTGTGGTTTGGATCGTGGCTCTGCGCAACACCCCTGCCGACGATATACTGACCGACCGCTTAGGTGCCCTGTCTGCTGCCGCATTTACCCTGTGGGTCACTGCGCGCCTGATCGGCACCAGCCTTATCATTCCGGTGGTGGAAGAACTGTTTTTCCGTGGCTATATTCTGGCGCGCCTGAACACCCGCAATTCACTGGCAACAAGACTTGTCGCGCTTGTGGTCAGCAGCGGCCTGTTCGCCGCATTACACGGCGATTGGATATTGGCGGGCCTTGCAGGCCTGTGTTTCGGGCTGCTGTATTTGCGGCGGAAAAACGTCAGCGATGCGATAATCGCCCACGCCTGCGCCAATGCCCTGATCGGGGCCTATGCCCTTGCCACCGGGCAGTGGCAGATCATCTGATCATTATCTGATGACCCGCTAATCATCATCATCTCTATCATCATCTGATGATGACTGTTTGCCATGCCGGGGCCGGAAACCACGTTTGAAAAATTCTTCCCGTTCCTCATCCGACAGAACGCTGGCACTATCCAAGACCGCCTGATTAGTCAGCGCCCGCACCCGCCCCATCGCCGCATCAAGCGCCGCCTGCGCCGCCATCACCGCCTGCGCATCATAAGTTTCGGCGGTCAGTGCTTCGGTCAAGCCACGGCGCGCCTTTATCGAGGCACGAAACTCACGATGAAGGTCGCGGCGGCTATCCCGCCAAATGGCGCGCACTTTTTGTTGCGAGGCGTCAGACAAATGTTCAAGCTGATGCAGGTCCAGCCCATGCCTTTCCCCATGCCTTTCCCCATGCCTTTCCCCGTGGCTTCCCAAATGCCTTTCCCCGGTCATTGGGCCAAGATATGGCCCCTGCCGGAAGGCTGGCCCCAAAAATACCGACGCGGCAAAAATATTTACGGCAACCGAAACAAACAATGCCAGCGCCAACAAACGATTACGGGTCATTGGTTTCCTCCCCCCTCAAGGATCGCAGCATAATCCTGCCCCAACACAAGCGTGCCAAAATCTGCCTGCGCCAATAAAAGCGCATCATCAGAAACCGCAATATCGGCGGGTGCCAGCCCCACCCCCATCACCGCGACCAGCGCCAGCGCGGTCAACGGTTGCCACAACGGACCAAAGGGCCAGAATATCTGCGCCAAATCACGCCAGCCAATGGCATTTTGGGCCACATCAAAATCGGCCATCACCCGGCCCATCAGCGCCGCATCAGGCGATGGGCGCGGCGCAGCCGCCAATAATTTGTCCAAGGTTTGATCGTCCATATTTTGATCACTCATCCGTCAGCCCCTCCATCAAATCCTGCCGGTGATCGGCCAGCATCACCTTCAACCCCTTACGGGCCCGCGCAATCAGTGATTGGAATGCATCAGCCCCAATGTCCATCACCTGCGCCCCGTCATCAATCGACAGGTCTTCAAAATAATATAGTGTGACCGCAATCCGCTGGCGTGGCGGTAATTGCGCAACCGCCTGTGCCATCGTCGCGCCTGCCTGCAACGCCTGATACCGGTCATGCGGATCGGCACGATCATCCGCCAGTTCTGCTATGTCGTCCACGGCTTCACCGCCGGGTCGCTGTTTGCGCAGATGATCAATCCACAGATTCTTTACCACACGATAAAGCCATGTAGAGACCCGCGCCCGCGCCTGCCATTTGGGGGCCACCTGCCAAAGCCGCGCCAATGCTTCTTGTGTCAAATCATCGGCAAGGTCAGCCCGTCCGGTACAGGCCAAGGCAACACGCCAAGTGGATGCCAAATAGAGATCAAGCAAGGTGCGGCAGGCGCGTTTATCCCCCGCCGCAACCTGGCGCATCAAGCGCGCATCCTGATCATATTGTGTTGCCATAATGAAAGCAGCATACGCGCCTGACTTGGCCGTGATAAGCGTTTAGCGATGCCCGTAATGACCGCTGTGATCGTCATCATCATGATCATCGTAATCATGACCGCGTTTTTTCTTCATATGATGACGCATGAACATGCGGGCAGATTCTGCTTCGTCCCGGCTGATGGCACCGTCACCATCCTTGTCCATCTTGTCGAACATGGCAGCACGGCGCTTGTCCATATCCTTGTCCTTCGGCTTGTCAGCGTCGGTCAAAAAACCGTCGCCGTCGCGGTCCATATGGTCAAACATGCGATCTGCGCGCGCCGCCCATTCGCTTTTGCCCGCTTTTTTGAACTCATCCCGGCTAATTTTGCCATCACCGTTGGTGTCCTTTTTTGCATGACGGGCCTTATGATGGGCCTTCATTTCCTCTCGCGTCAGCTTGCCATCACCATTGGCATCCATCGCGCTAAACTGTTGCGCTGCGCGTGTCTTGGCCTTTTCCCCGTGGGAATCAGCAACCACCGCCCCTGTGACTGTCAGCGCCACAATACCGGCCACAGCACCAGCCAAAAGGCGACTGGACGCAGGCAAGCTGTCAAAACGTATTTTCCGGGTCATTTTATGCTCCGTTTCAATAATCCTAGAGACATGATCCCACACCCCAAAAGCTGTAGGTCATATTCATTAAACGGAGCGGCGACAAAAATCTGTCGCCCGATAGGTGATTTTTTAGGGCACCTACATCAGCGCCATATAGGCCACTACGCCCAAGCCAACAATGGCCACAATACCAGCTGCAATCAGGGCAAGAGGCAATTGTTCGTCTGCACCGCCTGCGCTGCCCGCATTCATGATGGCATCCATTTCCTCTTCCAAGGAATTGGGATCAATCGTCAAATCGTCTGAGCGCGGCTCCTCGCCCAGCAGCCGATCAGCACGGTACACCATTACCGTTGTGTTATCCTGCCGCCGACGACCCGCATCCGTGACGGCCTGCAACAGTTTTTCAACCAGTTGATCAACGGGTTTATCGCCATGCTTGACCACAATGTCATTGATCTTGGCATTGGGCAGTGTTTGCAACCCGTCAGAGGCCAACACCAACACATCACCCTTATGGATCGGCAAGGGATCATGGGGCAGATCAATCAGGGTTAGCTCCTCGCCCACAACGGCAGACCGAAGGGCGTTGCGGCGCGGATCCTTCGACGCCTCCTCCGCTGTCATGCGCCCTTCCTTGACGAATTGCGCCAATACGGGGGCCATTGAATGATCGTCATTGATTTGCACAATCCGGCCTGATGACACCAGATAAAGCGGGGAATCCCCCACGCTGATCCAGCGCGCCCCCTGATCGGTCAGGTGCAGGCCAACCAAAGTGCAGCCCATACCTTCAAGGTCAGGGTTTTTTTCTACTTCCTGTTCCAGGCCATTATTGGCCGCGTCAAGCGCCGCCATAAACCGATCATTTACCGCGCCATCTGATCCAATGAAATGATCCGTGAAATAGCGCACGGCGATGTCAGACGCTTCGGCCCCGCCGGCATGGCCGCCCATACCGTCAGCCAATACCATCAACAACTCGCCTGACGTTTCGTCGGCGGGGGCGCTGATGCATGACACTTTGTAATCATCTTCCTGATAATCCCGGCCACCCTGCATTTGGTCCGCAGAGACGCGATCATCCTGATAGCTTGTTTTTGCTGATTCACTCATCATTCAGATCCTGCCAATCAAAGTTTTTGTCACATAGGGGGACCAACATCAGAACCGTGTCACCGATCGTAATGCGATCACGAGGGTTGAGCTGCTTTGGCTCAAGCAAGGGCTTGTCATCAAGATATGTCAGATTGGTGCCACCGCCATGCTGAACATAAAAATCCCGCCCGCGGGGATCATAAATCACTGTGGCGTGGGTGCCGCGGGACACTTGCGAATCCCCAAATGTCAACGCCACGCGCAGTTCAGGGGCACGCCCAACAGGGTTGGTGCCATAGCCCAACGGCAGGCAGTTTCCCACGCCCGGTCCGTCAACAATTACCAACCAGCCCACAATCGGGTCTGCCATCGCCTCGTTCGGGTCAGTCTGCTTCGATGCGCCCGCAACCTTTACATCCAATAACGGTGCGACAGGTTTTTGCATCTTGCGGCGCGCACCGAATATCCGGGTTGCTTCTTCTTCACCCTCAGCCTGCGTACCGGATTTCCTCACGGCACTGACGGGGGTGATGTTCTCTGCGTCATCGACTTCGACGCCTACCTCTTTATCAAGCGCGCCATCTTTTTCGACATCAGGGTCCGCTTCTACAGCGTCTTCTGTATCGGCGTCTGCGCCTTCAGCAGCGTCTTCATCAGCGTCAGCGTCTACGTCCTGTGCTGGATCAGCGGCGGGGTGCGCATCAACCATTGGGTCAGGCGCTGGGTCTTCGTCATCATCACCGACGGGCAATATATCGGCATATTTGTCAGCATCCGCCATCACCTTCGGGCCCAGAGTCTGGGCGCGGGATAGCGGCTCCTCGTTAATCGACCTTGATGGTCTGATCACTGTGTCAGGCTTGGTGATTTCTTCATCCGACGCCTGACCGGTTGCTGCTGTTTCCGGTTCTGCTTCCGGTTCAGCCATCGGCGGGCTGTCGTTATCAGATACGCTTGGCTCTATCGGCGTGGTTGGTGCCACCGGTGCGCTTGGCGCACGCCCCAGCACCATTGTTTCTTCATCCGACGATGTTGGCTCTACCGCGTTATTTTCTGGGAGATTGTTTTCTGGCCCCGCAGAAGGGTCGTCTGATGGGGGCGCTTCTGCCGTCGCATCACGACCCAGCACCATTGTTTCTTCGCTATCATCAGCGGGCGTATCGATTTCACGGGGGCTGGGCGTGCCGGTGGTGCGCATCCCCATTTTTGTTTCAACGTCAAGCTGGACGGTATCATCCTCTGACCGGCGGGACACTTCCTCGTCACCAACCAACGGTTTCAGCGGCTCAACCGCGCCCATCAAGCCTGTTTTGGGGTTGGCCACGCTCACAGGCATATCGGGCAAAACAACCTTGCTTTGCCCCTTGTCCTTTTTATTCTTGTTTTTATCCCGTTTCCAAAAACCAGCCATAATTTAAGCCCCGTCTGGCATTCCCCCTTTGTATCACACTAAACCTTATGTGATATTTTGGCGGACCGACGCTCCATCGCCTCTTCCGCCGTTAACTCCTGCTCTCCCAACTTCAACGGCTGGGTCGGTTCAACAAATGACTGTCGTACCCGCACCCATTCGCCATTATCCTGTTTGAACGATCCTGCACGTGAATTGCAATCGGTCAGATAATATCGTCCATCCGCCGACACGGATAATTCCGCATGAAGGCGCGATACGCTTTTATGATCAACAATGATCTCGCACGTTGCCCCCCGGCCTATGCGGTATGAGCGCATCATTGCCCTTCTCCGTCCACCAAGTCACGCACAACACGGAAACCGTTTGTATTGGCCCGCACCACGCCGAACATTTTGGAGCGGCGGTCAAGCGTGCTGTAATCTACCGCGTTGCGCCACGAACCGCCACGCAGGATGCGCCAGTTACAATCACCGCCGCTTTCCCATGATTTACGGTTTGTCGGCGCGCCTTCATAATCATCGTGCCAGCAATCAGCCACCCATTCGGCAGCATTACCATGCATGTCATAGACACCGAATTTGTTCGGCTTATATGATTTCACAGGGGCGGTTGTCTGGCCGTGTTGGTCGGTACAGCCATCCTTGCCCCAGTCAAAGCCTGATTCCTTGCCCGCAACATTGCCATAGGCGCAAATTTCCTGTGCATTGTCACCAAATGCATAGGCACTGCTGACACCGGCACCAGCGGTATACTGCCATTCCGCTTCACTTAACAACCGATAGGGTTTGCCCGTTCTGGCAGACAGGAAGCCGACATAATTTTGCGCGTCATTAAAGCTGACGCCAACCACAGGCAGCTGCCCCTTACCAAAGCCGGGATCACCCTTATGCTGGCAGGCAAAGGCGGCGACGCAGGCATCCCATTCATCAAACGTCACCTCAGCCACCGCAACGGCAAAGGGCGTATCAATCGCAATTTTACGGACGCTTGGTTCACCCTTTTTTGTTTTGGTTGTCATGGTCAATGAACCGGTCGGCACCACAACCAATGGCGGACAAGCCTCGCAATCCTTGACGATACCGCCAATCTTCATTTCCTTACCCGGACGTGTCTTGGTGGCCTTTAGATTTGCCAACAGCTCGTCTGACATTTCGCCGGTAACCTTGCGACCTGTTTCTTGCTCAAACAGCTCAATGGCCGTTGCGGTTGCCGTATCAAAATCACCATTAGTCCGCACCTTATAACCAAGGCGTCCCAGCTCTGTCTGGATGGAACGGGTCAGGGTTTTTTCGGCATCCGCCATTGCAGCCATCTGCTTGGCCTTACCCAGATTGTCACGTGCTTCAGCGGCATAGCGGCCATCAGGATAACTGTCGAGATAGGTTTCATAGGCGCGGGCGCTGCGGGCCTTTTTGGTTTTGGCCCACAAACGATCTTCGGCGACCTGGCGCATATTGGACAACAAGATCAGGTCCACCTTGGACGATACAGGCAGGCCCACCTCGCCCCGGAATTCTTCGACCGCCTTGTTGGTTTTTGTTGTTGCCCGGCCTGAACGGTTATCAACATCATACCCCATCTGGATCAGCAGGGTCTGCGCCTCCTTGCGCAGTGTGGTTTCTGCACGATCCTGCTTGGCCTTTTCTTCGGCCTTACGAACCGCGTTCAGGCGGTCAAACGCCTGCGTTGCCTGCGCAACATGGCGTCCCTTGGGGAAATTCTTCAAATAGGCGCGATAGGCATCAAGTGTGTGCTGGCCTTGCGCCTTGGCATAGGCATCATCATCCTTGGCCAATTGCGCAGCCCGCTTTTCAGCCTCGTTCAGGCGCGCTTCATCGGCCTGCAATTGTTTGATCGCCGCTTCTGCCCGCGTCCGGTAATTCCCGTCTGACCATTCCTTCAAATAGGCAGCATAGCCGCTGACCGTATGACCACCGGATGCTTCAAGCCATGCCTTTTGATCCACGCGATCACGTTCAACCTTCAAACGCTGCATGGTGGGCGCATCGGCAACACCGGATTGGGGCAAGCCCTTTTCCATTTGAAAGCGCGTCAGTTCCAACTTGGTGCGCGCATCCATTTCACCGTTCTTTGCAACGCGATAGCCCAGCGCGAGGAGTTGCGCCTGCACGGTTGTGATCTGTTCTGCGGTCAAGGCCACAGTGGCCTGTTGCGGCACAGCGGCGGTTGTGCCCTGCCCACCACCAGCTGTACTGCCACCATCGCCACCGCCAAAGCCGCCCATGGCGAAATAGCCACCGGCACCAAGCCCCGCGGCGACCAACAACCCAAGCCCGACAAACAGGCCCGTCTTGCTGCCGCCACCGGATTTCGGTTCGCCAGATGACACATTCAAACGACTGGTTTCATTGCTGCGGCTGCGACCACCGCCGATAGACAAGACATTTTCGGGCACTTCACCGAACATCTCGATCCAATCGGCAATCGTTTGGGGTCGATCAGCCTCGCGTATTGCCAATGCCGCATCAATCGCAGCCAAAAATTCCGGGCTGGCCTTGCCCTTGGCAGCTTCAACCGCGGGCACCATTTCATCATCAAGAATACGGTCCGTCGCATCCTCAGGCGTGTGGCCCATCAAACAGCGATAGGCAACAGCCCCCAACGCATAAATATCCGTCCACGGGCCTTGATTGCCCTTGGTGGAATATTGCTCAATCGGGGCATAGCCGGGCGTCACAATAGACGTCACAGACAGACTTTTATTGTTCATCGCCTGACGGGCAGCACCAAAGTCAATCAAGACCGGCGTACCATCGGTACGGATCATGATATTGCCCGGCTTGATATCCCTGTGCAGCACATCGCCGGCATGGATCATATTCAGACCCGACAAGGACGGCATCAAGATACCGCGCAATTGCGGTTCGGTGATGGTGCCCTGACGCCCCAAATAGGCGGACAGGCTTTCACCTTCCGCGTAATCCATCACGATATAACCGGTGCCGTGATTACGGAAAAAACGATAAACCTTGATAATATTGGGATGATCGAACCGGGCCAAAACCCGCGCTTCTTCCAAAAAGCGGTCCAACCCCCATTCAAAATCGGACTGATCGCCCGACGAATGTGGCGCAACGGTTGAGCCATCTATACGGGTTGCCAATTCACGCGGCAAATATTCCTTGATCGCAACCTGCTTATCAAGATTGTGATCAAACCCAAGATAGGTGATGCCAAACCCACCGGCCCCCAGCACACGGACGAGTTCATACTCGTCAATGCGATAACCACGCGGTAGGGCATTTGTATGCTCAGAAGCCATTTATTTTGTTCCGGTTTCGTGTTTGACCTTGCTGACGCGCGCCTTGACGCGGCCCAGCTTGATCTCGTCTTCCATCCTCAGCCTGTTCGGCTTATAGGCTAAAAGCGCGACACCGTTCAACAACGTTCCGTTTGTTGAATTCAGGTCTTCAATTTCAAAGCCTTGATTTTGCCACCGAATACGGAAATGTCTACGTGACAATTCCGGCGATTCGATCACATGGTCCACCAGCCCCTTATGACGGCCAAAGGTGACGCCGAACCATGTTTGGCCCAGCTTGGCAGCATCAAGAGTATATTGCGACTGGTGACCATCGGGTTTTGTGACAATCAACAGCAGATCATGTTCCGCAGGGGCGCCGGGGGGGGCAATTGTTGACTTGCGGCGCACCGCATCATTCGGTTTGTTGGCGGCACTTCTGTTTGAGGGCATCACCGTTCGCGACACCTGTTCAACCACCTGAATCAATTGCTGGCGCGGCCGTCTTAATGCCAAGCCAAGGGTCAACAGGGTCAACAAAACCGTCACCCCGACCCCGATCACAATCGATAGATTGACATTTTTCTGGCGCGCACGTTCGGCTTCCTGTTTGGCCTGTTCAGCCGCCAAACGCTCTTCTTGAAGCTTTAATTGCTGCTTCAACCGCTCTGCCTCTTTCGTGGCAGCTTCCGCTTCTTTTGAGGCCGCTTCGGCCTGCGCCTGCGCCTTGGCGGTCGTGTTCAAGGCATCCTGTGCCTTTTGATTGGCATCAGCGGCACTGCGGCTGGCGCTGTCGGCACGTTTGCGCGCCTCCTCATCAGGGCCAGCGACATTGGTCTTACAGGTTGTCTTCGTCATGACAGGCTTTAGGGCCAACGGCTTCAGCTGGTCACTACCCATAAACTTTACAAGCGACGTGGTATGGATCGCGACATACAGCGCCTCGCCCCCTGCACCGCCATAGCCTTGCGCCGCAACGCCGACCACACGGCCGCAATCATCCAACAACGGTCCGCCTGATGAGCCACGATTGATCACCGCATCGGATTGCACGACGCGGCGGGCACGGGCACGATCATTTTCCAACAGCGAAATAACGCCACTGGTGGCGCAGGTATGCAAGGTGCGGCCACCCGCAGCCGCATCACACTTGGCAGAAAAGCCAACCACGTTGACATTCGACGCACGCTGCGGATCACCCATGAACAAGGTCAGAGGCGGGCGCGTCACGCCCTGCACGCTTAACAGCGCCAAATCCATTTGCTTGGACTGCCACAACACCCGGCCTTCATAGCCGCTGACGTCACCACTGGGCCGGATAATGATGCGTTCGGCACCGGCGACGACATGGTAATTGGTGGCGATCACCCCATCATTTGTCACAAAAAAGCCTGAGCCGAAGCTACGCCCCACTTCAATCCGGACGATGGACCGCTCCACCTTATCGACATCAAGCCGGGCCTGTGCCGGGCTGGTCAGGGCAAGGCAGGCGAAAATGAAAAGGGCGGCAGCTCCACCCCATGCGGGAAGCCGCCGTCCCAATCCTGTCACCATCATGTCAAAGGTTGACGCACCCCCCCAACGGGCGCGATCACCGAAACGCAATATCACAAAATTTCCACTTTCAATTTTACGCTACCGAAAAAGACTGAATCGCCATCACGGATTTGCACCGGACTACCCTGCCCGGCGGGGGCACCGTTCACCATTGTACCGTTGGTAGAGCCCATATCCTCAATCATATACCCGCTTGAGCTGACCCGAATGGCAGCATGGGCACGCGACATCTCCACATCATTGATCAACACATCAGCGTGCGAGGGGCTGCGCCCCACAATGATAGAGGATTTGGCGGCCAGGTCCTTGCCCGAGACCGTCACTTTCAGTGGCTGATTTTCGCTATCAAGCCCACTTAAAACCACATCAGGTGTATTGTTACCGCCCGACGCAGCGGCAGCGGCATGATCCGTCCGCGGCGTCCGACGACGCACGGCGGTCAATTCTTCCTGCATTTCGGTTGTGGACTGACGGCCCTTGATCACCCTGAACAGGACAAAGCCGATCACAGCAATCGCGATCAATGCCCCAACCCCGACAAGGATTTGCATCATCTGTTGTTTGTCAGCAGCCTGCTCCTGCCCCACAGTGCGTTCTGCACCTGCGGCCTGCAATTCACCGCGCATGGCGGCGACCTGTGCATCTTTCTGGTTGGCAATTTGCTCAAGCTGCACAGCATAGGCTGCGGCGGCACTGGCCTGTTCACGCGCGGCAGTGGCGGCAGCTTCGGCCCCGGTGGTATCAGCACCTGACGCTGCGATATTCTGCAAGACAGCTTCGGCCTGCCGGGCAGCCTGTTCCGCAGAATTAGCCTGCTGGCGGGCGAATTGGGCATCTACACGGGCGTCACGGGCGGCATTCATGGCCGCTTCCATCGCCGGGTCAACAGTTTGCGAACCTGTCACTTGTGGTGCGGCAGGGGTTTGCGCAGTCGGATATTGTGCTGCCGGATCCTGCCCCATGTTCTGCATTGCGGGGGCCTGGGCCACTGGCGCAGCAGTGCCCGCCGTATTCACACCGATTGAACACACGGATGTAGTCTGGCGCATATCAACGCCCGCAGCATTCATAAAGCTGACGATATCCTGAAACATGGCAGCCTGATTGCCCGCGCCTGCGGCACGGTTCATTGACAATATCTCGCCACAGCCATTAACCAGCGGGGCACCAAGGCCACTTTCCGGCACTGCCGCACTGTGGCTGGAAATCATGGCACCATCTGAAGACTGGCTCATATCGCCCATCACACCGGGGGCGGAGGACAATGTGCCTGCCTGACCATTCACAGTCATCGCCGTGACGGCAAAAATACCATCACCGGGGGCCGCGCCGCCCTGTGCAATGGTTGCCGGAATGGCGATATCAAGTCCGGGTGCGGAAATCACCGCGATATCAAGCAACCGGTTTTCACGGTGCAGGGCAGCCAGCGTTGACGTGCCGCCGGGGTTTGACACCTTGATCTGGTCGGCACCGGCAATCAGCGTTGATGACGTTAGAATATCCCCAAGGTCAGACACGATCGTCCCGGTTCCAACCGCCGTTTCGCTGCCATTCTTATAGACATGAACCGCAACGACAGAACTGTTCAGCCCCGTCAGGTCAAGCGCGCGTGCAGGGCCGGTGCCCAAGCCCGCACCCAACAATGTCGCCATGACCATCAAACTGAGGGCAAGCCTCATACAAACTTTTGAAATCATTTGAAATGACACGCTCAGTCCCTGCATGGCCCGCTCCCTAGAATATCCACTCGTTAACCCGATTGCCCGGTACTTTTCAGCAAAGCTGATCTTGCTTAAAAACAAAGGACTTGCCAAGTCTGTTCATGGCAATTGCCCGGAAATTCGCGCGAATTTTGTGATCGGCGCACAATTTAGCCGATTCCACGCCGCCCATTACACCCGTTCATAAGGGAATTTTTTGCCAATTCTGCGATTATCACAGAAAACACTGAAATATCGGATGGTTGTGGGCTATGTAATGATGCAACACTATAGTTGAATTTTGGTGCCAATCCAGCGCCGCCCCTTGTCAGGCGCAGGGTTTTAGTTAATGTTCGGCCCGAATACCTTAGATTCGTTCGCCTGATTCCGTGGAGGATCCCTGATGCGTAAAATTTTGATTTCTGTGGCCATGCTTGGCCTTGGTGCCTGTGCCTTGCCGGGAACAATGGATGCTGATGCCATTGCCGGTATGTCCGGGGCCTCTTCGCCCTTTAATGATGCTCTGCACACTGGCTATGCCAGCCTGGGTAAGGGCGAATATGACGAAGCTGACTGGTGTGATGGCGACCATTTCCTTGGTAAAGCCGAAGCACTTGGCGGCGGCGCTTCTGTTGGCCCCGATATGGCAGACTCTCGCCGTATGCCCGAAGAACATCGCGCCACAGCCGCAGCGTACTACACCCGCCTGACAGAGGCTTTGGCCTCAGACGCCGCAGCGCGGATGCCCGCCGTTGCTGCCAAGGCACAGGTTGCCTATGACTGCTGGTTGCAAGAAGCCGAAGAAAATCACCAGGCCGAAGACATTGCTGCCTGCCAGAGTGATCTGGACGCCGCATTGGCACAGCTTGCCGCCAAGCCAATGGCCAAGCCCGTCAAGAAAGCACCGATGGTACAGCCTAAAGGCCCGAACCGCTTTGTTGTTTGGTTCGACCTTGATTCAGCTGCCGTCAGCGCAGATGCCGGCACCATCATCAAGCGTGTTGCAGATGCCTTTGGCTCTCGCAAGTCCAAGCTGATCCAACTGGTTGGTCATACCGATACATCCGGTGCAGATGCCTATAACAAGCAGCTGTCAATCTGGCGCGCCGAGGCGGTCAAGGAAGCATTGACCAAGCAAGGCATTGCAGGCGGTAGCATTTCAACGAAGGGTGTCGGTGAAAACCTGCCCGCCGTTAAAACCGGTGACGGCGTTGCAAACGCAGCCAACCGCCGTGTGGAAATTCGCCTGAAATAATTTCAGGTCAGACCGAACCAAAAGGCGCGTGCCCCAACATAACGGGGTGCGCGCTTTTTCTTTGCGCCATGCCACCCATGTGCGCCGGGCGCGTCATGCGCCTTGCTTCCCCCATCTCACATCTATCCCATTATTTGCTTGCCTCAACCCAGCTGCCTAAGCACACTGCGCGTTCGATATTTGCATAACAATTTGGGGGACAGATCATGCGCGCAGCTGTGATGCGGGATCAAAAACTATTCGTTGAAGACATTGACGCGCCCGAACCGGGCGATGGGCAGGTGTTGGTCAAAACCTTGGCTTGCGGGATTTGCGGGTCTGACCTACACGCCCTGCACCATGCCGACCAAATGTCTGAAATGGCACGGCGGTCAGGGTCGGATGCCTCCGCCTTTGACACTTCACGCAATGTTGTGATGGGTCATGAGTTCAGCGCCGAAATTCTGGATCACGGCCCCAACACAGAAAAAACGTTCAAGCCGGGGACGCGCGTCTGTTCCTTCCCGATCACATTTTCCATGACAGATGGCATCCGCTCTATCGGCTATTCAAATGATGTGCCCGGCGGCTATGGGGAACAGATGATCCTCAACGAAATGCTGTTGACGGAAATTCCCAACGGCCTTGCCTCCGACGTGGCGGCACTGACCGAACCGTCAGCGGTGGGTGAACATGCGGTTGTGAAAGCCAACCTTACGGATGAAGATGTACCGATCGTCATCGGGTGTGGCCCGGTTGGGCTTGCCGTTATTGCCGCCCTGAAGGCGCGCGGCGTCGGCCCCGTGATTGCCGCTGATTTTTCTGCGGCCCGCCGCAAACTTGCTGAACTGATGGGCGCGGACGTTGTCGTCAATCCCAAGGATCATTCCCCCTATGACGCATGGGCAGACAAGGCCATCCCCGAAGGGTACGATCCCAAAAGCCCGCTGAACATGTTGGGCATGGGCCCGCAGCCCAAACCCTGTGTGTTGTTCGAATGTGTCGGCGTGCCCGGCGTGATCCATCAAATGATGGAAGGGGCGCCGCGCAATGCCCGCATCGTTGTTGTGGGTGTGTGTATGGAAAAAGATCACCTTGAACCCCTGTGGGGCATCATGAAGGAGATCAACATGCAATTTGTGTTGGGCTATACCCCTGATGAGTTCAAGCAAAGCCTGTTCAACATTGCAGAGGGGCACATCAATGTGGCCCCGATGATCACCGGCACCGTCGGCGTCAGCGGTATTCCGCAGGCGTTTGAAGATTTGTCGAACCCCGAACAACACGCCAAAATCATGGTCGAACCCTGGAGAGACTAGAGAAAGACTAACAGGGCGCGACCATTCAAAAAGGACACGATCATGATCCGTATGGGTGTATTGGGGGCGGCACGTATCACCGCCCCGGCATTGCTGGACCCCGCCCGCAAAGTGGACGGGGTCGCCATCACCGCCATTGCGGCGCGTGATCCAAAGCGGGCGGGCGCCTATGCCAAGACGCACAAGATCGCCACCGTTCACACTAGTTATGACGCCCTGCTGGCCGACCCTGACATAGACGCCATCTATAACCCCCTGCCCAACAGCCATCACGCCTATTGGACCATCAAGGCGCTGGAGGCGGGCAAGCATGTGTTGTGCGAAAAACCGCTGGCCAGTAATGCGCTTGAGGCCCGCGCCATGCAGGACGCGGCGGAGCGTAGCGGCAAAATTCTGGCAGAAGCTTTTCACTGGCGCAATCACCCACTGGCCGCCCGTATGCTGGAGATTATCGACAGCGGCAAGATCGGTGACGTCACCCATATTGAAGCGCAGTTCTGCGTGCCCTTGTTGGAACCGGCCAATATCCGCTGGCGCGAAGACCTGGCAGGCGGGGCCACAATGGACACGGGCTGTTACACCATCAACATCGTCCGCCACCTTGCCCGCGCTGAACCAATCGTGCGCAGTGCCACAGCACGGTTGATGAGCAACAATGTAGACCGCCACATGCGGGCCGAATTTGATTTTGATGATGGCCGCACCGGACGCATCATCTGTTCCATGGCCGGGTGGCCGCTGCTGAAATGCCTCGCCCATGTTGAGGGCACCAAGGGCGCACTGACCGTAACAAACCCGATTGCGCCGCAGCTTTATCACAAGATCACGATCGAAACTGACACAGACAAGATCGTTGAAAAAGTACCCGGCACCACAAGCTATAAAGAACAGCTGAAGAATTTCGTTGGCTGGCTAAACGGTGGCCCCGCCATGATCACCGACCCCGCTGATGGGGTGAAGAACATGGCCGTGATTGACGACATTTATCGTGCCGCCGGGATGACGCCGCGCCGCGGTGCCGAGCTGCCTCCCGGCTATGAGGCCTATCAGGGATGAGCCGCTTTACCATCGCCACCTATAAGCCCGACACGGACGATCCCAAAAACCATGAAGCATTGCGCGACCTGATTGCGCAACATCATATGACACTAAAAATGGAAGGGCTGGCAACGTCGCGCCCGTCGCTTTTGCTTCATGCGGATGACGGCACTTTTCTGGAAATTTTTGAATGGGCCAATGATGAGGCCGCGGCGGCTGCCCACACGAACGAACGCGTGCAGGCCCTGTGGGCCAAAATGGGCGAAGTCGCCAGCTTTCCCGCATTGGCCAATGTCGCCGGCTGCGACCGCCCCTTTCCCCATTTCGCACCGGTGAAATTATAGGGCAACGATCGGGACGCCCTTTAAGGGAGCCAATTACGGTGAACTTTGCCGCACTTTTTTCCGCGATGAAGGCTTGCGGCACCGCGCGAATTTCACTAGAAAGGCCGTCTCTAAATGGTGCGGGCGATTAGCTCAGTTGGTTAGAGTGCTGCCTTGACATGGCAGAGGTCACAAGTTCAAATCTTGTATCGCCCACCATTTTGTCAATGAAATCAACAGGCTACAGAACGGCTATTTTGGCTGCACTGCGCTGTGACCATTTTGTGTCCATATTGTGCCCAAGACTTTACGCCACATTGAAACACCCAAAATCCCTATAGCCTAGATGACCTATATCAAGAATCCTTCTTTGACGGATTTACATCAACGTTATCAGGATCACTGCGCGACAAAGCTTGAAGTTCGTTAGCGTACTTTTGTCCAAGTTTTTCCACAAAATCTGGCTCCACCTGTGCGGCAAAAGCAATATGTCCCCTCAATTGCCGCCGCTCTTCCGCGTTCAAATTTTGAACATTGAACAGCCTCGATCTCAACTCTCGCTTTCGCCCTCTACCGATCGAAGCAGTACCCTCATTTGTAATCGTAATACCTGTGACATGACGGTTGAATTTCTTTGATGAGAACACAGTTTTGTCAGGGTTAAGTCTAAGAGTGGGATAATCCAACCTGCCCAGCTCGTCTCCAACCATTTTCGGCCAATCGAATAAAGCCCCTCGTTCGTTTGTTGAGAACGTCATATCATCTGAGTAGCGCGTATAAGCTACATTCATCCTGTCAGCATAATCTGAAATCACATTATCAAAACGAAACATCAGAGCATTCGAAATTAGGGGCGAACCAGGCGATCCAATACTTAGCTTTAGCTCGCCATTATCAGATTTAAAGAAAATTCTAGTCAGCAGGGCAACTTCGGCTTCCTCCATCGGAAATTTCTCAGAAAGGTATTTCTCGAAGTCATCTCCTTTGATGGATGGGAAGAATTCCTCAAGATCAATTTTCAGCAGAAACTGATTGCCTAAATGCGGCCGAGCATTATCCACAATGTTCCGGCCCTTTCGATAAGCTGTCGCCGCCTTATGAACCATTAGATTCTCTATCAACAGCTCATCAATCAGAAACCTCTGGACGATCTTTAAATCCCTAGAAGGTTGGGAGATCTCCCGTGCGCCACCATTTCTCTTTCTAATATTGTATGTTTTGTATCTATGAGGGCACGAATTTACGTACCGCTGCAACTCGTTCGATGACAAAGAGAATTGATTGCGCAACAGTTCGGATGGCTTCATTGAACCTCTCCCGAATCCTGCCTGTTCATCACTTTCAGCCGTCTCTTAAATGTGACATTCGATTTTGCTAACTGGTGATAATATTGGCCTAGATCAATTTTCAGTTCTGTAACACTACGGACCTCCCCTTGAATCTCCACATGAAGATCAACCCGATCCATTTCTTGATTGCTTGCATAATAGAAGAACTGGGAAGACTCCTTTGTTTTGCTAACAAATCCAAACTTTTCGAGAATAAACAATGCAGTCTTGATCTCAGATTTTTTGACTTCTAACTCACTTTCTGCAATCAAATCTTCAATTTCCTGAAAAGTAAGAGCACCCGACATTTTGATCATTTGATAGACAAAGAATATCTGATGTCCTCTATCGTCCGTACTAAACGCTTGAGTCTTAGGCGTATTGTTTACCTGATTCAAAACGTCATCTAAAACCTCCTTGACCGCTTGCTCATCAATGCCAGATGGATTTTCGTGATCCAGCTCATACGAGCGCACTAATTCTTGGCTAACCTCTTCCAAGGGGGCCAGTATTCCGAGTTTTATAAATGAATCTGAATCATGATAGGAATTGTGAACTACCACAAATAACTTCTTCCGAATTTGGCCACTGGAATAGAACAACCCGAGCTCAACTAATGCACCGGGGCTCTCGAGAAACAGAACGACCAGCGAAGAAATGAAAGCAATATCCTCCTCAAATTTTGACAGACTTTTGTATCCTTCGCGCCAATCCTTAAAATTTTCCGCTAACATGAAACTGTCCGCGTGTGTATCCGCCCCCCCAGCCAAGTTCATAAACAGATTACGCAACGACTTCCATTCTGTTGCGGTAATATCAACAACTCCGCCACAAACAAATATGATGTGCGGCTCCAATAATATTCTAGACTTGGAAAAATCAACGCCTTTGATGATACTATATCTAGGATCATCATCTTGCAGAGTCATCAAACTGGGCTCAATACCTAAGAGTAAGCGATAAGGCCAAATTTCCTTATCTAAATAAGCGAACCTGTGAGCGCTAGATAAGGAAATTTGGCCTTATCGCGCCATAATCCGCTCAATAAGTTTGGGTCTAGCTATACACCTGACCATGCCAGAGGCATTACGCGTAAAGAGCACCAGTTGGAAAGTTCATTATGGAAAAAATGAGGCCCGGCTTCAAGTGTAAATACCACCACATTTATAGCCAATTAGTGAATTGTTTGAACTGACCAACACCCCAAATGCCGAATAACACAGAAATCCGCACCCACAAATAGATTGCCACCCGATCCTTCAACAAATAATCTGGTTATCTCACCCTAATCGCAACGGATGTAGGATCAAATTGGCACTGATCCAATGCCCCCTCCATCAGCTTATCAACCATTTCATCGATAACAAACAACGGCACAATGAACCACTCACGGGGTGAAACTGGATTGCCGAACCTATCCTTAATCTCGATGTCCAAGCGAGCCGTGTCAAAAAACTTGTGGATCAACTTTTCGAGCTTGGTTCTATTGATATTGTAGAGCTCATAAGTCGCCACAACCTCCACATCAGCCAAAAGGTAGGTTGCATCATTCTTTGCATTCGCAATCCGCTTCTTCACGTCACCACCCGTTACACCGATTTTGTGGATCAGGTCACGATTAGCTGAAATTGTTGGATGGTCCGATTTGCTACGCAGGACATAAATTGTGCCGCTTTGCTCGTCATCCTCACCCGCTACACCGGAAAACAATGGTCCTGCGTCTGCTTCTGTAACACGCCTTCCCGCTTCGTCCTTGTATAACGCCCGCTGAAGTGATCTTTGCAGAAGGTCGCTTTCAGTTTCATTATCATAGATCACGCGCAGCCGAGCGTCATAATCGCCATTTGGGGCCTTTATCCGCTCGCCTACGCTAGCAACATATGCGATCTGGCCGCCAAGAACAAAAAATTGTCCGACATTAATGTCAGCTTTCACAAAACCTGAATCCTTTGTAACTGGCCTTGTCTCGCGCCTACCCTTATCGAGATCATCACGAAGACGTTCAAACAAAGGTTTGAATTTTTCAAAATCCTCACACTTCTTTCGATCCGCAATTTCCTCAGCGGCTTTTCGATCAGCCGTGGAACGAACATGCTTCAATTGAGTTAGGTCAGATGTTTCGCTTTCTGCACCTAATTCAGCAAGAAGCGCTTCATCATCAATGTCATCTGCTACCACTTCAATCGGCTGATCGCCTAGCAGGCCTTGATGATCCAGTTCTTCGACTAGTTCACGGCACTCAGCTTGCTCACGAATGCGATCCAAACGAACTGCATAAAGCCGCTCAAAAATATCTCGCTCCTCGCCATGTGCAGTCGGACGACCGTGCTCATCAACAAAGCGCTGAATTTCCTCAAACCCAGAAATGATTCGCTCTTCTTTGGCGGTTCTCTTAATCGACTTTTGAGGTTTGGCAAATTCAGCCAACTCACTCCGCAATTCATCTAGGTCAGGGTCACTCATATCGGCCCTCGTCCTTGAACCGCACAAAAGCTGCAGCACCTTCAGCTAGTTTTTGTTCCCACGGGTCAGCAGCGCTTACAGAAGGAACCCTCCCATGTTCACGTTTAAACTTCACAGCGCGAATTGCATAATCACGGGCCTCATCTGGGGTGATTTTGGTTCGCTTTGCAGCGATCACCGCCGCCACCTGCTTTAGGCTCTCTTCGCTCATCGATTTAGCCAAGATGGAATAGGCCTCGCCAAATGGGTTGATCCTATCGATCAAATCAATATCGAGGTCTCGCACATCCATCGCGAACTTACGCACCCCATCAATCAATGCGGTGCTGCCACCAAATTCGTCACCTTCGGTTTCCTTGATCTTCCCATCTGCGGCCTGCACGAGGTTGAGGGCGGCCACCGCATGTTGGCGGACAGCCTCTTGGTCTTCTTCATCAAGCTCAGGGTATTTGTCCTTGATGATACGGCCCATACGAACCTGTGTCAGTTCTTCGGGCACCATTTCTTCATCAAAGATACCACGCTCAACATTCGTTTTGTCCTGCACGAATGCCGTGATCACTTCATTCAAGTCTTCCTTACAAATGCGCTGCGCATCATCACCTTTTGGAGCGACAAGGCCGTTGATCTCAATCTCGAATTGGCCTGTTTCTTCGCAGAACCCAACATTGGTCTTTTCAGGATCATAGCCGCCTTCACCGTAATCAACGCCTTCGGTTGGGCCAGTGGATGTCGCTTTCGGCGTAAAGTTAAAACGCGGAGCAAGCACCTGCTCCATCAACAAGCTGGCGGCAATGGCTTTCAGCGTATCATTGACGGCTTCGGTTACCGCTTCTTCAGAGGCATCCGGCTCTGCAATCAAATTTGTAAAGCGCGAGCTTTCCTTGCCCGGCGCATCACGGGTTGCGCGGCCAATGATCTGAATAATTTCTGTCAGGCTAGAGCGATACCCGACGGTTAGTGCATGTTCACACCAAATCCAGTCAAACCCTTCTTTCGCCATACCAAGCGCGATGATGATATCGACATGATCACGATTATCTTTTTGCGTGGGGTCTTTCAGCGCGGCCGATACCTTATCGCGTTTATTGGCACCGTCTTCCACAAGATCCGCAATGCGCAATGTGCGCCCATCGGCTGTTTCGACGAGATGGAATCCGGTAACAGGGTCCGTGCCCTTCCAGTCTCCCAGCTCTTCAATGATATCTTCAACTTCCTTGATCTTGTCTTTCGTGCTTTCCCGCGAATTCACGTTCGGGATATGCACAATGGTCTTTTCGCTCGGATCGAGAACGCTCAAAATCTCGCCCACATAGGAACCCGAATAGAAATAATAGCCGATATTGAGCGTCTTTAGGTGCTCATAGCCGTTGAGCTGCTCATAATAGGTATAGGTGACGGTCGCAAAGCGGGATTCATCATCCGCCGCCATCACCGGCACAGCATCACCACGGAAATATGAGCCTGTCATCGCCACGATATGAACTTTATCGCGCGCCATGAACTCGCCCAAATGCGCGCCCAGCTTGTTATCAGGGTTTGCGCTGACATGGTGAAATTCATCAATGGCAATTAGGCGATCATCAAATACATCCGCACCAAACTTATCTATCGCAAAACGGAATGTGGAGTGCGTGCAAACCAGCACCTGATCATCACTATCCAGAAACGCCTTTACGGACTTAACCTTGCCGCCTTCTTCCCCCGGCGCATTACACAGGTTCCATTTTGGCTCGACAGACCAGTCCCAATAAAATCCAAAATCAGACAAAGGTTCATTGTTGAAGCTGGACCCAATGGACTTTTCCGGCACAACGATGATGGCCTGCTTCAAGCCCTGATTGTTTAGCTTATCAAGCGCAATGAACATCAAGGCACGGCTTTTGCCCGATGCCGGTGGTGACTTGATCAGCAGATACTGTTCCCCCCGCCGGTCATAGGCGCGTTCCTGCATAACCCGCATTCCGAGCTCATTCGATTGCTTGGAGCTACCATTGCGGGCGTAAGTGACAGAAACGGAGGGGATTGATTTAGCATTGCTCACTTTCTAATCCTCCCACCTTACCAGCGCGTACTGATCTATTCCAAATTCCAGACGCAAATAATCGCCCCAAGCCAACCAGTTTCCAATGGGGTCAGACGCGTCCATCTCGATGATTGACTGGGGGACTTCACGCCCATCGCCCAAGACCTCATTCATCAAGTCCTGAAGTTCTTGGTTTGCTTGCTCTGACCGGATTTTTTCACCACCACCCAGAAAGCGACCTGACAACGCATCCAAAAATGCAGCGAGAGTAGTTGCTCCATCAGGAATGGCCTCTGGCGAGTGGAAACACAGTTCATTTCCTGCTTCCGTGAAGCTGTAACGATGCTTGGCGCTTGAAACCGTTTTGTGCGGCGGCACAGTTATGTGTTCCGCCAGCACAGGGATACGATCGAAGCGAATCTTCCTGCCGCCATCGCCTACTAAAACTTCTTCATATTCCCAAGGATAATGTCTCCAAAAGCGCGGCCACAGCGAAAGTCCGGACAAGTGCACATGGAATCTGTAAGCGGACCGTTCTAGGAATAAAGGGCAAACATAGGCGGCATCACCAAGCTGACGACTGCGAAGCCTTTGACCGAGCCGGAATAGAATATTGTGCTGGAAATCCCAATGATGTTGCTGTTTCTGGCGTAGATCAAAATAGAGGGCATGGGGCGACGTTAGAAGGTTCAGCGCCTTTCTTTCCCTAATAATTTTCGCAGTACTAAAATCTGGATACGCAGACGGCCTTTTAAATTGCATATAAATGGGGCAAAACCCGCGCACATCACCGTGCAATCGCGCATCAGCGGCCAACCACCGTTCCTTGGCACGAGAGAACGGCTCTATCGAAAAGCGCTGACGTGGAAAACTCATCACCGCCAAGAACGATTCAAGCGCGAAGCCGACCGTATCCTCAGTGAAATCAGCGTCGAGCCTAAGTCCATTTCTGCTTGCCTTTACCATGGTGCGTTTTCACTTGCATCTGTCATGCATGTGCCTTCCCTTTTTTATTGTCTTTCGTTTGCCGACAGGTTTCCAGTTTAGCGGTCATCTTGGTATAAAGCTCAAAAAGCTTTTCCAAGCGTTCGGTGTCATTTTTGAAGCGGCGACCGATATAGATGCGCTCCAACACCTCATCATTGCGATCATGCGCCCGGCGCAAATCTTCTGGCATTTTCTCAGGATCATACAGGTCGGCAATGGTCGCAGGAAAATGCGCCTCCCGCGCAAGCAAAATATCTTCGGCGCAGCGTGTCAGGTCTTCTTTGTTTTTCTCGGTCAGCTTAGGTAACGGAAAGGTGTTCCAACCAAGGGTATTGGAGTACCTAATGCGAGTTTCGAGTTGCCCACACACCGTTTTCACCCACACCAGATGAGTTCGTGAAGCAATTACTGAAGTTACCCAGAGCGGCGCATCAAACAAGGCGAATGCAAGGTTGCTAACTATTGTCCCTTCTGGGACGTAGCCAACTGGCAAATATGGTCTGCTTTCAGATGAAACGCTTGGAACCAACAAAGATGTTTCCGACCCCCTTTGCCGTATTTCATCAAACCGATGGGGCCACGCCGCTGCGCGATTTGTTGCCACTTTGGTGCTGTTCAGTCTCATCTTCTCAACAGCAGCAACACGCTGCGCTACTATTGGATGTCTCAACAAGTCATCAACACATCCATCATCAATCCATAGGCAAAACCGCTGTTTACCCGAAATGAACTCTTCCGAACCCAGAAATGGCCTAACAAATTTTCTGACCTCGTTGTCGGTCAAACACAATTCGCCTATCTCGCTCTTTGAAAGGATCAGATGCCCGCCATCAACCGGTTTGTTTCCGAATACCATCGGTGGAACGTCTGAAATGGGCTGTTGTTGCTTTTTCACCAGCACGCCACCTGACGGCACAAGGTAGGCGTTGATATTGGTTGCTGCTAATACGGTTTCATGATTGTCGTTATCATGGGAATATAGGAGGCGCCTCGCGCCGAATTCTCGTCCTATCCCAACAACTACTACTGTTACACCAGCGTTTTTGCTTGCCAAATTTGCCCACTTAAATGACGTGTGGGCAAATGTAATTTCATGGCCAGTCTCAAAGACTAAAGGCCACAAAATTGGCACCTGTTGGCCTTGGCAAATTGAGTTTGTAGTCACAAAAGCAGAAACGGATTTGGTATGTCTGCCAAATTCAGCCGCCTTCATCACCCATCCAGCAACATAATCCAATGACTTCCAGGTTTTGGTCTTGCCATCAAAGATAGCCTTTAAATCTTCTTTTTGCTCCTTGGATTGCCATGTACTGCCCAAATATGGCGGGTTCCCACAAATGTAGGTCTCACCCCCCTCGTTCTCAAAATCGATCTCGGCCTGATCAACCGGCGAATGAAACAAATCATCGGCATAGTGTTTTACACCCGTGCCAGTGGGCGGACAGATGGACAGCCAATCAACACGCAGCGCGTTTGCACAAGTGATCCAGTTTTCTTTATTCAATGGCAGAAACTCTGCCAACGCCTCCTTCTGGCCACGATAAGTCACATCGCATTGATATTCCGCGATGATGAGGGCTAGACGTGCTATCTCTGCCGGGAAGTCCCGCACCTCAATGCCGCGAAAGTTGGTAAGCGGAATAGTCGTTTTAAGATGTTCTTCCCCACGACGCTTGTTTATCTCCGCCTCAATGGCTCGCATTTCCTTATAGGCAATGACCAGAAAGTTGCCGGAGCCACAGGCAGGATCAAACACCCTGATCTTCGCCATACGTTTGCGTAGATTTAGTAGCTTCTGCGCGCTATCACCGGCGGCATCAAGCCCGGCCCGCAAATCATCCAAAAACAGCGGGTTTAAAACTTTCAGGATATTCGGCACACTGGTGTAGTGCATCCCCAGATGGCCGCGTTCTTCATCATCGGCCACCGCCTGGATCATAGAGCCAAAGATATCCGGGTTGATCTTCTTCCAATCAAGGTTGCCGATATGCAGCAGGTAAGACCGCGCAATCTTGCTAAATTTCGGCGTTTCCGTACTACCGGAAAACAGCCCCCCGTTCACGTATGGAAAGCCATTGGCCCAGCGGGGAATGCCTGCCTTTTCCCTATCTTCCGTTTTCGTGTTCATGGCACGAAAGACTTCGCTAATCACATGATCGGTATCAGACGCATCCCGCGCACTCATTTGCTCGATGGTGGAGGTAAACAGGTCATCCCCGTGGAAGATGTCTGTATCTTCGGCAAAGAAGCAAAAGATCAACCGCGCCATGAAATGGTTCATATCCGGCCTGCGTTCAGCCGTGCTCCATTCCGGATTGTCTTTGAGCAACTCAATATAAAGCCGGTTCAATCGGCCCGTTGCCTTAATGTCGAATGAGCTTTCGCGGATTTGCTTAACAGTGGTGATACCGGCAAGCGCCAGGAAGAAACCAAAATGATCTGGAAAATCATTATGATTGCAGGCGACCGTTTCACCGGTATTCAGGTATTCCGCCTCTAGCTGAATACCATCAGTGGCAAGAACAAATTTGGCCTTCGCCTTGGTCGTTGCGGGGCTTGCTTTCAAAGCTTCCAGCGTTTGGGTGACCTTGCCTTCTTCACAAACTTTGATGTGGATATGGCTTCGTTGCAGCACCCCACCCAAGTCTGATTTGTTAGAGTCACCCTTTTTCAGGCGCTTGATCGTGGTTTCTTTATTGCCAAACGCGCGCAAAAAATCGAACGGAAACTCTTGCCCGTCAAAGGGCTGTTCCGCCAATTCCGTAATTGCTTGTTCAATCTCAACTGCGTTCAATGAATTCTTCTTTCATTTCACATTCATTCCTAGGGACCAGCGGTAATACCCCTTTAGTCGAAATACTCTTCGTCAATGCCCATCAGCCTGATAACTTCCTCTTCCCGACACCCAACTCCATATTTGATCATGAGCTTTGCTAGCTGCGCCCCGTCAATAAGTACAATCCGCATCCCAAGGTCCTTCGCTGTTTGAACCGCCGCCGGACTAAATGAAGAGGTGGTGAAGAATATACCTTTTTGCGCCTTTTTTAGATTGAGCGCGCCAAAGAAATCGCGAATATCTCCGGAACCTATTTTATTAGTTTCCGCGTATCGCTTTGCTTGGACATAGACCTGATCAACGCCAAGAGGGTCCTGATCGACCACACCATCAACGCCGTTATCTCCCGATTGCCCCAACGCGCGGGCAGCATCTTCTGAAGTGCCGCCATACCCCATCGCAAGCAATAATTCGACAATCAGCTCTTCAAAAAATTGCGGTGAGGCCTCTCTTACTCGGCCCAAAAGGTCGGCGGCTAGTGACGCATTGATTTTGCGGTGCGCTGCGCGAAGCGCTTCATCCGGGGTAATTGCATCATCAACCCCATCCTGCGTCTCTTCTTTTTCGCTTTGAGTGCCTTTGCGATTTTGAAATTCTTGAAAGGCTTCGTATTGCTTGAGAAACTTGTTGTCGATTCTCTCTGGATTTGTAGCGAGAACTTTTCGCCCCTCATCAGTCGCCACATAGGCACCGCGATCAGTATATCTGACTAAGCCAGCCTGCTTCAGGTAGCCCTTCGCCCAATTTACACGATTATCAAAGGTGCGCTGTTTACCGCTAGGCAGCATCTGCTCGCGATCCTCTTCTGACAACCCGTACTTGGAAGCCAGATTTTCAATGGCATCGCGTGTGCTAATTTCCTCTTCGGCGCCTTCCTGCAACACAGGGAGCATTAAACTTTGATAATCAGGAATCATGGTTGGTCCTTTAATCCGTGATCCGTTCGAAAAGATCCCCAACCTCGCAATCAAAAAGCTCACAAAGCTTATCAACCGCTTCGAGATCAACTCGTGTTGCGGTTTCCTTATAAAGCAAGGTCACAGTATTGCGGTGGAGGCCCGTTTCCCGCGCAACATCCATCACCTTTAGCTTCCGTTCTCCCATCATCCGGGACAAGTGGCACTTAATCATACGTCACCCAAAACGACATAAAGTCTCTTTTTTATACAAAACGCCCTTGACATGTACACTTATGCATACTATATGTCATTTAGAACGACATAACGCCCAGCAACCTGATGTGTCGTCATGTGAAGTAACAAAATGAAAGGAATAACCAGATGATGCAAGCGAAAAACACCTACCTCACGACAGAAGAGCTTTCTTCGCTCATTAAGTACGACCCCCGCACCATTCGTGAACGCCTCAAAGATTCCGTCCTTCTGGAGGGCATTCACTACATCCGTCCCTTTGGCGGTCGGAAGATTCTTTACATTTGGGAGCAGATTGAGAGCGATATGAACGATGGTGGCTCCTCATTGCTGCCTGTCTCTCAACACTAGGGGGTGAGCAATGGCATCCATCACCAAACGCGGAGATATGCTTCATGTCGACTTCCAATACAAAAGGCAGCGTTGCCGTGAAGCGACCGGCCTCACCGACACACCACAGCACCGCAGGCGCCTGCAGGGTATCGTTAAGCGCATGGAAGCGGAGATGGTGCTGGGGAGATTCGACTATGGGAAATACTTCCCGAACAGCCCTAAGGCCGAAGAGTTTCGGAAGCTTGACCAGCGCGCTGCTGCCATGCGTGCGGATGTTCCCTTGTTTTCAGCATTCGCAGAAGAGTGGCGTGCTGAAAAGAAAGTCGAATGGCGCCAATCCTATATCGACACGATGGATATTAATTTCGACCTCTATCTGTTGCCACAGTTCGGGAAGCTGCCGGTTAATGCGATCAAAAAATCCGACCTTCTAAAGTTTCGTGCGGCTATTGCGTCCGCTAATCCTGTAACCGGCAAGACGCTGAGCCCCGCACGGGTTAATCACATCATGGTGCCTTTAAGGATGGTGCTAACGGAAGCTGCCGACCGTTATGAGTTCGTCAATCCCTACCGCAACATCAAGCCGTTAAAGGAACCAAGGGTTGAGGTTGAACCATTTACCCTGGCTGAGGTGAAGCAGATCATTGATACGGTCCGTCCTGATTATAAGAACTATTTCACAGTACGCTTCTTCACCGGATTGCGTTCCAGCGAGATCGATGGCCTGCCTTGGAAGAATGTAGATTTCGAGCGGCGGGAGGTTCTGGTTCATCAAGCCTATGTGCAGGGAAAAATTGTCCCAACGAAAACCGATGGCTCATTCCGGGCAGTGCAGATGAACCAATTGGTCTTTGATGCCCTGCAGGATCAGAAGAAGGCCACTGGCGAGCTGTCTGACTTTGTTTTCTGCACCCGGAATGGACAACCCCTCCAGAACCGCAATGTCACCCAGCGTGTTTGGTATCCCCTGCTCCGCCATCTGGGCCTACGAGAACGCCGTCCCTATCACATGCGGCACACAGCCGCCACGCTATGGCTTGCCGCGGGCGAGGCACCAGAATGGATTGCCAAACAGATGGGGCATACGACCACAAAAATGCTGTTCAACGTCTATTCCCGCTATGTGCCCAACTTAACCCGCCAAGACGGATCTGCCTTTGATCGGTTGCTTGCCAAGGAATTTGAGCAGGCACTGCCAATAGATCCGAGTGGGTCAAAAGACGTCGGCACAGGCTGAAGATGTCTAAAGACACAACGCAGAACAAAAATTTTCAATTCGCCCAGAAGTGCTCTTGACGATCTGGTCGATCCTGAACACTTGGGATTTAGCAAAGGGAAATCTTTGCAGACAATAAAACAAGAAGGAGCCCCCCATGACTACACAGACCAAACCGCCCTTTGGCCATGAGCCACGCCATAAAGTTCTCCGTTATCTTGATCGGCGCGACATTCGTCTCTCCAGAAACCAGTCTGTTGGATCCGCCATTGTCATTGATGTTGGCACAACAGGCCTGTCACACCAGTTCGATTATGTAACCGAGCTGGGCTGGGTCGAGATTGCCTATGACAGCCGGCATCAGATTTGTGGGTTCTATGGCCCCTATGTTCACAGGGGCATGTTCCCCGGCACCCTGAACCTTGTATCCGATTGTGGCCAATCGGTTGGTTCTACCCACCCAGAAGTTCAGACCTTTCTTGAGCGGGTAGACCAGTGTGGCTTGATCATCAGCCACAATAATGGGTTTGACCGCGCCATGCTGGAAAAGGCTATTCCTGCCCTTGGCTCTACAAGTGCCCAATGGGCTTGTACCCTACGTGATCTCGACTGGCGCTCTGTTGGCAGCTTAGATAATCGCCTATGCGACCTGCTTGATCATTATGGCGCCTGTCACAATCGTCATGACACAGAAGATGATGTGATTGCCCTGGCCTGGTTGTTAGGACGCTGCTGGCCCGAGGCTCAGTCCAACCCTTTCCCTTATCCCAAGCTGTCCATCGCCGGCAGCGACGGCCCTACACACCAACAGCAGGTCACCAACCTCTCCATGCTGATCCGCAAGGCAGAAGAACAGGCACAGGCCTTGATGAACAACGGCAATACCCCCTCGCAGTTTCACAGACAGACGCCATCATTTGGCGAGATAGACTTTTAAACCGCCCCAATCCCCCCCAAAAAAGCCAAAACAGGAAGGAAACCCCCATGTCCCCCACATTCACAAAAGACAATCAGAAGCCCTCTATAATCATTGAGTTTCCGGGTTCAAACGTCCGCAGAAGCGGCAAACTATCCA
>SPJN01000014.1 GCA_006844605.1 Hyphomicrobiales bacterium | reverse complement strand
CCCGGCCCTTATTCCAATGGCGGTGCTATTTCTGTGGCTGTCTGTTCGGTCGATGCAGGGTCGGATACTGCGGGCGCATCGTCCTCCATCACCTGTCCAACCTGCTCCCATTGCCAGAACAACCCCCCTATGACCGCGCCAAACGCGACAAAAAAGGCGGTGGTTACAATGATCAGAAGTGGAATGACCACCTTGAGTGAAAAGCCGTTTTGCGTCACTGATAAGCCTATGACGAATGAAATCCCAGAAAATGAGCCCCGCATCATCGCCTTTGACGAGGCAGATGACAATGCCCGACTTGATAAGGCATTGGTACGCCACTGTCCCGAATTGTCACGCACGCGGCTGCAAAGCCTGATTGCGGAGGGCGCGATCAAGCGCATCGCGGATGGCAGCGTCCTGACCAACGCCAAGCACAAGGTCAAGGCAGGCGATGAAATCAGCCTGATCATGCCTGCACTAAAACCGGCACTGCCGCAGGGCGAGGACATCCCCCTCGACATTCCGTATGAGGACGATGACCTGATCGTGATCAACAAGCCCGCCGGGTTGGTTGTTCATCCGGGTAACGGCAATGAAACCGGCACGCTGGTCAATGCCCTGATCGCCCATTGTGGTGACAGCCTGTCCGGCGTCGGGGGCGAGGCACGCCCCGGCATTGTTCACCGCATCGACAAAGACACGTCCGGCCTGTTGGTCGTGGCCAAGCATGACCGCGCCCATCAGGGGCTGGCAGCGCAGTTTGCCGCCCATGACCTAACCCGCGCCTATCTGGCCTTTGTATGGGGCGCACCGTCCATGCCCAAGGGCACTGTGGATGCCCGTATTGCCCGCAGCCAACACAACCGCACCAAGATGACCATAGTGAAGGGCGAGACAGGTCGCCATGCGGTTACCCACTACGCCATTCAAAAGCGTTATGGCCCCCCGCATGAGCCTGTCGCAAGTTTGGTCGAATGCCGCCTTGAAACCGGGCGCACTCATCAGATCAGGGTGCACATGACCCATATCGGTCACCCGTTGATTGCCGATGCAGTTTATGGGCGGGGCCTGTTGAAAAAACGCAAGGGGTTAACCGAAGACGCCGCAGACTATATTGCGGATTTGGGGCGGCAGGCCCTTCATGCCGCCGAACTTGGCTTCGTCCACCCAATCAGTGGAGAAACATTGCATTTTTCCGCCCCCTTGCCCACAGAGCTTGCCCAATTGGCGACATATTTGGCGGCGACACCTGTGTCCTGACACGCCAGACACAGGGACAATGTACCGGAACAATCATCGACAAAGACGGTACCACCCCCATCATCAGGCCGCTATTATGGCCGCCGAAAGTGAGGACCAATGGCTACGAATACGCTTCCCAGTTTGAGTAATGAGGGCTCCCTCTCCAGCTATTTGCGTGAAATCCGCAAATTCCCGATGCTGGAGCCTGAGCAGGAATATATGCTTGCCAAACGCTGGAAAGAACATAATGACCGCGACGCCGCCCACAAGCTGGTGACCAGTCATTTGCGTCTGGTCGCCAAAATAGCCTCAGGCTATCGCGGCTATGGCCTACCGTTGAGTGAGCTTGTGTCAGAAGGCAATATCGGTCTGATGCAGGCGGTCAAACGCTTTGACCCCGAAAAGGGGTTCCGCTTGGCGACCTATGCCATGTGGTGGATCCGTGCGTCCATTCAGGAATATGTGCTGCGGTCATGGAGCCTGGTCAAGATCGGCACAACCGCATCGCAGAAGAAGCTGTTTTTCAATCTGCGCAAGGTCAAGAACCAGATCAGCGCCCTTGAAGAAGGTGATCTGCACCCTGAACATGTCACCACAATTGCAGAGCGCCTGAATGTATCAGAGGCAGACGTGATCAGCATGAACCGCCGCATGACAGGGGCCGACCAGTCATTGAACGCCCCCTTGCGCCGCGATGGCGAATCCCTGGACGAATGGCAGGATTGGCTGGTCGATGAAGGCATGGATCAGGAGGCACGCGTCGCCGAATCAGAAGAGCTTGGCCAACGCCGCGCCCTGCTGACATCAGCCATGTCAGATTTGAACGAGCGTGAGCAGGCAATCCTGACCGCACGCCGCCTGTCGGACGAGCCGCTGACGTTGGAAGATCTTAGTCAGGAATATGGCATCAGCCGCGAACGGGTGCGCCAGATTGAGGTACGCGCCTTTGAAAAGCTGCAACAGGCCATGCTGACAGCAGCAGAAGATCAGGGCCTGACCCCCGCTGCCATTCAGTAAGCCACTATTGGGCCGGACAGGTCGTTGCGGCCAATGACGCGACGACCTTATCGCCCAGCGTACGGGAAACGGGTCTACTCCACCCCAACTGATAAACAGTGCCATCTGCAGCGCGGTTCACATATGACCAACGCACACTTCCATCCGGGCCGAAATGCAGGGCGCGGCCCTTTTCTGTTTCTTCGACAATCACTGACCCGTCGGGCAGGATATCGCTCAACCCTTCTTGCGCTGTGCGCACTTCATTTGCCGCCAGTGCATCATCCAGCGCACCGGATGTTGTCTGTGTCGCGAAATCATAAACAATGACGCGGTTGCGGCCCTCACGCACAGACAGGCCTGATCCATCCTCTATCGTTTCATTGCTGAAGACGCTGATCCGGTGGTCATCCAAAATATCAACATCATGCTGACCGACCCAGGGGCCGATTTTGTGCCAAATCACACGGTCCTCAGATGGCCGGTAAAGCACGATCATCGACAGATTACGCAAACTTAAAAACAGATCACCTTTTTGCCAGTATGGGCCATCGGACAGTACAGGTTGCACATCATTCAAATGCATCGGGTCGGCTGACTTCCCAATCCCGATCCCGTACAGCAGCCCTTCAAGCCCAGCACTTTCAAGCATGTCCATCACGGATTTCTTGTACAGAACCTGCCCCATGGGCGACACCTTGATGACCGCATCATAAAGAAACGGCCCCGCCATCACATCATCTACGGTTTGCGGCATATAACTGGACGTCCAGATATTGCCGTCGCTATCTGCTTCAATGGCATGATGATAGATATGATTAGCCTCTACCCACTCCGCATCAGCGCACAGGTTCAGCCGTACCAGTGGTGTTGAATGGTGCAACAGCACCATTGATCCATCCTCATATAGCCACGGATGAACCGGGCGAAAATTATCATTGGTAATCGGATAGGTGCCAAACCCACTGAACCCCTGTAGGGGCATTTGATCTGCAAAAAACCGTTCAGCGTCCATCATCCAACGATGCACCGTTGCCCCGGCATCCAAATCAACCAGCTCAACAACGCCACGGCCCAGATCACCGTCATAACGACTTAACAACCAATAAGGGCGCGCCGGTTCACCGGTTTGATTTGGTGCAAAGGCAAACCCGGCCTGCCCTTCAAAACGCTGCTCTATCGCAGCAAGAGGGTGACGCAACACATCACCACGCAGACCGGCAAGGATGTTATGGGGCAGTTCAACCAGATCAACCAGCACAGCACCGACCGGCCCCAATCGTTTGCCGCCCATCAATTGATGGTGAATGGCCCAGCCCAAAACATAGGCAAAACCAAGCATCACGACCACGATCAAGCCGACGACCCAAAGCTCGACCTTTTTGAACATGATTTTTTCGAACACGCACCACTCCCTGCGCTGAAAGTTCAATCCACCTTCAGGTCAGGTTGTACTTGGGCAATGATCAGTCGTCAAAGGGATCGTGAACCAAAATTGTGTCATCGCGTTCAGGCGAGGTTGAGAGCAACGCAACCGGGGCGTCGATCAACTCTTCAATGCGACGCACATATTTGACGGCCTGGGCCGGCAAATCCACCCATGAACGGGCGCCATCTGTGCTTTCGGACCAGCCTTCCATCACTTCATAGATGGGTTTGACGCCAGCCTGCCCTGACATGGATGACGGGAAATAGTCCAACCGCTCGCCATTCAGCTCATAGCCAACACAGACTTTCAATTCTTCAAAGCCGTCCAGCACATCAAGTTTGGTCAACGCGATACCGGTAATGCCGCCGGTACGGATGGCTTGACGAACCATCACAGCATCAAACCAGCCACAACGGCGAGAACGCCCGGTAACGGTGCCAAATTCATGGCCCCGCTCTCCCAAACGCTGGCCAATATCATCCAGCAATTCTGTCGGAAACGGCCCTTCACCCACGCGGGTGGTATAGGCCTTGGTGATGCCCAGCACATAATCAATCGCATCGGGACCCATACCGGACCCTTCTGCGGCCTGACCGGCCATGGTGTTGGAAGACGTCACGAACGGGTAGGTGCCGTGATCGACGTCCAGCATGGTGCCTTGCGCACCTTCAAACAAAATACGCTTGCCAGCCTTGCGGGCGTCAAACAGGACCTGCCACACAGGGGCTGCATAAGGCAGAATTTGATCCGCGAGGCCCAGCAAATAATCTTTCAATTCCTGCGCATCAAACTCGTCACGACCATGGCCACGCTGCAACGCATTGTGGTGGGTCAACAATGTTTCGATTTTCTGATCCAACGCTTCGGGATCATACAGGTCAGCAACCCGGATCGCACGGCGGCCCACCTTGTCTTCATAGGCCGGGCCCATGCCGCGACGGGTCGTGCCGATTTTGATACCGCGATTGGCATCTTCGCGCAGCTCGTCCAAACGCTGGTGAACAGGCAGGATCAAGGCGGCGTTTTCAGCCACCTTCAAACTATCAGGCGTGACATCCACACCCTGACTGCGGATTTGGGCAATTTCGCTCAGCAAGGCGGTCGGGTCAACAACGACACCATTACCGATAACCGACAATTTGCCGGGCCGTACAACGCCTGAGGGCAACAATGACAGTTTGTAAACCTTGCCATCAATCACCAGCGTATGACCGGCATTATGGCCGCCTTGGAAGCGAACGATAACGTCCGCCCGTTCAGACAACCAGTCTACAATCTTGCCTTTACCTTCGTCGCCCCATTGGGAGCCGATCACGGCAACATTAGCCATAGCGCAGCCTCTTTAGCTTATTATGCACAAGAAGGCCGGACCTGTCGGGAAACAGGCCCGGCCACACTTTTTTGTCCTATAGGCTGCTTGGCGGTCAGAATCAAGCGACCTAATCCGCGCAGCCCCGGAAAATCCGGTTTAGAAGCACAAAACCTTGGCTTCCTTCACATGGGCAAGACTTTGCACCTTGGCCAATGTGTCTTCATCAACCGGCTGGTCAATCGCCACCAGCGCCACCGCATCTTCACCTGCATCCTTACGGCCCAGATGGAATGTTGCGATGTTCACATTGGCATCACCCAGCACACTGCCGAGCGCACCGATGAAGCCCGGCTTATCATCATTGCGGACATACAACATGGTGTCGCCCAGTTCTGCCTCAAGATTAATGCCGTTAATTTGAATAACGCGCGGCAACTGGTCTGAGAAGACGGTCCCAGCGACGGAACGGGTGTCATTTTTGGTTTTCACAGTCACACGAATATAGGTTTGGAACGCGCTGCCTGTCTTGTCAGACGTTTTCTCGGAAATGCTGATGCCGCGCGATTTTGCAATCACCGGCGCATTCACAAGGTTTACATCCTGCATGGCAGGACGCAGTAACCCGGCAATCAATGTCTGGGTCAGCGGCTTCAGGTTCAGGTCCGTGACTGTGCCCTGATATTCGATCTCAACCTCTGTCATGGCATCGGTGGTCAACTGTCCTGCAATCAGGCCCAGCTGTTCCGTCAAGGCCATATAGGGCTTCAACTTCGGGGCGTCTTCGGCGGACACGGACGGCATGTTCAGGGCATTGGTCACCGCACCGCTGACCAAATAGTCGGCCATTTGTTCTGCCACCTGAATGGCGACATTCACCTGCGCCTCGTCAGTTGACGCACCAAGATGCGGCGTTGTCACAACACCGGGCACGCCGAACAGGATATTTTCCTTGGCGGGTTCTTCTGAAAACACATCAAGCGCAGCACCCTTGATCTTGCCGCTTTCAAGGGCGGCCTTCAGGTCTGCTTCAATGACCAAACCGCCACGGGCACAGTTGATCAACCGCACACCGTCTTTCATCTTGGCGATGTTCTCAGCATTGATCATACCCTTGGTGGAATCGGTCTGCGGGGTGTGCAGGGTGATAAAGTCAGCGCGAGCAAACAGCTCGTCCAGCTCAACCTTTTCAACGCCGATTTCTGTCGCGCGCTCTTCGGTCAAGAAGGGGTCAAAGGCCACAACCTTCATCTTCAGGCCCAGCGCCCGGTCGGCCACGATAGAACCGATATTGCCACAACCAACAACGCCCAGCGTTTTCGCGGTTACTTCAACGCCCATAAAGCGGGACTTTTCCCACTTGCCAGCCTGTGTTGAGGCATCGGCTGCTGGAATATCGCGGGCAACTGCAAACATCATGGCAATGGCATGTTCAGCCGTTGTGATGGCGTTACCGAACGGCGTGTTCATCACAACAACGCCATGCTTCGTGGCAGCATCCTTATCAACATTATCAGTACCGATACCGGCACGGCCAATCACCTTTAGATTTTTGGCAGCACCAATGATGTCGGCATCAGGCTTCGTGGAAGACCGCACGGCAAGGCCGTCATAGTCGCCAATAATCTCAATCAACTCGTCCTTTGACAGGCCGGGCTTCACATCCACTTCAACGCCACGTTCGGCAAAAATCTCTGCTGCACGCGGGCTCATCTTATCGGAAATCAGAACTTTAGGCATGGGAACACTCCCCTTAAAAATATCTCGTAAAAATACTTAAGCTTGGTCAGCTTTGACGGAGGCATAGGCCCAATCAAGCCAAGGGGTCAGCGCGGCAAGGTCTTCAACCTCAACCGTGGCACCGCACCAGATCCGCAGACCCGCAGGGGCATCGCGATAGGCGCCAATGTCATAGGCGACATCCTTGTCTTCAAGCAGTTTGACCATGGCTTTTTGAACAGCGGTCTGCCCATCAGCATCAAGCGCCGCGAACCAAGGGTCTGCAATTTTCAAACAGACCGAGGTGTTAGAGCGTGTTGCTTCATCAGCGCACAGGAATGCGGCCCAGTCGGAGCCGGCAACCCAATCTGCCAAAACAGCCAAATTGGCATCTGCACGGGCCTGAAGTGCGTTTAGACCACCAAGGTCTGCGGCCCAGCCCAATGCATCGAGATAATCTTCAACAGCCAGCATAGACGGCGTGTTGATGGTTTCGCCCTTGAAAATACCTTCGATCAATTTACCACCCTTGGTCAGGCGGAAAATTTTCGGCAGGGGACGATCGGGCGTGAATGTTTCAAGCCGTTCAACAGCACGGGGGCTTAGGATCAACATGCCGTGGGCCGCTTCACCGCCCATGACTTTCTGCCATGAGAATGTCACGACATCCAGCTTGTCCCAATCAAGGTCCATCGCAAAGGCTGCGGATGTGGCATCACAAATGGTCAGCCCCTCACGATCCGCATCAATCCAGTCACCATTCGGCACCCGCACACCAGAGGTCGTGCCGTTCCATGTAAAGACCACATCGCGATTTTTGGTGTCAACGTCGGCAAGGTTCGGCAGCTCGCCATAACCGGCCTCAATCTTGCGGACATCATCCAGCTTCAACTGCTTGACCACATCGGTCACCCAGCCTGAGCCAAAGCTTTCCCATGCCAGCATGTCAACGCCGCGTGCACCCAATAGGGACCACAACGCCATTTCAACCGCACCGGTGTCGGATGCAGGTACAATACCGATCTTGTAATCTGCGGGGATCCCCAGAATTGCACGGGTTTGGTCAATCGCCGCGGCCAATTTGGCCTTGCCGATCTTGGCGCGGTGAGACCGGCCCAATGCTGCATCTTGAAGGGATTGAAGGGTCCAGCCGGGGCGCTTCGCGCACGGACCGGAAGAAAACTCAGGCCGCTGCGGACGCAGCGCTGGTTCCGCGATATTGGTCATAACAGACCTCTTCATAATGTAGGTGCCCAGGTGGGAGGACACGACCCGCAGCGGACTTTAAATATGCACCGCTGCTTGTCAATCGGGCTTTTTGCTCATCGCCCTTGGCAGATAGTCGCGCCCGACGCCCACACTCATGATTGACAAACCTTCCAACCGCCCGCACACCATTGTCAGACTTTGGGGACAGGTGAATGACCGCACATAAACCGACATTGATGGATTGGGGCATGGTGCTGACCCTCGCGCTTTTATGGGGGATGAGCTTCCCCATGATCTCGGTCGGTGTGAAGGACATTCCGCCCCTGACATTTGCGACCGGGCGCATGGGCGCGGCGGGGGGCATATTGTTCCTGTATATCCTGATCCGCAAAATCCGGCTGCCGCGTGACCTGAGCAGCTGGCTTTACATGATTTTCGTCGGCACAATCGGCACAGCCCTGCCCTTTATCCTGTTTCCCCTTGGCCAAAAAGAAGTGCCTGCAGGCACAACGGGAATTTTGAACGCGGTCATGCCGCTGATCACAATCGTACTGGCACATTTTTTTGTGAATGAACGATTGACCCCGCGCAAGGTAACGGGCTTCATCCTGGGGTTTTGCGGTGTTGTTGTCCTGATCGGCCCCGAGGCATTGCTGGCCCTTGGTGGGGACACCAACCAGTTGTTGAGCCAGCTAATCATCGTCAGCGGCTCTGCCTGTTATGCGATCAGTGCCATTGCTTCGCGCAAGTTGGGGCATGTGTCCCCCATCATCACATCGGCCGTCACCTTGACACTGGGGTCGCTGGTGACGCTGCCCTTGGCGATGATCGTGGACGACCCATTTACCCTGACCATTTCAGCTGATGCATGGTGGGCCGCCGCCTATATGGCCTTTGCCGCGACGTTGGCGGCGACACTGATTTATTTCAAGGTCGTTGGGCAGGCAGGCCCCAGCTTTTTCAGCCAAACGAATTATTTGGTGCCCGTCGTTGCGGTTATTGGTGGTGTTGTTCTGTTGAACGAACCTTTGAACCCAGACAGCCTGATAGCCTTTGCGCTGGTGATTGCAGGATTGACGATCAGCCAGTCTGGCCAAAAGACCCGCTAGTCATTCAGCGCAGATAAATCCATCACATGATGCCCAAGGGGGCCACGCCCTGCCCCAAGGTCCGGGTCTGCACGCAGCCCCGCCAGCACAACCAGTTTGGCGCGCCGTGCCGCGTCAGCTAGGCCGTGCCCCTTTGCCAAGAAACAAGCCAGCGCAGTGGAATAGGTACAGCCCGTGCCGTGATCATTCTTGGTCGGCACACGCTTTGATTTGATTTCATGGGCACCCAAACCGGTGACCAACAAATCAAGGCAGTCGTCACCACTGCTGTGACCGCCAGTAACAATCACCGCATCGGCCCCGCGGCGGATCAGACGATCCCCCGCCTGTTCCATCGTGGCACGAGACTGCACCAATATATCGGTCAACGCCGCCGCTTCATCAAAATTAGGTGTCAGAATCGACCCGCCAACCCCGTAATCAAGCATCGCCGCACGTGTGTCCTGTACGGTCAAATGACCGCCGCTTGTTGCCACTAACACAGGGTCAACAACACGCGGCAGGTCGGGTGCCAGATCTGTCAAAGTCTCAAACACAGCCTTGATCACATCTTGCGAAGGCAGCAAGCCGATCTTGATCGCATCAGCCCCGATGTCAGACAGCACTGCCTTAATCTGCGCCGTGATCAATTGCGGGGACACAGGCTCCACCGCCTGAACGCCTTTTGTGTTTTGCACCGTCAGGCTGGTAACCGCGGTTCCCGCGTAACAGCCTAGCCGGGTGGCGGTCTTCAAATCAGCCTGCAGCCCGGCACCGCCAGACGGGTCGGACCCGGCAATAATCAAGATGCGCGGCGTGGTCACCATCAGGCAGTGACACCGCCCTGCGCGGCAACGATGGCGGCGATATCATCCACCGCCTTTTCCACCAATGCCTGATCTTCCCCTTCGGCCATCACGCGCACCAAAGGTTCTGTCCCTGACTTGCGTAGCACGACGCGGCCCTTGGTACCAAAGGCAGCTTCGGCCTGCTTGACCGCATCGACGATGGCAGCATCATCAAGATCAACCGGGGTTTTGAACCGCACATTTTTTAGCAATTGCGGATAGGGGTCGAACAGGTGGCATACCTCAGACACGCGAGCGTTGGGGTTTGTTAACCGCGCGCCGACGACCGCCGTCAACACCTGCAAGGCCGCAACCAAGCCATCGCCCGTTGTCGCGTAGTCAGACAGAACAAGATGGCCGGATTGTTCACCACCAACATTCCATCCCTTGGCGCGCATGGCTTCTACCACATAGCGGTCGCCAACCTGTGTGCGCTGCATGGCGATGCCACGGTCTTCAAGATACCGTTCCAACCCCAGATTAGACATGATGGTTGCCACCAACCCGCCTTTCAGCAATCCAGCTTCAGCCCAGCTACCGGCAATCAGCGCCATCAATTGGTCACCATCGATCAGGCGGCCATTTTCATCCGAAATCAGCACACGGTCGGCATCACCATCCAGCGCGATACCGATGTCAGCCTCCTGTCCCACAACGGTTTGGCACATCAGCTCTGTCGCGGTGGAGCCGCAGCCATCATTAATGTTCACACCGTTGGGACTGACACCGATTGGGATCACTTCTGCACCCAATTCCCACAACACAGTGGGCGCCACCTTATAGGCAGCCCCGTGGGCGCAATCGATCACGATCTTCAACCCATCAAGGCGCATCCCCTTTTGCAATGTCGCCTTAGCGTGTTCCATATACCGGCCCGTGGCGTCATCCAAACGCTGCACGCGGCCCAAATCCACACCATCGGCGCGCAATTCTTCGGGTAGGCCCGCCTCCATCAATGCTTCCAGCTTTTCTTCAACCTCATCGGGCAGTTTGAACCCATCGGGGCCAAACAGCTTGATGCCATTATCATGGAACGCATTGTGGGACGCTGAAATCATCACGCCTAAATCAGCGCGCATCGAACGGGTCAATTGCGCCACCGCCGGGGTTGGCAACGGCCCGAACAGCATCACATCCATTCCCATAGAGGCAAAGCCCGCCGTTAATGCCGGTTCAATCATATAACCTGACAGGCGCGTGTCCTTGCCGATGACCACCCGATGACGATGGTCCCCACGTTTGAAATAATGCCCTGCGGCAAGGCCGACTTGCATGGCAATTTCAGGGGTCATAGGCTCAGCATTGGCCCGCCCACGTATACCGTCAGTGCCGAAATAATTCCGTGCCATAGGTGACAGGCCCTTCTAACTTGGTCGCGATTCAGTCGGACGATAGTCCATCACTGATGGCACTGGCAACCGCAAGCCACTGCACGGATTGTGACACATCGTGAACACGAACCATTTGCACACCCATTTGCCACGCGGCACCAACCGCGGCGAGGGAGCCGCCCAGCCGGTCATCAGCATCCGCAGCAGCGGGGTCAACACCGGCGATGAAGCGTTTGCGCGATGCCCCCAACAATAACGAACAGCCAATCCCGTGAAACAGGCCCAGCCCACGCATCAATTGTAAATTGTGGTCCAATGTCTTGCCAAAGCCAATGCCCGGATCAAGGATCAGGCGGCCCTTATCAATCCCGGCAGATATGGCGCGCGCAACCGATTGCGCCAGCGCGTCATAAACATCCAACAAGGCCACATCATATGTCGGGTCATTCTGCATGGTCTGCGGCGTGCCTTGGGTGTGCATCAGCACAATGGGGCAGTCATGGGCCGCCAGCAGAGGCAATGCCGCCGGGTCGTGCCCCAGCGCCGATACATCATTGATGATATCGGCCCCCGCATCCAACCCTGCCGCCATAACCGCCGCGTTGCGTGTGTCCAAACTAATCACGCCAGCAAATCCGTCTGCACGCAAGGCCTGAATGACAGGTATGGTCCGGGCCAATTCTTCTTCAATCGATACAGGGGCTGCGCCGGGGCGGGTGGACTCCCCACCAATATCAATCACCGACGCCCCCCGCGCCGCCATTGCCTTCGCCCAACTGACAGCATCAGCATGATCATTGAATTGCCCGCCGTCCGAAAAACTGTCAGGGGTGACATTCAATATGCCCATCACATGACAGTGATCAGACGCCAACCCATTGGGCATGGCGGGCGCGGCACACAGCGCGGCAACCTGATCCGGGTAACGCTGCCGTGCTTGGGCAAAGGATAAAACTTGCGTTGTGGCCCCGCCATTATTCTGGCGTTGCCAAACACGTACCGCCGCAAAGGCAACCGGCCCACCGGCAAGCCACGCACAAAGACCAGCGGCGCAGAGGGCAGTTGCCTCCACGCCGCGTGTCAGATTAATCGGTTCTAAATAAACAGTGTCGGTCACGTGTTACCGATCGATTAGGCGCCCGGTTGGGGCTCAGGCTCATTCCCGCCAAGGGGGCGACGACCAGCCTTCGGTACCGTTACAACAGGCGTGCCCTGATCAGACCCACCATCATGGTTGTCACGATGCACAGGCTCCCCCTTCATCAGGGCGTTAATGTCGTCACCTGACAGGGTTTCATATTCCAGCAAGCCTTTGGCAAGCGTGTGCAACGATGCTTCATCAGTTTTCAGGATTGTTTCAGCGCGCGCATAGGCACCTTCAACAATCTTGCGGATTTCTGAATCAATCTTGCGCGCGGTTTCTTCGGACACATTCTGTTGCTTCGCAACCGAATGGCCAAGGAAGACTTCCTGCTCGTTCTCGCCATAGGCAAGGGGCCCAAGCTCATCGGACATGCCATATTGCGTGACCATGGCACGGGCCATTTTGGTCGCCATATCAATGTCAGAGCTGGCACCTGATGTGACTTTTTCGTGGCCAAAAATCAGCTCTTCGGCAATACGGCCACCCATGGCGACGGCAATATCACTTAACATCTTGCCGCGTGTCACAGAAAGCTGATCACGTTCAGGCAGGCGCATCACCATACCCAACGCACGCCCACGCGGGATGATGGTTGCCTTGTGAATGGGATCAGAAAACGGCTCATGCAGGGCGACAAGCGCGTGACCTGCCTCATGATAAGCGGTTAGCTTTTTCTCTTCTTCTGACATGACCATGGACCGACGCTCTGCGCCCATCATGACCTTGTCCTTTGCAGCTTCAAAGTCAGCCATCGTCACCAGACGCTTGCCGACACGGGCAGCCAGCAAGGCAGCCTCGTTCACCAAATTGGCGAGATCGGCACCAGAAAAGCCGGGGGTGCCGCGCGCCACAACATGCGCATCAACATCAGGGGCCAAGGGCACCTTTTGCATGTGCACTTTCAGGATTTTTTCGCGACCCATAATATCCGGATTGGGCACAACAACCTGACGGTCAAAGCGGCCCGGACGCAGCAGCGCGGGATCAAGCACATCAGGGCGGTTGGTGGCAGCGATCAGGATCACGCCGTCATTCGCCTCAAACCCATCCATCTCAACCAGCAACTGGTTCAAGGTTTGCTCGCGCTCATCATTACCGCCGCCAAGGCCGGCACCACGATGGCGACCTACAGCGTCAATTTCATCGATAAAAATGATGCAAGGGGCATTCTTCTTGGCCTGTTCGAACATGTCACGGACACGGCTGGCGCCGACACCGACAAACATTTCAACAAAGTCAGACCCTGAAATCGTAAAGAACGGCACATTGGCTTCACCTGCAATGGCACGCGCCAGCAAGGTTTTACCGGTACCGGGAGGGCCAACAAGCAGCGCGCCCTTGGGAATGCGGCCGCCAAGGCGCTGGAATTTCTGCGGATCACGCAAGAAGCCGACAATTTCTTCAAGCTCTTCTTTTGCTTCGTCGATACCAGCGACATCATCAAACGTGACGCGACCGTGACGTTCAGTCAAAAGTTTAGCCTTTGATTTGCCAAAGCCCATGGCACCCTTGCCGCCGCCCTGCATCTGGCGCATGAAGAATATCCACACACCGATCAGCAGCAACATCGGGAACCATGACAGCAATATGCCAAAGAATGAGGGGCCGCTTTCACGTGCCTCAGCCTTCACAGCAACATTATTGCTCATCAGCTGCTGGACTAGCCCCGGGTCATTCGGCGCCACAGTGGTAAACTGACCACCGGTGCGATATTCCCCGACAATAATCTCGTCCATAATACGAACGGATTGCACATCTTGTGATTCGACCTGCTGGATAAACTCGGAATAGGCGATTTCGTTCGCCCCTGCCCGATCCTGATTACCCTGCCACAGATTAACAAGGATCAACACCATCGCGATGATGATCCCCCATACTGCCAAATTCCGCAAATTTACCACGGTTTGTCCTTACGTCAGTGTCAAACGCCACCCACATTCTGTGCGTCGCGCCCCGTCCCATATCTATCTTATGGGGATGAGTTGTTTGACCATAGCCCTTTTAGTTTAGATGGGTCTATTCACCATAAATACAAGATGAAAGGAAGGTCATGCGGCCGATTCGGGACGTTTTAGCCTGCTATTTCGGCGATTCACCTTCAAATTTCTGTGATTCAGGCAGAATCAAGGGGGTTTTGGCCTGCAAAAAGGGTCTGAACCCGCCTTTATCCGTCAATAGACCGACCATGCGGGCCTCACCATCGTCGCCAATTGTGGCAAGTGCAGGCACGGTGCCGCGCGCCATCGGCGGTGCAGCAGCAAATTGCGCCGCAGCCGCACCCGTCAGTTCATCACGCACCTTGTTGATACCCAGCGCCGCCACTGGCAAACACCACAGATCATTGCCCCCGCCGCCTTCATCACCTGTCAGCGCAAAACGTCCATCCCACACACAAGGCGCATCGCAAAGCCGCAAAGGTTGCGCAATGGCGCGCGGCTCTCGCATCACAAAAAGGCTTGGATCGTCAGTTGCCCCTGCCTTTTCAAGCAACAAGCCACGGATTGTATAACGCGGCGCATCTGCACCCTGCCCGGCAATCCCGCGCCCAATCACCCATTGCCACAGACGCAACAACTGCTCTTCCTCAATTGGAAAAGTACCGGGGTTGAATGCCCCAATCACCAACCGCATCAGACGAAGTCGCAATTCCTCTTCCTCAGCAAACAAGGGCGCAAGCTGCACCTTCAAATAGCCAAGGGGCATCGCCGTAATCGATTGCGTGGCCAGCTTATCAGTAGCCGCATCCAGCGCATCGGCAGCGCGCTGCATCGTTCGGGCAGTTTGCGTCAGGCGCTGCACAGACAAGCCCAACCCCTCAGCTTCCTCACTGGACAGGAATGCCCGATGGCGGGAGCGTGCATATTTCTGCGCGTGATTGGATGGGTCGTTGACGGTGGGCAGTTTTCTGCTGTTGGCGAACTGCACCAATGCCTGTTTCGGCACCCCCAACAAGGGGCGCAGCAGCGTCACCTGACTGCCCGCAGCGGTTTGCAATTGCTGGCGTCCACGCATTGCACTTAGCCCATCAACACCAGACCCACGGCCAAGGCGCATCAGAACCGTTTCAGCCTGATCATCCTGATGGTGGGCGGTCAGCAGCAAATCGACATCATTGTCGACACACCATTGCGCCATCAATGCATAGCGGCCAAGACGCGCCTGTTCCTGCACATTGCCGCCCGCCTCCTCATCCTTTTGCCAGTGTAGCTGATGGGCCGTAACACCACCTTGCGTCTGTGCCCATGCACAAACCTGTGCCGCCTCGTCAGCAGACTCAGGGCGCAAGCCATGATCAACCGTCAAAATATGGAGTGGATGCTGGCTGGCTGCGCAATCAAGACAAAGCTGCGCCAACGCCATTGAATCAGGCCCGCCGGATACCGCAATTGCCAGCGGGGCACCGGGCGTCAACACGCCCTGCCTTGCCAGCCCTTCAAGCTGCGCGGCGAAATAATTATGCAGTGGCGCGTGTCCCATCACCCGCCCCGTGTCAGTACTTTACTGGCACTGCATTGCCTGTTCTTCACGGGCAACGCGCGCGGCAATTTTGGCCGATAGATTTTTGTGGCGCACCTTCAATTCAGCCAATGTCCCGCAGGCCTGGGTGTTCAAACCCAGTTGGTTCAGTGACATGGCAAGTTTCAGCATGGAATCAGGCGCCTTGTTGCTGCTGGGATAGTTGCGCACCCCGGCAAGGAACGCCGCTGCTGCCTTTTTATAATCATTGCGCGCGTAATGGCTTTCACCCAGCCAATATTGTGCGTTGGGCGTTAATGCATGATCAGGATACCGTTCAATGAACGCGGTCAGCGACGCCTCGGCATTGGCGTAATCACGCTGCGCCAATTGTTGCATGGATTTTTGATATAGTGGCTTTGGCTCCAGCACCGGTACGGCACCACCGGTGGGTTGGCCATTATCGGCGATCATGTCGCGACCACCACCAGGGATCGGGCTGCCGAACAGATCATCCGGCGGCAATTGTTCCGGCCCGCCACCGGGCTGCGCTGGCTGTCCCGCATTGCCTGCACCTGTTCCAGTTCCAGTCCCGGTTCCCGTGCCGATCACAGCACCGCCGCCACCACCTGCCCGTGCCTCCAGCGCGCGGAGGCGATATTCAAAATCTTCACGCGATTTGCGATTGGTCTCACGCGCCACCATCAACTGATGACGCATTTCTTCAATCAAACCCGTAACACCCGCAATTTCGCTTTCAAGAGCTGATAACCGCAAGCTAATCGATGCCGCCGCATCGCCTTGCAGGCCACCGCCTTGGCCCCGTCCACCGGCACCTGCGCCGCCCAAACGAACCAACCCTTCAACATCACGTTCCAACCGATATAGGCGGTCTTCCATAAGCTGCAATCGTGCTGCCATGTCAGCCGACATGCCTGTTTGGGCATCGGCCCGCGCATTCACCTGCCCTGAAGCTGTGGGTTGATAGGTTTGCTGCGCCTGTTGCCCACCCGACCCATAGAATGGATCTTCAAAGCTGCCCTGTTGTGCTGCCGCGCCGCCGGAAATCATCAACGCAGTCAAAACGCCAACCGACAGGCGGGAAAAACGGCGGACAGACTTATGTTTCGACAGCATAGGGACTGACTTGAACGCAGGCATGGGCTTTGCTCCTAGCAACGCAACAAAATATAGTTCAGTTTCTTAAACCGCACAAAAATGGGGCACGCTTATGGCGCACCCCATTTGGTTTATCCGGTTGTGCAGTTAATCTGCAAGTGACCACTGTCAAGCTTGGCTTAAAATTGCCAGCCTAGAACATCACATTCACAGCCGTCATAGCGCGGCGATTCTTGGACCAGCAAATTTCTGAGGAACAAACTGCAATGGGGCGTTCCTTGCCATAAGATGTGGTAGCGATCCGGTTTGCCTGCACACCCAATGACACAAGGTAATCGCGCACTGAATTGGCACGACGGTCGCCAAGGGCAAGGTTGTAATCACGGGTGCCCCGTTCGTCACAATGACCTTCGATGGTCACAGTTGTTTGCGGGTTCTGGCGCAACCACAAGGCCTGACGGCGCAATGTGCGCTGGGTATCATCAGATAAAGCATGAGAGTTAAGCGCAAAATAGATCAAGTCGCCCGCTTCACGCGCCAATGACTGCTGTGTTGCTTCGGTTGCAGGATCGGATGTTGTTTCATCGCGCACATAGCCAGAACGCGGGTCATAATCAAGGTACCCTTGATCGACACTGCCGCTGGGCGCTGTGTTAGGTTGTTCCGGTTGCTGATAGGTCGGCACTTCAGTCGTTGCAGTGTCTTCCATCGCATCATCGGAGGAGCAGGCAGCAACAGCAAACAAGGTAAGCCCCATAACGCTTGCGCGTCCAAATTTCATTAGTCGGGACGACTTGGTCTGCTCAAATTCACCGGTCACGCTCATGGTCATGACTATTTCCTTCCTATTACCACCCTTTAGGGCCAATCAAATCAGGGCCACCCACCCGTCATTGCTACAATAAATGGCGCAAACCCACTGGCTACGCAACGAATTTTCGTCCTCGGGGCAAGATTACCCGGCCCGTCGCCCGATGTCTATATAGCGTCTATAGCGACATCAAAGGTTACACCACAGCTATGTCACCATCGTGACACAACCACAGATCACCTTACCGTTGATTGATCAGCGGCGACCACGCAGGGTCTGACGCTTCACCCGGGGTCGGCACCCGGCGTTCATTATGACCCGTTAGGTCAACAGAATAGAGATAGGTTTTGCCCGACCCGCCGCGATAATCGGGGGTCTGGCGGAAAAACATCAGCACGCGGCCATTGGGGGACCATGTTGGCCCTTCATCCAAAAAGCTTTCTGTCAGCAGACGTTCGCCACTGCCATCAGGGCGCATCACACCAATAAAGAATTTCCCACCCTTCATCTTGGTGAACGCGATCAAATCGCCACGTGGCGACCAAACCGGTGTTGCATAACGCCCATCACCGAAACTGATACGCCGCACGCCAGAGCCGTTGGCATTCATGATATAAAGCTGCTGGGCACCGCCACGGTCTGAATTGAAGACAATCTGCTGCCCATCAGGCGCATAGGACGGCGATGTATCAATGCCCACATGACTGGTCAGGCGCGACAGGCGACGACTGCGCAAATCCATCGTGTAAATATCTGTATTGCCCGCACGGGAAAGGGACATAATCACCTTATTCCCGTCGGGCGAGAAGCGCGGCGCAAAGCTCATCCCCGGGAAATCTCCCAAAATTTCCTGCTGCCCGGTTTCGATATTGAAAATATAGACCCGCGGGCGGTTCCGGTAATAGGACAGATAGGTGATTTCCTGTGTTGAGGGCGAAAAGCGCGGCGTCAGCACCAAATGCTGGCCGTGGGTCAGATAGCGGTTATTGGCACCATCCTGATCCATAATTGCCAAGCGCTTCACACGGCGGTTTTTCGGGCCTGATTCAGCGATATAGACGACCCGCGTATCAAAATAGCCTTGCTCGCCCGTCAAACGTTCGTAAATCGCATCGGAAATCAGATGGGCAATACGCCGCCAATGTTGGGGCTCGGTCACATAGGCAACGCCAGTAACCTGACTTTCTGCATAGGTGTCCCACAAATGAAACTCAACCTTCAGGCGCCCATCAACCTGCATTTCAGCCGTCCCGGTAACCAAGGCAGGCGCGTCAACCAATCGCCAATCGCCAAAACGCGGCGCGCCACGGATTGCACCGGGGTCTTCAATAAAACTGGATTGCGGCACCATCCGGAATAGGCCCGAACGCAGCAAATCCGCCTGTATGACTGACGCGATTTCCGCACCGAACCGCGCATCGGTTTTGGTCCGCCCATTCAGGGCAGGCAGCGCAATGGGCAAGGGATCAACATTGCCGCGCGTGATATCAATTTTTAACGCGGCGTGAGCGGGGCCGGCGGTCAACAACGCAGCACCAATGCCCACACAGGTAAGCATGAGCGCCAAAACCCCTGCCCCGAACTGTTTAGCTTGCCTGCGTTTCATCCATTTTCTCCAACTCACGAATCCGTCTGCCCGATCGCCACAAGATCTTCCACCAGAATGTGACCACACAATGTCATACCCGCCCATCATTGCAACATTTCAGATGGGTCGAACGTCAACTCAATCTCGCGCCAGGATTCATATTTTTCCGATGGCAGGCGCAGCGGGGTGCATTTGTGAACCGCACGCACGGCGCTATCAACAGCGACCTGAAAAAATCCCCTGTCCGTTCCCGCAGGGGCACCGTTCATCAATTGGGGCTGACGCTGCAATGTGCCATCGCGGTTCAACATAATCCGCAACACAATGCGCAATTGATCAGCGTCGCGCGCGCCAGCGGGCACAGACCAGCATTGGTAGAATTGTTGGCGAATGGCATCAATCTCACTTACGGTCAGCCGTTCCCCGCTGCCTAATCGTGATTTTTGATCTGACGCTTGCGCAATTTGCTGTTCTTGCGGCTTTGGCTTGTCCTTCGGTTTGGACTTGTCGATCAGCGCCTCAATATCATCAAAGCTGAAGGGGTCTTCCTTTGGCTGTGCCGCCGGTTTTGTCGGCGCAGGCTTCGGCTTGGGCTTCGGTTTTGGTGCGGGCTTTGGTTCTGGCTTGGGCTTGGCCGCAGGTTTCGGCTTGGGCGCTGGTTGGGGCGCAGGTTGGGGCGCAGGCTCAGGCTTTGGTTTCGGCTTGGCAATCGGCTTTGGCTTGGGTTTCGGCTCTGGCTTCTTCGGCTCTGGCTTCTTCGGTTCAGGCTTCGGCTTTTCCTTGGGCGGCGAGGGCTTGGTTTCAGTTTTGTCAGCCAACTTCACCAGTTCAACCGGGATGGCGGGCTTGATCTCAAACCGCTCTTTCTCGTCGAACGGATTGCTTGCAAGCGTGACGCCGATCAACGCCACGTGCAATACAATCGAAACGAGTAAAGCTGCCCGCATCAGGCCAACGCTCCTTCTGGCTGCGCCTAAAGATCCTGATCAGTGATCAGGGCAATGCGGGTAAAGCCCGCCTCGTTCAACAGGCCCATAATGACCATGACCTTGCCGTAATCCACTTGTTCGTCCCCACGCACATAAATGCGCGTATCGGGCTTTTGCCCCAGCACCGCCTGCACGCGGGGGATCAACGCCTTTTGCGTGATTTTGGTATCCTGCAAATAGAGCGCGCCATCCTTGGTGATCGAGATTGTCAGCGGCTCCACCTCCTCTGACACGGGGCCTGCCTTGGTTTCGGGCAAATCAACAGGCACGCCAACAGTCAGCAAAGGGGCTGCCACCATAAACACAATCAACAGCACCAGCATGACATCCACCATCGGCGTCACATTGATCTCGGACATCGGCGCGTGGCCCCGGCGTCCGCCGCCTGATGAGCTTTGGTGTTTTACCGGGCCTGCCCCCATCAGTCCTGCTCCTCAACCTGGCGGGTCAGAATACCGGCAAACTCATCAGCAAACCCTTCTAGCCGGGTGGCGTAGCGATTCATGTCCGATGAAAACTTGTTATAGGCCATCACAGCCGGGATCGCTGCAATCAGGCCCAACGCCGTGGCAAACAATGCTTCTGCAATACCCGGAGCGACAACAGCCAATGTGGTGTTTTTGGTAAGCGCAATGGCCTGAAAGGCACCCATAATGCCCCAAACCGTGCCAAACAACCCAACAAACGGCGCGGTTGAACCGACGGTAGCAAGAAAGCTTAGGTTCCGTTCAAGCACGGTCATTTCGCGGATCAGCGTGATCTGCATGACCTTGTGGATCCGTTCTGGCAGGTTCGGGCGCATTCCGCCACGGCCTGAAGCACGGTTCCATTCACGCATGGCGTTCACAAACAATACTTCCATCGGGTGCGAAGGCTTGTCAGCGATTTTATCGTAAAGTTCATCCAGCGGTTTGCCCGACCAAAAAGTTTCTTCAAACTTTTCCGCAGCCCGTTTTACCCGGCCATAGCGCAACCATTTATCAACGATAATGGCCCAGCACCAAACACTGGCACCCAACAACAAAAGCATCACAAGCTTCACCACCAAAGTGGCGGCAGCAAACATGCCAAAAATTGTGAAGTCGGGCACACCCCCGCCTAGCGTTGTCTGTACAAGCTCTGGTTCCATGCGCTTTACCTTGCCTTGTGATGGTCCGAATCAATCATGACTTTGTCAGCCAAACATGACGGAAATCAGGCAAAAGCGCCACCTAATCCAGTAGCTGCGCGCCTTGCTCACCCTCACCCAGCGCCTTTAGCGCCGCCAAAGCTGCCTGTGGTATGCGGCGCGGCTTGCCTTCCGGGTTAATGCAGGCCGCATCAACCTTTAGGCGCACCAAACACTCATCGCCACGCCAAATGGCCTGCGCCATATCAAGGCGCGCGCCCGTAAAACTGTCACAAACCGTGCGGACTTCAAGCAGATCATCAATCCGGGCGGGTTTGGCATAATCCACAGTTATTCGACGCAAAGTCCAGAAGATCGGCTCCTCAGCCGCTGCCAAATCAGCGTGATTAATGCCGATGGCGCGCAGAAAATCAGACCGGCCCCGTTCTGCAAATCGCAGATAATTGGCGTGATAGACAATGCCGCTTAAATCCGTGTCCTCAAAATAGACACGCACAGGCAAATGATGAATACCGCCAACCAAACTTCCGGTCATGACTGGTCATCCTCTAACGGCAGGCTCATCCCACCGCCGCTGCCTTTCGGCGGCGTCAGCCCCAAATGTTTGAAGGCACGTTCGGCCAACACACGACCACGGGGCGTGCGTTGCACAAAGCCTTTCTGGATCAAATAGGGCTCAATAATATCTTCAATAGCGTCGCGCGGTTCTGACAGGGCGGCAGCGATGGTATCAGCACCCACCGGGCCGCCATTATAATCCACTGCAATACAGCGCATGTAGCGATGGTCCATCTGATCAAACCCAAGCGGATCGACATCCAGTCGCTTCAGCGCCCGGTCGGCCGCGGCGGCGTCAATTTCCTCAACACCATCAACGGCAGCAAAGTCACGCACCCGGCGCAACAAACGCCCAGCAACGCGCGGCGTACCGCGTGCCCGGCAGGCAACTTCCGCTGCGCCATCATCCGTCATCACAGCGCCAAGCACCCCTGCCCCACGCTTGACGATAAATTCCAGTTCATCAATTTCGTAAAAGTTCAACCGCACCGGAATGCCAAACCGATCACGCAAAGGCGTCGTCAACAGACCGGACCGCGTGGTCGCCCCAATCAGGGTAAAGGGCGGCAGGTCGATTTTGACGGAGCGGGCGGCAGGCCCCTCGCCGATCATCAAATCAAGTTCAAAATCTTCCATCGCGGGGTACAAAATTTCTTCAACCGCAGGGTTTAACCGATGAATTTCATCAATAAACAACACATCATGCGGATCAAGATTAGTCAGCAACGCCGCCAAGTCACCTGCCTTGGCGATCACGGGACCAGATGTGGATTTGAACCCAACCCCCAATTCGCGCGCCACAATTTGCGCCAATGTCGTCTTGCCCAAACCGGGTGGGCCATGCAGCAACACATGATCAAGCGCATCATTGCGGGATTTGGCAGCAGCAATGAAAACGGCAAGATTATCCCGCGCCGCCTTCTGGCCGACAAATTCAGCCAAACGCTGTGGGCGCAACATTGCCTCGCCCCCATCATCAGGGTGGGTCGCTGCGCTGACCAGCCGTTCTTGATCTGCCTCTACACTCATCAGATCAGTTTAGCCTGTTATCCACGATTCGGTGCAAGTTCTTTAAGGGCAAGCCGGATCAGGGACGCCACATCGTCGCCCGCATCACCGGACACTTTGGCGATGGCGCGGGCAGCCTCAACCTCCTTATACCCCAAATTCGTCAGGGCTGAGAGGGCATCGGCATTGCCACCACCTTGCGGCGTATCCACATCCCCCGATCCCATTGCAATCGTTAGATCAGCGGGGACCTTATCCTTTAATTCCGTCACAAGACGCTGCGCCAATTTGGGCCCCACACCTTGGGCACGGCCAACCATCGCCTTGTCCTGTGTGGCAATGGATTGCGCCAATTCATCAGCAGACAATGTACCCAAAATGCCCAACGCGACGCGCGCGCCAACGCCCTGTACGGACTGCAACAGGCGGAACCATTGCCGTTCCCCATCCGCCATAAACCCATAAAGATGAATATGGTCTTCGCGAACATGCGTGTCGATGTGAAGGCGCACTGCCTCACCCACCATTGGCAATTGATCAAGCGTGCGGGAAGAACAAAAGGTGGCATAGCCGACCCCGTTCACGTCAATAATGCAGTGATCATCTGCGCGGGCGGCCAAAATGCCGGTCAACAGCGCAATCATGCCTGTGCGCCTGCTTCAGCAGCGGCAATGGCGGCACTCATCCGGTCCCCACCACGATGATGGGCGTGACAGATGGCAATCGCCAAGGCATCGGCGGCATCCGGGTTGGCAACCTTGGTCCCTGGCATCAATGTCAAAATCATGTGACCGATCTGGTTTTTGTCGGCATGTCCCGCGCCCACAACGGCCTTTTTGACCTGATTGGGCGCATATTCGGCGACGGGTAAGCCAACCTCAGCGGGAGCCAAAAGCGCAATCGCGCGCGCCTGCCCCAACTTCAACGTCCCAGCCGGGTCTTTATTGACGAAGGTTTGCTCAACCGCTGCTTCGGCGGGCTGATATTCTTCGATGACAGCAGCCAGTCCCTTGCGCAATTCCAGCAAGCGTTCAGCCAGCGACAGGCGGGCATCCGACTTCACAACGCCATTGGCGATATGGGTTAACTTATTGCCATCAGATTCAATAATGCCCCACCCGGTGCGCCGTAGACCGGGGTCAAATCCCACAATGCGCACCATGGTGTTCATCAATCAGGCGCTCAACTTTTCCATAATCTCGTCCGAGATATCAAAGTTGGCATAGACGTTCTGTACGTCGTCATTATCATCCAGCGCGTCCAGCAATTTCATCAATGTTGCGGCCTGATCTTCACCAACATCAGCGGTCACATTGGGCTTGTATGTCAGCTTGGCTGAGGTCGGCTCGCCAAACTGGGTCTCAAGACTTTTCAACACATCATGCAGGGCACCAGCTTCGCATGTCAGCTCATGCTCGTCATCGCTGCTTTCAACTTCGTCGGCACCTGCCTCCAACGCAGCTTCGAACATTGTGTCGGCATCTGCCTTGTCGGCGGGGTAGACAATCTGGCCAACGCGATCAAACATGAACGCAACTGAACCGGTTTCGCCCATATTGCCGCCATTTTTTGAAAAGGCTGCACGAATATCTGATGCGGAACGGTTCTTATTATCGGTCAACGCCTCAACGATAATGGCGACACCGCCGGGGCCGTAACCTTCATACCGGATGTCTTCATAATTATCGGCATCACCGCCAAGCGACTTTTTAATCGCCCGTTCGATATTGTCCTTTGGCATGGACTGACCACGCGCGGTTTGCACAGCAAGGCGCAAGCGCGGGTTTTTATCAGGGTCAGGGTCGCCCATTTTTGCGGCGATGGTGATTTCCTTGGACAGCTTCGAAAACAGCTTGGACCGCTTGGCATCCTGCGCGCCCTTGCGATACATAATGTTCTTAAATTTACTGTGGCCTGCCATAACGCACCCGCTCGTCAAAAATCGTCAGAAAATAGATCAGGGGCTGTCATACGGCATTTACTGCCGAAAATTCAACCCGAACACTTAAAAATCAGGCATTTGGGGCAGCAAACTACCCCCCTGCCGTACCGGGGCGACATTTATCGCGTGGCCGGTTTTGTCATCTGTTTCGACAAAAACACCGCACAGGGTCGGGTCGCCATTGGCAGGCTCGAACCGTTTGCCGGGGGTTTTTTGCAGAAAGCGGCGCACCGGTTCGTCCTTTTGCATCCCGATCACGGAATTATAGTCCCCGCACATGCCCGCATCGCATTGCAGTCCCGTGCCGCCGGGCAAAATCTGCGTATCGGCGGTGGGCACATGGGTGTGCGTGCCAACAACAAAGCTGACCCGGCCATCCAAATGATGCCCCAGCGCCATTTTTTCTGACGTCGCCTCGCCATGAAAATCAACAAATACCGCGTCAACCGTGTTGCCCATGCGGTATTGGGTCAAAATCTCATCCGCGACGGCAAAGGGGTCACCCATCGCATCCATATAGACCCGCCCCATCAAATTGATAACCAGCACCGTCTTGCCCCGTACGGTTTTATATAGCCCGTGGCCGAAGCCCGGCGCGCCCTTGGGGAATGTTGCCGGGCGCAGCAAACGGCGCTCCTCGCCCATAACGGCCATAATCTCGCGCTGATCAAAAATATGATTGCCGGATGTCTGGACATCGACCCCCTTGTCAAACAGATCAGTCATGATCTTGCGCGTCAGCCCAAACCCGGCGGCCGCGTTTTCAACATTGGCGATGGTCAAATCAGGTTTAAGGGCCTGTTGTACAGCGGGCAAATGGTCCGACACGGCACGACGGCCCGCGCGGCCAACAAGATCACCCAAAAACAATAAACGCATGGCGTTACCCTATTTCTATCAACCCATCAGGGGTCAGAACGGCATCAAGCCGCTGGTCCAATTCGTCTGCGGGCACCTTGTCGACCAATTGGTCCCGATACGCAAGACCGATCACCGTCACATGCCGTCCTGCTTGCTTGAGGTCCGCAATGGTCCGGTCATAAAACCCGCCGCCATAGCCAAGCCGCCCACCAAACCGATCAGCGGCCAACAAAGGCGTTAATATAACAGATGGCGTGACGGTGGCGGCAGTCGCTGCAGGCTCTCCCACGCCGAAATCACCAACCAATAGGGGCGCGCGCCCATCCCATGCCCGAAAAATCAACGGTTGTTCTTTGCCTGTCATAACCGGCAGGGCGGTTTGCGCACCGTGGTCCCGCAATGCCGTCATAAGGGGGTGCGGATCAACCTCGTCACCAAGGGGGGCGTAACCTGCCACGACACCAGCACTATCATTGATCAATTTGCCACTAATCATTTCGCGTAAGGCAACCACATGATCAAGCAGCCCCTGCGCCGCCGCAGCCCGCGCCGCATCAGACAGGGCGGCACGCGCCTGCTTCATCGATTGTCTGAGTGTGGCTTTGTCGGTGGATACGGACACCACAACCCTTTCGGCAAAGGAGTGACGAATTAGAAAGTATAGTGGGCCACGAACACCGTCTGACCAAAGTTTCAACCCCTGGAACCTGACAAGTCAGGTGGGCGCCGTGATGCCAAGGTCCACGGACCAAGGCAGGGACAGCTCCCTAAGGATAGTTATGGTCCCCGGGATGATAGCGGTCATAACGCATGCCGCAGCACCACTACACTATTTAATATATAGGCTATTCTATCAGGAAAAGCAGGGGGAAGTCAGGCTGTTGCCTCAACCTTCTGCGATAACGTGTCGATGCGCCGCGCTGCTTCATCAAGGGCTGCGGCGGCCTCTTCGCCCATGGCAAGGCCATGCTGCATGTCTTCCAACTGGCCCACTGCATCGCCCAATTCCGCTGCAATTGTCAGCGCAGCCATCAAAAACAGGCGCGCATCGCCCACCTGCCCGACATTTTGAACATGGTTAGCAACGTGTGAATCCACATAACGGGCAAGGTCTTTCAACTTACCTTCATCGCCCGGCTCGCATGTCATGGGAAAACTGCGACCATTGATGGAAATATTCACTTGCGCCATAGCGTAGGGTTCCTAACTGCAATCAGGCCGATTCTTCGAACAGGGCCGACTGGTCCTCTTCTTCGCCTTGATCGGCGGCGTCACTGCCGTCGTCATTGGCATCATCATCTGCGCTTTCTTCGGCACCGTCCAAAACCGCCTCAACCGCGTCAATCGCCGCATTCAGGCGGTTTTCCACCTGCTCAACAAGGGTGGCTAGGGCCTTGTTTTCCTTAGTTAGCTCTTCATTTTCAAGCTCGGCTGCGGCCAACGCCTCTTCTACCTCAACAAGGGCGGCATCACCCTTTTGCGCGCTCTGTGCCTGTTCAGCCGCGTTCTTACGTTCGGCCGCCAAGGTGGCAATCGCTGCCTCTGACGCTTTTTCAAGACGAGAAAGGGCTGTTCCCAGCCGTTCCTGCACCGCTTCAATGCCTGTATCGCTCATAAAATTACCCTGTTGATCGTCAATATCCACTGAGTCGTCACGATAAGCGCGCCACCGATCAGGTCAAGCGTCAAAACCGATCGCGCCCGTCCAGAACGTATCGACGATGTTTTATAGAGCGTGACGGGCGTAATAATGCCGCATTTTTCCCTGAATCGCCCCTGAACCGCCTCTGTCTATTGCCTTTATAAACCAAGCGGGGCATTCTGCGCCGCGCAAGTGGCCTTCTATGGTTTTGCCCTCAAATTTTGCCGTTACTTTTTTGGGAAGTCCGCCGGGACCAACGTCCTGGGACTTCTGCATACCGGAACCTGCATATGACTGATCAGTCCCCCGCTGCGACGAACTACGATTTACGCGCTATGGCCAATGCCATCCGTGCCCTAAGCATGGATGCCGTGCAACAAGCGAACTCTGGCCATCCGGGCATGCCGATGGGCATGGCAGATGTTGCTGCGGTGCTATTTTCCGAACATTTGAAATATGATCCGACCGCGCCGTTCTGGCCCGATCGTGACCGTTTCATTCTGTCTGCCGGTCATGGCTCCATGCTGCTTTACAGCCTGCTTTACCTGACAGGCTATGAGGATATGACCCTCGATCAGATCAAGAATTTCCGCCAGATAGGTGCCAAAACCGCTGGCCATCCCGAATATGGCGAAGCGAACGGCATTGAAACAACGACTGGCCCGCTGGGTCAGGGTATTGCCACCGCTGTCGGCATGGCCCTTGCAGAAAAGCTGCAGGCTGCGCGCTATGGCGATGACGTGGTTGACCATTACACCTATGCACTGGCTGGCGATGGGTGCCTGATGGAAGGCATCAGCCATGAAGCCATTTCTATGGCTGGCCACATGAAATTGGACAAGCTGATCGTTCTGTTTGATGACAACGGCATTTCAATTGACGGCCCGACCGACCTGACCGTGTCAGATGACCAATTAGGCCGCTTTGCAGCCTCAGGCTGGCAGGTTATTGCCTGTGATGGCCATGATGTTGCCGCTGTGTCGAAAGCCATCAGCGACGCCAAGGCCAATACGAACCAGCCGACACTGATCGCCTGCAAAACTGTGATCGGCTATGGCTCTCCCAACAAGCAGGGCACATCCTCAACCCATGGTGCCCCCCTAGGCGATGACGAAATCACTGCCACGCGCGCACAGCTTGACTGGCCTTATGGTCCGTTTGAAGTGCCCACCGCAGTTCTGGATCAGTGGCGTGCCGCCGGTGCCCGCTCACAAGCATCCCGCAAGGCGTGGGAAGCCCGCCTTGATGGCCTTGACGCTGATGCCCGCGCCCTTTGGGACCGTACACAGGCAGGTAATCTGCCTGCGGGCCTGGACGAGACCATCAATTCATACAAAAAGCAGTTGGCCGAAGACCTGCCTAAGCTGGCAACCCGTGCCTCAAGCCAAAATGCGCTTGATGTCATCAATCCGGTTGTTGTTGAAACAATTGGTGGCTCAGCTGACCTGACCGGCTCCAACAACACGAAATCAGGTGATATGGGCATTGTCAGCTCAACCGATTTCACTGGCCGCTATGTCCATTACGGCGTGCGTGAGCATGGCATGGCAGCTGCCATGAACGGCATTGCCCTGCATGGGGGCCTGATCCCTTATGGCGGGACATTCCTTGTCTTTACGGACTATTGCCGTCCGTCTATCCGCCTGTCCGCCCTGATGGGCCAGCGCGTTGTTTATGTCATGACCCATGATTCCATCGGGCTTGGCGAAGATGGCCCGACCCATCAGCCGGTTGAGCATGTCGCCAGCCTGCGCGCCATGCCGAATGTGGCCGTATTCCGCCCCGCTGACGCAGTTGAAACTGCCGAATGCTGGGAAGTGGCGCTGAAGCGCACGGATGGCCCGTCAGTTCTGGCCCTGTCACGTCAGGGTGTTCCGGCACTGCGCACCACGCACACAGACGATAATCTGTGCGCCAAGGGTGGTTATGTCATTCGCGAAGCCAGCAGCGACGCAAAAGTCGTATTGATTGGCACAGGCACAGAATTGCAATTGGCCGTCGACGCTGCCCAACAGCTTGAAGCTGATGGCGTGCCGACCCGCGTTGTCTCCCTACCTTGCTGGGAGTTGCTGAACGACACCGATAAAGCCGCATTGCTTGGCGCTGACGGCACCATCCGCGTTGCGGTTGAAGCCGGCATAAGCTTTGGCTGGGAACGCATTTTGGGCTCGAACGGTGCATTTGTTGGCATCGACACATTCGGCGCCAGTGCCCCGGCCGGTGATCTATACAAACATTTTGACATCACAGTGGAGCGGGTGGTGAAAGAAGCCCGCGCCCGCCTTTAAAACCCCTCTAAAAAGGCATCCGAGTAGGAAGGAAAGAACACATGACTGTACGTGTTGGGATTAATGGTTTTGGTCGTATTGGCCGGAACGTACTGCGCGCCATTGCTGAATCAGGCCGCACCGATATTGAAGTTGTCGGCATCAACGATCTGGGCCCGGTTGAAACCAATGCCCATCTGCTGCGCTATGATTCAGTTCACGGCGGCTTCCCCGGTGATGTCACCGTTGATGGTGACACGATTGAGCTGTCACGCAATGGCTGGTCATCAGGCAAGATCAAGGTTGCTGCCGAACGTAATCCTGCCGATCTGCCTTGGGGCGATCTGGGTGCAGACATTGTGATGGAATGCACAGGCATTTTCACATCCAAGGAAAAAGCCAGCGGCCACATCAATGCCGGTGCCAAAAAGGTTCTGGTTTCAGCACCTGCCACCAATGCAGACCTGACCGTTGTTTATGGTGTGAACCATGACCAGCTGGAAGCCAGCCACACGGTTGTTTCCAACGCGTCATGCACAACAAACTGCTTGGCCCCTGTTGCTCAAATTTTGAACAACCTGATCGGGATTGAACGGGGCTTCATGACCACCGTTCATGCCTATACTGGCGATCAGCCCAGCCTTGATGTGATGCATTCTGACCTGCGCCGTGGCCGTGCCGCTGCTCTGTCCATGATCCCCACATCAACCGGTGCTGCCCGCGCGGTTGGCCTTGTGCTGCCTGAATTGCAGGGCAAGCTGGACGGCACAGCCGTTCGCGTACCGACCCCGAATGTGTCCATGATCGACTTGGTATTTGATGCCGGTCGTGACACCACAATCGAAGAAGTAAACGAAGCGATCACCGCCGCTGCCAATGGCCCGCTTAAGGGCGTGCTTGGCGTGTCTGATGGTCCGCTGGTATCTGTTGACTTCAATCACAACCCGAATTCTTCAACCTTCGACCTGACACAGACGCAGGTGATCGAAGGCCGTCTGGTGCGTGTGTTGAGCTGGTATGACAATGAATGGGGTTTTTCCAACCGTATGTCAGACACAGCCGTTGCAATGGGCGCGCTGTAAGCGGCCATCACAATAAGGTGCGCGCTATAAGCGACCATCACACAATAGGGTGCGCGCTTTAAGCAACCACCGCAACAAGGCACGCACCTTAGCGATAGAAGATAGGACTGATCATGGCCGGATATAATACGCTTGATACTCTCGATGTTACGGGCAAGCGGGTGCTTGTTCGGCTTGATCTAAACGTTCCCATGAAGGACGGCGCGATCACAGACACAACACGTCTGGACCGTGTGCTGCCGACGATTAAAGAACTGGTGGGCAATGGCGCAAAAGTCATTGCCCTCAGTCATTTTGGGCGTCCAAAAGGCCAGCCCAACCCGGACATGTCCTTGGCCCCCGTCGCCACCGCCTTGGGCGAGCTTTTGGGCCAACCTGTCGGCTTTGCCGCCGACTGCATTGGTGAAACCGCCGCCACCGCCGTAAACGCCATGAACGACGGCGACGTGCTGGTGCTGGAAAACACACGCTTCCATGCCGGCGAAGAAACCAATGATCCTGAATTTGCCAAGGCACTGGCTGCCAATGGCGACCTGTATGTCAATGACGCCTTTTCTGCTGCGCATCGCGCCCATGGCTCAACCGAGGGCATTGCCCGCACGTTGCCGTCGGTTGCTGGACGCGCCATGCAAAAAGAGCTTGAGGCACTGGACGCCGCGCTTGGCAATCCTGAACGCCCGGTTGTCGCCGTTGTCGGCGGTGCCAAAGTCTCAAGCAAAATCGAATTGCTGAAAAACCTTGTCGGCAAGGTAGACCACCTGTTGATCGGTGGTGCCATGGCCAACACATTCCTGGCCGCACGCGGTATGCCCGTCGGCAAAAGCCTGCATGAGCCGGACCTGAAGGGCCTTGCCCTGGAAATTCTGAACGAAGCGGGCACAAAGGGCTGTGAAATTGTGCTGCCCGTTGACGGTGTGGTCGCCAAGGAACTGGCCCCCAATACGAAGAGCATGACACTTGCCGCGGATCAAACCCCGGATGATGGGATGATCCTTGATGCGGGCACCAGTTCTGTTGCTGAATTCGGCATTCGCTTTGAAGGGGCCAAGACTGTTGTCTGGAATGGCCCGCTGGGCGCGTTTGAAACCCCCCCATTTGATACCGCCACAACCATCACCCTGCGCCATGTAGGGATGCTGGCCAAGGCCGGTCGCTTGAAAGCCATTGCTGGCGGCGGCGATACGGTGGCCGCGATAAATCACGCCGGCAATGTTTATGAAAACTTTACTTATGTTTCGACCGCAGGTGGTGCCTTCCTTGAGTGGCTTGAAGGCAAAACCCTGCCCGGTGTTGCAGCGCTTGAAAAATAACATGCTGCCGAAACACAATTTTCCGAAGAAGGAGATATAAAATGGATAAGGCACGGCTTGAAGAAATCGCCGCCCAGATGATGACCCCCGGCAAGGGGATTTTGGCCGCCGATGAAAGCACCGGCACCATCAAAAAGCGGTTCGATCAAATCAACACCGAATCAACAGAAGACAGCCGCCGCGATTACCGCGAAATGCTGTTCCGCGCCGATGGCTTCGACGAGGCAATTTCAGGCGTTATCCTGTTTGACGAAACCATCCGCCAGAACGCTGCCGATGGCACCGCGCTGCGCGACCTGATCGCCTCAAAAGGCGCAGTTCCCGGCATCAAGGTTGATGCCGGTGCCAAGGACCTTCCCGGTTGCCCCGGCGAACAAGTGACCGAAGGTCTTGATGGCCTGCGTGATCGTTTGGCTGAATACCGTGAATTGGGCGCAGGCTTCGCCAAGTGGCGCGCCGTGATCAATATTGCAGATGGTATCCCTTCCTACAGCTGCATTCGCGCCAACACCCACGCGCTGGCCCGTTATGCTGCGCTTTGTCAAGAAGCAGGCATTGTGCCGATCGTGGAACCTGAAGTGATCATGGATGGCAGCCATTCTATCGATGTGTGCGATGATGTCACCGGCTGGGCCCTGTCTGAGCTTTATCAGGAACTGTACAACCAGCGCGTCTACCTTGAAGGCACTGTTCTTAAGCCGAACATGGTCATCTCAGGCACAGATGCACCGACCCGCGCGGGCGTTGAAGAAGTGGCCGCACGTACCGTTGCCACGCTGAAACGTCACGTACCTTCCGCGGTTGCAGGCATTGCCTTCCTGTCCGGCGGTCAGTCAGACGAAGAAGCCACCGCCCATTTGAATGCCATGAATGCAGGCTATGATCTGCCTTGGGGGCTGACTTTCTCATATGGTCGCGCCCTGCAACAAGCCGCCCTGAAAGCATGGCAGGGTCAAACTGAAAATGTTGCCGCTGCACAGGCTGCCTTTGCCCATCGCGCCCGCATGAACGGCCTTGCCGCTGCTGGCGAATGGTCAGAAGCAACCGAGCAGGCCGGTCAAGCTGCCGCCTAATGGCACGCACAGCTAAAAAACAAGATGAAGTGGCGGTGGCGGATAATTTCCGTTGCCGCCTTTATCTTATTACCCCGCCGCAAATCGATGACGATTTTCCGGCCCAGTTGGAACAGGCCCTGTCTGGCGGCGATGTCGCCTGCCTGCAAATCCGCCTGAAAGACCAGCCCGACGACATCATCAAGGCCGCCGCGCAGGCATTAATGCCAATCGCCCACGCCCATGATGTTGCGGTTTTGATCAATGACCGCCCTGACCTGGCCGCTGCTGTCGATGCGGACGGTGCCCATGTTGGGCAGGAAGACACACCATATAAAGAAGCCCGTACCTTGCTGGGGCCGGATGCCATTATCGGCGTGACCTGCCATGACAGCCGCCACCTTGCCATGACCGCAGGCGAACAAGGCGCAGATTATGTTGCCTTTGGCGCGTTCTTTGACACACCCACAAAGGACCCCAAAGCCAAGGCAGAGCTTGAGCTGCTGCGCTGGTGGGCCAGCGTAATGGAAGTGCCGCAAGTCGCCATTGGCGGCATCACGCCCGACAATGCCCGCCCCGTTGTTGAGGCTGGCGCAGATTTTCTGGCCGTTTCATCAGGGGTTTGGGCGCATCAAGACGGGCCCAAAGCTGCCGTCGAGGCGCTGAACAAAATTTGTGACGAGGTGTTTGAGGGCGCATAACAGACCATGGGGCCGCATAATCGCCGCATGGACTTGGCCGATTAGGGCTGTTAGCGTCCGCGCCAATTTCCGATTTCCAAGTTTGATGGATCAATTGACATGAGAATCAATGGCAATGAAATCCGCCCCGGCAATGTGATTGAACACAAGGGCGGTTTGTGGGTCGCAGTTAAGATCCAGTCAGTAAAGCCCGGCAAGGGCGGTGCCTTTGCTCAGGTTGAGTTGAAGAACCTGCGCGACAACAGCAAGCTGAACGAACGCTTCCGTGCTTCAGAAAATGTTGAGCGTGTTCGCCTTGAGCAGAAAGATTATCAATATCTGTTTGATGCAGATGGCATGGCCACATTCATGGACCTTGAAAGTTACGAGCAGATCGAAATCCCGCTCGATTTTCTGGGTGATCGCGCCGCCTATTTGCAGGACGGCATGACGGTCGTCGTTGAATCCCATGAGGAAGAGCCGATTGGCATTCAGTTGCCCGAACAGGTGACACTGGAAATCACCGAGACTGAGCCGACCGTGAAGGGCCAGACGGCCGCCGCATCGTACAAGCCCGCCATTCTGGAAAATGGCTTGCGCGTTATGGTGCCGCCATTCGTTCAAACCGGCGAAAAGGTGGTTATTGCCACCGAAGATTCAACTTATTTGAAACGCGCGGACTAAACCCGCGATCTACAGGATCCTTTTCGATGGCGCATCGTTCCTCCACCATCAATGTCATGATCAACGCCGCCCGCAAGGCCGGGCGCGGACTGATCCGCGACTTTAACGAGGTTGAGCATCTGCAAGTCTCTCTCAAGGGGCCGGCGGACTTTGTCTCCAATGCGGATTTGAAGGCTGAAAAAACCCTGATCGAGGAATTGCACAAATCCCGCCCTGATTACGGCTTTTTGGTCGAAGAACGCGGCCTGATCAAAGGCAAAAGCGACGAATTTCGCTGGATTATCGATCCTTTGGACGGCACTTTGAACTATCTGCACTCCATCCCGCATTTTGCAATTTCCATCGGGTTGGAACGCGAAGGCAAAATCATCGCTGCGGGCATTTATGACCCGGTAAAAGATGAGTTTTTCTGGGCAGAAAAAGGCAAGGGTGCCTATTTGGATGATCGGCGTTTGCGCGTATCAGCCCGTAAAAAGATGCTGGAGTCTGTATTTGCGACCGGCATTCCTTGTGCCAACCGCGCCACAGGCCACGGCCATCATCTGAAGGAACAGGCCGAACTGATGCCGCAGGTTGCCGGTATTCGACGCTTTGGCTCTGCTGCGCTGGACCTCGCCTATGTGGCGGCTGGCCGGTATGAAGGTTTTTGGGAACGTGGTCTTGAAAAATGGGACATCGCCGCGGGCCTATTGCTGGTTCGCGAAGCGGGGGGGCTTGTTACCGATTTTGAAAGCTCCAACACCATGTTGGAAACGGGCGACATCGTTGCCGCCAGCGCTGAAATACACACGCCCTTTATCCGCGCACTGCGCAATGTGGGGCCGCTGACCTAAAGCGCCAGCGAATTGCAAAACGCTAAACCATCATTTCTATTGTTGCAGAAACGTCACTTAGGCGCGGTATGCCTTGCTTTGGTCTTGTTGATCCCGTAACTATTGCAGCTATGATAGCTCTTGATTTGTAATTTCAAGGGCACACAAATTGCTGTGGTTAGCGGGGACTTCAACATGATGACAGCGCGTAAGGTTTCATTCATTTCCAAAGCGGCTTTCGCGACCGCGCTTCTTATCGGTTCAGGCTATGGGGCACAGGCGCAAAGCGTCATCGTGAACTATGGTGCCTTGGACCAGTTGGACGATGCGGCCCCGGCGGCCCAGCAACCCACCAATCCGGCGGCCTATGCAACTGGTCAGGGCTACCCCTTCCAGACCGGGCCTGCTGCTGCCGCCCCTTATGGCACAGCGCCCCAGCCCCAACATGGCTATGCACCGACACCGATGGCAGCGCCTGCCCCTGCGGTGCAGGCGACAACAACCTACAGCCCAGCACCGTCAATGGCAGATTTCCCGGCCCCCAGCGGCCCTGAAGGGTATAACCGCATCATGATTTTGGGCTCACCCAAAATGACTGATGAAGCGCGCCGCACAGGCCAATTGCCCTATTCCCAAGGCACACGTGAATATCGTCAGCAATTGGCAACGATGGTTGGCGCCGGCGCAAAAGCACGTCCGATGCCGACAACCAATAGCGCAGCCCCGGCACCTGATTTGGACCGGACAACTGTTGACACATCCTCGGGCGAATTGCCCCGCCGCCTTGCAGCCTATTCCCGCGATGGGCGACCGCCGGTTCCCGCAAAGCAAGAACGCGTTTTGGAAACCACAGGCGATGGCCTGCCCCGCCGGATAAGCGAAGCGCCGTCCGCCTATCACAAATCATCAGATGGTTTGATCCGTCGGGTCAGCGCGAAAAGTGGCACGATCGGCCTTACGCGTGAATTGTTGATCGAAGCATCCCAGACCCCGACAGGTTTGCCGCCCCTGCTGATCATCAAGTTCCAGGAACGCGAACAGGACCTGACCGGTGGTGACCGCTCCAGTCTTGCCCCCGTTATGCAGCAAATCAGTGCCCAGAACAGCCAGTTTGAAATCATTGGATTTGCTTCCGATGGCGACAGCCGCGTCGCACGCAAGCGGTCGCTGGACCGCACCATGGCCGTCCGCAACTTCATGATTCAGAACGGCATTTCTGCTGACCGGATCAAAATCCGCGCCCGTGGGGCAGAGGCCACGCGCAGTGGTCAGGTACATGATCAGGTCATTATCGGCGGCCAATAAACCGCCCGATCAATCGTCCCGGCTTTCCTTGCATGGGGCCCAGTCATAGGAACGGCTGATATGAGCGATGCTGATCTTGCCTCTGTCGCACTGACAAAACCGCGGCGCTTTATTCTGCGTATGGTATTGTTTCTGATCCTTGTGGCGCTGGTTATTGGCGCCCTGATCAGCCCGATCATTGACGCATTTGCCGCCAATCCTGCACTGAACGGCCTTATCGCCGGGGCCTTTGTTGCCGGTCTGATTTATGTTTTCCGGCAAGTATCCATTCTGGGCCGCGAAGTCCGCTGGATGGAAACCTACACTAATGACGAAGCTGAAGCGGTTGACGCCTCAACTAAGCTTCAACCGGTCCTGCTGGCGCCGATGGCGCATATGCTGCGCGACAGCCGCACCGGTGCCCTGCATGGGCATCTGTCTGCCGTGTCAACACGGTCCATCCTGGATTCCGTTGCAGCCCGCCTGGATGAGGCACGCGACATTTCCCGCTACCTGTCAGGGCTTTTGATCTTTCTAGGCCTGCTGGGGACGTTCTGGGGCCTTTTAGGCACCATTGGTGCCGTGGGGGACACGATCTCAACCTTGCAAGTTGGGTCAGGCGATGTTGCAACCGTTTTCGAAGATTTGAAGGCTGGGTTAGCCGCACCGCTTGATGGTATGGGCACCGCCTTTTCGTCATCCTTGTTCGGTTTGGCAGGCTCCCTGGTTCTGGGGTTCCTCGACCTGCAGGCTGGTGGCGCACAAAACCGCTTTTATAACGAATTGGAAGATTGGCTGGCCGCCCGCACGCGCCTGTCATCAGGTGGCGGCACCGTAGTAGGTGATGCCGAGGGCGCGTCTGTCCCTGCCTATGTAGCGGCTTTGCTTGAACAAACCGCAGAAAGCCTTGATGCCCTGCAACGTACCTTGGCGCGCAGCGAAGAACGCCGTGTCGAAGCTGACCGCATGATGGGCAAACTGGGCGAACAAATCGCAGGTATGGCTGATCAATCAGGTGACGACCAGTCCCGCCGCCATTTGGCCGCGATAGATTCGCATTTGGCCCGCTTGATCGAACAGGATGCGCAGGGCCGCAACGACGCCGTTGCCGACATACGCGCCGATATCAAATTGTTGACACGCACCATTGCCCAAACTGCTGCCCAAACAGCTACCCAGTCCGCCGCAGGGACCGGCGGGCGTTCAGAAGGCTGATCACAATGGCCCTTGGCAGAGCGCGCCATTCACGCCGCCAATCGGGCGACCATTGGCCGGGCTTTGTTGATGCGCTGTCATCATTGCTGCTGGTTGTTATTTTCTTCCTATCAGTCTTCATGCTGGCGCAATTCTTTTTGTCCGAGGCACTGTCAGGACGTGACAAGGCGCTGGACGCCATGCGCGCCGAAATGGCAGAGCTTGCCGACCTGTTGGCATTAGAACGGAAGGCGGCTGCCGAAGCTGCTGACCGGGTGGCCAGCCTGTCAGCCGCCCTGATGGACCTGCGCACCAAGGAAGAAGACGCACAGGCCGCACTTGCCACAACCAAGGCAGCGCTAGCCGATCAAGAAGAGCTGACGGATGAAGCCCAAGCGCAGCTTGCCGTACTGAACACACAATTGTTGGAATTGCGCAAACAGCTGGCATCGCTGCAAGAGGCATTGGAAGCGGCGGAAGAAAAAGACCGCCGCCAACAGGCACGTATCGCCAATTTGGGCAAACGGCTTAACGCCGCCTTGGCACAAAAGGTGGATGAACTCGCCCGCTTCCGCTCACAATTTTTCGGCCTGATGAAACAGGCATTGCAGGGGCGCAGCGATGTGCGCATTGAAGGCGACCGCTTTGTCTTCCAATCAGAAATCCTGTTCAGCAGCGGGTCCGCCGACCTTGGCCCGTCTGGCAAGGCTGAGTTGCTGAAAATCGCCTTGGCATTGTTGGAAATTTCCGAAAAGACGCCTGCGTCGATCAACTGGATTATGCGTGTTGATGGCCATACCGATGCGGTGCCGATCAACACGGTGCAATTCCCCTCAAACTGGGAACTGTCACAGGCCCGTGCGCTGGCCGTTGTGAAGTTTTTGGAAAGTCAGGGTGTTCCTGGCCATCGTCTGGCCGCCACCGGGTTTGGGCAATATCAGCCCATTGCAGATGGGCGCGGCCCGCAAGCAAACCTGCGGAACCGCCGTATCGAGTTTAAGATCACCACGCCTTAAGAGGCAAGACGTGATAGGAACAGGCGGCCGCTTAATCCAACTCACAAATCAATGCGTGCGAGTCCATAACCGACCCGATGGCAATGCGATTGCCGAACTTCGCAGCGACTGTGGACGCGGAAATATCCGCACCGTCAGACAATAACACTTCGTCTACCTTGCCGCCGGGTCCGTCTTTGTTCAGCGTTAGTTTGACGATGTGGCTGGGGGCCAGTTTGGTTTCATCGCCAGCATAGGTAACGAAGTCCAACAACTTCACATGCGCACCCGACCAAATATTACCGTCCTCATCCACGTCCAAATTATCCAAACCGGCATTGAGCGCAACCTGATCGGTCAAGGTCACATCCATCGTCGCTTGATCAATGTCATAGAAATTGACCGTGCCGCGCATCAGTTCGGCAACATATAGTTCTGTGCCGTCATGCGATGTCGTAATGCCATTCGCCATCTTCAAATCAGTAATGACAAAGCGTCCGTTGGTGCCATCATAATAACCGACCTGTGAACGGGACAGGCGCATCACGCTTTCCAGGGTGCGCCCCAGATCTGTTTCTGACCCACGGTCATTGGTGAAATAGAAGCTGCGCGGCCCGGTTGCCACCAGGTCATTCGGTGACAACATATGCGGATCAGTGATCGTCTCAACATGGGTCAGGACAAGGCCCTGACCCATATCCCAATCGAACAATTCAACCGTATGGCCACCGGCAACAGGATGATTAATCAGGAACAGACGATATTTCCGGTCATCCAGTTTCCAAATACTAAGACCATGGGGGTGGAAGTCTTCTGGTCCATCATGGCTCATCCGCAGGGCATCGGGGCGCGGCAGGCGCATATCCATCACATAGACACCGCCAAACTTTGTGCTGACGGCATCTCCTGCGGCTACTGCGGCGCTGGTCGCGCGACGATCATCTGCTGAAATAACAGCATAAGGTCCGGCAATCTGGATATCCTCTGGCCCGGCCATGTCCTTGCCAGTGACCCGATAGCATTGGTCGGGAGCGTGATAGGCCAGCTCCTTCGTGACGCCAAGCCCCAATACGGTGTTGTAAACAAAAACGCCAATGCAGCCGAGGACGACAACACTGATAAAGACAAATACACCTCGGGTCATTTAATTCCCCTATCCTATTCGATGTTTAAGCGGCCTATTGGGCAGCGGGCGGCACGCGGTCCACCTGCGCAAGATGGTCCGCAGAAAATTGCAGTCGGGCCAACCGGGCATAAAGCCCGTCTTCGGCCATTAATTCATCATGCTTGCCTGAGGCAACGACGCGCCCCTGATCCATGACAATGATACGATCAGCCTTTTGAACGGTGGCAAGCCGGTGGGCGATTACCAATGTTGTGCGTCCCTCCATCAAAACCTCAAGCGCCTTTTGCACCTTTGATTCTGCTTCGGCATCAAGGGCTGACGTCGCCTCGTCCAGCAATAATATCGGCGCGTCTTTCAACAAGGCACGCGCGATAGCCATACGTTGACGCTGGCCACCGGACAGGCCCGCACCCCGGTCCCCCAAATAGGTGTCATACCCTTGGGGCAGAGCGTCGATAAACGTGTCGGCAAAGGCATGGACCGCTGCATCGCGCACATCCTGATCGGACGCATCAGGCCGCCCATAACGGATATTTTCCGCAGCCGATGTACCGAACACAATTGTGTCTTGCGGCACGAAGGCAATCTGTTCACGCAGCTCAACCGGGTCAAACCTGGTCATATCCTCGCCATCAATGACGATGCGCCCGGTGCTGGGATCATAGAACCGCAGCAATAATTGCAGAACGGTGCTTTTGCCTGCGCCGCTAGGGCCAACAAGAGCAACGGTCTCACCCTGCTTAACCTCAAGCGTAAACTCCTCCAGCGCGGTTTGTTCCTGCCGCATGGGATAGGCAAAGCCGACCCCTTCAAACCGGATGGCACCTGTCATGGGCGTGGGAATTGGTGCGGGATTTTCAGGTGCCTTGATTTCACGCGGCTGTTCAAGCAACTCAACCATACGTTCGGCAGCACCTGCAGCGCGCTGAAGCTCACCCCAAATTTCGGACAACATCCCGGTGGAGCCTGCAACCAATACCGCATAAAGGATGAACTGGGCCAACTCGCCCCCTGTCATGGTCCCGGCAATCACATCTTGGGCACCACGCCACAGCACAAAAATGATCGCAGTCAGAATCACGAAAAACGAAATAAAAGTCAGCGCCGCACGCACAATAATGCGCAAGCGCGCGGCCTTGTAGGAATCTTCAACCGCAAAGGCATAACGCGCCGCGTCGGCTGCTTCTTGAGTAAACGCCTGCACGATCCGAATTGCATTCAGACTTTCCCCCGCAATAGCTGATGTGTCGGCCACCCGGTCCTGACTTAATCGGCTTAGCGTCTTGACCCAACGCCCGATCATAATGATCGGCACCAAAATCAACGGCACAGCCAGTAAAACAAACCCTGTCAATTTCGGGCTTGTATAGACCATCAGAATCAAGCCGCCGATCAGGGTTAGCGAGTTTCGCAACGCCACCGATACGCCGGACCCGACAACGGTTTGGACAAGCGTGGTATCTGTCGTCAGACGCGACAGAACCTCCCCAGTGCGGGTTTTTTCAAAAAAGCTGGGGCTTAGGAAGACCAGATGCTCATAAACCGCCTTGCGGATGTCAGCGACGATACGCTCCCCCACCAGTGTCACCATGAAAAAGCGCGCCGCCGTCGCCAGCGCCAGAACAAAGGCAACGCCCACAAAGGCCAGGAAATACTTGCCGATAAAGTCCGCATTTTCCGCAGAAAATCCCGCATCAATGACCCGGCGCAGGGCCATCGGCAGCACCAAAGTGGCGCTGGACGACATCACCAACGCCACCAAAGCCAAACTGATCCATCCGGTATAGGGCTTCAGAAACGGCACTAGCCGCCGCAAGGGCCGAACGGATTTGGCCTTTTCGCGAGACGCTGCTTCACGTTCAATCGCGGCGGCAAACGCCTCGCCATTGCCGGCGGGTGGTGGTGTGGGGGCTTGATCGGCCACAAGATTTCCTTCACGCCCGCCTAAACGATGCGGGCTTGTTCTGAATGCAATATGTTGACCATGTTGTAACCAACTATGAAAGCCGCGCCAAGCCTGACAAAAGGCCCCCATTCCCGCGACCGCGTGACACAAGCAATTTTGGGCCCCATTCACCAGACCCCCTTGCCAGCTTCATAGGGGGATTGTATAAGGCGCGCTCTTGAATTTTTGCAGGACGTGCCCGGCAGGGTGCCTCCATGCCTCCGAAACGGTAAAACCAAAGGATAAGGCGATGAAAAAAGATATTCATCCCGACTATCACGTCATCAATGTAGAGATGACCGATGGCACAACATACCAGACCCGCTCAACATGGGGATCTGAAGGCGACACGATGAAGCTCGACATTGATCCGACCACCCATCCGGCGTGGACGGGCGGCAACCAGCGTCTGCTGGACACAGCCGGTCGTGTTGGTCGCTTCAAGAAAAAATACGAAGGTTTCGGCATCGGTTGATCCGGCCCTTACATTTTGCTTTCAAAAGCACCGTCCAATTTGTTTTGGGCGGTGTTTTTTTGTGGCGGATTTAGCCCTCGCCCCCTTGAACACCCGCAATACGCACCTACATCAATTGTAGAGACGCCGCCTAGCGGGTCTCGCTTCAACCAAATTCGGAATGCCCTGATGGGGTTCCGATGAACTGCATTCGCTCATCAAGGAGGTATGCCATGCGTTCGACTTATGATTTTTCACCGCTTTTCCGCACATCTGTAGGCTTTGATCGCTTCGATCAGCTGTTCGACAGCGCCCTGCGCGCGTCTGAACAGGTGCCGTCCTATCCGCCCTATAATATTGAGCGGCTGGGCGAGAACGACTATCAGATCAGCATTGCCCTTGCCGGTTTCACTGAAAACGAGCTTGAGATCATGCTGGAAAAGGGCGTTCTGACCGTTAAATCCAAAGACCAACCCCAAGGTGAACAGGCGAACACACCGGACCGTCAGTTCCTGCATCGCGGCATTGCCAAGCGCGCGTTTGAACGCCGCTTCCAACTGGATGACAATGTGAAGGTCACCGGGGCTGATCTGGTCAATGGCCTGTTGGTTATTGATCTTGTCCGCGAGGTTCCTGAAAGCCAAAAGCCGCGCGAGATCACGATTGGCGGTCAGCCAAAGCTGCAACAATCAGCGGCCTGACCGAGCCTGGAAATCCGCCAATAAAAAAGACCGCATTCTGATCCAACCTCCCCCCCAGGATTAAGGATCGCGAATGCGGTCTTTGACGTGAAGCCATCCTGTTAAACTTGCCTGATTCATTCAAATTCGATTGATCAACCAATTACAGGATGGCCGCACTATAGAGGCGGCAGTTTGACGCGGCAAGCCCAAAAATGCATCACGCCCTAAATAACTAAAACAGATTTGGGGCGTTAACCATATCAGCCGTCGCTGGCATTCAAACTCTTGCCCCGGCCCGCCACAATAAAGGCCAGCAACGCCAGCACGAATAAGATAGCGCCAGAGAAATGACCGATCCCGGGAAAGTGCACAGGCGCTGCCGCACTGGTAAAGAACTCAAACAAGGCCGGCATGACAAGCGGCGTCAAAAGCATGGACAAGCTAAACAGGGATGACAGCGCGCCAGACAATTCGCCCTGCTGATCCTCGCCCACCTGATTGGCCATGATCGCCCGAATGGTTGGGGAGGCCAACGCGAACATACCGCTAAGCGGGATCGCGCAATACATCCAAAAACTACTGGGGGCGAAGGCAACAGCCAAGAACCCGCATGCGCCCAATGTCAGGCCAATCTGCGCCGTCCGGTATTCACCAAACCGCGCCACCAGCCGCCCGGTCAGCATACTTTGCACAACCGCAATTGTGATGCCCACAATGGCAAGCGACCAGCCGATTTCACCGGGCCCCCAACCGAACTTATACTTTGTGTAATAGGTCCAGATCGTCGGGTTCACATCATGCCCGACCTGAAACAAGGCCATCACACCGAACAGCCCCAACAACATGGGAAAGCGCTTTAGCGCCAATAGGCTGCCCAAAGGGTTGGCGCGCTTGATATCGAATGGGCGCCGATTTTCTGGGGCCAGACTTTCCGGAACCACAAAATATCCATAGACGAAATTCAACGCGCAAAATCCAGCCGCAACAAAAAACGGCACGCGCGGCCCCAACTCACCCAACAGGCCGCCAATCGCGGGGCCAGTGACAAAGCCAATGCCCCATGCAGCACCAATGATACCGAAATTGCGCGCACGGTTTTCATGCGTGCTGATGTCAGCGATATAGGCATTTGCCGTTGCATAGACACCTCCGGCCACCCCGGCAACCACACGCCCGATCAACAGCATCTCGTATGACTGGGCAAGGCCCATGATGATGTAATCAATGGTAAAGGCCGCCATTGATGCCAACATCAATGGACGCCTGCCAAACCTGTCAGACAGACCGCCGATCAATGGCGCACAAAGAAAAAGCGTCAGGGCAAAGGCAATCATCAAAATGCCCCCCTCAACCGCTGCCTTTTCAACCGGCTGCCCCGTCAAATCCGTCAGCAGGTCAGGCATAACGGGGATGATGATGCCAAAGCTGACCGTATCAATGAATATGATCGCCAGAACGAACAACATCCCCGGCGTCAGCCCCGGCTTTTCGTCCTCTGTTGAGGTTGCATCACTCATCTCTAATTTCCAAACACGGCATCGGCAGCTGACTTGGCGCTCTTTTTCGCCTTAATCTCTTGCTTGATGCGGGTGATTTCATTTTCCAGAAATCCAATACGCTCCGCCAACTCATCAACCGAAATCGCTGACAGGTCCGCGCCCACAATAATGGCGGCAGCTTTTTTCGCCCGCTCCGGATCATCCTCACGCATCGGCATATCCCTCCCCTTTTGTCCTATGCGATTCACTATGCTATCGAACAACAAAGAATTGCAAACAGGAATGAGCATCATGTTACCGACCACAATGACCGCGATCGACATCACCGAACCGGGCGGGCCAGACGCCCTTGTTCCCGTGACAATGGCTGTGCCAACCCCCAAGGCGGGCGAAGTGCTGATCAAGGTTGAGGCCGCAGGCATCAACCGGCCCGACGTGTTTCAACGCATGGGGCTGTACCCGGCACCGCCGGGTGCGCCAACCCATCCGGGACTTGAAGTTGCAGGGACCATTGTGGCGCTGGGCGATGGCGTCAGCCACTTCACCATTGGCGACAAAATATGTGCGCTGGTGGCAGGGGGCGGTTATGCCGCCTATGTCTGCGCGGCGGTTGAAACCTGCCTGATGGTGCCCGGTAGCCTGACAATGGAAGAAGCGGCGGCCCTGCCTGAAACTTTCTTCACGGTGTGGAGCAATATTTTCGACCGCGCCCGCCTTGCCGAAGGGGAAAGCCTGTTGGTGCATGGCGGCGCCAGCGGCATCGGCACAACCGCAATCCAGATGGCCACCGCCTTGGGGCACACGGTTTATACGACCGCCGGGTCGGACGAAAAATGCACCGCCTGTGAAAAACTGGGCGCAGCCAAGGCTGTGAATTACAAAACAGACGATTTCGTCGAGGCGATCAAGGCCGAAACAGGCGGCAAGGGCGTTGACGTCGTGCTTGATATGGTCGGGGGTGATTACATTCCCCGTTCCATCGGATGCATGGCAGTTGAGGGGCGCTTCGTCTCTATCGCGTTCTTGCAAGGCTCCACCGCCGAAGTGAATTTCATGCTTGTTATGCTCAAACGGCTGACCATCACAGGCTCCACCCTGCGGGCACGGGATCTTGCCGATAAAAAAGCCATTGCCGATCAATTAACGGCCCATGTCATGCCGCTGGTGGCAGATGGCCAAATCAAACCGCAGGTCTTCAAGACATTCCCGCTTGAGGATGCTGCAAAGGCCCATGAACTAATGGAATCTTCGGCCCATATCGGCAAAATTGTCCTTACCGTCACACATTAGATAGATGGCTAGGCAAACCGGGAAAATTTCGCTATAAGGGCTGGGAATTCCCTAAAGACCGGTAAACCTGACCGGCGCGACCTTCAAAACCCGGGTCGCCAGCCGCTACCCCTTTACCCAATCCGGTCAACAGGATGTTGAATAGGAGCTGTTATGAGCAAGCCATTGATGCCTAAGGCAACCGCCGTATGGCTGGTCGATAATACAAGTCTGACATTTGATCAGATTGCCGATTTTTGCGGCCTACACGCGCTTGAAATCAAAGGCATTGCCGATGGTGAAGTTGGCGTTGGCATTCGCGGTCTGGACCCTGTTGCGGCAGGCCAGCTTGAGCGTGAAGAAATTGAACGCTGCCAAACAGATGAAAGCGCCCGGCTTGTGAAGCTGGAGCCGAAAGTCGTTGCCCCGCCTATCAAGCGCAAAGGCCCGCGTTATACCCCCGTATCAAAACGGCAGGACCGCCCGGACGCCATTTTGTGGCTGCTGCGCCATCACGCCGAATTGGCGGACGCACAGGTTGGCCGTTTGGTTGGCACAACCAAGCCGACGATCCAATCCATTCGCGACCGCAGTCACTGGAACATCAACAATCTGAAACCTGTTGACCCGGTGCAGTTGGGGCTTTGCAGCCAGGCCGACCTTGACGAAGCAGTGCAAAAAGCTGCCCGCCGCAAGGAACGCGCCGCCGCCAAGCTGGCCCGCGAACGCCGCGCGCAGGGTTTGGAGCCGCTGGAGGTCGAAGAAGAAACAACCGCCGCACCGCTTGATGCGCCCGCGACACCGTCTGCCCCCACTGGTGGCGAAACAATTGAAAGCGTGTTTGGCGCAAGCCCAACGCCGCAAGCAGATGATGACGAGCCTACCGGGCTGTAAATCCACTCATCACCTGCTGAAAAGATAAACAAACAGAATCGGCGGTCCCTTCATGGAAGCATTTTTTGCAGGCCTGGGGGTGATCATCGATCCTGTTTTCTATTTGGCCGCCATTCCCGCCATTTTGTTGACCGGCATTTCAAAGGGCGGCTTTGCTGGCGGGTTGGGCGCGCTGGGTGTGCCGATTATGGCGCTTGCCACCTCCCCCCTTGAAGCAGCAGCGGTCATGCTGCCCATTCTGATTGTGATGGATTGGGTTGGGCTATATGCCTATCGCCACACATGGCATCGCGCAGCGGTTCTGACCCTATTGCCCGGCGCAGTGATCGGCGTGGGACTGGCATGGGCATTGGCGGATCAAGTCTCTGATAATCACGTGCGGATCATGGTCGGGCTGATCGCTGTTATTTTTGCGCTGAACTACTGGATCAATCGCGCCGACTCCCCCGCACGCACCAGCCCGGGCAAGCGGATGGGGACATTTTGGGGCGCTATCGCCGGGTTCACCAGCTTTGTCGCCCATGCGGGTGGCCCGCCCTATCAGGTTTATGCGCTTGGCCTAAAGCTCGACAAAACGCTTTATGTCGGGACAAGCGTTTGGTTCTTCGCCGCGCTCAACCTGATCAAGCTCGGCCCCTTTTGGGCCGCGGAAATCCTTGATCTTAGCAGACTGGCGACCGCGGGCGTTTTGCTGCCGCTTGCCCCCTTGGGCATGTGGCTTGGCATCAAGCTTCATAAACTGGTTCCTGAGAGGCCGTTTTACCGGATTGCCTATATTCTGCTGTTCGCCGCTGGGCTACGCCTACTTTGGTCGGGGGTTGAAGGGCTTTTCTAAGCGTGCAAAGGGGGCTATCTTGCGCGCCAAACAAGTAACTCACCGCAACATCTGATTGGGAGATGCGACCCGTGACCGGCCATCCTTACGATACTGACCTCGACAAAAATCCCGCGAACTATCAAGCGCTGTCACCGCTAAGTTTTCTTGAATGGTCTGCCAGCACCTATCCCGACACAATCGCCGTTGTGCATGGCCCGCTAAAACGCACCTATCGTGAATTTTACGCCCGCAGTCGAAAGCTTGCCAGCGCGCTTGCCAAACACGGCATCAAAAAGGGCGATACGGTCGCTGTTTTTGCCCCCAATATACCCGCCATGCTCGAGGCCCATTACGGTGTGCCGATGATCGGCGCGGTCATCAACGCCATCAACACACGTCTTGATGGCCCGGCGGTCGGCTTCATCCTTGATCATGGCGAGGCCAAGGTGTTGATCGTTGATCGGGAACTATCAGCTGTCGCAAAGGAGGCGCTGGAACACGCCACAGTCAAACCGCTGGTTATTGATATCAATGACCCGGAATATGACGGCGACGGCGATCTGATTGGCGAAATTGAATATGAAGACTTCATCGCACCGGGCGATGAAAATTTTGAATGGTCCCTGCCCGACAATGAATGGGACGCCATTGCCCTGAACTACACCTCCGGCACAACAGGAAACCCCAAGGGCGTTGTCTATCACCATCGCGGTGCCTACCTGCTGTCGCAAAGCAATGCCATGGTCGGGCAAATGCCGCGCCATCCTGTCTATTTGTGGACATTGCCCATGTTCCACTGCAATGGCTGGTGCTTTACGTGGACGATCTCGGTCCTTGCCGGCACCCATGTTTGCCTGCGCCGGGTTGAAGCGGGCGAAATCTATAAGGCGATTGCCGATCATGACGTGACCCATATGTGTGGTGCCCCCATCGTGATGGGCTTTTTGGTCAACGCAACGGACGACGAATTCCGCCAGCCTGCACGCAAAATTGAATTCCTGACAGCTGCCGCACCACCCCCGCCACCGATCATCGCGGCGCTGGAGGAGCGCAACTTTGCCGTCACTCATCTATACGGGCTGACCGAAACCTATGGTCCCTCAACCGTTAACGCATGGCATGAAGAATGGGACGAACTACCTGACGAAGAACGCTCTCGCATGAAAGCGCGCCAAGGCGTGCGCTATCCCGCGCTTGAGGCACTGTCCGTCCGTGATCCCGAAACGATGGAACTTGTGCCCCAGGATGGCGAAACCATTGGCGAGGTCATGTTCCAAGGCAATGTCGTGATGAAGGGCTATCTGAAAAACCCCAAAGCCACAAACGAAGCGTTTGAAGGCGGCTGGTTCCATTCAGGTGATCTGGGTGTGTGGTATGAGGACGGCTATATCCAACTGAAAGACCGGTCCAAGGATATCATCATTTCAGGGGGCGAAAACATCAGCTCTATTGAGGTTGAGGCGACCTTGTACAAACATCCCGCCGTTCTTGAGGCCGCTGTCGTCGCCAAGCCTGACGAAAAATGGGGTGAAACCCCCTGCGCCTTTATCGGGCTGAAGGAGGGGCACGCCGATACCACTGCAGAGGATATTATCCAGTTCTGCCGTGATAATCTGGCCCACTTCAAATGCCCGCGTCATGTGATCTTTACAGAGCTTCCCAAGACATCCACCGGGAAAATCCAGAAATTCAAGCTGCGCGATTTGATGTAGGGCACTAGCGTCATCCCCACATAAAGAAAGCCGGAGCGTCCTGCTCCGGCTTTTTGCGTTTAGAACGGGGCTGTGTGTCAGTTATGACAGTTTTGCCATCTCGTCCTTAAGCTTCAGCTTCTCATGCTTGATCTGTTGAATTTCAGCATCTGATGTTGCGGGGTGGAGTTGCGCGTCGTGCAAGCGAGCCTCTAATGCTTCATGCCTACGATTTAATTCTTCAAGATGCGCATTGATGGACATATGTGCCCTCCTCCTTCTTGTTGTTTACACGCTCTGCAATTTGGACCAACGGGAGCAGAACATTATCCCGAAACGATATTGAAACACGGCTTTTGGAATGTGTCATGTAAAAGCTATGCTGCAGCGCAAGAATCTTGCCAAATAGCGCGGCTGTGCTAGGCTGGCCTGCATAAATGGGGCTTAAGCGGTTTGGCCGAAAAGGTGGGTTTGTGAGCGATATTCTGGACGAAGAAGCATCATTGCGGGAAGAATTGGCACGCCTTGAAGAGGATCACCGCGCCCTGGATTCGGCAATCGACGCCCTCGCCCAATCGGCTATCTATAATCAATTACAGGTTCAGCGGCTGAAAAAGAAAAAACTGGTGCTGAAGGACCGCATTTCTTCGATTAATGATCAGTTGATTCCTGATATAATCGCCTGATTTTCCTAAAACATTCCGCATGTTCCCGTTTGGCAAAAAGCCGCAAATTTCGCGCTTGCCGGGATTAGGGGGCACGCTATAATCCGGCGCTTTCCCGCCGGACCCACGCTCAACAGCGATGAAAGGGCAAATTGATGGCAGAGCACGCCCCCCTTGTTGGTATTATTATGGGCAGCCAGTCTGACTGGCCGACCATGAAACATGCCGCTGACGCCTTGGATGCATTGAATGTGCCCTATGAAACGCGCATTGTATCCGCGCACCGCACCCCAGACCGCATGGTTGAGTATGCCAAGGCCGCAAAGGGCCGTGGCCTTCATGTCATCATTGCCGGGGCCGGTGGCGCTGCCCATCTACCGGGCATGACCGCCGCAATCACCCCCCTGCCGGTTTTGGGCGTACCTGTGAAGTCGCGCGCCCTGTCGGGTCAGGACAGCCTATTATCCATCGCCCAGATGCCCGGCGGCATCCCCGTTGGCACCTTGGCAATCGGTGACGCCGGCGCGAAAAACGCCGGCCTATTGGCTGCCGCTATTCTGGCAACAACTGATACTGATCTGGCTGATCGTCTTGATGATTATCGTGCTGCACAAGCAGCCAGCGTTGCAGACGTCCCCGTTGACGACCCTGCCTGATTTGAACAGAACATATGACTGACGATCTTTTATCCAAAGACCACCGTGCCGTAGGGCCTGGCACCATCATCGGCATTCTTGGCGGTGGCCAGCTTGCCCGCATGTTATCACTTGCCGGGGCGCCGCTGGGGCTGCACACCCATATTTATGACACCGCCGACTACGTGCCTGCCCTGCCCGTCAGCTATGACATGACAGTTGCGCCGTTTGAAGATGAAGCCGCGCTGGTCGCCTTCGCGGCAAAAGTTGATCTGGTCACGTTTGAATTTGAAAATGTGCCCGCCCGCACCGCAGAGGTACTGGCTGCCCATGTCCCGGTTCGTCCCGGCCCGCAGGCATTGGCTGTGGCACAGGACCGCCTGACCGAAAAGGACTTCATCACCAAACAGGCTGGCGCACAAACCGCCCCCTATATGGCTGTCGATTCGGTGGATGATTTAGTCACGGCACTTGATGCCATCGGCACACCCGCTGTGCTGAAGACGCGGCGCATGGGGTATGACGGCAAAGGGCAGGTCAAGCTAACAGCCGACAGCAACCCGGCAGAGGCACTTGACCAAATCGCGCATCAGTCTGCCATACTGGAAGGCTTCATCCCGTTTGAACGTGAATTGTCAGTTGTTCTGGCCCGCAGTCTGGATGGTACTGTGCGCCCGTTTGATGTGGTTGAAAACATTCATCGTAATCACATCCTGTCACAAACCTTGGCCCCGGCCTTGGTCGATCATACCATTGCCGCAGAAGCACAGGCAATTGCCGCGCGTATCGCCAACGCGCTGGGTTATGTTGGCGTGTTGGCAGTTGAATTCTTTTTGCTGCCCGCAAGTGAGGGGCAGACCGCTGCTGGCCGCCTGTTGGTCAACGAAATTGCACCACGGGTTCACAATTCAGGGCATTGGACGATTGAGGGGACTTATTGTTCCCAGTTCGAACAACACATGCGCGCTGTCGCGGGACTGCCCTTGGGCGATGCGGCCATGCGTGCCGATGCCATCATGGACAATCTGGTGGGCGACGAAATGGATCAATGGCCAGCCCTGCTGGACGACCCCCGTGCGCATCTGCATATTTACGGGAAGCGTGAAACACGGCCCGGACGTAAAATGGGGCATGTGACACGTCTATATGATTTGGGTACGCGGCCACGTCCTGAGCAAAGCAGCTAGTCGGCCACTTTATCAAACAGCCAATCGAATAAGAGGGGCGAAGATCATCGCATGACACAGGTTACAAGCCACGATGCCTACTTCACCCAGCTTAGCGATGCCCTGCGCACTGCAAATCTATTCCGTCCCACCATGTTGCTTGACCTTGACCGGCTAGACCGGAACATCGATCGGGTTGCAGCATCCATTCCAGAAGCATTGGATTTACGGGTGGTGGCGAAGTCACTGCCCTCGCCACAGCTATTGGACCATGTCACAGCACGGGCGCAGACCAACCGGCTGATGGTCTTTCATCAGCCGTTTCTTAATCAGCTTGCAGCAACACAGCCTGATAAAGACCTGTTGATCGGCAAACCATTTCCTGTTGGTGCCGCCGCACGCTTTTACGATCATCACATTGCCAACCAGTTTGATCCGTCCAAGCAGCTGCAATGGCTGGTCGATACGCCCGCGCGATTGCATGACTATGCAGCGCTTGCCACCCAGCGCGAACTACAGATGAACATCACTATTGAAATTGACGTGGGTTTGCATCGCGGCGGCGTCAGTGATCCTGCACAGACTGCAGCCATGCTGGATGTGATTGCAGCTACGCCCAATCTGACCTTTACCGGATTGATGGGCTATGACGCCCATGTAGCAAAGGTGCCAACAGCGTTCGGTATGCAAAAACGTGAATTCACATCTGTGCTGGACCGCTATCAAGCGCATCTATCAGTTTTGCAAAACAAGCTGACACCGGATGAGTATGCGGCACTGACCCTGAACGCGGCAGGCAGCCCAACCTTCCGCCGATATCAAGACATCGACTTCGTGACCGAGCTTGCAGCCGGGTCTGCCCTTGTCAAACCGCTCGACTTTGATTTGCCGGATCTAGCCGATCTGGAACCTGCGATCTTTATCGGCACCCCGGTATTAAAGGCCAGCGGGCCGACACAAATCCCCGCCCTAAACGGGCTTGGCAATTTGTGGGCCAAGTTTGACCGCAACAGGGCGCGCACTTTCTTTATCTATGGCGGTTATTGGAAGGCCCATCCGGTTTCCCCCACAGGGTTAAGCAATAACAGTCTTTATGGGAGGTCAACCAATCAAGAAGTGCTGAACGGATCAACCGACGTGCAACTGGCCCCGGAAGATTTTGTTTTTCTGCGTCCCACACAAAGTGAATTTGTGATGTTGCAGTTCGGCGATTTGGCGATTGTCCGCGGCGGGCAGGTCGTAGACTATTGGCCGACACTCGCCCAAGGCAGCTGACAATTAGCGCCGCCGCAAAGGGGGCGACGGGAAACGTAGCGCCGCGGCCAAGCGGAACGGATTGGGCAACCGTCCAACCGCGGTTTCAACCTTGGCGCGGACTTTGCCGATAACCATCACATCATCCAACCGACGCTCAAGAAACGCATCAGTGTCGGCGGCACCTTCTGAATGATCATTCAGCCAAAACAGCAATGTGGCACTGAATGCCCCGGCAAGAAGCGCCCGCTTGGTATAAAAATTGAAGTCTGTTGACGTATCACCGATCACGCGCCACGCCGCATCAACCGTATGATAAATCGCCATGCCGCCTGATGGCGCATTATGGGGCAGGGCTTCAAAGGTTACCGCACGGCGCATCGCCTCCCGATAGGGCGCGATGGCATCAAAGCGTAAAGTCAACGCCAGCTTGATTGACCCGCGAATACCTAGCCCGTCGGTTTCGCCTGCAGCTTTGGCAGCGTCGAACCGGTCTATCATCTGCTGGTCTGCCCAAGCGCTGAAATATTCCAACAATTCACGCGCACCGCCGGGAAAGGCCAGCTTGACCGTGCCGTGATCAATTTCAGCGTCATCAGCTGCCTGCCGCATTGTGCTGCTGTTCCAGCCGTCAAACGGTGCATGATTGATTGCCGCCATGAGGATTTGCTCTCTCACAGGGTCCAAATGGTCAGTGGCACTCATCATATTTCCTTTGCCGGTCCAATTGCAGCGGGCATTTACTGTTCAGCAACATATGGGATTTACGCTCACTATATTCAAGAAAGATCAATTCCGCGACCGCATGTCCCACAAATCGGCACTTTTAGGCCGTATTAGGCGGCTGGACAGCGGCGCAACCGGGTGCTAGAACCCGTGCTCTTGTTATCTCAACCGGATTTCCGGCGGATAATGTTTATTTTTTAGCTCCATTTATGGGGCCAACCATTTGAAGGTGGTGAAAGCCCGTGCAGGTAGTCGTACGCGATAATAATGTTGATCAGGCCCTTAAGGCTCTGAAAAAGAAGTTGCAGCGTGAAGGTGTCTTCCGTGAAATGAAACTTCGCAACCATTATGAAAAGCCGTCCGAAAAGCGTGCCCGCGAAAAAGCGGAAGCAATTCGGCGTGCGCGTAAACTGGCCCGGAAACGGATGCAGCGCGAAGGCCTTATCTAAGGATAGGTCTCTCGCACAGCACTAAAACCGTAAAGGGCTCTTCCATCGAAGGGCCCTTTTAGATTCTGGGGCGCGACTAAAACAAGACGACCGCCCCGGCATCCGTGCAAGATTGGGGACATTGGGGGACACAATGAAATTGGGGGATACGGGGCAGGACGACCCGCACCAACTGCGCGAGGACGAACATGTCCCCGCAACTGCGGCGCATGCCCAAACAGCCACCCCGGCAGAAACACCCGTCAGCGGCACGGCGCAAACAGAAAGCCCGTTGACGCTGAATGTGTGGTCGTTGGCATGGCCAACGATGGCTGCCGCCTTCATGCACACGGCGACCCGTTGGGTTGACGTTAAGATGGTTGGGGTTATTGGCGCGGACGCCATCGCGGGCGTGACGGCAGGTGGACAATTATACTGGCTGATCCAAACCTTGGTGATGGCGGCAGCCACCGGGCTGACCGCGATTGTCAGCCGGGCCTATGGCTCACGGAATTTACAAGAGGTTGACCACGCCCACAAACAATCCATATGGATGGGTTGGCTGATTGGGTTGGGCACTTGGATTGGTTTTATCCCGCTGATCGGGTTTTCACTGGCATGGCTGGGTCTGACAGGCAACGCTGCCGATCAGGGCGCGGACTATATGATTTGGCTGCTGGTGGGCAATGTCCCCATGACCTTGATTTTTCTGACAGGGGCCGCATTGCGTGCAGGCGGTGATACCATCACCCCGCTTTGGACCGGGATCATCGCCAATGTGGTGAATATCTTTCTGAACTGGGTCTTGATCTATGGCAATTTGGGGTCCCCCGCCTTTGGCGTTGCCGGGGCCGGGATGGCGACCAGTGCGGCGATCGTCCTGCACACGCTGATGATATTTGGCTTGTGGTGGCGCGGCTGGACCATTCTGCCGCGCGGGCTTGCCAGTTGGAAACTCGACCTATCCATGTGGCGCAGATTGTGGAAGATCGGCTACCCCACCGGTATCGAAGGGCTGTTGTTCCAACTCGCCATGCTTAGCTTTATGAGCTTCATGGCGCTATATGGCACAGAAGCCTTCGTCGCCTATCAAATCGGCGTACAGGTTTTGTCATTCGGATTCTTGCCCGGGCACGGCTTCAATGTGGCGGCCGCAACGATGGTCGGGCAATATTTGGGTGCTGGACAACCACAGCGTGCGATGGCCGCAGGGTGGCAAACCATGCGCCTTGCCATGTTGTTCATGGGCCTATTGGGCCTTGGCTTTATTGCCGTGGGCGAACCGTTGGCACGTTGGTTCCTTGATGATGATACGGTTGTGCCGATGGCCGTGACATTTATATGGATATTGGGCTTTTCCCTTCCCCTTATGTCATGGGACTTTACGGTTGGCGGGGCTTTGCGCGGGGCCGGCGATACACGCACCCCCCTTTATACCGTGATGATTGCACTGGGACTGTTCCGGCTTTTGCCCGGATACATCATTGCGCATGTTTTGCATTGGGATGTGGTTTGGCTGTGGTCTGTGTTGTTTTTGGATTATGCGGCACGGGCAATCGTGCTTGGCCTCGCCTTCCGGCGCGGCAAGTGGCAAAATCAACAGGTCTGAATGACAAAGTGGCGGCGCAGGACAATTGCCTGTGCCGCCATTTCGGTGTAGACAAAATTCTTCTGCACTGTCTGTCAAGCGAGTTCATATGCGCAACCTGCCGCTGCTAGTTTCCACGTTTATCTTCGCCCTGTTGATCGGTGTATTGTCCACACGATTTGCGGTGTTTCCCAGCACAACAATCCTGCAAGGCCTGAAAAGCGGCATGGCATTGACCAGCGCGGTGTTACCCGCCACCTGGCATAAGCAGCCCCGCTTCCGCCGCATCAGCGACAAACAAGCGTCAGACATTGTTGGCAATAGATGGCAATCCGGCCCTGCAGCGGATCAGTTTGACCCAAAAGGCACGCTGGTGACCGGGGGGCTTTGGCAGTTTATGGAACATTGCCCCGACTATGGCTGCATTGCCGTGGCCTATAACCCGGACAAATCCGTTGCGCAGGCATGGCCCTATCGGCCATTCGCTATCTTTGACCAACGAAACCTGAAAGTGAATCGCGAGCTTGAAGCGTTTTTGTTCAGCCCAATGTACAATGCCAATCCCGTCGGTGCGAAACGCGCCAAGGATGGCTCGCTTATCATCACCTTTCACATGCATGGCGGTGTCTTTCCATTCGGGCTGGCCATCGCAAAGCTTGGCCCCGATGGCACGCCGATCTGGTCCCGGCTGGACTATAGCCACCATTGGCTGACACTGGTTGAACAGCCTGACGGCGATCACATGATTTACACCCCCGCGCTGGATGTGGGCGATGGCAGCATCAGCTTCACCACAGGGCAAGGCTTTGCAACACAGAACACGGTCCTTCACTGCGAAACCGCAAAGCCCTATTGGGATACCGTCAGCGTGCTGGACAGCGACGGCGCGCAATTGGCCTATATCAAACTGACCGAACAAATGGTGTCGTCCAACTGGCGAACGATTTTGAAACGCACCGTGGATAATTGTGACCCGACCCACCTGAACTATGTGGATGTTGTGCGGGCCGAGAACATATCATCCGATGCCCCTGCCGGGCCGCTTCACCCCGGTGACATGCTGGTTTCGATGCGCAATATTTCTGCCATTGGGTTGATCGACGGCAAGACGCATGAATTGAAACAGGTCTATGGCGGTAATTTCAGCCGGCAACATTCGGTCCATCACCTGAAGGATCAAAAGATCCTGATATTCGACAATCAAGGCGGTGATGAATTTACCGATGGGTCGCGTGTAATTGAAATAGATCTCGCCACCGGGAAAGATCGGCGCATATTCCCGCATGCAACAACACCGGCACCGGACGATCGGTTCTTCACCGATGTTGCCGGGCATATCAGCATCTCTGCCGATCGGACCCGATTACTTGCGACAGCAACCCGTCAATCCCGCGCCTATGATATTGATCTGGCGACAGGCGCATTGATTGCGACCTATGATCATTTACACGACGTCCGGGATAAGGCCGACCACTTCCCAGACGCCGCAACAGATAAGGGCGCCGCCTTTGAACTGATGGCTGTCGAGTTTATCGACTAGGCATGAGTGCGAAGCCAAGTTCACTGACGCAGGCTGACGCGTTTGATCGGTTCTATAGGGGGCCACTGAAATCCGCGTTTGAAGATTTGACCGCCCAGCGTGAGGCAATACAACAGGCTGCCAACAGCCGATTAAAATGGTCATTCACAGTTGCCGCCATCGTAGCACTGTTCCTGCTTGAACTATGGCGAAAAGAACCCGGCTCCTCGATACCTCTTTTTTCCTTTGTCGGCATTATTGTAGCGGCAGGCTTCGAACTGCGTCGCCAATACCTGAAAAAATTTGGCCTGCAAGTCAAAGAAACAATCTTACCCGCCATTCTAAATCACTATGGTGAGTTTGCCGTTGGCGTCAGTAATAAATATGAGGCAATCGTGCGGGATAATATCGAACCGATATTGCCGTGCCATGATTCGCTGATAATCGATGATGTCATTGTCGGCCATTATCGCGGGACCGCACTTGTTTTCGTTGAAGCAACCGCCAAGCACGATGACAATGGGTCTGGGTCCACCGTATTCGAAGGCATCATTATCGAAGCGCGCCATGCAACTGGCCTAACGGGCGACTATGCGCTGACCAGGCAGGCGCTAGATTGGGAGTTCCCTGACCTGCTATCACAGGGCAAAAAGGGGGAACGGATCAGGCTAGAAAGTCCCGCCTTTGAAAAGAGCTTCAATTTCTATGGCCATGATCAAATTGAAGGGCGCACCTTAATGACCCCGCGCCTGATGGATGCATGGACAGCGCTTGAAGCGTACACAAATCGCTTCGGCCTTGCGGCGCAGTTCGGCCCGGATTTTGTCCGCATCAAAATGGGACGGCGCAGCGACTGGATTGATGACGCAATCCTAGATGACGACCGCACAGTGGAAGATACGATGAAAGCCATCATCAATGATCTGGAAGCCTTGCTGACCATCGTAGACTTGGCCTGTTTTGCGGAAACCGACGCCGATATTGCGGCACAATCCGGTCACTAATGTGCAGTAAATCACATTGTCCAAAGCCCAATTTCCTGCCATAACTGATATCTAATCGTTGTGGCAGCGTAGACCTAGGATGAGTAAGCCCATGAAACATTTGGCAATTTTTTGCACGACCCTATTTGCGACCGCACTTGTTGCGGTTGAGGCATTGGCCTATGTCGGCCCCGGTGCCGGTATTTCTGCAATCGGCTCGCTTTTGGCGCTGATCGGCGCTGTTCTTTTGGCAATTGTTGGGTTTGTTTGGTATCCGGTCAAACGCATGATCAAACGGCGTAAGGCCGAAAATGATACAGCGACCAATGACACTGCCGAACAGGATAATAACGCAGCCTAAGGGACCACATCATGGCCTTTGACCCCACCATTATTGCCATCAGCCTTGTGGCGACGGGCGTTTTTGTCGTCTGTTTTCGCTATTCTGGCCTAATCAAAGTCGCGCAGGATGCCATCACAATGGCGCGCGAAGCTGGACAGGTGATGCGTAACAAAACCATGTCCGATGACGCGAAAGAGGTCGCCGTTCAAAAGGCCTCGATCGGGCTTTTGGGATCATTCCTGCAAATCACAATTCGCGCTGCGATTGTCCTGATCGGCACATTTGCCGTTATCTGGGCGGGTGAATTAATCGGATTGGCGACCAGCGCGGCTGTAACAGACTTTTTGCTGACCTGGCAGGCGATTGTCGGCCTGTCGGTGCTGGTCATGATTATCGCCTTTGTGTGGAGACGCCTGTGACCGGCTTTGAAGCCAACTATTCCTGGCTAGATCGGCTTGTCCACAATCTGGCGATGGGCCAGCTGGACATGCAAAAGTCATTGTCCGGCAGCGAAGACAAGAAATTCGATCAAGAAAATCAGGATATTACCGGTGACGCGCCGGTCTTTATTACGTCACTGCCACGCGCTGGCACGACGCTGTTGCTGGAAGTGATTGCTGATCTACCAAACTTTGTCAGCCATACCTATCGTGATCTGCCCTTTATATTGGCCCCCCTGACCTGGGACCGGATATCCAAAAGTTTTCGCAAAGACGCGACAGAACAGGAACGCGCCCACGGCGATGGCATGATGGTGTCCTATGACAGCGTTGAGGCATTTGAAGAAGTGTTATGGCGCGCCTTTTGGAAACCTCATTTCAAGAAAGATCGCGTGACTGTCTGGCAAGAAAGTGAAAAGGACGAATTCAACGAATTTCCTGCTTTCCTGCGGCAGCATATGCGGAAAATGATCGCATTGGGCCGCAAGCGGCAGGACAATCAGCAGATCAATCGCTATGTCTCAAAGAACAATGCCAATATTGCCCGCATTTCTTGGCTGACCAAGAATTTCCCCGATGCGCGCATCATGATCCCTTATCGTGATCCTATGGCGCATCTGGGATCACTTATGCGCCAGCATAGCCGTTTTTTGGAAGAGCATGAGACGAACAAATTCGGCCTGCGCTATATGGAAACCATTGGCCATTTGGAGTTCGGCAAGGCCCTGCGCCCCATCGACTTCAATGGCTGGATCGATAGCGCCGACAAGCTGGATCGTATCGCACCTGATTTCTGGGCAACATATTGGCTGGCGGCATTTGAAGACATTCTAAAACAAGCCGGCCCACAAGTGTCACTGTTTTCCTATGATGCGCTTTGCGCGGCCCCGGCAGACAATTTACCCAAGATCGCTGAGGCGATTGGCGAGCCCGCTGCGCGCCTGCTAGAGGCCAAGGATCGCTTTCGGGCACCAACGCCCTATGCCCCGCTGGATGGCCTATCGCCCGCTCTATCTGACCGGGTTTCAGCAATGATGGACAAGCTGACAGCCGCAAGCGCGTTCTGATTGTGCTGCGTGCGCAACACCATCCTCAAAATTGAATATCGCCTAATTTTTAGGCATAGTGTGCCGTTTCTGGCAATATCTGTGTGGTTTCAGCACTTCCCTTGCCGCCAAATGTAGAAAATTACACGCGTTTTCATTGCGCTTGGGAATAGCGTAAGTTACCCACAATATTGGTATGTTTCTTGGGGGGAAACATTTGCCACCATGTAACTGCCGCATATACGGCATCAGGGGATGGAGAGACCATTGACTCAAAGATTAACTCATCTTGGCCTTGGCTTGCTTTTGGCAAGTTTTGCAGGCCAAGCCGCAGCGGAAATGCCTGCTGTTTCCTCAACCCATGTTGAGGCAGAAGCATCCGCAGGTTTTCTTGGCGAAGACACGCTATACACAGGCGGGCTTGTCCTAGGCGCGCCTATTGGTGACCAGTTCGGTTTTCAGGCCGATATTATGGGCGGCTTTCTGACAGAAGAAGAACCGTTTGATCAAAGCGTTGATGGTGATGACTCCGGCCTGTATGGCGGTGGGATACAGGGTTTCTGGCGCTCTCCCAATTTGGGCATGATCGGATTGAAAGCATCCTACCTGTCTGTTGAAGATGTCGTAGACATCGCCCGCGTCGGGTTTGGTGGTCAGCGCTACCTTGGGTCTGTCACCCTGCTTGGTGAAATCGGTTATGAATATGACGATGTCACCGATGGCGGCGTCTATGCCGAAATTGGTGTAAATGCCTATTTGGGCGACAACTTTAAACTTGGCGTTTCCGTATACGGCAACAGCCATGAATATGACGAAACATTCATTACGACCGACACGCAGGGCAATGCTGTTATCACAACATTTGAATTCAGCCCTGAAGTGCAGGCCGAAGGGATTGCGGAACTTGGCCTTGGCCGTACAGACCTTTCATTGTTTGCCCTAGCACGTGGCGGCAATGAAATGGACTTCACTGCGCAGCTGGGTCTGCGTTGGGAAATCGGCAGCCGCTGGAAAAGCCTGCGCGGCAGTGATCGCGGCGACAACAACGCGAACCAAATGGCAGGCGTTATCCGCAGTTCGGAACGGTTGATCCGTGCTGGCCGTATTGTGCGTCGGATTGGCGATGATTGTGGCATCCTGATTGACATCATTGACGCCACCCCGGTTGGCGGCGTCATTCCAGGCTCGTCATTCACCCCGCTTGATGACGCTGTGTTGTGTCCGGTTGACGATGCCCTGCTTAATCGTTTGCTTGACGGCGCGACCCCGAATCCGCTGCCCGGTGCCATCACCGGTCCGCTTGGCCTTTAATCAGTACCTAAAGTAGGAAGATCATCATGATGAATACAGTACGATTTTCACTGCAACGGGGCCTGGTTGTAGGCCTTGCCACCTTGGCAATTGCAGCTTGTTCAACCGATAGCCGTGTTGATGCGATTTATGACCCCAGTGCCGCGACCCCCGTGGGCGCGACGCTGAATGTCAATCTATCCGATCGTGACAGCGCAGCCTTGGGTGAGTTTGAAGCCTATCGCGCAGAGCTGACGAAAGGCTATGCCCGCCTATCTCGCGGTGAGTATGACGAATCTGATTATGGCGATGGCGATGCCTTCGCTGCCAAGTCACGCTCAGCAAGCGCCGCCGCCTTGCCGCCCATGCCCTATGATCCAACAAACTGGATGATCAGGGACAAACATATGGGCGATCTGAAAAACGGCTATGGCCGTTTGACAGAAGTCTTGTTGGCCGGGTCCGTGTTCTATACCGGCGCACCGTCCGGTGAGGCACAGGTCGCCTTTGATTGCTGGGTTCAGGAATCAGAAGAAGACTTGCAGTCAAAAGAAGCCGCAGCCTGTAGGGCACAGTTCGAAGACGCCATGTCACGGGTCAAGATCCGTCCCCCTGTGAAAACCATCGTTTATGAACAGGCTGAGCCGGTTGAAGAAACCAAGCCTGAAACCTTCATCGTCTATTTCCCCTTCGACAGTGCAACCTTGTTGCCGCGTGAAGAGGAAACCATTCGTGAGGCCGCCCAGTTCGCTGTCGATTACGGCACAACAGACGTCCGCGTCGGCGGCTATGCCGATACAATGGGCACAGCCGATTACAATGACGTCTTGTCCGAACGTCGGGCACAGGTCGTTGTTGATCGTTTGCGTCAACTCGGCGTTCCTGCTGTGCTTGTGAAGGCGCAGGCTTATGGGGAAACCAACCTGCAACGGCAGACCGGCAATGAAGTGCGTGAACAGGCGAACCGCCGTGCCACGATTTCGGTCTATTTCGACTAAGCCAGTTACAGATTATAAATGACTGACGGGCTCCCAGGATTTGGGGGCCCGTTTTCGTTACTGGCCATTAACCGAATATTATGGCGCAATTGATCTAATGGGCTTCCCCACAATTGTGGAAGCAGGACCATGATCACACGACGACACCTATTTTGCGCCATTGGCTTTGGGTTGCTTAGTATTTCTATTGCCCAAGCCGCTGACCACAATTCGGAAACCAACGCCCAAGGCGGGCTGGTTGAAACGGTCCACCTCGCCCCCCCTTCAGAAAGGGACAGGCCGCTGGATCTAACCTCGCTGCATCCCAACGCCACCAACCTGTTGGGTATTCAACAACAATCCCGCTTTAACCCCGACCACATCGCGGCACTATTGTCGGCTGAAAGTGCGCAGGACTAGCGGGACATTTGCGACCGGAACAGGGGCCGCGTAGGTGAATCGAACGCACCATCGCTCATCGGCATATCATTCACGCGCACATGGTGTGGTGTAATTGCAGGATCAAGATCAACATAGGGGCGCATACGTTCCAGCCATGCCATCAATTCAGGGCGCTGCAAAATATCGTCGGCTCCGCGAAACCCCAACATCCAAAACAAAGCAAATTGCGGGTAACATGAAAAGTCTGGCAGATGCGGTTTATCTTGCCCGGCCAAAAACGGCCCACCATCAAGATGGGCGATAAACTCGTCATAAAGTTTGAATTTGGCGTCTTCAATCGACAGGCCATCAGCCTCTGCCATTGCGAACATATGCCGGACAAAGGGGACACGCGTCACAACAGTCGGCCACAACCACTTTAATATCCAAGGCAGGCCACTATGCGCTGTTGCCCCCATTACGTGAGACAGTTTCCAGCCATTAATCCAACGGTTCACGCCTTCGCCGGGATAGGTGCGAAACGATGCCGGGATCAAACTGTCTGACACCCATGTATCGATCGCCATCAACTTTTCGCGCAAGGCAGGATCGTCAGGCAGTAGGCGTGGCTGGTCAGGAAACGTCTCCTCCAACCACAGACCGCAAGGCGTGGAATCATTGCGCGCCTCGTCACCAATGGTCAGTGCTGGCACCTGATGGCCAATCGGCAGTTCCTTTTTGGCACGCAACGGGTTGATATAGCGCACCGTGAACGGCACCTGTTTGTACAACAACACACCATGCAGCTTGGCTGCATAGGGGCTCATCGCATAGCTGTAAAGTGTGATGGGTGGGAACTCTGACATGGCGGACTACTTTCTGATATAGGCGTTCACGCCGCCGCCAAACAGGCTGCGCAATCGTGAATACAGACCAAAGAAGCGCAAGATGCCTTTCGGCTCCCACTTCTCCAGGCCATTTTTATAGGAAGGGCGTTGCTGCATCCGGCCAAGCCACGCCTTCAACGCAGGCCAGTGGCGGAAATCAAAACGCATCAAGTCCAATCGATGCACATTCACAATCCACGCTATATCAACCAGCGTGAATTGGGTGCCCAATAGCCAAGGCCCGCCATGCGATTGCAACAAGCCTTCCAACCGGTCGAAAGCATCCGCAAATTCCTTTACAACACTAGCAAGCCGTTCGTCGGAAAAACCTTTTGAAAACTCTTCGTGGAACGCAATTAAATCGCGGTTACCGTGCGTGGCGCGTAATGCGGCCAGCTGCTTGTCATTCATTTTACGAACAGGCTTGAACAGGAATTCATGGCTCAACACCTTTATCGCGCCCTGCGTATCACCTGCGGTTGTTAACTGGGCATCAAGCTCAGCGCGCAGATCATCAGTGTCTGGCACTAGGGATGGGCCGTGACCAATTTCATCGACATATGAGATGATATCGATGGATTCAATAATCGTCCGCCCATCATGAACCAGTGTCGGCACGACCCCATTGGGATTGATGCTCTGATACGCGTCTGTGGCGTGCTCATCCTTGGCGATATCAAGGTGATGGCTGGTCCAGCTGACCTCTTTTTCTTCCAGCGCCACACGGGTGCGCTGGGAGCAATTGGACATGCTGTTGTGAAACAGGTTCACGCCTTTAAGGCCGCGTGCCCATTCATTTTTCGTTTCAATTTCTGGCATCACAATGCCCCCAAAGTTCGCGAAAACTGTCGCAACCAGCGTCAACAGGGGCACCATACAGGCGAAAGGCTATCTCTTTCACCTGCAAGATTTTGCAAATTTGGCAAAACTAGGCGGCCTGCGATGAAAACATCAACCGCCCGAAGGGGTTAGCCGAATTTCGCCGGCCGCTTTTCAAGCTCCGCCATCACAGCTTCCATCTGGTTCGCTGACCCGATTATTTTGTCCTGTTCGCGTGATTCTTCCAACAGCACTTCTGCAGCCGTCAAATCATGCGCGTTGTTCAACAACCGCTTGGCAGCAGTAATCGCATCAGGATTACGCCCGGCAATATATGCCGCCATTTCCATCGCATCATCATAGGGCGTTTCCGACAGCTTCGTGACCAGGCCCAATTCCTTAGCCTCATCAGCGTCAAAAATGCGAGCTGTATAGGTCAATTCACGCGCCACATCATCACGCACCAAACTGCGCAACAGGGCCATGCCAGCCATATCGGGAACCAGACCCCATTTCATTTCCATCACGGAAAAGCGGGTGCCCGGCGCAACAATGCGAATATCCGCACCCAACGCAACCTGAAAGCCACCACCGAATGCAACGCCATGCACCGCTGCGATCACCGGCTTGGGCATATCACGCCACACCCATGCGGCCTGCTGCGGATGGTTGGCATCCCCATGTACCCGGCGTTCCAGCCGACCAAGCCCCTCATCGGGGGCGTCATTCCCCCCAACTGAACCTGACCCGCCTGACTGCCCCATTGATGACACATCAAGACCGGCACAAAAGGCACGCCCTTCACCTGACAGCACAACACACCGCACATCAGGATTGGCCGCAACTTCCGCGCCAGCATCGGCCAGCGCATCGAACATCTTGGCGTCAAGCGCATTCATTTTGTCCGTCCGCACCAATTTCACGTCGGCAATATGGTCTTTAACTGTAATGGAAACACGATCCGTCATGGGTTTGATCCTTTATCTCAGAATTTCAATGCGCCTTTATAGCGTCAATCGGCAATGTTTGGCGAGCGTCTTTGCACGCTGAAAACCACGCCGCCCTATGGAATGGCAATCTCGTCATAGCCGTACAGCCAGTCCATACGCTGATGCACAATTGACGGCGCGAGCCGCCCGCCAAGCCACATCGGCCCATAAGTTGCCAAGCGCGCCATTGCGCTGCGTTTGTGAAATGTCTTCGCATTATTGCGTGACCGCGCCTGCACTTTGGCAGTGCGGGGCAGCCGTCGTGCCTCATAGGCTTTCAGCGCATCAGATACGGTTTGGCCGGGGCGCGAAAGCTCCGCCGCCAGTGCCCAGGCATCCTCAACAGCCATTGCGGCCCCTTGGGCCAAAAACGGCAACATCGGATGGGCCGCATCGCCCAACAAGGCAACGCGCCCTTCAGTCCAATGGGATAAGGGGGGGCGGTCAAACAAGGCCCAGCGGAACAACCCGTCGGTTTCCTGCAAAATCCGCGTGATGGTCGGGTGCCATCCGGCAAAATCGAGCAACGCCTCTTGCTTGTCAGCCTGCTCGGTCCATGATTCAACTTGCCAGTCCGTCCGCTCAACCACACCGACAAAATTGGCAAGTCTCCCCTGCCGCAATCGATAAGTTACGGCGTGACGCCCACGCCCCATCCACGCACAGGCCGTCGGTGCCGGCGCATCGCCACCCAAGCGATCAATCGGCACCACGGCACGCCACGCGACGTTCCCGGTAAACCGCGGCTGATCCGGCCCCAATAACTGATCACGTAGGGCTGAATGAATACCATCAGCACCGATCAACACATCGCCTTGTACGTCGCGCCCATCTGCCAGCAGCGCCGTCACGCCGTCGTCATCTTGGCGGAAATCTGAAACAGTCGATCCCAACTGCACAATACCGGTTCCTTGGGCGGTAACCGCATCCAACAACGCCGCAATATAATCAGCCCGATGGCTATGCAGGTATGGCGCGCCCCAGCGGCTAACCGCCATAGCGGCCAATGGAATGGTGAACAGCGTTGTGCCGCTTTCGCCCATGCGGGTTTCAATCGCCTCAGGCGCAAAGGCAGTTGCTGCGATGCGGTCGGCCACGCCAAGCCGTTCAAATATCCGCATGGCATTGGGGGGGATTTGCAGGCCCGCGCCAACCTCGCCGATTGTTTGGGCTTGTTCAAACAAGGTGACGTCGTGACCGTGGTGAAGGCAGCACAGAGCCGTTGTAAGCCCGCCAATGCCGCCGCCGCTAATCAGAACTTTCATGCCCGGACCAGTCCTTCTATTTCCTGCGGCTTCATAACCGCTCACCCCCCTGTGGATTACCTTGCACCTTGCCACAGATTATCTGATGATCATAGAAATCAGGCAGTAATATTGGGGACCTCACATGTCATTAAAACGCGTGCATAATATCGCTGATTTACGGTTGGCCGCGAAAAAGCGCCTGCCCAAAATGATTTTTGATTATATTGATGGCGGGGCGGATGATGAACAAACCCTGCGCCGCAACACTGCCGCATTCCGCGATATCGGCCTTGTTCAAAACACGCTGACAGACGTGTCCACGATTGATACATCGGTTGAGATTATGGGTGCAAAAAGCGCCCTGCCCTTTGTCATCGCCCCCACCGCCACCTCGCGGTTGTTCAACCCCCGCTTTGGGGAGCGTGCAGTTGCCGGGGCCGCCCAACAAGCTGGCATCCCCTATAGCATGTCCACGCTGGGGTCCGTGCCATTTGACGAGATTTCCGCGATCCACACCGGACCCAAATGGTTCCAGCTTTATGTCTGGCGTGATCATAGCTTGGTCGAAGCACTACTGACCAAGGCCAAGGCGGCGGGCTTTACCGCCCTGATCCTGACGGTTGATACACCCGTGGCTGGCAATCGCGAACGCGACCCGAAGAATGATTTCACCATCCCGCCCGTCATCACACCACGCACTGCGTGGTATGGCGCACAGCGGCCCGGCTTTATGTGGGACATTGTTTCCACGCCCATGATCGGCCCCGCCAATGTTGAGGCCCCGGCAGGCATGGGCGTTGTTGATTTCATCAACAGCCAGTTTGACCCCACTGTCACATGGGATTATGTGCGCTGGCTGCGCGGTGTGTGGGATGGGCCGATTGCCATCAAGGGCATCTCTCGGCCAACAGATGTTGAAAAGCTGGTTGAGGCCGGTGCCGATTGCGTGTGGATATCCAATCATGGCGGCCGCCAGTTGGACACCGCCCCTGCCACCATTGATCTGCTGCCTGAAATTAGGGAAGCAACGGCAGGGCGGGCGCAAATCGTGCTTGATAGCGGCATTCGGCGCGGCAGCGATATCGTCAAGGCACTGGCAATGGGCGCAGACGCCGTTGCCATTGGGCGGGCCTATCTGTTCGGCCTTGCCGCCGCGGGGGAGCCGGGCGTTGCCAAAGCGATAGAGATTTTGCAAACAGAGCTTGAGCGCACCTTGGCCCTGATCGGGGTGCCGTCAGTCAAGGATTTGGACGAACAGATTTTGCATCGCAATCGCTGACCTGCCGCCCAATTTGCGCGGTAGCTATAGCCCCAAAATGCCCTTGGCAATAATGTTGCGCTGAATTTCGTTCGATCCGGCATAGATTGTCGCCGCCCGGTCATTCAGATATTGCGGCAGCGCCGTCGCAGCAAGGTCTGACCCGATCGGCTTCACATTGCTGCGAAACGCGCGGGCCTCTGGCTGGTAGGGCAACCCATAATAACCCACAGCTTCCATCACTAATTCGGTCACCCGCTGACGCATTTCCGTGCCCCGAATTTTCAAAGCAGACGACATCGCCCCGATTGATTGCCCCGCGGACGCGGCAGAGAACAGGTTTTGTTCAAACGCAAACAATGTCTCCAGCTCAATCTCAGCAGCCGCAAGCGCGCGGCAAAAATCAGGATCATTGCCCAATGGGTCTTCACCGCCGGCCCCCTGCTCGTCTGCAAACTGTTTCAGATGGGTCAACTTCATCTTCAGCCCCGTCGCGTAGGCACCGCCCCGTTCATGTTGCAGCAGATATTTGGCGACGGTCCACCCGTCATTTTCCTGTCCCAACAGGGCAGACGCAGGCACACGAACATTTTCAAAGAATAGCTGGTTAAATTCATGATCGCCCGAAATTGAAATCAAGGGCCGTATTTCAAGTCCCGGCAAGTCCGTATCAAACAACAGAAAAGTAATCCCCTGTTGCGGTTTGCCTGAATTATCAGTGCGGACCAGACAGAATATCTTGTTCGACCATTGTGCGTGGGTCGTCCAAATCTTGGTTCCGTTGATTACATAATGATCACCATCACGTTCCGCCTTGCATTGCAGCGAGGCAAGGTCAGACCCTGCACCGGGTTCCGAATAGCCCTGGGTCCACCAATCTTCACCGGTACGAATGCGGGGCAGATAATGGTTCTGCTGCTCTTCCGTGCCAAACTTGATGACAACGGGCCCGACCATGCGCGTTGAATTGGGCGAAACAATCGGCGCATTCGCCAATGTCATTTCGCGCGCAAAAACCGCATGCTGTTCAAGCGACCAATCAGTGCCGCCCCATTCGACGGGCCATTTCGGCACCGCCCAGCCCTGATCATTCAAGATACGGTGCCATTCAACGGCAACGGGTTGGTCGGCATAAATACCGGCGCACATCTGGCCGGCGCGCTTCAGCTCAGGCGTTAGCTTATCAGATAAAAAGCTGCGCACTTCATCGGTGAATTGGTCAATCCCACTCATTTCTTGCCAAAGCCCCCGATACGGTCGGCCATATCAGGGCCGACGCCTTGCGATGTATAAATTTCATGAGCCAGCCCCTCTTCAAGCCCCATCCCATCACTGGATAGCACCAAGGTCTTGTTCGCGCGCAGGGAGAACCAGCTGTTCGCCAGAATTTCTGCACAGAACGCGGTCACGTCGGCTTCAAAACTGTCATCAGGAAAGACCATATTGGCAAGCCCCATCGCAACGGCTTCGTCCGCCAGATAGGTGCGGGCAGTAAACATCATCTCTAATGCCTTATGCTTACCCACACGGCGGGGCAAACGTTGGCTCATCCCCCAAACGGGTGTCAGGGCCCACTTGGCATGGGTGTCTGCAAACTTGGCATTGGCACTGGCAATCAGGATGTCGCCACCCAAGGCAAGCTCCAACGCGCCGGTATAACAATGGCTGTGAACCGCTGTGATAACCGGTTGCGGCAGGTTCGACAATGCCTCAATCACATGGGCCTGAAAATTCGGGCGGGGCAGTTTTTCGCCCACCGCGATATCGCCCAAATCATGTCCGGCGGAAAAGCACTTGCCGGCGCCGCGCAGCACAACTGCGCCAACCGCATCGGTTTGGCGTGCAATTGTTTTGATATGCGCTTCAAGTTCCTCAAACACCGGCACATTCAGTGCATTCAATTTATCAGGCCGGTTGATCGTCAACCAGGCCACACCATCGCGATCGTTGCGCACTACAAGTTCAGACATTATTGCCCCACATTTTCAGATCAATTTTCAGAATGAATTTATTTGGAAACGGTGCGCGCCTAAAAGACAACGACCGAACGGATACTTTCCCCCGCATGCATCAAACCAAATGCCTTGTTGATGTCATCAAGCGGCATGACATGGGTAATCATCGGATCAATTTCGATCTTGCCGTCCATATACCAGTCTACAATTTTGGGTACATCGGTTCTGCCCCTGGCACCACCAAACGCCGTGCCTTTCCACACCCGGCCCGTCACCAGTTGGAAGGGACGGGTGGCAACTTCCTTGCCAGCCTCTGCCACGCCGATAATGATGCTTTCACCCCAGCCGCGGTGGCAACATTCAAGCGCCTGCCGCATTACTTCAGTATTACCCGTGCAATCAAAGCTGTAATCAGCACCACCATCAGTCATGGCAACCAACGTGGTGACCACATCGCCATCCAGCTTTGCCGGGTTCACAAAGTCAGTCATACCAAACTGGCGGCCCCATGATTCCTTGCTGTCATTGATATCAACGCCGATGATCTTGTCGGCCCCGGCAAGGCGCGCGCCCTGAATAACGTTCAGACCAATACCGCCAAGGCCGAACACAACAACATTCGACCCCGGTGTAACCTTTGCCGTGTTGACAACGGCACCAACGCCCGTCGTGACGCCGCACCCGATATAGCATGCCTTATCAAAGGGGGCGTCTTCGCGGATTTTGGCAACTGCAATTTCGGGCAACACTGTGAAGTTCGAAAAGGTTGAACAGCCCATATAGTGATAAATGCTTTGCCCTTTATATGAGAACCGGGAGGTGCCATCAGGCATCACACCTTGGCCCTGTGTGCTGCGAATAGACGTGCAAAGGTTTGATTTCTGCGACAGGCAGGTTTTGCATTCCCGGCATTCAGGCGTGTAAAGCGGAATGACGTGATCATCCGGTTTCACGGACGTCACACCGGGGCCAACCTCACGCACAATGCCTGCCCCTTCATGCCCCAAAATGGCGGGGAACAGCCCCTCTGAATCCAGTCCGTCAAGCGTATAGGCATCCGTATGGCAAATGCCTGTGGCCATAATCTCAACCAGCACTTCGCCAGCTTTCGGACCTTCCAAATCCAGCTCCACAATCTCAAGCGGTGCCTTGGCTTCGAATGCAACTGCCGCACGGGTTTTCATATTTCTGCCCCTCTTTGTTTCTTGATCTGCACATCTTATACTGTATTCCCACGTCATTACGAAGATGTAGTCGCTTCCGTTGGAAACAAATTCACCATGCCTGATAGTGAGACATTTGCCCTGCCCGAAACAACCGGTCTTCTGATCGGCTTATTGGCATTGGCAGCAATAGCGGAGGCGGTTTTCCTGCTGGCAATGTCCAAAAAGGCCAGCTTCAAGCACCATTATAGTCAGGTTCTGAAAAATGGTGTGCTGGTGATGATCATCGGCGCGGTGTTGGGGCGACTGGCACCGTTTTTGGCCATCGCGGGTTTGGCCACCATTGCCCAGAATATGATTTCATGGTCCTTGCCCACTGTTTGGTATGGCTGGATTACCGGATTTATCATTTATGAATTTTGGTACTGGCTACAGCATTGGTTGGGCCACAAGTCACGATTGTTCTGGTGCATCCATTCTTCACATCACGCGCCCGACACCATCAACCTGACGGTTGGGTTTAATCATCATTTCCTTGAATCACTGGTTTACTTCCCAATTTTTTTCGGGTTTCTCCCCGCCTTGTGCGGTGTGCCGGTTGAAATGATTTTGGTCATCAACCTGATTGATGTGATCTGGGGCTCCCTCCTGCATGTCAGTGCAGATGTGGTCAAGGTCCGCTATGGGCCGCTGGAATATGTGTTGCAAACCCCGCGCTATCACCGGGTCCATCATGGCCGCAACCTGCGTTATATGGACAAGAACTATAATTCAATGACGCTATTATGGGATTGGGTGATGGGCACCTTGCAGCCGCTGCATGATGACGACCCGGTTGAGTTTGGCATCACGCGCGATGTTGATGTGGAAAGCGTGATGGACGTCCAGTTCGGTGAATTTCGCGGCCTATGGCAGGATGTCAAGGCCGCACCCGGCCTGACCAGCAAACTGAAATATATGTTTATGCCGCCCGGCTGGTCCCATACCGGCGATCACAAAACGGTCACCGCCCTGCGCCAAACCCAGTCCGGCAACACCACTGTCCCGGCAGAATAACCTGATGACCATTGAAACACTTTCCCGTGACGGATTTGCGTTGGCAATCGCCCCGCAAATGGGCGGATCAGTTATCTCCTTCACGCATGAAGGCCGCCCGATATTTCGGGACGGGCGACAGGCCTCCTCCGCCGTTGACACCAGTGCCTTTCCCCTTTTGCCATTTGCCAGCCGGATCACCGATGGGCGCTTTATGTTTGACGGGCGCGCTGTTCAACTTGCCCTAAATTTTCCCCCGGAACCACACGCCCTGCATGGCAATGGTTGGCAATCAGCATGGCAGGTCGCGGAAAAGTCCCAGACCACACTGACCATAAAGTTTAACCACAACGGCACCGACTGGCCGTGGCGCTTTGAAGCTGCACAACGGTTCAAGGTAACGCCAACCGGGTTGCAGCTTGTAATGTCGATCACAAATCAAGACCGCACGCCAATGCCTGCAGGACTTGGCTGGCATCCCTTTTTTTCCACGGTCAACGCAACCGTGAATGCAAGAACAGACAGCATCTGGTTGAACCACAAACCAACCCCTCAAACATCAAGCAATGATTTATCGCGCTTGCGACAGGTTGGTGATTTTTTGGTGGATAATATTTATGAATGGCAGGCCCGGCGGGCGGAAATCATGCTGGACAATTTTGCCCTGACGATGACAGCAAGCGACATATTCAATCAGTTGACGGTCTATACGCCCGCGGACCAACCGCATTTTTGTGTGGAGCCTGTCAGCCACGCCCCCGACGCATTAAACTTGTCGCTTCCCCAATCCAAAACGGGCCTGCGGATATTGGCACCCGGCGAAACATTGGCAGGTCAGATCGACCTTGCCGTCGCCCCGCGCTAACGCGCGCGCCACGCCGATGGCGTCTTGCCTGTCCAGCCTGTAAAGGCGCGGGTGAATGCTGCGGGGTCTGCATAACCAAGTTGGTAGCTGATTTCTGCAATTGATTGGTTTGATGTCCGCAACAAATTGCGTGCCCGTTCGGACTGGACCTCCGCAAATAATTTTTGAAAGGACGTCCCCTCGGCTCGCAACCGCCGCGCCAAGCTGCGCTCAGACATGCCCAATTGTTTTGCCAGCGCCGTGCGGGGCAATGGGGGCGAATAGGCCCATAACCAACGCAGCGCCTGATCCGACAATGTTGTTTCAAACGGGCGCAAATGCGCAAGTTCCCGACACACGGCAATGCTTTGCTGATAAATCAATGGTCGTGACCGCAGGGGGACCATGGCAGCACATTCCGGCGGCAGTAAAATTTCAGCAGCCTCCGCGCCGAAATGAACCGGGCAATCGACCAGTGACCGCACAATGTCAGCGTCATGCGGTTCTGCGAAGGGCAAATGAATGGCGCTGACTTGCGCCTGCCGGCCCATGCTTTGATTGACGAAGGTATAATAGGACACAAGGTCAAGCAGCAGGCCATATTCCACCAACGCATCTTGGGCCGTTGTCCGCCAATCGATGGAAAATGTAATCGACAGCGCGATAGGGCTGGTCACAATCCGCATCCGCGAATGACCCCATAACAGCTGGGGGAAATCCAACCCGACTTTCAACAAGGACAAAAGATCCGGTGCATGGCGCATCGCAAGCCCCGGCGCGCCAAACAAAGTGATGTCATGCAGATCACGCTGGCCAAACACAAACGCACTGAGGGAGGCGTTCAAATGCGCTGCCGCCAACAACGCCTCAATCAAGACAAGCTCCTGATCAATGGAAATCAGGAATGTCGGCTCGTCAAAGGCACGCTCAGGCAGGCCGACCCGGCGCAAAATGGCTTGCAGCCCCTTGGTGTCCACGCCGAACCATTCAGCCTGCGACTGGACACCCGTAATGGTCCGTGCCGCACTGGCAAGGGAGCCAACCGCCAGCACAGTTTTTCCTTCGATTGGCCCTGTATTTTGTGTATTTTGCTCACTCATGGCCTAAATTATCAATATTTTGGCCTGTTCAGCAATCGAATCTTGCTAATGACGCTGGCAGGGTTCCATGCTGAAATTCAAACAGCATTAAAATTCGGGCAAACAGGGAAATCATTATGACCAACGCAAGTGACCTTGATGTACTCATCATCGGCGCCGGGATCGGCGGCGTAGGTGCAGCATGTCATCTACGGATGAATGCGCCGGACAAGCGCTTTGCCATTTGGGAACGGCGCGCCGATATTGGCGGCACATGGGACCTGTTCCGCTATCCCGGCATTCGGTCAGATTCCGACATGTATACCCTTGGCTATAACTTCAAGCCGTGGATGAAGCATAAGGTGCTGGCAGGCGGCCCCGACATCAAATCCTATCTGAAGGAAACAGTCGCGGAATATAATATTCTCGACACCATTACGTTTGGCCGCAAGATCACCAGCGTTGAATGGGACAGTCGCGACGCCCGTTGGACCGTGACCGCAATTGATGAAGCCACTGGCGAAACCCATCAGGCCCGCGCGCAACATGTTTTCATGTGCACCGGCTATTATGATTATGACAATCCCTATACACCCGACTTCCCCGGCCGGGATGCGTTTGAAGGTCAAGTCATTCACCCGCAACATTGGCCCGAAGATCTGGATTACAAGAACAAGAAAGTTGTTGTCATCGGGTCTGGCGCAACGGCAGTGACGCTTGTGCCGTCAATGGCTGATGACACTGCCCATATCACTATGCTGCAACGGTCACCGACCTATTACGCGTCGGTCAAGAACGAAGACGGCCTGTCAAAGATACTGACCAAGGTCATGCCGCGCCGCTGGGCCTTTAAAATTATTCGCGCATTCCGCATCTGGATGCAGGATTTCGCCTATACCAAGGCGCAGGCGGAGCCGGACAAGTGGCGTGAGAAACTGCAAGGGGCCGCAGAAGAAGCACTGGAAGGTAAGGTGGACATGAAACACTTTACCCCCCATTACAATCCGTGGGATCAGCGCCTGTGTGCAGTGCCCGAGGATGACTTGTTCGTCGCCCTGCGCGAAGGCAAGGCATCTATCGTCACTGATGAAATTGATCGTTTTGACAAGACCGGCATTCAACTGAAATCCGGCGAGCATCTGGATGCTGACATCATCATTTCCGCCACCGGATTGAACCTGAAAATGTTGGGCGGTGTTGATTTGGTTGTTGATGGCAAGCACATCCCGCACAATTCGGTCATGGCGTACAAAACGCTGATGCTTGAAAACATCCCGAACCTTGCCTTTATCCTTGGCTATGTAAATGCCTCATGGACTTTAAAGGTTGGCATCGCGATGGATTATTACCTGAACCTGATGAAACTTCTGGATGACCGTGGGCTTGATATGGCCATTCCCCGTTCCAACGATCCATCCATTGTAACGAAAAGCAGTGTCTGGGATGCGCTAAATTCAGGTTATGTCAATCGCGCACGCCATGATTTGCCCCGTCAGGGCAGCACACAGCCGTGGCGTGTTGATCATGACTTCCGCGCTGATCGCAAAATGCTGCGGGGCGAGCCTGTCGATGACGGCACGTTGCAGTTTGCCCGCGCAGGTGCCAATGCACCGGACAATATGGCGGCTGAATAAATCAGCTTTCCAACGACGCTATTCGGATGGACCTTTAAGGGGGTGCCCTTGAAGGTCCATTTCCATATCAGGCTCCATCAGCTCATGCAGATGGACCACAAAATACCGCGTATAGGCATCATCCACGCTGCGCTGTGATGCCGCCCGCCATGCCTTTTCGGCGGATTTATAGTTCGGGAAGATACCGACGATTTCAAGGTCCTCAATATCTTCGAATGTCATACTGCCGGTGCCGGTCAACCGACCGCCAAAGACAAGATGCAATAATTGTTGGTCAGACATTTGTGTGATCACCAATCCTGTTTCTTGTATGGCGGCCGGCCTTGGGCAGGGGGGGGTAGTTCCCTAGAAAGGCAGCTTGGTTGAGAAGGTCGCCCGGGTCATATCACCCTTGTCACCTGCTTCTGTTTCGCGTTCGCCATACATCAGCTCAAACCCAAACGTAACCTTGTTCGATGCGGTCCACAACAGGGCAGCCATGCCGCTGTGAACCATCTTGGTTGTTGCGCCGGGCAGAAACGCGGGATTGTCAGCCTGCAATGCAGAATAGCCGACAGACAATCGCGTGGTTTCGCCAACAGGCACGCGCAGGGCCACATGCCCGCCAATTACCGGGATAGCTTCAAGCTCGCCGGTCGCATCAACAGCGGCCGCATTCACTGCGTTCAATCCAATATAACGCCCAACGCCATCACCACCCGTGATGCCGAAACGGATATCGCTCTTTTCGCCGACATTCAGGCGACCTGAAACCGAAAGACCCCAACCGGTTGTCTTGTCATCAAGCCCTGCGGTATCGATGCGCAACTCCCGCCCGATTACCGCAACAGACACATTGCCAAAGCTGCCTGACGCATTATAGCGGATGACACCATCAGGCAGGACATTGCTGTCAGCTTCGATCCGACCACCGGCATTTGGCGTAACCGTTGTGTTGCCGTTTTCCAGCGACACCTGCCAAGGACCGGACTTATATTGAATGATCGGCTGGCGAATAAAGATCATGCCATCTGACAGGCCCAAAAAACTGGCGCTTTCAGGGATGGATGACGTGTTCTGAAACGCAGTCCATGTCTGACCGAAACGGAAATTATTGAAGTCAAGATAGGCATGGCGCAATCGCGGCGAGACGCTGTTGGAGACACGCTGATTACCTTGCGCGGATAGCAGGAAATCAAGCTCTACCTTGCCGCCCATTTTGACATCACCGTCCGTATGCTTGGCCTTGATATAAAAACGCGAAGCCTCGGCACTGAAATCTGTTGTTTTCGTGCCTGCACCGCCGCCGGCAACAACCGGAATAGCGCCGGGGATATAAATGTCCCGCGTGACCGAGTTTGAGGCAAAGGCCCCGTCGCTCAAGTCAGTGTAATGGACATCAAGATCAATATGACCGCCCACGGTCACACTGGTTTGTGCTTGCGCTGCACTTACACAGGCCAGCCCCAGAATTGTAGACGCCAATAATGTTGCGGTATGTTTTGAATAGTTGGACATGTTTGCCTCCCTTGATTTTGTGGGAGTATCCGGACAAATCCGCCTGTTCGCTATTGGACGTAGGTATCATCGACCATGGTCGTATCGACCAAAGTCTATACTGATTGATGGACCTATCTTTGCTAATTCAGTAGTCTAGCCAAACATGTTGAGGGGCAGCAACAAATGAGCGGCCAAAAACAAACGCAAGTTTTGGTGATTGATGATCACCCACTTTTCAGGGATGCTTTCAGCACCGTGCTGGAGGGGTTGGACGTCGCCAATGTGTCTGTTTTAGGCGCAGGCTCGCTCAAAGACGCGCAAGCCGTGCTTGACCGATCACAAATCACATTGGCCTTTTTGGACTTGAACCTGCCCGATGCCAAAGGCTTTGAAGGGCTGATGCGGTTAAAGGCGGCACAGCCTGATCTGCTTATCTATATCGTTTCAGCGACAGAAGACCGTACCGCCTATGAGCAGGCGAAGGAACTGGGTGCAGCAGGCTATACCCCCAAAAGCCTTCCGAAGGACGAGCTTGATGCCGTTCTTGCCACCGCGCTTGAGGGCGGGTCCTGGTTTCCCCCGGTTGCTGACAATGACGATCCGCAGCAGATGGACAGCGACACAGTGGCCTCTCGCGCCGCGTCGCTAACACCAACCCAAAAACGGGTTGTCGGCTTTTTGTCTGAAGGATTGTTGAATAAGCAAATCGCCTATGAAATGGATGTGTCCATCGCAACGGTGAAGGCACATATGACGGCGATCTTTCGCAAGCTGGGCGTGATTAATCGCACGCAGGTTGTCTTGGCCCTGCAAGACCTTGGGAAGTAGTTGGCAGCCCTACCCTAAGCGCCGCTCACATCATCCAACAAATCACGCAACAGATCAGGGTCAACCGGCTTCGGCAAAATTGGCGCGCCCCATTTTCCCGCAGCTTCAGTTAAATCAGGGGAGCGGTTCGCCGTTAAAAAGGCAACAAGCGGCGGGGCAGGATTGTCCGCAAGCAATGCCAAAATAGCCGCCGCCGTTTCATCGCCGGATAATTGCCAATCCAATAATAGAATATCGAATTGTTGTGCTGCCAATTGTTCCTGCACCCGCCCAACCGAAGATGCCACGCTGACAGCAGCGCCCCACCCGGTCAAAAGAGCCTTCATCGCGGATAGAATTTCAGCCTCGTCATCGACGCATAGGATCGCAATATCGCGCCCCATATCGCGCGACTGGTCAGACGCTTTACGTGCGCTTGCTGGTGAGTGGACAGCAGGGGCATCAACAACCCGCCCAACGGTAACGCTGAAGCAACTGCCGCTACCCGGCCTAGATCTGACATCAATCGCAGCATTCATCAACGCGGCCATGCGCTTGGCAACGGCAAGCCCCAACCCCGCACCACGCACCCCCTGATTATCCTGATCATGCAGGCGCTCAAACTCACCAAAGGCACGGGCGCTGTCTTCATCTGTCAGGCCAGGCCCGGTGTCCCAAACCTCAATCCGGCATTGTTGCCCTGCCCTACGCACCCCCACCAAAATGCCGCCCTGTTCTGTATAACGGCGGGCGTTTGACAGGAAGTTGCGCACGATGCTGCGCAGAAATTCGCGGTCTGCAAGAACGGTCAGGCTGGTCGGCACGCACGCCAGGCGCAGCCCCGCATCGCGGGCCATTGGCGCCGCTTCCTCGCACAAGTCATGCAAAAACGGCCCAAGGGCAATCGGCTCAAGATTGGGGGTGACCTTTGCGTGATCTAGGCGGGAAATATCCAGCAGCCCACGCAATAATTGGTCCGCCGATTCAATGGACCGATCCACCTTGTCCAACAGATCGGCCTTATTGTCAGACGCATCCGCGGCGGCGGCAAGATACAGCCGCGCCGCATTCAGCGGTTGCAACAAATCATGACTTGCCGCTGACAAAAATCGCGTTTTCGATGCATTGGCATCGTCAGCATCTGTCTTCGCAATACGCAAATCCTGCGCCATATGTTCCAGCGCTTCGGTACGGCTGGTAACGCGCTGTTCCAACGTGGCGTTAATGTCGATCAGTTCCTGCTCGCGCTGTTTGTCTTCTGTAATATCTGTATAGGTCGTGACAAACCCGCCGCCGGGCATAGGATTGCCGATAATCCGCAAATAGCGCCCCCCATCCATTGGCCGTTCGTACCGATAGGCTGTGCCGACTTTCATATGATCAATTCTACGCTGCACATAATCATCCGGGCGGTCATCACGGATCCACCCCCGATCAATATTATGTTGGATCAATTCTTCAATCGGTGTACCAACGCGCACCAGATGACCGGGATATTGAAACAGATTGATATAGGCGCTGTTCCACGCGACCAATCGTTGCTCCCCATCAACAACCGCAATCCCTTGCGAGACATTCTCCAACATGGATTGCAGCATGTGACGATCAAACAAATCAGCTTGCGTTTTCTGGTCCAGTATCGCTAACAGATCGTCAATCGCTACGTCGTCCTTGCCCACCACAGACATCATGACGATACGCGCGGATGATGCCCCAAGCGCCCCAGCCAACAGTTTTTCTGTCAACTGGATCAACCGCCAATCAGCCGCACCATCACCGGCGATCTGCACTTCTGTATCCCTACTTAGATCATCAAAGGCAGCGACGACGGCCTCCTCACTCAAGAAACGGCAGGCCAGTGCTTTCAACCCTTCGGGTGAAACCGTTGACGGCGACATTTGTAGGGCGGGCGTGCCGCTGACATTGCCGCGCCCACCTTCGGAAAAGGCCATTGATTGAATGCGGTCGCGCAACTCCTCAGTGCCGCGTAACGAGGCAAACACAAACAGCGCAGTGTTTGCAGCCAAGCTCCAGAACACGCCATGCGTCAGCGAATCGCCAAACGAAATTCCCAGCAATGCCTGTGGCGCAAGTACCGCCGGAAGCGCCTGAAAAATCGCATGGTCCGCACCGATCAATGCAGGCAGCAGCAATGTATAGGCCCACAGCATCATGCCCGCCAGCAGGCCCAGTTTGGCACCGCTGCGATGGGCCCCACGCCAGTACAAACCACCCAACAACAGCGGCGCAAATTGGGCAGCACCTGCAAAGGATAGCAAACCGATTTGCGATAGCAATTCCTCGTTCCTGCTTACCGCATAATAGCCGAATGCCAGCAATAACAAGCCAACGATCACGGATCGTCTAATCGCCAACAATGCCGCGCCACCATTTTGTGAAACGCCGGAAAATCGACCGGATTTAATCAGTAGCGGCACAATCAAATCATTCGTCACCATCGTCGATACGGCAATCGTTGACACAATGACCATGCCCGTTGCCGCCGAAAACCCACCTAAAAACGCCAGCAGGGCCAGCCCGTTCTGATCATAGGCAAGCGGTAGTGACAATACGTAAAGGTCCGCGGGAACCGAGGCAGGCAACACATTCAGGCCCGCCAATGTAATCGGCACCACGACAACACTGGTAATCGCCAAATAGGCCGGGAACAGCCAGCGGGCGGCGCTGACTTCCTGCGCCCCATTCCGTTCAATCGCCATCACATGAAACTGACGGGGTAAGCAAATGATTGCGGCCATCGATAAAACAGTGATCGTTATGAAGCGGCCGGACAGTGTGTTGGTGGCAAATTGGTCGGGCAATTGCGCTTGTGACCATCCTTGTGTCCCAATCAGGGAATAGGACAGCCAGCACACCGCGCCCAGTGCCACCAACTTGACTATGGCCTCAAACGCCAGCGCCAAAACCAGCCCCGCATTGTGGCGGGTCGTGTCTGACTGGCGGGCGCCGAACAATATGGCGAACAGGGCCAAGGCCATCGCCACAGCGAAAATAGTCGGCGCGGACGGCTGTTGTGCTGCCGTTTGCCCGACAGCTGTTTCGGATGAAAAGGCAAGCGCCTCAAAACTCATCCCTATGGACCGTAATTGCAGTGAAATATAGGGCAAGGCCCCGATCATCGCGGCAATGGTCGCCAGCGCCCCAACACCGCGACTGCGCCCATAACGGGCCGACAGAAAATCTGAAAGGGACGTCAATCGTTCCCGGCGCACAATGTTGCCGATCCGCGCAATCATTCCCGGCGCAAACAGCAATACCAATGCCGGGCCAAGGTAGATGGGCAAGTAATCCCAACCACTGGCTGCCGCCGTGCCCACCGCGCCGTAAAATGTCCAGGACGAGCAATAGACCGCCAATGCCAGTGTATAAACCAGTGGGCTGACCTTTGGCCCGTCACGGCGAACACGGCGGTCCCCATAAGCAGCCACAAGAAACAGCAACCCGATATAGGCACCTGTAGCGATCAAGATCGTCAATGCTGACATTGTTTGCCTCCCGCCCCAACAGTGACAAGGGTGTTTTTCAGATGCAAGCCAAAAGGAATACGGGCAGCCGCAAGGCCGCCCGTAAGGTTTTTATCGCGCTTGAATGATCAAGATCATTCAGCAGGCATCGGTGCCATTCCTTCATCCGCCGCGCCATGCGCCTTGCGGGTACCGGGGATACGAATATCCTCAACAAGGTCCTGCACATCCTGCGGGGGTTCCGGTGTAACCTTGGCAACACCCCAACCAACTGCAAGGGATGCCCACATGAACACAAAGCCGATCCCTTCTGGTGACACACCGAACAACCATTGATCAGGTGTACCGCCCCAGAATTTGAAGTAGCTGATGTAAAGGAAGGTTGAGATCAAGCCGAACAGCATTGATGCAATGGCCCCTTCCTTGTTCATCCGCTTCCAGAAAATCCCCAGGAAGATAATCGGGAACAAGCTGGCAGCAGCAAGGCCGAAGGCAAAGGCAACCACCTGCGCAACGAACCCAAGCTGGCTGGCGAACAAACCAAGCAACCCGGCGGCAATCACCGCACCGGCGGCGGCTATTCGCGCCACCCGTAACTCAGTCTTGTCATCCATGTCGGTCCAGATCGTCCGACGACACAGGTCATGACTGATGGCAGATGAAATCACCATCAACAATCCCGCCGCTGTTGACAGGGCAGCGGCAAGGCCACCTGCAACCACCAGACCAATGACCCATCCGGGCAGTTGTGCAATCTCAGGATTGGCCAACACAAAGATGTCACGGTTCAATGGCGTCGCTTCGCTGTCAGGGTGCTGTTTGGACCCGTCACCGATTTTACCATTGCCATAGTCAACGCCCTTGTCACCAAAGTACTGCACCTTGCCATCGCCATTCTTGTCCTCATAACCCAGCAAACCTGTTTCAGACCATGACCCGTACCAAGCGGGCAGTTCTTCAACCTGTTTGTTATGTACCTGATCGATAAAGTTCAGGCGGGCAAACGCACCAACGGCAGGCGCGGTCGTGTATAGCAGGGCAATAAAGACCAAGGCCCAGCCTGCTGAGACACGCGCATTCTTGGCGCTCGACACGGTAAAGAACCGAATAATCACATGGGGCAGTCCGGCAGTACCGAACATCAATGCGCCGGTAATGGCAAACACATCAATCATGCTTTTGTTCGTGCTGGTATATTCCATGAAACCCAGATCGGTCAGAACTGTGTTCAACTTGGCAAGCATCGAAATATCTTCACCACGCACATTGGAAATAAATCCCAATTGCGGCACCGGATTGCCGGTGATGATCAGCGAGATAAAGATCGCCGGAACGGTGTAGGCGAAAATCAACACCACATACTGCGCAACCTGCGTGTAAGTGATCCCCTTCATGCCGCCCAACACAGCATAGACAAAAACAATTGCCATGCCGATCAAGATGCCGACTTCAAATGGCACACCCAGAAAGCCTGAGAATGCCACGCCAACGCCCTTCATCTGCCCGGCAATATAGGTGAAGCTGACAAAGATCGCACAAATCACGGCGATGATGCGCGCGAAGCTGGAATAGTACCGGTCACCGACAAAATCAGGGACCGTAAACTTACCAAATTCACGCAGGAAGGGGGCCAACAACAAGGCCAGCAGCACATAGCCGCCGGTCCAGCCCATCAGATAGACTGATCCGCCATAACCCAGAAAGGCTATCAGGCCCGCCATTGACAGGAATGATGCAGCCGACATCCAGTCAGCTGCGGTCGCCATCCCGTTCACCATCGGATGAACATCGTGACCGGCGACATAAAAATCATCGGTAGAGCCAGCACGGCTTTTAATCGCGATATAGATATAAAGCCCGAAGGTCGCGACGACGAAAAAATAGGTCCACATTTCTTGCGACATGATCAGCCCTCCACGCCATATTTGCGCTCAAGCTTGGTCATCGCCCGGCAATAATAGAAAATCAGCGCAATAAAGACATAGATTGCCCCTTGCTGTGCAAACCAGAATCCCAACGGCGCACCGCCGATAGAATATTGATCCAAGAAATCACGGAACAGAATACCTGCCCCATAAGATACGACAAACCAGACAAGCAACAGATTTAACGTCAGCGTTAATGTCGCCTTCCAGTAAGCGGCTTTGTTCGCGTCACCGCTTTGTTTTTCTTCCTGAGCAGACACCGGAACCTCCCTTTTTGATATGCCGCGTCACAATAATACGCGAGCCTAGGGTGGTCTATAGATGGTCTGATTTGTAGAGAGACTTTGGTCTAAGGCCCAAGCTGGTCCGGGCGGGCCAAAACAAGATCGGCCATATGCGGGCGCTAATCCTGTGTATCAAGATGCTCGCGGCGCAAGATCAACCCCTTGCGCAAGATAAGGCCGGCAAGCACCAACCCGCCAAGAATATAGGCTTCCCACAGGCCAATGCCCGGTGCCATCAATGCAATAGCACCCTGATATGAGAATATAGCTGCGATCAATATGCCAACCGCCAGCATGATATGATGTTTCATTCTTATACTCCTGACCTTGGCCCCTTATCACCCGCCATCCCTAGAATGTAAATCAGACTAAAGGCTGACAAAATTGAAAAGCCCCTGCCGCGCCAGACGCGACAGGGGACAAGTCCTGAATCTGCCAGACAGACTAGTTCAGCGGCACTGTCACCAATGCGTTACCGAAGATTGCGCGGGATTCACGACCAAGACCGCGTCCACCACCACTGACAATCAACTTGGCACCTTTTTCAAGGCTGAACGTCAAGCCAGCTTCTGCATTACCGGCAAAGTCACTGTCATCGATCCGGCGACCAGAAAGGGTCTGCACGCCATCCAATGTTTCACTGGCATAATCAGCAGATGCATCGACAAACCAATTCAGCCCATCAGGTGCAACCGTTTGCGGTACAACGCGAACACCAACTTCGACAAAATGTTCTGTTTCTTCATCGCCATCAATAACCAGTGCAGCGCTGTCAGTATAGCGATCACGGCTGAACGCCACGATGCCCGCAACAATACGCGGCGACAAAGTCAACGTGTCTGTTTCATGCGTTCCCTTCAATGCCAACGCAGCAGAAAAACGATCCACGTCGGTTGAACCGGTTGCATTATTGATACGAATGTCGGCATCGCCTGTTTCATAGTGAACGGTGGCGACACCCTTTAGTTTTTCGCCAACAGGTCCTTGTAGTATCAGGCCAGCGCCATAGCTTTCTTCTTCAAGTGACAGGCCGAAATCGCTGGCATCCACATCTGTCTGGCGGAAGGAGCCAAACACAGTCACTGTACGATCATTGGCCAAGCCATGACGGAAACCAATTTGCCCCTGCAGGGCGTCGCCGTCCAACACGCCATTAAAATCATAATACCGTGCATTGCCGACAATCACGTCACCATCCTCATCACCCATGCCCGCGGTATTATTGGCAGCAGCAGACAGGCTTTGTTCAAACCCAATGGCAAATTCATCCTGACCAACATGTCCCATAAGACGCAAGCGACCTGCGGCATCATCCTGATTGGACGGTGAAACATCGGTCAAACCTGTTGTTAAACCAAGGCTGCCATTTAGCGCTGCATTGGCCAGCGTGGCGGCATCCATTGTCATGATGCGTCCCGCTTGCTTCAACACCTTATCAACAAGATCAACGGTCTGATCAGCACTAAACCCTGCCGCAACCCCGCATGTATAGGTCAGGGAATTGTCGTTCCCGCCAGATTTCGTACTGCCCTGCAGCTGAAACACGCCATCCACATTCGCAGTAAACGTTGCGCTGTTACAGTCGTTCTGGCTGCTACAGACCGTTTGTGATTTTTCACCCGGCGCTGCCGCAGTAATGCTGAACTGTGGATTTGATGACCCGCTGCCCTTAATTGATAATGCAAACTTAATGCTGTCACCGGCCTTCATGTCGAAGGCAACATTCGTAACAAAACTGGGAGAATCTCCGGTAAAGGTAACAGGTGTCCCATCACAAGGTTCAGCAGCCGACAGGGCACTGGCACTGGTGACAGACAAGGTGGATGCCGCTGCAGCAATCGCAACGGCCGCAAAAATTTGACGCCGCATGATCATCCTATCGTTATAATTTTGTTACAATGCGCCGGATCAGCCCCCGCGCCTATTTTTGGTTAACTATACTTTCCACGACTGTAAAGGTGGCCGCCCAAAGCCCCCCTATTTGATTGTAAAAGTGATGCATTTTGGTCGCGAGATACCAGCAATCATAAACAAGCACAACCTTAAGGGGGTCCTTACAGAACAACGCCCGGATTAAGGATGCCCTTGGGGTCCAATGTGCGCTTCAACAATTGCATCACCGCAATTTCGTCTGCTGTACGCGAGGCTGACAACCAGCCCTTTTTCTCATGCCCAATGCCATGCTCGGCCGAGACTGAGCCGCTATAGGGAACCAAGGCGCCGTAAATAATCCCGTCCGCCTGTGCGTGAGTGGCAGTGTCATCCTTTGGCGCCACAAAAAAGTGCAAATTGCCATCGCCGATATGACCCAGCGCAAAGCACATGCCGTCAGGCCATTGGGCCGCAATACGTTGCTCCACCTCGGTGACATATGCCGCCATGTCCTTAATCGGCAGGCTGACATCATATAAAAACACAGGGGCATGAACGAATAACGGCTCAAACTGTTCACGCACAGTCCAGATATCCAGCTCCTCCCGCTCAGATTGGGGCACAACGGCATCCGCGATCACGCCGCGTTCCAATGCGTCGGCCAGCAGCCCTTCAAAGCGCGCGGGGTCCCCCGCAGGGTCACTCCCCTCCATCTTCAGCACGACATAAAAGGCGTGGTCGCGGGCCAAGGGCGCGCGATGCAGGTCAGGGCCTGTTACGGCACGATAATAATCACCCCACATCACCTCATAGGCTGACAGGTCACCACCCAACGCCTGACTGGATTGCCGTAAAAAATCAGTTACGGCGGTAAAATCCGTCATGGCCACAAGGGCAGATTGACTGGTCAGTGGCGCGGGGAATAGGCGGATCACGACACGGGTCACAATACCCAACGTGCCTTCCGATCCGATAAACAACTGCTTCAGATCATAGCCCGCATTGTTCTTCAACATATAGTTCATAGACGACAAAACCGTGCCATCCGCCAAAACAGCCTCCAACCCCAGCACCAGATTGCGCATCATGCCATAGCGGATCACATTGATGCCGCCCGCATTGGTTGCCACATTGCCGCCGATTGTGCAGGACCCGCGCGCACCAAGATCAAGTGGAAACAACAATCCCTGTGCTGCGATTTGTGTCTGCACCGCCTCCAGTACGGCACCAGCCTGTACGGAAGCTGTACAGCCCGTCACATCAATATCCTCAACGCCTTTCATCCGCTCAAACGAAATGATGATGTCAGACGCCGTTGCCTCTGCCCCCTGCACAACACCGGTTTTACCGCCCTGTACAACCACCGCCTGATCATGATCATGGCAAGTTTTCAGGATGTAGCTGACATCATCCGTAGACCGGGGGAAAACAATTGCCGCGCCAATAGTCGGGCCGGGATTCCAATAGCTGGTTACCCGTTCTGCG
>SPJN01000015.1 GCA_006844605.1 Hyphomicrobiales bacterium | reverse complement strand
GCCCGGCATCGCGAAACGCGCGGGTCACAAATTTCATCAGTGTTTTATCAGCGATTTCCACTGCCTGTTTCGCGGTTGGATCGCTTTCGGCCCAGCGCCGCAACGCCCGGTCAATCGCGCCATAGCGATTTTCGTCCCAATAGCGTAGCAAACCGCTGAGCAACCGCCGCAAATCCCCGCCTGCTTCGGCGGTAATCCTGTCATAGTGATGCCCATGGGCGGACGTGGCCCAATGGTCATAAAGGGCGCGCACAAAATCATCCCGATTATGAAAATGCCAGTAGAAACTGCCCTTTGACACGCCCAAATAGGCGCAGATACGGGCAATGGTTACCCCCTCCGCATGGCCGTCCTGTGCAATGATCGACAGACCGCCATCCAGATAATCCTGCTTGTGCCGACGTTGGGACGTCACGGAACTCTGCGGTTTTTGTGCTGTTGTCACCATATTTATTATATAGCTTGTCGCGCGCAAAAAGTCTATACCATACTTTACCATACCGTATGGTATAGATATAGATTTGAATAGACCAACATTCGGCAATAAAAAACCCCTCCTGCCCAGGAAGCTGACGGGGTTTTTGCGTATACGATGTACCGTTTGGTTAGGCGACGTTCATATTCGCCGGCTGAAATTTCAGGGTGGAGGCACTGTCGTCCGCACCGTCAACCTTGTCGGCACCGAACAGGTCAGCCATCAGGCGCAGCTCGCCCTCAATCAACTCAACAAACCGTTCGGCGTCCGGCATGGTGGCGCGGCATGTGGTGATGGAAAAATCGAACCGATCCATAAAGGACTGCACTGTGATATTCAGCCCGGCATTGTGGAACAGAACTGAAATCGGATAGGCCTCAACAATTTTGGCACCAGCCATGTAAAGCTGCATCTGCGGTCCCGGCACATTGGACAGCACAGCCGCCATCGGCATCGGCACCATACCAAAGCCTGCCTTTGACGTGGCCAGCTTGGCCAGCGGTTCCACCATATAGGATGGCATGTTCAGGTCGGCGCCTTCCATTGCGGATTCGTTGTTTTTCTGTCCCGCCTTTGCCTTTTTGGAGGATGCAGCAACTTTTGCCAACCGTTCCATAGGATCGGCAATATCAGTGCGGAAATGCATCATCATGTAGGAGACATTGTTGTTGGAGCCATCCTTTTGCTTCATCGCAACGGGGGCACCACACACCAATGATTGTTCCGGCAGGGCGTCTTTTTCTTCCAGATAGGCGCGCAGGGCACCACCGCAGGCGGCAACGATCACGTCGTTCAACGTTACGCCATCAAGCGCGGTGTTGGCCGCGCGGCGTGTATTTTTCACCAGTTCCAACGGGACCGAGCCAAAGGCGATTTTGCGGTCATTGGACAGATGGGTGTTCAGGATGCTCTTCGGCCCCCACGCCATGCCCATTTTGAAATCAACGCCGTCTTCTGTTTCGATCGGTTCTGTCTTGGCAGGTTTTGTTGCCGGGGCGCTGATCATTTTATTGGCCATGCGCACCAAGGACGGGATCTGGCTGTAGAGAGGCTTTTCAATCCGTTCAATCGCGGCGTTAGTGATCGCAGACAACAGGCCGGGGGCCTTTTTGTCGGCGGTGCGGTTCAGGCCCGCCTCTGCGCGCTGTTCCTGTGTCAGCGGTGCGCGTGGTTCGGGCGTCAGATCGAACATGATGGTTGCCAGCTTCACAGCGGTCTGCCCATCAATGCAGGAATGATGAATTTTGGAATAGACGGCGGCGCGGTTGCCCTCCAACCCTTCAAACACATAATGCATGTGCAGCGGGTGGTTACGGTCCAGCTTTTGCATGTGCAGCTTTTCAATCTTGGTGATAAGCTGTTCCATATTGCCCGGCATGGGAATGGATGTACGGCGGACATGATAGTCCCAATCCATTTCTTCTTGTTCCACCCAAACCGGGTAGCCAAGGTTCAGCGGCTGTGCAACCGCTTTCCAGCGCAGCATGGGCACTTCATCAATACGGCCATCGAACATTTCGACGAACTTGTCACGGAAGCTGCCTTCAAAATCATCGGGCAATTCAACGATGGCCAATGTGCCAACGTGAAGGGGTGTGTCATCCTTTTCCGCATACAAGAATAGGGAGTCGCTGATTGACAATTTTTCCATGATCTTTCCTCCGCTCATGGCTGGCCGACATATTTTGTTGATGCCTGACCGGTTCCCTGTTGTGACCGACACCCCAGCGCGTCCGTCATGATTGCTTTAACTGCAGTTTATTTAGTAACATGTATTATCGTATACATTAGATACAATATAGCGTGTTAACCAAATAATACAAGAGTACAGTCCATTAAATAATGTGACAAAAAATCAATGCACCCCCTGCGCCATGCGTCATATCCATCCGGTGGCGCTAATTCAGTGCCGATCAGGTGTGCTTGCACCAGCCCCGCAAATTGGTAAAGTAGGTGAAATTATTGGCTTTTTGGGGGCAAATAGATGTTGAAACGATTGGTTCAGGTGGCGTTGGCCGCCATTGTTGTTGTGGCTGTGGTGACAATTTGGCGCGCAAGCACGTTTGAAGCGCCAAGGATCACTGCGGAACCTTGGCCCAGCCCTGAACAAGCCCCCGCCATTGAAGAAGCAAAGCTGATTGCGGACCTTGCCAAATCCATCACCTTCAAAACAATATCAAACCAATCAAATGAGATTGATGAGGGTGAGTTCACCCGGTTTTTGGCATGGTATGACGCTACATTCCCCCATGTCAGCACACTGCCGGTTGAGGTTTTCAACACTTATGGCCGTGTCTATAAGTGGGAGGGCACCCGCCCGGACCTGAAGCCGATCCTGATGATGGGCCATTATGATGTGGTGCCCGTTGTGCCCGGCACAGAAGATATTTGGCAGGAACCGCCCTATGCGGGGCATATCCGCGATGGCTTTATCTGGGGTCGTGGCGCCATGGATATGAAGGGGCCGACCATTGTTCTGTCCAATGTGATCGACCGTATGATCGCCACGGGCTATCAGCCTGAACGCACAGTTTATCTGGCGCTGCATCAGGACGAAGAAGTTGGCGGCAAGTTGGGTGCCGTGGCAATGGCCGCGTGGATGGCCGAACAGGGCATCAACCCGATCCTGTCTGTTGATGAAGGCGGCGCGATTGCAGCGGGCATCATTCCGGGCGTGGAACAGGACGTCGCCATGATCGGCACGGGGGAGAAAGGTTATTATTCGCTTGAGCTGATTGCGCCGGGCAAGGGGGGCCATTCGTCAATGCCGCCGAAAAAGACCGCAGTGGGCAAATTGGCTGCCGCCTTGGTAAAACTTGAAAACAGTGAATTTGATGGCGGCCTTGCGGGGCCTGTGCGTGACATGTATCTGGCCCTTGGTGATACGGTGCCAGCCTATCAGAAATATTTGCTGGCAAATTTATGGATTGCCCAGCCCCTGATCGAAATGGCTATGGAGGCTGATCCCAGTGCCAATGCCACGCTGCGGACGACCATTGCGCCAACCATGCTGCAAGCCAGCCCGAAGGAAAATGTGCTGGCGATTGAGGCGAAGGCGATTGTGAACTTCCGCATTCACCCGCATGATTCAAAACAGGTTGTGCGGGACCATGTGCGCCGGGTGATAAATGACCCTGAGATCAAAATTCAGGAAGCACAAAGTTTCGGTGACGAACCATCCCCATTTTCCGATACATCGGGACCGGTTTGGAACCTGGTTTCAACCAGCGTTGCGGCTGTGTATCCGCAGGCCATTGTGGTGCCGTCCCTGACCGTTGGGGCAACAGACTCCCGCCATTATAAAGAGGTCAGCGACAATATTTATCGTCTGTCACCGATGCGTGTGACCGAAGATTTGCGCGGCGGTATTCACGGCACGAACGAACGTATTGCAGTTGCTGACCTGAAGCCTATGGCGTATCTCTACTGGCGACTACTGGACCGGGCGACAAAGGCTGATGCCTTTAGTGACTAAGCGCAAGGCCCATCATTGATAGATCAGAAGGTGACACCGGCGTGACAACGAGCACTGGGGCAACAGGACGATACAGCCTATTCGACGCCCTGCCAGATGCGGTGTTGGTGGTGACGGCGCAGCCGAAATTGGTTTACGCCAACAAGGCCGCAGCGACGCTGTTTCCGGCCCTAGATAATTATGCCCCCGGCGCTATGGTCAGCCGTTATATTCGCCACCCGGCGATTTTGGACCTTGCCGAAACGGTTTTTACAGATGATTGGGATGCAGGGGCGGACCCGGAACGCTTCACCCTGCCGGGCAAGGTTGATCGCCGCTTGTCGGTGCAGGCCGCACCGATTGAGGGGGCAGATGCCGACAATGCCGGGCCAGCTACAGCCCTGATCATGCTGCATGATGAAACGGCGATGTGGCGTGCCGAACAAATGCGCGCCGATTTCATCGCCAATGCCAGCCATGAATTGCGAACGCCCATCGCGTCGATCATCGGCTATATCGAAACCCTGCAAGGGCCGGCCAAGGAAGACCGCGCCGCCCATGAACAGTTTTTGGGGATCATGCAAGATCAGGCCCAGCGCATGTCGCGCCTGATTGATGATTTGTTGTCCCTGTCGCGGATTGAGATTGATGAACATATGCCGCCATCAGCGCGGGTGCGCATTGCCACAATCATGTCAAAGGCGGTGGATGTCATCTCCCCCCTGACGGAACGGGAGGGGGTCAGCGTCGATACCCTGATCGACCCCGCATTGCGCGACGCTGAGATTGTGGGGTCTGAAGACGAACTTGTGCAGATGCTGCAAAACCTTTTGGACAACGCTGTGAAATATGGCTCCGAAGCGGGGCGCATCGAAATCGGCGCCGCACCGGATGACAAAAAGCCGGGCAATATTTTGCTGTCCATCCGTGATTTTGGGCAGGGCATCCCGCCTGAACATGTGCCCCGTCTGACCGAACGGTTTTATCGAGTGTCTGCCAAAACCAGTCGCGCCCGTGGCGGCACCGGGCTTGGTTTGGCCATCGTCAAGCATATCGTCAATCGTCATCAGGGTGTCTTGCGGATTGAAAGCACACCGGGTGAAGGCAGTTGCTTTATGGCCAGCCTGCCGCTTGCTGCGAAACCCACCGCGCCATTGGTGGCGATCGATTTCGTCCCCCAAATTGTTGATAATCCGCCAAAATAGCGGACGCGGCAGCGTGCTGAATGGCTGGCTGGTATGGCTGTCATAAAAATGTAACCATTCTGTCACATAGATAGCGGCCATCACAGATTAGCCCAGCATGACCAGTCAATGTGATTGATCAGGGCCTAAATTTTTTTTGAGCTTACAGCGGATGCAAAACCAGATCATGTCAGCAGATATCACCAGTTCCGGCCCATTTGATAATTTGACGGCCATTCGTGACCTTGTTGCGCGTATGGGCGGGCTGACCGAACAGCAGCTAAGTGGTGCCGCGGATGCGTTGGGCCGCCGTGACAGTAAAATGGCAGAACAAATCATTCTGGCCGATGACGCCATTGATGACATGGAACGGCAGATTGAACAGCAGATGATTGTTATCGCCGCCACTGACGGTGCCGGCCAGGCTGAATGGGTTGGCGGTCTTGCCTTGATCCGCATCGCCAGCGACCTTGAGCGTGTGGGCGATCTTGCCAAAAATCTGGCCAAGCGGACATTGGTGTTGAACCAGTCCCCCCAGCAACGGTCCACCCAAGGGCTGATCCGTATGATCCATGCGGTGCAGGCGCAATTGGGTGATGTGCTGGATGCCTTCAGCGCGCTTGATGCTGCCAAGGCGCGCAGCGTGTGGCAGGCCGATGGCACGATTGATGAATTGAACAATGGCCTGTTTCAGGAAATCACCTCCATGATGATGGCCCAGCCGCATATGACGGCGGTCGGCACGCATCTATTGTTCATGGCCAAGAATGTTGAACGGATCGGTGATCATTGCACCAATATTGCCGAGATTGTGTTTGCGATTGTTGAGGGCGCGCCGCTGGAAGATGATCGCCCCAAAGCTGACCGCACAAGCCTGACAATGGTCCAGCCCAGCTTGGCAGCACAATCCTAAGTCCGGCGTGTTGAGAGGATAGATTATGAGCAAGCCATTGATCCTGATCGTTGAGGACGAAGACGCGTTGGTCACCTTGCTGCGCTACAATCTTGAAGCCGAAGGCTTCGCCGTAGAAGTTGCCAATGATGGTGAAGAAGCACTGACCCTGATTGCCGAACAGGTGCCCGACCTGATCCTGCTTGATTGGATGATGCCGAAACTGTCAGGGATCGAAGTGTGCCGCGCAGTTCGTGCTGACCGTGATGCAGGAAATGTGCCGATCATCATGCTGACCGCACGGGGCGAGGAAAGCGACCGTATTCGTGGCCTGAACACAGGCGCGGATGACTATTTGGTCAAACCGTTCAGCCCCAAGGAATTGATTGCGCGGGTGTATGCTGTGCTGCGCCGCGTGCGCCCGGCAACAACAGCCGAAGTTTTGAGTTTTGAGGACATCACCCTTGATCGGGCGCGTTGCCGTGTTTATCGCGGGGATGAGGAACTGCATCTTGGTCCGACGGAGTTTCGCCTGCTGGATCACTTCATGGCAAATCCGGGCCGGGTTTTTTCACGCGAACAATTGCTGGATGCTGTTTGGGGCCGTGATGTTTATGTGGAACTGCGTACGGTTGATGTGCATATCCGCCGCTTGCGCAAGGCCATTAACACCGATGATCGCCCCGATGTGATCCGTACTGTACGTGCGGCGGGCTATGCGCTGGATAAACCGGCGGGCTGACGGCACAAGATCTTATAAAACCCATCAGGTCAAAAAAACCCTGCGACGGAAGCGGCGCGTTTTTGGGGGGATGGGACGCGCGCGTTCTATCGCAGGGCAGTTGCCAATGATCCGAATGGGGTAGCGGGGGATTGGAACCCCGCCTGTCCTATACGCCGGATCATCGGCTATTTTGTTCAGCGTTACTCGATACGAATAGTGCCTTGTTGTTGGGTGATGATTGCCTAGACCATCACCTGTTGGTTGTTTGTGTTTGAACGCGTCTTTAGAATTCAAACTTGAATGTTGCCAGCACCTGACGGGGCGGATTGGTTTGGGCGATATGCGCGCCGGGCACCAAGGGGGCGTCAAAACTGGTTTGCTTGTAAAGCTCGTCCGTCAGGTTTTTGACCTGCACTTCAAAGCCCCACAAATTGTCGGGATGCTTGATGCCAATCTTGGCACCGACCAACCAATAGGCGTCGTTCTTATCGACCGGATCAAGATCGGGGTCGATGAACTCCTCCGCACGATAGGCGGCATTGGCTGACACCATACCCATCAGGCCGGTATTGCCCAGCGGCATCATCAAGATGGCGGTCAAAGACCCTGTCCATTTCGGTGTGCGGAACAATTGCTGCCCTGACAGATCCTGGAACGTATCGGGGGGCAGGTTCACCGGACCTTGCGGCAGGAAGCAAGAGCCCTGACCGGTTTGGGTCACGGAAAGTGTCGGGCAGCTGGCTTGGGTGAATTTGACATATTCACCTTCGTTGTAGCCAAGTGACCCCAACAGCACGAGCCCTTCAAAGGGTGAGATTGTCAAATCAGCTTCAACACCGCGCACCCGTACTTCTTCTGCGTTTGAGCTTTCAAAGGTAATGGTTTCAAATGTTGTGACCTGATAATCCTCATAGTCGGTCCAGAACAGGGCAAGGTTGAAACGGGCCAACCCGCCAAGGAAGCTGGTCTTCACACCCGCTTCATAGGTTTCGGAAAATTCCGGGTCAAAGATGATATTGTCTTCATCAAAGGTCGCGATATTGAACGACCCTGACCGGAACCCCTTGGCCCATGTGGCATAGACTGTGATCTCTTCATTGAAGGCATAGGTGGCAGAGACCTTCGGGCTGAAATTCTTGAACGAATTTACCGGCGTGACGTCATAGCCATTACCCAACATTGTGGGCACCCAGATGGGGCTGGGCTGACGGGCGGCCAGAATGCCGTGATAGTCCTTTTTCTCATAGGTGTAGCGACCACCGGCAAGCAGGGCCAAGTCTTCTGTAATGCGCCATGTCAATTGACCGAAAACCGCATAGCTTTCGGTTTTCAACAAGGCATCCGCTTCAACCAAATCACCGTCATAGATGTTTTGATTGCCGCCTAACAAATTCACAACCGGATTGACCAGAGCTTGCAGCGAGTCCGGCAATAGCAGCGTTTGCAGAAGGGCAATATCAGTGTCGCGCAAAATATGGCCATAGCCCAAGGCATCGGATTCTGATTGGAAGGCAAACAGACCGGCGACATATTCAAACGTACCGGGCGGTGACGTCAGGCGCAGTTCCTGTGCCGCCTGCCAGAAATCATTGGCGAAACCAAATTCCATCAGGTTAAAGCTGGCACCGTCAGTGTCGCCGCCTGAATCATCATCATAGGCAGCATAGCTGGTGACAGAGCTGATGGTGTGGTCCCAAATTTCCCAGTTCATGTCGATAGAGGCGATGTAGCCATCACCGATGGCGTGGCTGCCTTCGCGTTCTGAACCGCGCCGATCAAGTTCGGTTTCAAAGTTCGGGTCATGTGATCTGAACAGCAATTCAAACTCAGCGGGTGTGTTGAACTGTTCTGTTCTGGCCCATGTGCCGAAATTATATTCGAAATAGGCTGCTGACAATGTGATGTCGAATGTGTCGGTCAGATCAAAGCGCAGCTTGGCACGGGCGCTTGTCTGGTCACGATCTCCGATTGTGTCGCCGGGGCGGAATGTATTTTCCGTATGGCCAAGCCGAGAGCTGTGCGCAGCAGACAGCCGCAAGGCAACCTTGTCGTCAACAATCGGAATATTCAACATGCCGCGTGCATCAAGGTCCTCCAACTCACCATATTGGACAGACGCACGGCCAGCCCATTCATAGGCGGGACGACCCAGTGTGATATTGATCACGCCAGCGGGGGAGTTACGGCCAAACAGCACGCCTTGCGGGCCTTTCAGCACTTCAAGCTGGTCAACGTCCAAAAAGCCAGAACGAAGAAATTCCACGCGGCTGACATAGACCCCATCAATCATATAGGCCACGGCCTGTTCGGCCATCACGTTCACTTCTGATGTACCGACGCCGCGAATATACAGTGTGAACCAGTCTGTGTTAATCGACACGTTGGGCACAACCAAAGCCAGATCATTGAACTGGTTCAGGCCGGCATCACGCATGTCATCACCTGACATAACGGTCATGGCAATCGGCACATCCTGCTGGTCCTCTGACCGGCGCTGGGCGGTCACGACCACTTCATCAAGGAACATGCGCCGCTTTTTGGCGGTTTGTTCGCCTTCGGCAGTTGCCTCAGCACCCGCTTCAGCTTCGGTCCCGGCGGCGGCCGCTTCGGCTGTTGCCTCAGCTTCCTGTGCCTGTGCATTCACGGTCAGCAGGCTGACCATCAATAGTGTCGGCGCAATAGCCGACAATCCCGCCCTAAAGGCAGATAGATCGATACGGAGCAATTTCCCCTCCCGCTATATCACGCCTGTTTGAAAGCAAAACTTTCAAGCAAGCAATGTCAGGACAATATGTAGGCTGATTTGTTTTTTGCCATTTTTGTCCCATCCCTAATTCACGTAACTAGCATGGACTTTACACCATGTAAAGTTTTTTTATCATGGTGACAAGCTGTCAGTTGTGCGCTATAAAAAGTTAATGGGATGCGGACGGAAATGATCCGTATGGAAACTCTATGGGGCAGTGATGACAGAGGCAACTCAATTGTCAGCGGAACAGAATCGATCTGATCACGGGGCAGAAGAAAGCCGCATTGATGGTCTGGCCGCGGTACTGACAACACAACCGGCCAGCCGCTATGACGACAAGGTCGTCAAGGCGTTGGAACATTTGCGGTCGCAAGGGGTCAGCTTCAACGATATGTCAGTGACAATGCTGGCAAAGGAAGTCGGCATTTCACGGGTCACATTCTATAGTCATTATGGCGACAAACGCCGGGTTGTGGCGATGCTGGCAGAACGGACCGCGGGCCGGATCGCCCAAGAGGTTGAGGTCTGGTATCGCTTTGCCGAACGGCTGACCTATGAAGAGCTGCGCGAGGTGCAGGACCGCATTCTGTCCATTATGGAAACCCACCGCACAACATTGGATTTGTTGATCGAAACCTCCACCTATGATGAGGAATTGGGCAAATTCTATGAAGGCATCAAGCAAACAATTGGTGACATGCTGGGCGAGGTGATCCTGAAACTGCGCGCCGCGGGGCGTTGCGACCCGGGTCTTGAACCGTCATTGGGCATTGTTTTGGCCAATATGTTTGAGCGGAATTTCTATTATTTCGCGGCAGCGCCGGGACGCGAGCGTCATGAAGAAGTGTTGTCCTGGCTGACTGAATCCTATTGGCGGTTGATGTATTGCAAACATGTGCCCACTGAACCGAAGCTTGGTTAGTGGAAGCAGGTTCCATCATAGATAAGACAAAAGCCGGGAATTGCTCCCGGCTTTTAAGTTTTTGCTGTTCTGCGAAGCCAGCTGGATTTTATTGCTTTTGTTATCCGTGACACTGACCAACACAGACTAGCTGACAGACATGATTGGGCATTGATCTAGATCAATGGCGAATACCGATAGGGCGTCGGGCAACGAAAAACCCCCATCCGTGAAGAACAGGGGTTTTTTGTTTTCAGACTTTGGCGATTGATCAGCCGTCGAAATAGGCCTTTGTGCCGTGTGCCTCAACCGCAGAGGCAATGCGGTCAAGCGCATGAACATAGGCGGCTGTCCGCATGTCGATGCCTTTTTCCTTGGACACATCCCAAACGCGGCGGCCTTCGGGGCGCATGATTTTTTGCAGTTTGTCCTGCACTTCATCAAGCGGCCAGTAGTAGCCCGCCTTGTTCTGCACCCACTCGAAATAGGACACGGTCACACCACCGGCATTGGCCAGAATATCAGGAATGACAGTTTTACCAGCCTTGTTCAGGATGGCGTCCCCTTCTGGGGTGATCGGCCCATTGGCCAGTTCAAGAATGACCGGGGCGACAATGCGGTCGGCGTTGTCACCGGTAATCTGATTTTCCATGGCCGCAGGGATCAGCACATCGCATTCTTGTTCCAACAATTCTGCGTTGGACATGGTTTTGGCCTTTCCGTTTGTCGGGGCGCCATCCAATGTGCGGTTCTTCTGCTTATATTCCATCACGTCATAGGGGTTCAGCCCATCAGGATCATAGATCGCTGATTTGGAATCCGACACACCGATGATTTGATAGCCATCATCATGCAGCAGACGTGCCGCATGGAACGCCGCATTACCAAAGCCCTGTATGACGACCTTTGATTTGCCCGGTGCAATGCCAAGGTCATCTTCAAGATGGCGCAGCACGTAATAGCCACCACGGCCCGTTGCATCATCACGGCCAAGTGACCCGCCAAGCGCAATCGGCTTACCGGTGATCACAGCGGGGGTCGGCTCATCAGCTATGCGGGAATATTCATCGGCCATCCACGCCATGACAATGCCGTTTGTGTACATGTCAGGGGCAGGCACATCGCGGTCCGGCCCGATAAAACGGGAGAAAGCACCGACATAGGCACGGCTTAACCGCTCAAGCTCTGTCCGGGAAAGCTGGTGGACATCGACAGATACGCCGCCCTTGCCGCCGCCATAGGGCAGGTTCGCCACGGCGCATTTGAATGTCATCCAGAACGCCAGGGTCATCACCTCATCCATGCACACAGCAGGATGAAACCGGATGCCGCCCTTGGTCGGGCCGCGTGTGTCATCATAACGGCAGCGCCATGCCTTGAACGACCGTACAGACCCGTCATCCATACGGACGGGCAATGATGCGGCCAGTGTTTCTTTTGGATATTTTAGACGCTCCAAAACGTCCTCATGCAGATCAAGATGTTCTGCCGCTGAATAAAGCCGTTTGACGGCTGAATGAAAAAGCCCCTCTGACATAGTAGATCCTTCCTGTCAGTTTCGGGGGGGTTTATCCCCCCTCAATTGCTCACCCCTCATGATCCGTTTATGTTTTCTGGCGGGACCACAGTTTTGTAAAACGGTCGCCCCGGGCGCTTCAGGTGAACGCCCGGTTAGACGATCATCAAAAGTGTGGGCCTATTAGAGCCGATGGTCAATAATTGTTTGAGATTTCATGATATTTGTCATTATTGATCCCTGCAGGGTCGGTCGTGCCCAAATGTCATACTGGTGTTTTAGGGGGTGGGCCTATATGTATTGGCGCAGATCACGCTGACGGCGGCACCGATTTTGGATAAGCACGTTGCGGCCGCTGGGATTCCTTGGGGGACTTATGACAATAGACGCTGCTACGTCACTGCATTCTACATTGCGCGGCAATCCAAGTGCGATGCGGCGGGCGCAACTGGGCTGGGGCATTTATGAAACGGCAATATCACCGTTTTATGCGCTGGTGCCGATCTTCATATTCTCGGCCTATTTCGTCAATCACGTGGCCCCTGACCCGATTACCGGCCAGTCCACCTGGGGCATGGTACAAGCGGTATCAGGTTTTGCAGTCGCCATCTTTTCCCCCATTCTGGGCGCGTTGGCCGATCACGCAGGTCCACGCAAACCGTGGATTGCCCTGACGTCGCTGATCGGCGGTATTGGTATGGCGATGTTGTGGTTTGTGCAGCCAGACCCGTCCTATATGTGGATCGGGTTTGTGATTATGGTCGTCACCTTGATCATGCTGGAATACGCGCATGTGTTTTTCTATGCCATGTTGCCATCCATCACCGATGACGATTCCATCGGGTTGGTGTCGGGCGTCAGTTATGGCGTGTCGCAACTGTTTACGATTTTTGCATTGGCGGCGGTGTTGATCGCCTTTGCCCTGCCCGGCACGGTGGATTTGGGCTTTGTCCCCGATGCGCCCCTGTTCGGGATTGATCAGGCAGCTTATGAATCTGATCGCGTTGTCGGGCCAATTGCGGCGCTGTGGTTTGGCATTGTGTGCCTGCCCCTGTTTTTTATGGTGCCTGACAAGGCCAAGGCAACCATGTCGACCAAGCAAGCCTTGGGTCATGGGTTGACGACGCTGCTGGAAACCATGCGGTCCATGGGGCATTTCAAAAACGTAGCGGCGTTTTTGTTGGCGCGTATGGTTTTTTATGATGGCCTGAATGCCGTGTTCTTTTTTGGCGGCGTGTTTGCAGCCTCCATCTTTGGTTGGGGTGTGCTTGAACTGGCGCTATATGGGATGTTGTCCATCGGCTCGTCCGGGTTGGGCGGCTTGGTTGGTGCATGGGCCGACCCCAAATTCGGGTCCAAGCCAACCATTTTGGCGGCGCTTGTGGTGGCGGCGATTATGGTGTTGGGCTTTGTTTCTGTTGATCAGGGGCAGTTGTTCTTTGTGCTGCATTATGATGTGGCAAGTGATGCCGCCGCGTTCAGCACTGTGCCTGAAAAAGCCATATTGGTGATGACGGCAATTTTCTCGGCTGCTGTCGGGCCGGTGATAGCCTCAAGCCGGACGATGATGGCGAAGCTAAGCCCGCATGAACATATGACTGAGTTTTTTGGTCTATATGCCTTGGCGGGCAAGGCAACCAGCTTTGTCGCGCCGATGTTGATTGCCGTGATTACGGCGCAAACAGAAAGCCTGCATCTGGGTTTTTCCGTGACTATCTTTTTGATTGTCGGTGGCGCTATCGCATTAGCGGTATACGTCAAGGAAGAACGGGCAATACCGCTTAAACGTGCAGAGCACGTTTAAGCTAGTGTTTTGATTACCTCAAATGCGTAGTCCGGCTGCGATGCGGCACCGGACCTAAACCGCATTTGAGGTAATTTAATTCACCCGATTTGAGGTTTCGATCCTTCTCAACTTCGTAACCGGACTACTCAAATTGAGTGAATAGACTTAAAAGAAGAAACGGAACGTCGCGTTGATGTAACGCGGATCACCCAGCGTCCCGATGTGAGAGCCTGCCTGCACAGGCGCATCCACACTCAACGTCAGATATTCTTCATCGGTCAGGTTTTGACCCGTGACCATAAACGCCCATGTGCCATCCATATCAGCAAGGCCCAAGCGGGCGTCAAAGCGCCAATAGGCTTCCTGGAATGACGCAGGATCATAATCAAGGTTCATGAAGGTTTCACCACGATAGATCGCATCGGCACCCAAAATGAAGACGATGTTTGACCCCGACACGGTGCCCAACATATCAAGCGGCAGCGTGATGTTGCCCCCCAATGCTGCATTCCATTCAGGCGCTTCGGTCAGCGGCTTGCCGCTGGCATCGCATGAATTGGGGTCAGAGACAAAGCCGCCCAAGCTGTTTTCTTCGGTGATGCAAGGTGCGTTGGGGTATTCATCATAGGTGGCATCCGTCCAGCCCACTGAAATGGTTGAGGTCAACCATTCTGCCAGCAGAACAGTGGCATCAAACTCAAAACCCTGTGATGTTGCCGACGCGGCATTATCCACAATAAAGGTAGAGCCTGTGCCCCCCACAACAGATGTTTGCAGATTGTCAAAGATCGTGTGGAACAAGCTTAGATTGGCTGAAATACGGCCATCCCAATAACGCCCCTTCAAGCCGCCTTCAAAGGTCGTGGATTCCTCTGACTCAAACTCTGTCCGGTCAGGCGTTTCCGCAAATGGGTTGAAGCCACCGGCCTTAAAGCCCTTGGCGATAGTGGCATAGGCGTTGAGATTGTCGCGAATTTCATATTTCAGCGATACTTTCGGTGCGAACTGCGTTTCATCGCGGCTGACATTGATGACATATTCTGTGATGCCCAATGCGGCTTGCAACAGAATGCCGGTGTTTTCATATTGCTGGCTCATCAACGCTTCTTTTTCTTCGTAAGACGCGCGCAGGCCCAAGACCAGTTGCCAGTCATCAAAGAAATAGCCGGTGACCTGACCGAACGCGGCATAGCTGACCGTGTCCTGAACGAATGTTTGATCAAGGCGGTCTGACAGGTTTTGGCTTAACACCTGATCAAGGGTGAGTGTGCCGCCCAACAGATCAACAAGCGTTTGGCCCAACAAGGCGTCGGCGGCTGGAGGTAGCACGATCCCAAGGATGGTATTGGTCGGCCCGGTAAAGTTGCCGACGCGGAAATCAGTGCCGCCATCATAGGTGTTGGCGAAATAATGCAGACCGGCCACATATTCGAACTGGCCGGGGGGTGATACGACCCGCAGTTCAACACTGGTTTGGTCGTAATTATCCTCATTGTTCCATGTCAGCATCGGGAACGCGCCGCCATCAGCATCGAAATTCACGATGTGATGATAGTCGGAATAACCCGCCGCCAAAACAAAGCTGTGTTCACCCACGTCAAGATTGCTGTGCAGTGTCCATGTCTTGGTGGTGATGTCAGTCAGCGCATCGGTATCGGTGCCACCGCGACGGTTCAATTCAAAATCAACTTCGCTGTTGATCAACCCGTTCAGGGTTTGGGTCGGCTCGTTCGCGTCATAAAGCTCAAAGCCCGGGCCGTTATCCTTATAGACGGCATAGGAATAGCCTGCGATCAAATCCCAATCCGCGGTGATGTCCCAGCCGATTTTGCCGCGCAGATTGATCCGGTCAACATTGCGTTCTTCGTCGTCGTTCTGAACATTGTAGTACCAGCCATCACGTTCCTGAAAGGTGCCGGCGGCGCGTAGACCGATGTCGTCATTGAATAGCGGAACATTGACGATGAGCGATGCCGATTGATTGTTCAACTCGCCATAGGTGACATCGCCGCCAAACTCCCACTCATTACTGGGATTGGCCGTGTGCATGTTGATGGCGCCTGCAACGGTGTTCTTACCGAACAGGGTGCCTTGCGGGCCGCGCAACACCTCGATGCGATCAAGGTCCAAAAATGCCTGCCCCATATAGACGGAGCGGCCATAATAAATATCGTCGATATAAAAACCGACACTGTCTTCAAACCCGTCATTGGCCATTGACCCCAGGCCACGAATACGGACAAAGGCCGACCCGTTACCGGAGGTGATGTTGACGTTGGGGGTATAGTTGGCCATGGAATCGAAATTGTCGATCCCGCGTTCTTTCAGGCTGTCACCGGTGACCGCAGACATGGAAACCGGCACGTCCTGAATATTCTCTGCACGCTTTTGCGCGGTCACGACGATTTCTTCCAGTTGCAGGTTCTTTGCTGCTGGTTCTTCGGTTACCCCTTCAGGCGTACCGGCGTTGGCGGATGCAGTTGCATCTGCGCTTGGTGCGTCCTGTGCAAAGGTGGGTGCTGACAGGCCAACCATAAGTGCCAGTACTGACACTTTGACCCCGTTTGATTTCAGCATCGATATGCTCCCCAAATGTGAATATGGTTTATAATTTATTAGTGATGTTACATAGCCAAACCGGGGGTGGTTGTGTCAAATGAAAACACGGCAATTCTGTCGCTTTGGCGAAATCTATTGCTTAACGCGGCAAGGGCAGCACAGATGACCGCACGGCCCATTCGCAAGATGCGCGCTGATGATATGCCCTTGCTACCGCAGATTGAACGGCAGTCAGATCACCGGTTTACTGCTGCAAAAATGTTATAGCGGCAGGTTCCCGGTTGCATTGGCGACGGAGCCTGTTTCCTTATACGCCTTGATGGATCGTTCTGCGATGCGCCACTGATGAACTTCGTCCGCGCCATCGGCAAAGCGCGCCCAACGCGCCTGTTGTGCCATATGGGCCAAGGGCGTGTCGTTGGAATAACCCAAGGCACCGTGAACCTGAATGGCCCGGTCAATGACGCGGCCCAGCATATTGGCGACGAAATGTTTGGCCATCGACACTTCTGATTTGAAGTCCTCGCCATTGTCGATTTTAAAGGCGGCGTGCAACACCATCAGCTTGGCCTGATAAAGCTCCATTGAACTGTCGGCAATCATCCATTGGATGCCTTGCTTTTCTGATAGAAGCGAGCCGTGGGCAAAGCGTTTGGTTGCCCGGTCGATCATCATCTCAAGTGCGGTTTCAGCCTGCCCTAACCAGCGCATGCAATGGGCAAGGCGCGCCGGGCCCAGACGTGATTGACCCAACAGGTGGCCATTGCCGCGCCCACCCAGAATGGCATCGGCGGGCACGCGCAGATTTTCGATTACGATTTCTGAATGCCCGGTGGACCCGTGCATGGTGCTGACCTCTCGCACATCGTCCCAACCTTCCTGCGGCAGATCGATGATGAAGGCGCTGTTGGCGGCCTGCGGAATATCCGGGTTGTCTTCGGTGCGGGCAATCAGGATGGCGAACTTGGCGGATTTCGCCCCACTGATGAACCATTTATGGCCATTGATGACCCATTCATTGCCGTCCATCTTGGCGGTGGTGCGGATCAATGTCGGGTCAGAACCTGCGACCTCAGGCTCTGTCATGGCAAAGCATGACCGGGCGTGCCCTTCCAACAGGGGCTTGAGGTATTTTTCCTTTTGTTCTTCTGATCCCCATTTTTCCAGCGTGTGCATATTGCCTTCATCAGGGGCCTGACAGTTCATGGCAAACGGGCCAAAGCGGGCGCGCGCGGCCTCTGCCTGTACCATCGCCAGACCCACATGGCCGATGCCCATGCCGCCATGTTCCTTGGGCATATGGGGCAGCCACAGGCCACGCTTTTGCGCTTCGGTGCGCATTTTGATGACGCCTTTGACAAGGCTTTCACGGTCGTCTTCGTCAATCTCAGCCTCAGCCGGTTTGACGACAGTTTCGATGAAATCACGGACGCGCCCGCGTAGTGCTTCAACTTCGGGTGAGAGTGAGAAATCAATAGACATGAATGCCCCCAATAATGATTTGTTGTTTTTTGATATTTTGTCAGCGGAGTGTAGAGCGACAGCAACGGGGCTGCAAGTGGGGTGATGCGGCCAATGACGTGTCTTCAGCCAAGGCTGCCAAGGAAATGCCGCTCATAAAACCGCTGGCCGCTTTGGGAAAGGATCAGCATCATAAGGAGCAAACACGCGTGATAATGCAGGACACAAAAGCCACATCCAATATGGTTGCGGACGCCAGCCCCATGCAGCCCAAAACATTGACTGATGCATCTGTTGATACTGAGTGGTCAAAGCAATTCGGGCATGGTGCTGCCGATGCGCCTGTCCCAGTATTACGCCTGTACCAGTGTTGCGCGGGCAGCTTCTTTTTCTTCAAGTTTGGTTTAAAGTTGCGGCAATTCAATCGGTGCTGTAACGCTCCGCAATCAACGCTTCGGAAGGTTGGAAAATCAAATGGCAGCGACGCATCCTATGTTTCAGGCATTTCCCTTAACCGCGCATGTTGATCTATCAACCGGTCAGGCACCGACGCCCTATCATGTTTATGGCGGGGACGGGGTAACGATCTACGGTCGGATCAATGCGCAGGCCGCCGCGCCCCTTTTTGCGGCAGAGGATGTTTATCCCGTCCACTATGACGATGGGTCGATTGCTGCGGGCTTTATCTTTGCTGATTTTCGTGACGCCAGCATGGGGCCGCATTGCGAGTTGCAGTTCTTTATTCTGTCCAGCTTTAAGAAAGGGCAGACAATTGACAATCGCGCCATGTCTTTGCCGCTGGCGATGGCGCTTCAGCCTGAATGGGGCACGCTGTGCGTGAAATTGTGGAACAATGACCGCGCGGTCATCGCCTATAATAATGACTATTTGGGATTGAATGCTGCCTATGCTGCGTTTGATCTATCCATCAAGGATGACAGCGTTGCGTTTAATGTGATGGACGAGGCGCAGGCAGACATCCTGTCGGTTGAAATTCGTGATCTAAAATCCACTGCCCTGTCGAACGCATGGGAAATGGTACGCATTGCGGGGGTATGGCAAATGCTGAAATTGGGACGCCAACCCTATTTTCAGGGCAGCGTCATCAATCGGAAAAGCGCGGTGATGCCTGAAAACAGGCAGGCACCGATCTTCACTTCGTCGGACCGATCAATATCAAAACACTGGAACCGCGACATTGACCAACTGGCGGTTGGTAATGATGACATTCGGCGATTGGCATTTCAGCCCCGCGCGGTCCAACATATCAAACCCTTCCGCTTTATCTATTTGCATCCTGATCAGGCGTGATAAAGGGGCGGCACAAATGTTGTCCAGCGTTTGCTCCCGCTAGTGGGGCCGCTAATGGGGCCGCTGATGGGGCCAATAATAGGCATGCCAAATAAAAACCGGCCCGCCCATTAAGGGACCGGACCGGCTTTCATTGCCACTCACCCAAGCTGGTGAAAAATCAGTTTCGCATATTGCGGGACTTATGAAAAGTCGCCAGCCAGACTTTGCCGCCCATCATCTGACAATAGTGCCAGATGGGCATAGTTTTCATGATCAGCGCCCAGCATCACCTGGGTTGACGGGTCGCGGAAAGTGGCGATCTGGTCGTCCGTGAAATCAAAGTGGAAAAAATGGACGGAACTGGTTTTGCCATCAGGCGTCGTCCGTTCCACGTCTTCCTCAGGCCGGGCATAGATTTTGTCATCGCCCACTTGTAAAAAGATGTGATTTTCGATGCCGCCCAGCTGGCGCAGAATGTTCAACCGCCGCGCCGGTTCATCAATTTCAAACATGAATGTGCAGACCAAATCCCGCCCCTGCGGGATCAGCGGGTTATAGGCTGCAAGCTCGTCCTTCAGCTGTTCGTCACCGCCCTTTTCGATATAGAGCATTTCCTGAATCTGGGCCCACATCGTGTCCCAATTTTCAAAATAGGCGGTGGCGTGCGGGCCAAGATGCAGGCGGCGCGGCTTTTTCATGGTCACAAGCGCGCTGCGCTTTTCCTTGCGCACGGGGATATAGTCGTCAAGCGATAGGATATCGTCGGCGGTGATGATGTGATCTGCTTTAGGCATAGATGCTAAAATCCATAGGCTTGTGCGAAAATTTCAATCGGGTGGCGCATCACTGAATCGTGCGAGGGCACGTCCTCACCTTCCAGCATGTGATGCAGATGTTTGGCCGCCAGCGGACAGTCAGATACGACATGCGCCTTGGCGGTTTTCTTGGCAGCGCGGATCACTGGCTTGGCGACCTTGACCGCCACGTCATAGGTTTCTTTCAGCACACCGAATGTGCCGCCATGCCCTGCACACCGTTCAATCAGGTCGATGTCCGTGTCAGGGATCAGGCGCAGCATTTCGGCCGCCTTGGCCCCCATATTTTGCGCGCGGGCATGACAGGCGTGATGGGCGGTGATGCCCCCGTCAACGGCGGTCAGGCCATCGGCCAGCCCCTCGCCCTTAGCGACATCGACGATATATTCGCTGATGTCAAAGGTGGCGGCGGCAAGTTTTTTCAACCGCTCATCATCCGGGTTCAACAAGGGCCATTCAAATTTCAGCATCAGGCCACAGCTGGCGGTCAGGGCGATGATGTCATACCCTTCATCAACCAAGGGCAGCAGGGCATTGACGATCTTGTCTGACTGATCGACAACCTTTTCAATGTCGCCATGTTCCAGATGGGGCATACCGCAACAGCCGGGATATTCCACGCGGGTTTCGACCCCGTTATGGGCCAGCACCTTGCGGGCCGCTTCGCCTACGGTGGCATTGTTGTAGTTCACAGCACAGGTGGCAAAGATCACGGCCTTGCGCTTGCCAAAGGCAGGGGCGCTTTGATTGGGGGTTACCCCGTCAGATTTGGCGCGCTTGACGAAGGTCTTGCCTTCAAAATGCGGCAGCTCTGCCTCGTCATCAATGCCCATCACAGCTTCCAGCATGGGACGCGTCAGCTTGTTGTCGCGCTTGCCGCCCCAATTGACGATGGGGGCCGCCAAGCTGGCCAGACGGCCATTGCGGTCCATATTTGACAATTGGTGCTGGGCAAAGCTGGTTTTGCCTTGCTGGTGTTCCATCACCCGATAGCGCAGCATCAGATGGGGGAAATCAATATTGAATTCATGGGGGGGCACATAGGGACATTTGGTTAGGTAACACATGTCACACAGGGTGCAGGCATCAACAACGGGCTTGAAATCGTCAGAGCTGACGCTATCAAGCTCCCCCGATTTACTGTCGTCGATCAGGTCGAACAGGCGCGGGAAGCTATCGCACAGGTTAAAACAGCGGCGGCACCCATGGCACACGTCAAACTGACGGCGCAGTTCTTCGTCCAGTTTTGCCGGATCGGTAAAGTCGGGATTTTTCCAATCAACCTGGTGCCGGGTCGGGGCGTCTAGACTGCCTTCGCGCATAAAAACCTCTGTTCAACGGTGGAATTAGGCCAAAATCAAATGGCTAAAAAATCGGGCCACGCCAGCCAATGACGCAGCCCGACTTTAGTCAACGTCACATACGGAATTAACCGTCCAGTGTGTCCAGCGCGCGGGTGAAGCGACCGGCATGGCTTTTTTCAGCCTTGGCCAGTGTTTCGAACCAGTCAGCGATTTCGTCAAAGCCTTCTTCGCGGGCGGTACGGGCCATACCCGGATACATGTCGGTGTATTCGTGTGTTTCACCGGCGATGGCGGCCTTCAGATTGTTTTCAGTGGAACCGATCGGCTCACCCGTTGCGGGGTCGCCAACTTCTTCCATGAATTCCAAATGACCGTGAGCGTGACCTGTTTCACCTTCCGCGGTTGAGCGGAAAACGGTTGCCACATCATTATAGCCTTCAATGTCAGCCTTTTGAGCGAAATACAGGTAGCGGCGGTTGGCCTGGCTTTCACCGGCAAATGCCTCTTTCAGATTGTCGAGTGTTTTTGTGCCATTCAGTGACATAATCGTCTCCCTCGATTGGGTTGGTGGATATTTCACCCCTGCGGCTAGGCCGAAAGGTGGAATGATGATTTATTTGAAGGGTAGACGGCCCAAGACGCATTGATGCTGATCAGTGGCACCTCTGCGTTTTCAATCCGTCCCTCTTGCGTCCGGTTGGGACTCTAGCAAGGGGGCACTGATTGTCAAAATCATAGTTTCGATTACTCTGATCTATTTTTTGAATAGAAGTAAGCGATTGTTATCATTTGGTTGTTTTGCTGTGATTGCGCGCGGGAATGTCGCGCTGGTCAGGCAACGCCTGATCGCTTATTGTGATCTGTAATTTTTCGCAACAATTCCGTGATCGGACAGCATGCGGTTGCTTGCATAGTAGGCGCAACACGATAGACTGTCGGGAATTGAACGCGAATTTGCCTGCGAATTGTATGCCTTAGGGGGCCCAGCCGAATATGAGTTTTACGAAACAATCCAGCTATAGCCATGATGATCTGATCACCTGCGCCAAGGGCGAGATGTTCGGTGCCGGTAATCCGCAATTGCCCATGCCCCCCATGCTGATGATGGATAAGATCACCCATATTGATGACAGTTCAGGCAAATATGAAAAAGGGTTGATCAAGGCGGAATACGCCATCACCCCCGATCGCTGGTTTTTTGAATGCCACTTTGTGGGTGACCCGGTGATGCCCGGTTGCCTTGGCCTTGATGGGTTGTGGCAGTTGACGGGTTTTGGCCTGGGCTGGATGGGCATGGAAGGCCGTGGCCGTGCGCTGGGCGTGGGCGAGGTGAAGTTCACCGAAATGATCACCCCCGAAGCCAAATTGATTGAATATGAAGTTCATTACCGCCGTGTGATGAACCGCAAGCTGGTGCTTGGTATTGCTGACGGTATCGTGCGGGTTGATGGCGCATTGGCCTATGAAACCAGCAATATGAAAGTCGGCCTGTTTAAGGATTAAGGTGCCTGTCGCCCCTGAAAAACAGGGGACAGGCCAATTGAAATTTCAAGTAAGCGGAGTGGTGCAACCATGAAACGTGTTGTTGTAACAGGAATGGGGATTGTTTCCCCGATTGGCAATTCAACGCAGGAAGTGGTCGCGTCCCTGCGCGAAGCAAAATCCGGCATCACCCATTCTGATCAGTTTGAGGAAATGGGCTTTCGCAGTCAGGTCTGGGGCAAGCCCGAGATTGACCTTGATGGCTTGGTTGATCGTAAGGCCCGCCGCTTTATGGGTGACGGGGTTGCCTATAATTATGTGGCCTTGCAGCAGGCGATTGCCGATGCGGGCCTTGAAGACAATGAAGTGTCGAACGAGCGGACCGGGATCGTCATGGGATCTGGCGGGCCGTCCACCAAAAACCTGATCGAAGCTGCAGATAAGGCACGCGATAAGGGGCCTAAGCGTGTTGGCCCCTTCATGGTGCCGCGGACCATGTCTTCCACCAACTCTGCCGTGTTGGCAACCACGTTCAAGGTCAAGGGCGTGAACTACTCTATCAGTTCAGCCTGTGCCACGTCTGCCCATTGTGTGGGCCATGCGTCTGAACTTATTCAGCTTGGCAAGCAGGACATTGTTTTTGCCGGTGGTGGCGAAGAACTTGATTGGTCAATGGCTGTGATGTTTGACGCCATGACCGCGATGTCGTCAAAATTCAATGACGACCCGTCACGGGCGTCACGGGCGTTTGACCGTGATCGCGATGGCTTTGTCATTGGCGGCGGTGCCGGGACGATGGTGATTGAAGAATATGAACATGCCAAGGCACGCGGCGCAAAAATCTATGCCGAGTTGATCGGCTATGGCGCAACGTCCGATGGCTATGACATGGTTGCCCCGTCAGGTGAAGGCGGCATCCGCTGTATGCGTCAGGCGCTGAACACAGTTGACCGCCCGGTTGATTATGTGAATGCCCACGGCACTTCGACCCCGGTTGGGGACACGAAGGAACTTGAAGGTCTGACCGAAGTGTTCGGCGCAGGCAATGTGCCCAAGGTCAGTTCCACCAAATCATTGACGGGTCATTCGCTGGGTGCCACCGGTGTGCAAGAGGCGATTTATTCAGTTCTGATGATGAATAATGGCTTTGCCTGCGAAAGCGCCCATATCGATAATATGGATGAAGAGGTAGGCGATATTCCTGTGCTGACCGAACGCTTTGATGGCGAAATCAACACAGTGCTGTCGAACAGCTTTGGCTTTGGCGGCACCAATGCCACATTGGTCTTCGGTAAACCCGAATAATCAGTCGTAACGATAGAACAAGAAAATAGATTGGAACGGGTGAAAACAGATGGCTGAAAAACAAGGTCATATGGCTGGCAAGCGTGGCCTGATTATGGGCGTTGCCAATCATAACTCCATCGCGTGGGGCATTGCGCAGATGCTGCATGCCGAAGGGGCCGAAATCGCCTTTACCTATCAAGGTGAGGCGTTTGGCAAGCGGGTGAAACCGCTGGCTGAGAGCATCGGCAGCACCATCACGATAGATTGCGATGTGTCTGACGATGACAGCCTTGATGCAGTCTTTGCCCGACTTGAACAGGAATGGGGCAAGATTGATTTCGTGCTGCACGCCATTGCCTATTCCGACAAGTCAGAATTGAAGGGCCGCTATGTCGATACGAGCCGCGAAAACTTTGTCCAGTCGTTATTGATTTCTTGTTATTCCTTCACTGATGTGGCGCGCCGTGCGGCCCCCCTGATGACTGACGGCGGCGCGATGCTGACCTTGACCTATGGCGGCGCACAGCGTGTGATGCCCAATTACAATGTGATGGGTGTGGCGAAGGCTGCATTGGAAGCCAGCGTGAAATATATGGCTGCTGATTTGGGGCCGGACAATATTCGCGTCAATGCCATTTCTGCCGGGCCGATGCGTACATTGGCGGGCGCTGTCATTGGCGATAGCCGCTTTATGTTCAACTATTCAGAAGCCCACGCCCCGTTGCGCCGGAATGTGACGTTGGAAGATGTCGGCGGTTCCGCGCTTTACCTTCTGTCGCCCTTATCGGGCGGTGTAACCGGTGAAATTCATTATGTGGATTCAGGGTATAACGTCGTCAATATGCCTCGCGCCGCTGACCTTGATGAGATGATGAAGAAGTAAACCTTCAGGGCTTTAATTAAGAAGATGAAGGGCGGCTGGGTCAGTCGCCCGTTTTCATTTTGGCCCTTAGTCTTTGGATGGTGCGCTCCGACAGGCCCGTCAGCCGGGCCACATCCTTGATCGTTTTGCCATCTGCCAGCAAAAGCTGCGCACGGTCCTGTTTCTTCTTTTGGAATGTTGCAGGCCCAATGGGCACGACCAACCAGGTGCCGCCATAGGCGCGGGCGATCAGCCTGGCCTTGGCCAGCCCGATGGTTTGCGCCAACCCGTGACGGGGCGGCATGGCGCTGGGGATATTCAGGCGCCGACCGCCATACCGTTCCACCAATTTATGGGCAGCGGGGGTGCCGATCAGGCGGCTTAACTCATCAAACCGATTGCGGTGGGGACCGTTTCGCTTGGTTGATTTCGCACGCACTGGCGGTGGGGTGAGCCCACTGCCGCCACCGCGCTGCAGCGTTTCGACTGTGATTTGGTCTCCGCCCCCGACAAAATCCCCGTCAATCTTGTTCATAACCCCTCCGGCTGCATACGATTGTCTTTGACCCTGAATACACGCCATACTATAGTCATCTTTTCGCAAGAGTCAACAAAAACTGTCGTAATATATGTTGTTTTTGTCATGTAAATATGACATAAAGTGAATTATGAAACCAGAAGACGTCATATATGAAGAAGCAGACGCCTTGGACTGTCGTGCCATTGGCGCGCGTTTGGCTGAGCTGCGGGATAGCGAAGGCCTGCCCCAACAGGTGTTTGCGGGCCAGCTGGGTTTGAATTTGCGAACCTATCAACGCTATGAAATGGGCGAGGTTGCGCCCAAGGCACAAACACTTGCCAAATTGGCGGCACAGGGCGTGGATTTGAACTGGCTTTTGAATGGCCCGGCCCAGTTGGGCTATGACGGCCAGCCGCCGGATATTTCAGGTTTTGTCATGGTGCCGCGTTTTGATGTGGCTGCCTCTGCCGGGCCGGGGGCCTTTGCCGAAGATCAGGCCCCGGTCGATTTCCTCGCCTTTCGTAAGGATTGGTTGCTGGATGATGCGTCCATTCTGCCGGGCAAGGCCGCGCTTATTGGGGCCACGGGGGATTCGATGGAACCCACCATCCGCAGCGGCGATATTCTGTTGGTTGACCGCGCCATTGAACGGGTCATGGATGATGCGATTTATGTCATCGGCTATGACGAACGATTGTTGGTCAAGCGCGTGCAGCGGTTTACCGATGGGTCTGTGGCGATTAAGTCTGACAACCCTGCCTATGAAACCGAAAATCTACCGGCTGAAATTGCCGAAAGCCTGCGCATCGCAGGCCGCGTCCGCTGGATCGGGCGGATAACTTAGGGCTGGTTGATGTGGGCAGGCTTTGGCGGATCATAACCAATAATACGCTCGCCAATATTCTGGTGTGGAGCTGCATGTTTTTGGTGCTTCTGCGTATCCTGACTTTTGATCTGACTGTCCTGTATGCGGCAGGCAGATGCGCTTTATGTTGGGCGCGGTGAATGATGCACTGTAAGTCGATCTTCCGAAACCCGAGGAAACTCTTCCTTGCCATATTGCTGATCTTGTTTGGTGTGCCGGGATTGCTTGTTGTGGCGCTGTCCGTCACCAATTGGCTGGACATGGTGGGTGATGACGCCATCACGAAAGCACATCATCAGATTGCCGAAAACTATACACGTCCTGTCCTGCTTGATTTGTCCCAGTTTGGCGGTCCCCATTGGGACTATATTTATGTAACTGGTGGTTATGGCCCACGAGCCGACCTTGAAAATCGTGTAACTGATCCAGAGAACCATAATTTTGATCGCGTCCCTTTTTCATTGGAAGGCGAAGATGTGCAGGCTGTCATATTCCTGCAGGGCGATGCGATCTGCGCTGTGGAGGCGGTGGCGGGTCTGACAGTCTTTACAAGTACGACCGCAATTGGTGATACACACCATGCCCACAAGTTTTCTCGCGCATCGGCCACAGTCAGGGTGACAGTCAATTCGGTCATTAAAGGTGGGCGTGACCGTTTCTATTGGCAAATGGTGCATGCCGATGACGAAATCAATGCGGGTGCATCATTCCTGCATGCCAATCACAAATTACCCCACAATCCCACGGGTGTCTGCGGGCCGGACTATGAGGCGGCAAAGAAAAACGGCGGCTGAGGGGATGCCTCAACCGCCGTTTCTTATTCAGTAGTGTGGAAGGGGCTTAGTCTTCAGAAGAGCTGTTGCCGCCTTCATTGCCACCTTCGTTTTTGTCACGACGGGGGCCCCGATCGCCACCACGGCCACGGCCGCCACGACGGTTGCCGCCTTCACGTTCTTCACGCGGCGGGCGGGTGTCTTCCAGCTCTTCGCCGGTTTCCTGATCAACCACACGCATGGACAGGCGGACCTTGCCACGTTCGTCAACCGCAAGAACCTTGACCTTAACGGCCTGGCCTTCTTCAAGAACGTCAGTCACTTGATTGACGCGCTCATTGGCGATTTCAGAAATATGGACAAGGCCGTCGCGATTGCCGATGAAGTTCACGAAGGCGCCGAATTCGACGGTCTTCACAACCTTACCATCATAGATCACGCCAACTTCGGCTTCTGCCGTAATGCCGCGCAAACGGTCAAGGGCAGCGTCGATGGATGACTTGTCAACAGCGGCAACGCGAACGGTACCGTCGTCACTGATGTCGATCTTGGCACCGGTTTCTTCAACAAGGGCACGGATGTTCTTGCCACCCGGGCCGATCACTTCGCCGATTTTTTCGACCGGAATCTTGATCACTTCAATTCGCGGTGCATGTTCGCCCACGCTATCGCGGCTTTCGGTCAGGGCCTTGGACATCTCACCCAGAATGTGCAAACGCCCATCCTTGGCCTGTTCCAAAGCAACATCCATGATCTGGGTCGTGATGCCCGTGATCTTGATGTCCATCTGCAGCGAGGTCACGCCGGCATCTGTACCGGCAACCTTGAAGTCCATGTCACCAAGGTGATCTTCATCACCCAGAATGTCAGACAGAACGGCATAGCGTTCGCCTTCCTTGATCAGGCCCATGGCAATACCGGCAACGGGACGCTTGATCGGGACACCGGCATCCATCAATGACAGTGAACTACCGCACACTGAGGCCATTGAGGAAGAGCCGTTGGATTCGGTGATTTCCGACACGATACGGATCGTGTAGGGGAATTCATCGGCACCGGGCAGAACCGCGCGAACGGCGCGCCATGCCAACTTGCCATGACCGACTTCACGACGGCTGGTGAAACCCACGCGGCCAGCTTCGCCCACAGAATAGGGGGGGAAGTTGTAATGCAGCATGAAGTTTTCGTAACGCTTGCCGTCCAGATCGTCGATCATCTTTTCATCATCGCCGGTGCCCAATGTGGCAACCACGATGGCCTGTGTTTCACCACGGGTGAACAGGCTGGACCCATGCGTACGGGGCAGGATGCCAACTTCTGCAAGAATCGGGCGGACTGTTTTGGTGTCACGACCGTCAATACGCAGACCGGTGTCCAGAATATTGTTACGCACAATACCGCTTTCGACATGCTTGAAGGCATCGCCGAAATCAACATCGTTCAATGCGTCATCACCCAGGCTTGCGACGACTGCGTCTTTTGCCTTGGCTTTGGCAGCATCAACAGCGGCCTTACGGGCTGCCTTGTCGGCGATTGCATAGGCGGCGCGCAGATCAGCTTCTGATGCAGTGTTGATCTGACCTTCAAGGTCGCTAAGGTCTTTGGGTTCAAAGTCGCGCGGTTCTTTTGCGGCAACTTCGGCCAGTTCAATGATGGCATCAATGACGGGCTGGAACTGTTCATGACCATAGGTCACGGCGCCAAGCATGATTTCTTCGGAAAGCTCTTTGGCTTCTGATTCAACCATCAACACGGCGTCACCTGTGCCGGCAACAACCAGATCAAGCGAGTTTTCAGCATCGTTCATTTCGTCCAGTGTCGGGTTCAGGATGTAATCGCCATCCTTATAGCCAACGCGGGCCGCACCGATCGGACCCATGAAGGGCAGACCGGACAAGGTCAAGGCAGCAGAAGACGCAACCAAGGCCAGAATATCGGGGTCATTTTCCATGTCATGGCTCATCACCGTGACAATGACCTGTGTTTCGTTTTTGAAGCCATCCGCAAACAGGGGGCGGATCGGGCGGTCAATCAGGCGGCAGATCAGCGTTTCACGCTCTGACGGGCGGCCTTCACGTTTGAAGAAACCACCGGGGATCTTGCCCGCTGCGTATGATTTTTCCTGATAGTTCACGGTCAACGGAAAGAAGTCCTGACCGGGTTTGGCTGACTTGGCGCCAACAACTGTGGCCAATACGGTGGTTTCACCATATGTGGCAAGAACGGCCCCATCGGCCTGACGGGCAACGCGCCCGGTTTCTAGGCGCAGCGTCCGGCCGCCCCATTCGATTTCTTTGACTTGCTTGTCAAACATTTTGGATTTTCCTTATCCACCTACAATACAGAACGGACCTTCCGCCCTGTCATTCATTGCCCCCCACAACATCTATTCCAATGGGGGCTGCCCGTCCGTGGGCAAAGCAAACCATGACCGTCACGGTCTGCCTTTTGCGATGGTGCTGCTGATCTAACTACGACAAAAAGGCGGGATCAGGTTTTCACCCGCCGCCTTTTTCATCTTGCTGTTATCTGGTCAGAACCATGCACTGTCCGGGGAGCGGCGATCTTGTTATCATACTGCCGCTCCGCCATTGAAACTGCGTTTACTTACGCAGACCCAATTCTTTAATCAGCGCCTCGTACCGGGCCTGATCCTTGCCCTTGACATAGTCAAGCAGCTTACGACGCTGGTTGACCATTTTGATCAGACCGCGACGTGAGTGATTATCTTTTTTGTGTGACTTGAAGTGTTCGGTCAGGGTCTGGATCCGATCTGTCAGGATTGCAACCTGTACTTCGGGGGACCCTGTGTCGCCTTCTTTGGTGGCGAACTTGGCGATTACTTCTAGCTTACGCTCTGGCGTAATGGACATATCTTTTTTCCTTCAAACGGTATCGGTCAACAATGGAATACCCGAACTGGCTGCACAGTGCCTTTTACCGGACTTGCCAAGGCCAAAAAGCGCCCTTGCGGGTCAAACAATTTGACCAGCGGGGCCGCACCATCCTCGTCAGAGGGGGGCGTGGCGCCCGATAAGCCGGATTGGGCAAGCTGATCTGCCATCAATCGGGTGATCCGAACGGCCCCACCATTGCGCACCAATTGCGCGTCCGAACCTGTCAGGGCTAGCGCCGGGATACCGTCCAGCGCAGTCTCGACAGGCAAAAGGGCCTGTTCAGGTGGCGGACTATTGTCCAAATCGCGCAAAGAATCCAGCGAAATCGCCCGATCCGCGTCAAACGGACCCACGCGGGTCCGCCGAATGGCTGCAACCGTCGCTGCGGAGCCCAGCGCACGGCCCAAATCACGGGCCAAGGCCCGGACATAGGTGCCTTTTCCGCAGGTCATGCGAAACGCGCCGTGCGTGTCATCAAGCGGGCCGCAATAGTCCAAATCAATCACATGAACCGGGCGGGCCTTCAGGGCCACATCTTCGCCGCCGCGCGCCAGATCATAGGCCCGCGCGCCATCCACCTTAATGGCGGAAAACTGCGGGGGCACCTGTGAAATCTGCCCGGTAAACTGTTCCAGACCCTGCATAATTTCGTCTGTCGTGGGGCGCTTGTCGGATGTGACGGTGACATCGCCTTCAAGGTCATCGGTGGTGCGTTCTTCACCCCAGCGGATAGTGAAGTCATAGGATTTCGTGGCATCCATCGCAAAGGGGACGGTTTTTGTCGCCTCGCCCAGCGCGATGGGCAAAATACCTTCAGCCAAAGGGTCAAGCGTGCCGCCATGCCCGGCCTTTTGCGCGTTAAACGCGCGGCGCACAATGGCAACCACATCAGTTGAGGTGACGTCCCGCGGCTTGTCCACAATGACCCAGCCGTTAATGGGAAGTCCGCGCCGCCGCCTACGCCCCATGCCCGTCCTCGTCATTATCGTCGACATCAAAATCGGCATCTGCTTCTGAAATATCTGCCTGCACCTTGTCACTGCGCAACAGCGCATCGATATGGCCTGCCTGATCGTACAGGGCGTCACGGACGAAATTCAGCGCGGCTGAATATTTGCGGGTGATCTTTTGGTCAAGTGCCTGCCGGATCGGACCTTTTTGGGCATTCAATGCCTGAATGGCCAACTGTTCCTCATGCCCATCCATACCCAGGACAGACACAAACACGGTGGCCTGTTTCAGATCGGGGCTGGGGCGCACTTCAGAAATGGTGAAAGTGGCATCGGCGATCAACGGATCGGCGAAACTTTCACGGGTGATAATATCAGCAAGCGCCTGGCGCATCGCTTCACCCATGCGCAACTGACGTTGGCTGGGCGCACGACCGGACAGACGGGGCGATGCCCCGGCTGCAATATTTGTTGCGTTACGGCGTGGTCTACGGCGGGACATGGTTTTCCCCATCAGGCGCGGACGAATGACAGCAAATCAGGCGCGGTCATTAAAGCGTCCGGGCGACTTCCTTCACGTCATAAAGTTCCAGCACATCGCCGACCTTCACGTCCTGATAGTTCAGCAATGACACACCACATTCAGTACCGGCGGCGACTTCCTTCACTTCATCCTTAAAGCGGCGCAGGCTGTCGATTTCGCCTTCATGGACGACGACTTCATCACGCAACAAGCGCACCTTGGCCTTGGCCCGGGCATTGCCTTCGGTGACCAAGCAACCGGCAACCTTGTTCGATTTGCCGACCGAGAATACCTCGCGAACATCGACGCGGCCGATAAACTCTTCCTGCATATCGGGGCTAAGCATCCCGGACATCGCAGCCTTGATCTCGTCAACCAGATCGTAAATCACCGAATAGTAACGCAGCTCAATCCCTTCGGCCTTCGCAAGATCCCGGGCCTGCGGATTGGCGCGGACGTTAAAGCCGATGATCAGCGCGTTTGATGCCTGTGCCAATGACACGTCATGCTGGGTAATCCCGCCGACGCCGCCATGCAGCACAAGGGCGCGCACTTCATCAGTGCCAAGCCCATCAAGAGCGCCGATGATTGCTTCAACAGACCCTTGAACGTCTGCCTTGATGATCACGGGGACTTCGGCGGCCCTGTCATCGCTTAACTGCGCAAACATGGTTTCGAACTTATTGGCACCGGCCAATTTGGCGGCCTGTGCTTCGCGTTTCTTGCGTGTACGGAATTCGGACACTTCACGCGCGCGGTTTTCATTATCAACCACGATAAATTCGTCGCCTGCTTCGGGTGCGCCCTGCAGACCCAGAACCTCAACCGGTTGGCTGGGGCCTGCGGCCTTGATTTGTTGGCCCTGATCGTTGACCAGTGCGCGGACCCGACCCCATTCGGCACCGGCGACAAAGATGTCACCCTTTTTCAAGCTGCCGCGACCGACCAGAACGGTGGCAACGGGGCCACGACCCTTGTCGAGCTTGGCTTCAATGACGGAGCCTGAGGCTTCGGAAGTCGGGTTGGCTTTCAATTCAAGATATTCAGCCTGTAGCGAGATGGCTTCCATCAGGGTGTCGAGACCTTCGCCCGTTTTGGCGGACACATCGACGGATTGGATGTCGCCACCCATTTCTTCGACGTAAATCTCATGCTGCAACAAATCCTGCTTGGTCTTGGCGGCATTCGCCTCGGGCAGGTCACACTTGTTGACGGCAACAATGATCGGCACTTCGGCAGCCTTGGCGTGATTGATCGCTTCGACGGTTTGCGGCATGACGGAATCATTGGCAGCCACCACGATGATCACGATATCAGTGACTGACGCCCCACGGGCACGCATCTGGGTAAAGGCCGCATGGCCCGGCGTGTCGAGGAAGGTAATCAGATTGCCGTTCGGGTCTTTGACCTGATAGGCACCGATATGCTGGGTAATACCGCCAGCTTCACCGGCTACCACATTGGCATTGCGGAAGGCATCAAGCAGGCTGGTTTTACCATGGTCAACATGGCCCATAATCGTCACGACAGGCGCGCGCGGCTGCAGATCGACATCATCATCCTTGATATCGATTTCCAGACCGACTTCAACGTCGGCATCTGACACACGCTTGACCTTGTGGCCCAATTCTTCGGCAACAAGTTCGGCAGTGTCTGCATCAATGGTTTGGTTCACGGTGACCATGACGCCCAAATCCATCAGCGTTTTGACCACAAGGGCACCACGTTCGGCCATACGCGCAGCAAGGTCCTGCACGGTGATGGCTTCGGGGATGATCACTTCACGGGCCACTTTTTCGTTTGAGGCGCGCAATTTTTCAAGCTGGCGCTTTTCACGTTCGCGGCGACGCTTGAGCGAGGCAAGCGAACGGGCGCGCTGGCCTTCGTCCTCGTTCAGGGCCTGATTGATCGTCAGTTTACCGCTGCGGCGGCGATCACCGCCCTTGGCGGGTGCTGCGGTTTCGCTGGGCCGTTTGCGGCTTTCCTTCACGCGGAAGCTGGTCGGCGGTGCCTTGCGGCGGTTGTCGCCTTCTGCTTCCGGTTCGGGCTGTGCCTTTACCGGATCAGCAACCTTGCCACGTTGTTTGGCCTTGCGCGCTTCATCGGTTTGGCGGGATTTTTCTTCTTCTGCCTTGCGCTTGGCTTCGGCCTGTTTGCGGGCCTCGTCCTCAAGCTTGCGGGCGGCTTCTTCTTCGGCCTTGCGGCGGGCTTCGTCTTCTTCACCCCGGCGCTTGGCGTCTGCGGCTTCTTCAACCGCACGCTTCGCGGCTTCAGCTTCGCGGCGACGTTCTTCTTCTGCAGTTTCCTGCGCGCGGCTATGTTCGTCGATGCGGGCCTGTTCCAGCGCCTTGGCGCGGGCAGACCGTTCGGAATCGGTCAGATGATCGACGCTTTCGATCGGTTTGTTTGAAACCGTCGGGGCGGCCTTGGCGGTCGCTTTCTTTTGGTCCGCAGCCTTGCCGACAACGGGCTTCAACGTGACTTTGGGTGCGCCACCGGGCTTTTTCGGCGCAGCGCGTTTGGCGGCGGGCTGACCATCGGTTGGCACCGAAATACGCTTGCGCTTTTTTTCCACCACGACTTTGGGACGGGACGAACCGCCCGCGCCGCCACCACCGCGACGTCCACCGGCACCGCCGCCTGTCTTCAATGACAGGGTGCGTCCGGCTTTTCCGCCTTCGGGTTTGGGTTCGGTATCTTTCGTATCGGCCATGTCCGTCCTTACTTCCTTATCTCATCCCGGTTGCCATCTGCCTGATTGGCAAGGGGCGTTGGTGCCGTCCCTGCCATGTCGGCGTCATAGCTGACCAGCTTTTCTGTATCATTTCGCAGTTTGCGGCACAGCTTGCCGGGATTAACGGCAGCATGTACCACATTTTCCGCCCCCAGTGCCAAGCTCAATTCTGCCACAGTGAAATTATTTATGACGGGCGCGTGGGCCACGTCAGCGTCTTTTTCCAAGCCAAACAGCTTGTTACGTACCTGGCGGCGTCCATCTTCGGCGGCGTCTGCAGCCTCAATCAGGGCACCAACCGGGCCTTTATTCAGTCGTTCTTCGACCCGCATGCGGCCATGAACCAGCTCTCCGCCACGTTTGGTTAGGCCCAAAGCGCCCAATGCCTGCTTTTTCAACAGGCTGCCGACCTGATCGGCCAAGGCATCTGCGGCAGCAGCTTGGTCAAGCCCATCGGCCTGTGCGGGTAGGGTGAGCGATGATTTGGCAGCGCGGGAAAACAGGTTTTTGGCCGCAGCTTCACGAACAGCGTTGCGGTCAGCGGATACCCACAGACCCCTGCCGGGCAGGCGCGCGGCCAGATCCGGTGTTACAACCCCATCGGGGCTTGCAACGAACCGGATCAGCCGATCTTCGGTCAGACAGTGTCGCCTGACTATGCATCGCCGTTCCCGCATATTACGTGCCGTGTCCTCATCGTTCTTCAGGAGCGCTTAACGCGCGTCCTCGGGCTGACCCGTTGCCGGGCCATCAAAAACCGCAGCAGCAAGTTCTTCACCTTCTGCTTCAGCAATAATGTCTTCATCTTCGCCTTCTTCGGCCACTTCAGGCTCCAGATCAGGCATTTCGTCGATCCAGCCAACAACCAAACGGGCAGTCATGATCAGACGATTGGCATCAAGTTCGGTCAGGTCAAAGCCTTCAAGGATACCCTTGATCTTGATCTTCTCGCCCTTGATGAAGTCAACGCCACCGATCAATTCATCAGCGACGGAGCCTGCGAAATCTTCAAGTGACAGGATTTCAGCTTCGGCCAGTGCTGCCAGCATTTTCGGCGTCAGACCTTCAAAGCCGAGCAGGTCTTCCTGTGCGCCAAGTTCCTTGGCTTGGTTGACCAGAATTTCTTCCTGACGGGCCAAATAATCGCGGGCACGGGCCTGTAATTCATCGGCAGTGTCGTCGTCAAAGCCTTCAATGTCGGTCAGCTCTTCAATCTCCACATAGGCAATTTCTTCCATGGAGGTGAAGCCTTCTGACGCCAACAGCTGTGCCACCAGTTCATCCACATCAAGCGCAGCGGTGAACAGGGCGGTGCGCTGTGCAAACTCTTCCTGACGGCGGGCGCTTTCTTCTTCTTCGGTCAGAATGTCTATGTCCCAACCGGAAAGTTGAGAGGCAAGGCGCACATTTTGGCCACGGCGACCGATTGCCAAAGACAATTGATCATCGGGGACGACAACTTCAATTTTGCCGGCATCTTCATCCATCACCACCTTAACGACTGTGGCGGGCTGCAATGCAGACACGATAAAGCTGGCAATGTCTTCGGTGTGCGGAATGATGTCGATCTTTTCGCCCTGAAGTTCGTTCACGACGGCCTGCACGCGGCTACCGCGCATCCCGACGCAAGCGCCGACAGGGTCGATGGAACTATCATTGGAGAAGACGGCGATTTTCGCACGGCTGCCCGGATCACGGGCGACGGCGCGGATTTCTATGACACCATCATAGATTTCGGGGACTTCCTGCGCGAACAGATGCACCATGAAGTTTTCATGGGTCCGGCTTAGGAAGATTTGCGGGCCACGCTGTTCGCGGCGCACATCATAGATATAGCAGCGCACGCGGTCACCAACGCGGAAGGTTTCACGCGGCAGGATTTGGTCGCGGCGCATAATGCCTTCGGCACGGCCAAGATCAATGATCACATTGCCATATTCAACGCGCTTCACAACGCCTGAGATGATTTCATCAACGCGGTCTTTGAATTCTCCATACTGGCGCTCACGCTCAGCATCGCGGACCTTTTGCACAATGACCTGCTTGGCGGTCTGGGCGGCAATACGGCCAAATTCGATAGGGGGCAACGGTTCACGCAGAAAGTCGCCAAGTTCGATTTCGGCGTCCAGTCGTTTGGCGTCAGCCAACAACAATTCATGATGATCGTTTTCTACTTCTTCGACCACGGCACGCTGACGGAACAGGCTGCTTTCACCGGTTGCACGATCAATCTGGGCAACGATATCATTCTCGGCGCCGTAACGGCCACGAGCAGCCTTTTGAATGGCCTCTTCCATCGCCTCGATGACGATTTCTTTATCAATGCCTTTTTCATCAGCCAGAAGGTCGGCGATCTGAAGTAGCTCCAGCTTATTTGCGCTGACTGCCATAGCGGTCGTCCCTAATTTATTGACTATCGGCGTCTGATTGCGACGCCCCAGCCATTTTTAACAGTTCATCGTTCATGACCAATTTGGCCTGATCGATCATCTCAAGGGCAAAGCCCAAAATTCCTTGTTCGGTTACAAGGCGCACCTCGTCACCTTCAACCCCGTCCAGACGGCCACGAAAACGGCGCTGTCCATCGACGGCTTGTTTCAATTCGATTTTGGCTTCCAGGCCATCAAACCGATCGAAATCCTTTAGGCGGGTCAGGGGCCGGTCGATCCCCGGTGAGCTGACCTCAAGCGTATAGTTGCCGCTGACGGGGTCTTCCACGTCAAGCACGGCAGATACGGCGCGGGAAATGTTGGCGCACTCATCGACGCTGATTGTGCCGTCGGGCCGTTCGGCCATGATTTGCAAGATCTGCGGGCTGTTCCCCAGCAGGCGCACGCGGATAACTTCAAAGCCCATGGCTTCGATGGTCGGCGTTAGGAGCGCTTCAAGCTCATCATCAAGTGCGGTGCGTTTTGCCATTCAGACAGTTTGCTTCCCGTAATAAAAAAGCGGGCCTCGCTGAGGCCCGCTGCCTAAGCCCAGCATAAAGCTGGTATGTGAGGGGATATGTACGACTTATTGGCAGAGATTACAAGAGGCTTAGGTGCGCGAAAATGTCTGGAAACAGGGTGTAGATTTCGTTGCGCGCGGCTCAATCGCCTGGTTGGTTGAGCCGGACAAATGTCAGATAGTGGGGTGTGCGACCCTCACGAATGGCCTTCTGCTCATAACGCGTGCTGAGCCAGCCATCATAGGGTGTGCGCCAATCCGCGGCAGAGCTGGCCTGCCAGGCAAAGCCCGGATGGCGGCGCAAATGATCAAGCGTCCAATCCACATAGGACGGAATGTCGGATGCAAAGCAGAATTTGCCGCCCGGTTTCAACACCCGCGCGATTTCGTCCAAATTGCCCTGATTGACGAAGCGCCGCTTGTTATGGCGCAATTTTGGCCAAGGGTCGGGGTACAACAGATCAATATGATCCACGCTGGCGGTGGGCAACTGATCAAGCAAAAAGCGGGCGTCATCCATTAACAGGCGAACATTTTTCAGCCCGTTGCGATCCACTCCGGCCAGACATTTGGCCATGCCGTTTTCAAACGGCTCTACCCCGATGAAGTTCCAATCGGGCAGGGCAGCGGCGCGGTGGCACAGATGTTCGCCGCCACCGAAACCAATTTCAAGGCGCAGGGGCCCGGGGCTATCAAACAAATCGGCGAGATCAACAGGGCCATCTACGTTGACCGCCAGTTTTGGCATCAGAGCGTCAATCAGCCCGGCCTGATAGTCAGACAGGGGATGGCCTTTGCGCCGCCCATAAAGGCGTTTCGGCTTGAACGGCGGGCCTTTCGGCTTGTCAGACATGGTGGCTTGCCTAATTGTGGGCCTTGATCGGGGCCAATGCCCTAGCTGAGAGCGCCCTTCAGTGCCTCAATCAGGTCGGTGCGTTCCCAAGAAAACGCGCCAGCATCCGTCGGTGTCCGGCCAAAATGGCCATAGGCGGCGCTGTCTTCATAGATTGGCTTGTTCAGGCCCAAATGCTCACGAATGCCGCGGGGGCTAAGGTCCATGACCTCTTCAACTGCTTTTTCCAGCTTGGTTTCGTCAACCGATCCGGTGCCTGCTGTATCCACATAGATGGACAGTGGCTTGGACACGCCAATTGCATAGGACAACTGGATTGTGCATTTTTCAGCCAATTCGGCAGCCACGATATTCTTGGCAAGATAGCGCGAGGCATAGGCGGCTGACCGGTCAACCTTGGTCGGGTCCTTGCCGGAAAATGCGCCGCCACCATGGGGGGCTGCGCCGCCATAGGTATCGACAATGATCTTACGGCCGGTCAGGCCGGCATCGCCATCGGGGCCACCAATGACGAAAGTGCCTGTCGGGTTGACGTAGAAATCTTCTTCAGGGCACATCCAGCCATCAGGCAGGACGGATTCAACATAGGGCCGCACCAATTCGCGGATCTGTGCCTGATCCAACCCATCAGTATGTTGGGTGGAGACGACGACGGATGTCGCGCCGACGGGCTTGCCATCCTTATATGCCAATGTGACCTGACTTTTGGCATCGGGCTGAAATTCAGGGCGCGTGCCATTGTGGCGGTCCGCAGCCATTGCCTGCAAAATACGGTGGGAATAGGTGATCGGTGCCGGCATCAGCACATCGGTTTCGCGGCAGGCATACCCAAACATGATGCCCTGATCGCCTGCGCCTTCATCCTTGTTGCCTTCCGCATCAACACCCTGTGCGATATGGGCGGACTGGCCGTGAACATAGACGCTGACGTCAGCGTTCTTCCAGTGGAAGCCGTCTTGTTCATAGCCGATTGCCTTGACCGCTTCGCGGGCAGCTTCTTCAAGCTGGGCGTGGCTGATGTCCTGCGCACAGCGGGTTTCACCGGCCAGTACAATGCGGTTTGTGGTTGTCAGGGTTTCGACAGCGACGCGCGCATAGGGGTCAGCAGCCAGATAAAGGTCAACAATGCGATCGGAGATGCGGTCGCATACCTTATCGGGATGACCTTCGGAAACAGATTCACTGGTAAAGAGATAGTCGCTGCGAGCCACGAAACTTGTCCTTCCAAAAGACGGAAATCAATAGAGATGCACCCGGCGGATAGGCCGAGCAAAAACATGCCGTTTATTAGACGGGAAGCGCCCCCAAGGTCAAGCACACAAGGTCAAGCACACAAGGTCAGGCAAACAAGGTCAGGCAACCACGGCAATCAGCTGAACTTTAACGCAGGCCGGGGCCACATGAATTTTATTCGTCGTCAACAGGTTCGTTTGCCAATGTGCGCACCAATTCAAGAATGCGGCGGCGAATGGCGGCATCCTTGATCTTCACATAGGCGCTCATCAATGCAACGCCATCGGTGCTTTGCAGAAAATCAACGACATAGCCTGATTGTTCGTCCGCTGCGGCAAAGCCGCCGCCATGTTTGGGGCCGGCGGCCAGATTGTCAGCCATGTCTTCAAAAAAGAAGCTGATATTGACGTCAAGAATTTTTGCGATGTGGTAAAGGCGGCTGGCACCGATGCGGTTTGCGCCCTTTTCATATTTCTGAACCTGCTGGAAGGTCAAACCAAGGGCATTGCCAAGCGCTTCTTGGCTCATGCCGATCAACATCCGGCGCATACGCATCCGGGAGCCGACATGAACATCTACAGGATTGGGGGTCTTTTGAACCAAGGTTTTGTCCTCACATACACAAAACTAAAACGGCCATAATTGCCGTGCGCTCACCCTAAGGCGCAATCTATACAAATGTATGCGCACATTGCAAATATGTAATTGCTCACATGTCGTGCAAACGGTCGCACAAATTGTACGGTGTAACGTCGGTTATGGATCAGGTGGCGCGGCGTTGCCATTTAGCGGCTGACAAGCCGCCCAGCACCAATAGAAGCCAAAACAGACTGTCGCCCACCCGCGCATAAATCGTTACTGACAAGGCGGTGGGTAACGGTTCGGTGATAACACCCTGATTGTTAAGAGAATGTTGACCGATGATGCGACCATAAGGATCGATCAATGCAGATATGCCTGTATTGGCAGCACGGGCCAGTGGCAGGCCCTGTTCTATCGCGCGAAAACGTGCCTGTACTAAATGCTGCCGTGGGCCGGGCGTGTCGCCATACCACGCATCATTGGTGACATTGACCAGCCATTGCGGTCTTGGGCCATTGGCGGCGGTCTGTTGATGGGGAAAAATAGCTTCGTAACAAATTTGTGGGCCAAATGCGGGGATGGCGCGTCCGTCACCGGTTTGCAGTGCCAGTGTTTGGGGGCCGTGCCCGGCGGCAAGGTCGCCGATCCCTTCGGTCAGTTTTTTTAGACCGATTGCGCTCAGGACGGCTTTCAGCGGCAGATATTCACCAAAGGGGACAAGATGATGTTTGCGATAGGTGTCGATGATCCGGCCCGTGCCATCCAAAATGCTGATGCCATTATAAATGTCGGTTGCCGCGCCGGGGATGCGGTCAAATTCAAATGCACCGGTAATCAACAGATTGCCCAAACCGATGGTTTCGCCAATTTCGGCGCGCAGGCCCGGTTCATTCGTTAGGTCATAGGGGACGGCAACTTCCGGCCAGATGACAATCGTGGAGCGCGGGTCAGGCGGCGGTGCTGACAGCGTCAGCAATGTTTCCATATGTTGTGGCAGCAAGGCGCGGTTCCACTTGTCCCGTTGGGCGATATTGGGCTGCACGATATGAACCGTGACGCCGCTGTCTTGAAGCGTGGCGTGGTTAAGCCGCCATGTGCCATAGGCGAACAGCCCGCCTGTTATCATCAATCCCACTAGCGCCGCGATGATTGTGGGGCGACTGGCAAGGGACCGGCCAAACAGCGTGGCGGGCATCAGCGCCGCAAGCGTAATCAAAAAGCCCAAGGCCCATGGCCCGCCAATGCTGGCGAACTGCATCATCTGGTCTGTGCCGCCCAAACTTTGATACAGGCTGTTCCAGGGAAAGCCCGTCAGGATGTGGCCGCGTACCCAATCCGCCAATGCAAAGCCAACGGCTAGCCCGATCAGGCGTTTGCGGGAAAACGGGGCCCCCGCCTGTCCGCCAAGGTCATGACTGTCTGCGGCCGTATCGGCGCGCCAGAAATAAAGTGCCGCCAAAGTGCCCAGTCCGTAAAACAGCGCCAGTCCGGCGGGTAAACCCACCATCGCAAAGGGCAATGCCCACGCGAACTGTTCAGCATCAACCAATAATGCGTTGCCGACCCACCAAAGGGAGCTGCCTAAATAGCCAAAGCCCCACCACCAGCCGATGGCAAAGAAGGCGCGCATTCTGCGTCCTGCCGCGCATTCGCGATGGGCCTGATCCAGCAACCAGACAAGCAAGGGCAGGCTGACAAACAACACGCCCCACCACGATGTCGGGGCCTGCGCCAGCCCCCCGATTGCCCCGGCCAGCAAGGCAAAGATGCCGTGGGTCAACCCGCGGCCAAAACTTCTGTCCTTGAACTGTAAATCCATGCGGGCAAACCCTGTCAGCTGGTAAACCGTGTGCGTGCGTGTGTGCGTGCTTATATGTATTGGGGCCAGCATGGTCGATGCTGGCGGCAATAATGTGGCAGCGGCCCGTTTATACGGCGGGCGGTTTGGATTTGTGATGGCGACGGATCACGACGCGGCGAATGCGGCGCGGGTCAGCGGCAGAGATTTCAAGCTCTATCCCTGCGGGGTGGCGCACAAGTTCCCCCTGTTGGGGAACACGCCCGGCCAGCGCGACGACCAGCCCGCCGATTGTGTCGATGTCTTCATCATCATCCACCAAACTTAACCCGATGGCATTTTCCAGGTCGTCAATTTCAACCCTTGCGTCGGCATCAAAACTGCCGTCAGACAAGGCCGTCATAACGGGGCCTTCGGATTCATGTTCGTCCAGAATTTCCCCGACGATTTCTTCAACCAGATCTTCAATGGTCGCCAGACCATCTGTGCCGCCAAATTCATCAATAACAATCGCCATGTGAATGCGGGTGGCCTGCATCTTCAGAAACAGGTCCATCACCGGCATTGACGGGGGTACAAACAGAACAGGCCGCATGATTGAGCGTAAGGAAAAATCCTTGCCCGGCGCTTCGCCTTTCAAGCTGGCCTCCCACCAATACAGCAGGTCCTTGATATGGACCATGCCCATGATGTCGTCTGTTGTTTCACGGTATAGCGGCAAACGTGAATGGGCAGCTTCGCGAAAATGCGTGACCACATCCATGATCGGCGCGTCTTTATCAAGCGCGACAATATCGGCGCGGGGCACCATCACATCTTCGACGCGTGTTTCACGCACGGTCAAAATATTAGTCAACATGGCCCGTTCGGTTGCGCTTAACGCATCGCGGATCTCATGGTGATCGTCGATAATGTCATCGAAGTTTTCAGCGAGGGTGGCCTCATTCCGGCCATTGCGGCTTAATTTCTGCCGCAATCGTTGCCACAGTCCGGGCTGTGGCGTGCGTCTAGAAGACGGGTCCTCTTGGTCTTCGGCCCCTACGGGTCGGTCAGCGGTCAGGCTCATGGCCTTGTGTTTTTGCCTCCGTGGCTTTTGTCATTTTGGCGCTTTTCAGCGCTCACTATCTCTATATGGATCATCTATGCCCATTTGCGCAAGTATTCTGATCTCCCGGGCCTCCATTTCGTTGGCCTCCTGATCTTCCATATGATCATAGCCGATTAAATGTAACAGGCCATGAACCCATAAATGCAGCACATGATCAGACAGGCTTTTGCCTTGGTCTGCCGCTTCGGTCTCGGCAATTGTCAGCCCGATGGCGATATCACCCAGCGGCGTGCCGTCGGCGTCGGGGTCTGTGAACCCTTCGGGGGCGGGGAAGGACAACACATTTGTCGGCCCTTCCTTGTCGCGCCATTCCTTGTTCAGGGCAGCCATTTCTGCGTCATCGGTCAGCAATAACGACACTTCGACAGGCTCGTCCGGCCAATCTTCGGTGAGTGATGCCACTAGCCGAGCCGCTTCCCCCAATCGATTGACAAGCGGTTCGGGCCAGCGGTTACAGGTCTGGTTAATGGCTAGATATACGTCGCGCGTGGTCACTTGTTTTTGATCAACTTATCTTCGGTACCGTCATAGGCGTTGACGATGCGGGTGACCAACGGATGACGTACCACGTCCTTGTTGGTGAAGCGGACGACTGCGACCCCCTTCACATCCGACAGCGTGTCGGTGGCCTGCACCAGCCCGGATTGGGAGCCGAGCGGCAAGTCAACTTGGCTGGGGTCGCCCGTCACAATCATGTGGGAGTTTTCGCCCAAACGCGTCAGGAACATTTTCATCTGCGTGGTGGTGCAGTTCTGCGCCTCGTCCAAAATCACATAGGCGTTGGATAATGTCCGCCCGCGCATGAAGGCAAGGGGGGCGACCTCAATCTCGCCAGACTCAAGCCGTTTGGCAACCTGATCGCCGGGCATCATGTCATACAGCGCATCGTAAAGCGGCCTTAAATAAGGGTCTACCTTGTCGCGCATATCACCGGGCAAAAAGCCCAACCGTTCTCCCGCTTCAACTGCCGGACGGCTTAGAATGATGCGATCGACCTTGCCGTCCATCAGTTTCTGGGCCGCCATGGCCACGGCGACATAGGTTTTGCCGGTCCCCGCAGGACCAACACCAAACACCAGCTCATGGCTATGCAGGGCCTTGATATAGGCGGCCTGACCGGGCGTGCGCGGTGTGATCACACGACGCTTGGTGCGGATCATGGTGTCGCTTGCAAGCACGGAACCGTGCGTGCCCTCATCGCCGATCGCATCACCATCATTCATTTCCGGTGTGCAGCTTTCGACCTGATCGGTCCACGGGGCTTCGGCCATAGACAGGGCGCCTTTTACTTCGCCCATGCCGACCTCAAGGTCGGATTCAAGGCGGGTGTATAAATCATGCATGATGCGTTTTGCGGTTTTGCGGGCGGATTTGGGGCCGCTGATCTGCACGCGATTGCCGCGCGGGATGATCTCTACCCCCAGACTTGTTTCGATTTGTGCCAGATGTTTGTCATGTTCGCCGAACAAAGCGGCAGCCAGATGATTGTCAGGAAATTCGACAATGGTGAGCGGCTGGTTCAAATCATCATCCTTACTATCAGAAAGTGGAGCCATAAAGCATCAGGGGGCAGCAGGGCGATGCAGCCGCAACGGGGCGCGTGTGCGCCGCTGCGAAATCGACCTTGATTGAAAGTGTAGTTTGCAGGAGGGCAGTAAGATTAATGGACCGAACAGTGCGCAATAATGAACTGCGCCAAATGATAGAAGGGGCGACCGAAGAAGCGAAATATGGCCTGACCATTCCCGCCGTCATATTGCCTGACTAATCAACAATTGGGTCATTGAACCCCTGTTCTGCCGGTTTTGACTTGCCGCCCGTTACAGCGACCGAATCACTTTAACACCGCTTTGCCCGTAAGGCTATTCTGCGTTGCGTCTGTGACAGTAACATGAATTGTCTGGCCCAGCAAAGCATGATCGGCGTCAAGGTGAACGGCCTGCAAATAGGGACTGCGGCCAACCATTTGCCCCTGATGGCGGCCTTCGCGTTCCAGCAACACGGGCAGGGTTTTGCCAATCATGCTTTTGTTAAAGCCGATTTGCTGTTCCCGCAGCAGCGCCTGAAGTGCCTGCAATCGTTCGTCTTTTTTGTGTTCTTCAACCTGCCATTCAAGGGCCGCACCGGGGGTGCCGGGACGCGGTGAATATTTGAATGAAAAGGCTGAGCCATAGCCGACCCGGCGCACCAGATCCATTGTGTCTTCAAAATCACGATCATTTTCGCCGGGGAACCCGACAATGAAATCGCCTGACAGCGCAATATCGGGGCGGGCGTCGCGAATACGGTCAATCAGGGCAAAATACTCATCGCGGGTATGTTTGCGGTTCATCGCGTCCAATATGCGGTTGGAGCCTGATTGCACCGGCAGATGCAGATAGGGCATCAAGGCATCGACATCGCGATGGGCATTGATTAGGTCATCATCCATATCCCGCGGGTGCGAGGTGGTGTAGCGCAGCCGTTCCACCCCATCAATAGCGGCAAGGGCGTGGATCAGGCGGCCCAAGGACCAGTCCTTCCCGTCGGCACCTTCACCGTGATAGGCGTTGACGTTCTGGCCCAGCAGGGTGATTTCCTTGACCCCCCGCGCGACCAGCGCCTTTGCCTCATCCAGAACCGATTGGGCGGGGCGGGAAAATTCAGCGCCGCGCGTATAGGGCACCACACAAAAAGTGCAGAACTTGTCGCAGCCTTCCTGCACGGTCAGAAACGCGGTTAGCCCCGTTGCGCTTTCGCGATTGATCGGCAGGGCATCAAATTTGTCTTCAATGGGGAATTCAGTGTTCAGAACACCGCGCCCTTGGCGTTGGGTGGGGTCGGCATTGCCCCGTTCAGCGCGGGCAATCATCTCAGGCAATTTGTGATAGGCACCGGGGCCAAAGACGATATCGACAACAGGCGCGCGGCGCATGATTTCCGCCCCTTCGGCCTGTGCAACGCAGCCGGCAACGGCAACGGTCATCTTATCGCCGGATTCAGCTTCGCGGGCGGTCTTTAACTGGCGGATGCGGCCCAGCTCTGAATAGACTTTCTCGGCGGCTTTCTCACGAATATGGCAGGTGTTCAGGATCACAAGGTCGGCATCGTCCGGCGCATCCGATTCCGCATAGCCAAGCGGTGCCAGAACGTCAGCCATACGTTCTGAATCATACACATTCATTTGGCAGCCATAGGTCTTGATAAAGACTTTTTTGGTGTTCTGCGGATCTATCGGTTGTTCGGTCACGGGATTTGCCCTGTTCAAAATGACCCGGACGCATAGATCAGATGGGCGGGGGCGTCAACGGGCGGATTTACGCAGCCTTGGTGCTGTCGCCGGATTTTGTGGCCGTTGGGCCGTCGTTTAGGGCGTTTGCGGGGGCCTCATTATGATCGGGAATGCCCCGACCTGTAATGGCGTGGGCCAGCCCTTCGGAAACAGTGCGATGCACCGCATTGGCCAGTTTCTTGCGATTGCCCATTTGGGCCAGCGTGACAGGGGGGTGGAAGGTCACCTCAACATCCGCAGGGCCTTGCATCAGCCCCTCCCATAAATGACCGCCAAACTCCATGTCCCCATACCATGCAAAATAGGGCCGATATTGCCGGCCCATCGGTAGCCCGCCAACCTTGGTAAAGGCGATGGAGACGGGCTGAATACGTACCGGGGGGACCGAATGGCGGATGTCGGACATTTGTGCAACGGCGAACAGGCTGGATTTGAAAGGCAATACCCGGTTGCCGTCAGAACTGGTGCCTTCTGCAAACAAAACGATGGCATCGCCGCCATCCATCCGGCCCAGCATTTCGGCGGCCTGTTCCCCGGCCTTGCGGGTGTCTTCGCGTTTGACGAAAATCGTGCGCTGCATCTTTGACAGAATGCCAAAGCCGGGCCAGTCGGCAACTTCAGCCTTGGCGACAAAGCATAATGGCGTGATGGACCCTAATATGATGATGTCGGACCAGCTGTTATGGTTTGACACATAAAGGACGGGGCCGCGTACTTCCCGGGCATTGGGCCAACGGAATAGGGGGTGGGGGTTCGGCTTTTCAGGTGTGCCGCGCACGGTGATGCGCATGCCAAAGGCATAGCGGGAGACAAATTTGTGAAACAGGATCGGAATACGCACATGAACCGGGCGCAGCCGCAGCACCAAGGCCAGTAATTGCAGCGGGGCCAAGACCAAAACCGCCAGTCCGAACAGGATCAACCCGTATATGGCGCGGATCAATTGCATCGTTTAGGGTCAGGTCTTGTCTGTTTCGTCAAGCGGCATGCCGTATAGTTCAAGCCGATGATCGACGAGCTTGTAGCCCAGCTCGCGCGCAACGCGTTGCTGCAACTTCTCAATCTCTTCATTCACAAATTCAATGACCTTGCCGGTTTTCATATCGATCATGTGATCGTGATGATTGTCGGTCACTTCTTCATAGCGGGACCGGCCATCACGAAAATCATGTCGTTCCAGAATACCGGCATCTTCAAACAGGCGTACGGTGCGATAGACTGTGGCGATGGAGATGTTGGAATCAACGGCAGACGCGCGGTTGTACAATTCCTCTACATCGGGGTGGTCGTGGGATTGTGACAAAACACGGGCGATAACGCGCCGCTGTTCGGTCATGCGCATCCCTTTTTCGGCACATAATTTTTCGATCCGGTCAGGCATATCACATGCTCCACCAATGCCAGTTGTGACCCCTGCGGGGCCGCTTGCTTCGCTAAACATGGATTTAGCGCGGATTGACTGTAATTGCAATCACCGCGACTGCCCGGCGATGCTACAAGTCGCAGGCCAATAGCAGTGCATCAACACGGTCTGTACCGCTGCGCTTGTAATAGTGCGGTCTTATGCCAATGGGTCGGAACCCGGCGCGGGTATAAAGGGCACGGGCCGCCAAATTGTCAGCTGCCACCTCAAGCATTAGGCGGCTGACGCCCAAAGGCGGCAGGTGGGCCATGCCTGCGTCCAGCAGGGCACGGCCAATGCCTGATTGTTGTTTGGCAGGGTCTGTCATGATGGTGATGATGTCAGCGCAATCGCCCCCGATTTGCATAAGAAGCGCGCCGACCAACCGGTCCTCGTCTACTACCAAACAATGGGTTGCCCGATTGGTGAAAAGGGCGGCCCATTCCGCGGCTGGCCAGACCCGCTCCCCCCGCGGGGCGAAACAACGCCTGTGCAGGGTGGCGAGCGCATCGGCATCGCTATCTGTGGCGTGTCTGATCATGGTTGACTATGAGTGTGTCGGGGTTGCCGCGCGCGGCGCTGGCGGATTGCTGGGTGGTTTGGCATCCGGTGCCCGCAAATAGACCGGGCGGGCCAAACGGTCCGGTCCCGGTGTAACATGCTGTCCCAGCCACCCAAACCTAGTGGCGTCAGGTGTTTCGAACCCGTCAAAGACCGGTAAGTCATTCGCCATCAGGAGCGCACCAGTGCCGGCCATTGTGCCTGTTGTCACCAATGCCTTGGCAGCATCAATTGACATCACTGCGCCTTCAGTCAGCGCAACGGGCAGCGGCCCGCTTAGGTCAAAGCCTTGGTGATACACCTCATCCCGGCGGGCGTCGAAAATGATATGGCACAGATCAGGTGCATGGCCTGCATGGATCAGCCCGGCGGCGACCGCCTCAAATGTTGTGATGCCGATCACGGGGGCCTTGGTGGCAAGGCCAAGGCCGCGGGCCGCGGCCAGACCGACGCGTTGGCCGGTAAATGTACCGGGGCCAGTGGTGACCAGAATAGACGTGACGTCATCATAGCTGGCGCTGGCCGCCACAAGGCATGTGCCGATCCTGTCAAACAGGATTTCTGCATGACCGCGCCGCAAGGCTTCAAAATGGCTGGCGCATTGGGTGGCCCCGTCCCACAGGCTGACAGAACAGCCCGCCTGTGCGGTATCAAGGGCCAGTAACATGGATGCGGTTACGCAGGCATGTCTTCAACGGGGCGCACTTCCTGCACTTCAGGAATATAGTGGCGCAACATGTTTTCAATACCCTGCTTCAACGTCATGGTTGAGGCGGGGCACCCAGCGCAGGCCCCCTGCATGGTCAGGGTAACGATGCCCTGTTCATAATGATGGAAAATGATGTCGCCGCCATCATTGGCAACGGCGGGGCGCACGCGGGTGTCAAGCAATTCGATAATCTGCTCCACAATCTCGGCGTCCGCGCCTTCATAATCGGCGGCGCTGGGCTTGGCGGCCACGCGGTCTGCTTCACCTTCGCCCATAATGGGCAAGCCAGCCGTGAAATGATCCATGATGCTGGCAAGGATGGCAGGCTTCAAATGCGGCCAGTCCTGATTATCAGCGTCTGATTTGGTGACGGTGATAAAATCCGCGCCAAAGAACACGCCGGTGACGCCCTCAACCTCAAACAGGCGGGCGGCAAGCGGGGATGCCTTGGCGGCGTCCTCGTTCGGGAAATCGGCGGACCCGGTTTCCAGCACGGCACGGCCGGGCAGGAATTTCAGAGTGTTGGGGTTCGGGGTCGCTTCGGTTTGGATAAACATAGTCAATCTCGTTTCACAGCGCAGAATACAGCTTTGCCGATTAGATGACTGTTTTAGTCGGGAATTTCAAGGGGGCAGTTTGGCTCACATGGCATTAACCGCCGATTAAGCGTTCCAAAAGACTTTCGGCAAATTCCCCGGCAATCAGCGACCCTGCGGGAACCAGCAGGATTATCAGCAGGCGAACCGCCGATTCCCCATCAAATACCCAATCGGGCGTATTGCGGATTTCCTGCCGCCACGCCACCAGTGCGGGCAGGTCATGGGGCGGGTCTTCGCCCCGGCGCAGGGCATCCCAACAATCATTCAGGCGCGGCTGCAACATATCCATTTCAGCAGATTTTGTGTCACGGATCTTGTTGCGCAGGGCAAATATCGGCCAAAGCAGGATCAACACGCTGATTAATGTGAGCAGCACCAGCAAACCAATCGTTTGCATGATGGTGGGTGTATCGGACAAGGTGGGGATGGTCACGCCCACACCGATCATTAGAAATAGTGATGAGGTCAAGGTTTGCCCGCCGATGATGCGGCGTGGTTCATCCTCTATCAACCGATAGGTCAAATGTTGGCGGACCAATGCGGCCAGCCGCTGGCTTAACAGAATAAATTCGGGAATGCGGGTACCGATCAACCAGTACAGGATCGTCATGCGGACAATCATCAAATAGAAAATCGTTGTGACCGGGAAATTGTCGTAAACGGGGATCGACATGATTGGCACAAAGAATACAACCGCGATCACACCGGCCAACCACACATAGCCGGGCCGTTTTGCCAATACATCTTCTGAATAGGGCGCATCCGCAGACAGCCAAGGGGTCAAGCGCCTGACATGGCAGGCAAAGCCACGGCGAAATCCTTCGCTGCCGATCAGCAAATAGGTGATTAAAAACGCGTGCAACAAATCAAACTGGAAATAGGCAATCCAGCCCCCGATGCTGTCCCCCGCAGGCCCATAGGCGAGCGCCCCTGACAGGTAATGGATTAGAATTTGCAGCCCAAGCAATACGGCGAACAGCCCAAATCCAATTTGCCATAATTGTGTATCGGCATGGTTGCGCAACAATCTTGCGGCCAGTGGCAGTGTGCCGACTTGTTCGACATAGGCACTGTCATAGCCCAATGCCTCGTCAACCGGTTGGGGGTGTTGGGGCGGAACAGCCTGCGCAGTCATCAGGCAAGGCGTTCGAGTTGGGCGTGGCTTAGATTGCCGGGCACAACTGTGATGGGAATGGCCAGGCCACCTGACATCTGTCCGGCAAGGGCAGTGACCAGCGGTCCGGGGCCATCCTTGTCGGCACTTGCGGCCAGAACCAGAATGCGGATATCGCGATCCTCCTCAATCAATTCCAACACGCGGTCGCGGGTGGTGCCTTCACGGATCACGATTTCGGGGATCAGGCCTGAATCCTTGTGTACCTGCGTGGCGTGGGCACGCATCAGCTTTTCAGCATCCTCAAACGCCTCGGCGCGCATGGTTTCTGCAACAGAGGCCCAGTGCTGGAAGCCTTTCTCAGGCTCTATCACGCGCAACAGGGTCAGCAGCCCGTGGGTGCGGTGGGCGCGTAGGCCGGCATAATACAGCGCGACTTCCGCTTCAGGCGTGTCATCGACCACCACCAAAAACTTAAGCGGCTTTTCAAGGTTCCGCTCATCTTTTGGATCGTCCGGCGCATAGTCCAGCGTGTCGATGGTTTTTTCGTGTATCTCTTCAGCCATGCCTTCACCTTTATTCAAGGTAGCCTGTGCCGAAGATGGGTTTATTTCAAGAGAATATTGGTGATGGACCGCATTTGCGTGCGGGCACGCAGCAGATAAAACCCCTGTGCAGCCAAATGGCTGGGCAGGATTTGGCTGTCCGGGTCGCCATTGATGATGACCAGCGGTTGCAGGCTGGCACCATCTTGCAGGCTTTCTTCAAGCAAGGCCCAAACCTGTGACAACTCACGTTCCTGTATCACATTGTTGAAGTCATGGCGCAGTGCCTTGACCAGCATGTAATAGGCGTAAATCTGCCCCTTGGTGGTGTAGAAAACATCATCGCCTTCGGTATCGATAAACCAGCCGGACGGGTTTTCAATCTGATTTTCAATCACCGCAGAGCTTGAGCCAAGGTCAAGCGCCATACGGTCAAGCGTCGCCAACAGATTGTCGGCGCGGCTTTCAAACACCGCGTCGCCACGGGCCACGCGCTCGTTATAATTGAGCAGGGCACGGCGCGCCTTGTTGTATTGTGCTTCTGATGTGGCGGTGGGGGATAGCGAGACGGTAGGGTCCCAATGCCAGACATCGCCGGGATACTGTAACAGGCCGGCGGCTGATTGCAGGTCAGGATCAATTTGGCTGGAGCCACGGCGGCGACCGACCTGATCGGCCAGCTCAAACGCAAAACGGCCAAGCGCCTGCACCATGCCCTTTTGATAGTTCGGCATATTGTCCAGCAATACCGCGGGGGAGGTGAACGGATCGTTTGCCGTCCAGCCGTTTTGGTTCACTTCACGGTCAAGCAAGGCAACCGTCATGGCAACGGTCATTGACTGGCCGTTGCTGATGGATCGTTGCGAAATTGCAAAGGCGGGGTCGTCATCGATTTCCTGAATAATCAACGCACCGATCAAATAATAAAACAGGACCGCCAGCACGATAACGCCGATGCCATAGCGGGCAGCGGGCTTTTTATGCAGGCCGCGCATATCGGGCAATTTGGGTTGTACCCGGTCATACCAAAAATCTTCGATTTGCTCGCGGACGGCCATGCGCGGTTTCCTTCCTTGCCTGATCCCCTACAGATGGGGGCAAAGGCGTGGAAAATCAAGTTCTAGCGAACAAACCCGATCAGGTCATACACATCGCGCAACACAGGTTCCGCAATGGCGCGGGCACGGGCCCCGCCGTCACGCAACACAGCCTCAATATGTACCTTGTCGTCCATCAGGCGGCTCATTTCCGCGGTGATCGGCCCAAAATGCGACACGGCTATTTCGGCCAAATCGGTTTTAAAGCCTGAAAAATTGTCCTGCCCGGCATAGCGGGCGATGATGGTTTCTGCGTCGTCCCCTGCAAGGGCGCTGTAGATATTGATCAGGTTCTTGACCTCAGGCCGGTTTTCAAGGCCGTCTTTGTTTTCAGGCAGGGGGTCTGAATCTGTACGCGCCTTGCGGATTTTCTTGGCAATTGTGTCGGCATCATCGGTCAGATTGATGCGTGACTGGTCCGACGGATCAGACTTTGACATTTTTGCCGACCCATCGCGCAATGACATGATGCGCGCCGCCTCTGGCGGGGTCAGGATTTCAGGCAGCGGGAAGAAGTCTTGTGCGCCGGTGTCATTGTTGAATTTCTGGGCAATGTCGCGGGCCAGCTCAAGATGTTGTTTCTGGTCTTCCCCCACAGGCACATGGGTGGCCTTGTACAGCAGAATGTCAGCCGCCTGTAGCACTGGATAGGCATAGAGCCCGACTGAGGCTTTCTCCCGGTTTTTGCCGGCCTTGTCCTTGAACTGGGTCATCCGGTTGATCCAACCGATGCGCGCCACACAATTCAGGGCCCATGCCAGTTCGGCATGGCCGGGCACTTGGCTTTGGTTGAAAATGATGTGGTTTTCAGGATCAACACCTGCCGCCAAATAGGCGGCGGCAACTTCCAGTGTCGCTTGTTTCAGTGCAGCGGGGTCCTGCCAAACCGTGATGGCATGCATATCGACAACACAATAGATACATTCATGGCTGTCTTGCAGGGCTGCAAAATTGCGGACGGCACCTAGATAGTTGCCAAGGTGCAGATTACCGGTCGGCTGAACGCCACTGAAAACACGGGTTGCGGTCATTGATCTTAATTCCTAACGAGTTATGGCGCGGTTATGGAACGGGCGGGCCGTAAAATCAACCGCGCTTGATCATCGCTTTCAGTTCCGAAGGACGCGCCGCACGGGTCACCAGCACCCCAATGCCGTAGGCACCCAGCCCGGCCCCGACCAAAATGACAAGCGCGCCGATGCGTTCTATCCCGCCCTGACTGACCCAATCTGCCAGTCCCAGACGGGCACCCCACAGCGCCGCCCCCATCAGTGCGGCAGCAATGATAATGCGGGCAAGGCGGCTAAGCAGGCGCGTGTCGGCCTGCCATGCGCCGCGCCACATCAGGCCACCAGCCAGTAAAAGCAGATGCACCCATGAAGAGACTGACATGGCAATGCCAAGGCCAACCGCCCCATAAATCGGAAACAGCGTCAGCCCAAGACCCGCATTGATCGCCATATTGATAGCGGCGAAAATCACCGGGGTGACGGTGTCTTCGGCTGCGTAATAGCCGGGCTGAAAGACTTTCTGTAGCACCAGTGCCGGCATGGCAAGTGCATAGGCTGCCAGAACCGGCGCGGTGGACGCGGTGGAGGCAGCGGAAAAAGCGCCACGTTCAAACAGGCCGCCGATGATCACATCGGGGATCAGCACCAGCGCAAGGCAGGCAGGGACAGTCAATAACAATGCCGCTTCTGCGGCACGGTTCTGGGTGTTGGCTGCACCTTTGTGATCACCATTGGCAAGTCGTTCAGAAAGGGTGGGCAACAGCACCACCCCCAGCGCCACACCGATCACCCCGATGGGCAAATGAATGATGCGTTCAGCGTAATAAAGATATGAGATGGCGCCCGCGCCCATTGACGCGATGGCAGACGCGATCAAAACGTCAATCTGCATCACCCCGCCGGAAATCATGCCCGGCACCATGCGTTTGAACAGCAGGCGCACATCGGCGGTCATGCGCGGCATGGTGGGGCGCAGGTAAAAGCCCTGTCGTTCAAGCGCAACCAGCACCACCACCCATTGCACAAGGCCAGAAAAAGCAACGGCCCAGCTCATAATCTTGGTGGCCTCATACCCAAGGGGCTGATTGATCAAAAGCGCGATTATCAAAACAATGTTCAGTGCGACGGGTGCCGCGGCAGGGGCGGCAAATTTCTTCAGCGCGTTCAACACGCCGCCATAAAGCGCCAACAGGGCCATGAAGCTAAGATAGGGGAACATGATGCGGGCATAGACAATGGCCCGTTCGGCCTTGACCGGATCATCATTAAAGCCCGGCGCAATCACCTTCATAACCTGCGGCATGAAAATTTCAGCCAGCACTGTAAAGCCGAACAGAACCAGCGTCAGCGCGGCCATCGCCTGATTGGCGAACACGCGTGCGTCCTGTGCGCCTTCGGACGCCAGGCGGCGAGAAAACAATGGCACAAAGGCGACATTGAATGCCCCTTCGGCAAACCAGCGGCGGAACAGATTAGGTAAGCGGAAGGCAATAAAGAACGCATCGGCCAGTGGCCCGGTCCCGGCAAATTGCGCCACCATAATATCGCGGATGAAGCCTAGAAGTCGGCTCATCATCGTAAAGCCTGAGACGGTCGCCACCGCAGCAAAAAACGTGCGGCCGCTTTGCGGCGCAGCAGTTTGTTCTGGTGTGTCCGGCGTTGTCACGCACCGCTCGCTTTAGTGTCATCGGCCGGGCCATCGACGCGCAATGCTTCGCGCAGATCCTTTTCCAGATGCTGCAACTTGCCTTCGTGACGGATTTTTTGCCCGAACAGGTCCTTGGCATAGAACACGTCAACCGCCCGTTCCCCAAACGATGACACATGGGCAGACCCGATGGTCAAATTGTGCTTGAAGAAGACACGCGACAGATCATAAAGCAGGCCCAAACGGTTCAGGCCATTTACCTCAATCACGGTGAAGATGTCTGATGCCTGATTGTCGATCAACACGCGGGGCGCAACCTTGAACGGCTTCATCCGGTTGGTGATGCGGCCCTTGGAATCGAATTCCTCTGACAACAACACGCCGCCCTTCAGGGCGTCTTCAATCCGTTCTGGGATGCGGTCAAGCCGCCGCTTGTCCGAAAATGCGGTTTCGTCCTGATCCTGAATGGTGAACACTTCCAGTGCCCGCCCGTCAGATGTTGTGAACCCCTTGGCGTCCACAATATCCGCACCTGAAAGGGCGATGGCCCCGGCAACGCGGGCGAACATGCCCGGATGGTCAGGGGCCACAATCGTCACTTCGGTTGCAGCGCGGTCATCGCGAACCAACCAATCGACGCTTAATGTCTTGCCGTCATCCTTGGCCTGTTTCATCAGCCGCGCGTGGCGTTCATGCGCGTCAGCTTCGGTGCTAAGCCAATAAGTGTCGTAATGGCTGCCAAGATAGGCTTCGGTTTCTTTGCTGTCCCAATCGGTCAGGCTGGCAGCCAGTTGGTCCTTGGCGGCAGCAACGCGGCCTTCGCGGAAGCGGATGGTCTGGCCACCTGACAGGACGCTCATCGTGGCGTCATACAGATCACGCAGCAATTGCCCCTTCCAGCCATTCCACACACCCGGTGCGGTGGCGCGCATATCCGCAACGGTCAGGCACAATAACAGGCGCAACCGTTCGGGGCTTTGCACAATTTGGGCAAAGGTTTCGACGGTTTTGGGGTCAGAGATATCGCGTTTCTGCGCCACGTTCGACATCAACAGATGAACCCGTACCAGCCATGCAACGGTTTCGGTTTCATCTTCTTCAAGGCCAAGGCGCGGGCACAAATCCTGTGCAATATCCGCGCCAACCTCGGAATGATCGCCGGGCAGACCTTTGGCGATGTCATGCAACAACATGGCAACAAACAGAACATGCCGATCGACAATTTGCTTGATGGCGACGGTGGCAACCGGATGGTCCTCTGCCAATTCGCCCTTATCAATGCGGGACAGAATGCCGATGGCGCGGATCGTATGTTCATCCACCGTATAGTGGTGATACATGTTGAACTGCATCAGGGCCGTGACGCGTCCGAATTCGGGGATCAGCCGTCCAAACACGCCGCTTTCGCTTAATCGGCGCAGGGCGTTTTCAGGATTATGACGACTGCACAGAATGTCCAGAAACACCTTGTGCGCCCCGTCATCTTCGCGCAGTTCCTCAACCACCAGTTTTAAGGAGCGTGTGACGCGCTGCAAGGCCATGGGGTGTATGTCGAAATCATGCTCATCCGCCAGTTGGAACAGGCGCAGGATGTTGATCGGGTCTTCCTTGAACGCATCGGGGTTCGTGGTGTTGATGCGCCCACCCTGAACAGTAAAGTCGCCGATCTTTTGTTTGCGGCCACCGCGCAACGGTAGCGACGGCAAGAACCTGCCAAAACCCTGCGGGCGTTCCTTGGCGCTTTTTTCTTCCAGAACGGCGCAGAAAATTCGCGTCAGGTCACCGACGTCTTTTGAGCATAAAAAATAGTGCCGCATGAACCGTTCAACAGCGCGACTGCCCTTGCGGTCCTTATACCCCATGCGTTGGGCAAGCTTTTCCTGCACATCAAATGTCAAACGTTCTTCCGGGCGGCCGGCCAGAAAATGCAAATGGCAGCGCGTTGTCATGAAAAATGCCTGGGCGCGGCGGAACTGGCGTGCCTCTGTCATGGTCAGGACGCCTTCGCGGACAAGGTCGCTTGCCTCTTCAACGCCCATGACCCACTTGCCGATCCAGTACAGGGTTTGCAGATCGCGTAGGCCGCCCTTGCCCTCTTTCAAATTCGGCTCAACCAAATAACGCGTGTCGCCCATTTTTTCATGACGGGCGTCGCGTTCAGCCAGCTTTGCTTCGACAAAGCGGGTGGTGCTTTGTGGATTGACGACTTCGCTCCAATAGCGATTGTGGAAATCTTCGATGACCGCTTCATCGCCCCACAGGCCGCGCGTTTCCAGCATGGCGGTGGCGATGGTGACATCGGTGTCTGCAAGGCGGATACATTCATCAACTGACCGGGTAGCGTGGCCGACCTTCAGGCCCAAATCCCACAGGGCATAAAGCAGCCATTCAACGATGCTTTCCCCCCACGGGGTTTGTTTGTAGGGCAGCACGAACAACAGGTCGATATCGGATTCAGGGGCCAGTGCTCCGCGGCCATAACCGCCGGTGGCAACAATACCCAGTCGTTCATACTTGCTGGGGTTGGTGTTGCGATAAAGATAGTCGGTGGCGAAATCGGCCAGCACGGCAATGATTTTGTCCATCGCATCAGACATCAAATGCGCTGCGCCAATACCATCTGCAATGCCGCTGACAAGGCGTGTTTCCGCAGCGGTCCATGCGCGGGCCTTTTCATCCTTCAAAAGGGTGATCAGGGCAGGCCGAAATTTCATCGATTCTGCGCCATGTTCATCGGCCAGATCGTAAACAGCCCGCTTCAGCGCCGCCCGTTCAAGCAATACGCCTTCACCCTGACGTCCGCGACGGCGTTGGGGGCGGCTGTCCTTTGATTGAATTGCCTGATCCACTGTGTGGCTATCCTTCTTCATCCAGCAGCGCTTTAAGTTGGTAAAGCGCTTCGAGTGCATGTTTAGGTGTCATAGCATCTGGATCGATTTCACCCAATGCGTCATGCAGTTTCGCATGACCCGCATCAGCTTGCGCCGGTTGGCGCTGCATTTCAGCAGAAAACAGCGGCAGGTCGTCAATCAGCGTTGCAGGCTTGTGTGCCTGATCGCCTTCTTCAAGTGCCTTTAGAACCGTTCCGGCCCGCGAAATCACTGCCGGGGGCAGCCCGGCCAACTTGGCAACCTGAATGCCATATGATCGGTCGGCGGACCCTTGGCGTACTTCATGCAGGAAGATGATATCGTCCTTGAACTCTGTCACTGCCATCGTGCGATTGGCAAGGCCCGATAACCGTTCCGTCAGCCCGGTCAATTCGTGATAGTGGGTGGCGAACAGCGCCCGCGATGTGTTCACGTCATGCAAGTGTTCGACCGCTGCCCACGCAATCGACAGCCCGTCAAAGGTTGCTGTGCCACGTCCGATTTCATCCAGAATAACCAGCGAGCGTGGCCCTGCCTGATTTAGGATGGCGGCGGTTTCCACCATTTCAACCATAAAGGTTGACCGCCCCCGCGCCAGATCATCAGCGGCACCCACGCGAGAGAACAGCCGATCCACGACGCCGATATGGGCGCCATCTGCAGGCACGTAAGAGCCCATCTGTGCCAAAATCGCGATCAGCGCGTTCTGCCGTAGGAAGGTTGATTTACCGGCCATGTTCGGCCCGGTCAGCAACCACAGGCGCGGCGCATCGGCCTTGTCGGCGCTAAGGTCGGCGTCATTGGCAACAAAATCAGCCTGACTGTCGGCGGCCAGTGCCGCCTCCACCACGGGGTGACGGCCCTTGTCGATGCGGAACGCCAGACTGTCATCAACGGTGGGGCAGATATAACGCTGCGTTACGGCAAGGTCTGCCAAGGCGGCGGTGACATCCAGGCGGGCAAGGGCGTCTGCGGCGGCGCTGATTGTGTCGGCGGCATCCATAACAGCGGACAGCAAATCACCGAACAGGGCCAGTTCGCGTTCCTGTGCGCCATCTGCGGCGCGGGACAATTTCTGCTCAAGCGCCCCCAGCTCAGTCGTGGTGAAGCGCACGGCATTGGCAAGGGTTTGCCGATGCATGAAGGTTTCGGCAAAAGGGTCCGCCGTCAGCTTATCGGCATTGAGGGGCGATGTTTCAACGAAATAGCCGAACACTTTGTTGTGTTTGACTTTTAATGAGTTGATCCCGGTTTCTTCGCGATAGCGCAATTGCAGCTGTGCAATGACCTGACGGCTTTCGTCACGTAGTTGGGTCAGCTCATCAAGGGGGGCGTCATATCCCCGTTTGATAAAACCGCCATCACGCGCCAACAAAGGCACATCAAAATCAAGCGCCCGCACCAATAAATCGGCAAGCTGTACCGGCGGGGCCTGAAGCGTATCGCGCACCTGTTGCAACAATGTGGGCAGGGGTTCAGGTTCGTCAGTGCGGCCCGGTTCCTGCGGCGGTGTTGATAACAGGGCGGCAAGCTCAAACCCCTGTCCCAGCCCGTCACGGATGGCGGCAAGGTCGCGCGGCCCGCCCCGGTCAAGCGATAGGCGCGACAGGGCGCGCGCCATATCGGGCAGGGATTTCAGTGTGGTGCGCACTGTCATGCGCAGACTTTCATAATCTACGAACAGCCCCACGGCCTGTTGGCGTCCGTGAATGGCATCAAGGGCGGTTAACGGTTCTGCCAAATCGGCGCCTAACAATCGTGCGCCCGGCCCGGTGACGGTTTTATCGATGACGGATAACAGGCTGCCGCGCCGTTCGCCGCCCAATGTGCGGGTCAGTTCAAGATTGGCGCGGGTGGCGCGGTCCATCGCCAATGGCCCGCTCCTGCCAATTCCGCGGGCAGTTCCGCCACCTGCATCCGGGCCAGCATGATCATTGCGGCGTGGCGGTTTCAATTGTGGGCGTTTGCCCTTTTGCGTCAGGTCCAGATAATCCAGCACCGCGCCAAGGGCCGCCTTTTCAGCCCGGCCCAATTCACCGAACCCATCCAGTGTTTTCAACCCATAGGCTGCGGCGATGCGGCGGTCAGCGCTTTGCGTTGCAAAGTGGCTGGGGGCCAGAACAGTCATCCGTTCGGCCATATCAACCAGCCCATCGGTCAGGGCGCTATCGCCCCGTGCGCTTTCGCTGACCAGAATTTCACCGGGATCAAGGGCGGCCAACATGCTTGCCAGCTCCCCCGCGGGCAGGCAAGCCAGACGCACGTCACCGGTTGAAAGATCAAGGGCGGCAAGGCCGACCTCATCCTCTGCCGCGATGCGGGCCGTGGCAGCAAGATAGTTGTGCTGGCGGGCATCAAGCAGCGTGTCTTCGGTGATGGTGCCGGGGGTGACGATGCGGACCACTTCGCGCGCAACGACGGATTTTGAGCCACGCTTCTTTGCCTCTGCCGGGTTTTCGGTCTGCTCGCAAATCGCAACCCGGTGCCCCTTGGCGATCAGCCGCTGCAAATAGGCTTCTGATGAATGCACGGGCACGCCGCACATGGGAATGTCGTCGCCCTGATGCTTGCCCCGTTTGGTCAGCACAATATCCAGCGTTGCGGCGGCTTTTTCCGCATCGGTGAAGAACAGCTCGTAAAAATCGCCCATACGATAAAACAGCAAATCGTTCGGGTGATCGGCCTTGATAGACAGATATTGCGCCATCATCGGTGTGATGGGGGCGTCTTTGGCAGGCTTTTCAGCCTTTTGCGGTGATTTCGGTGTGGCGTTCATAAATGATGCGTGCTGTGCGGCCAAACAAACAAATGTGGCGGTGAAAGAACAGGGCATGACCCTAATCTGCTTTTGCCCGTGCGGCAATGCGGCAATGCCAATAAGGCGCAGAAAGCCGGGATTTTGGCCACAGAAGCGGCGGGGGTGGTTGCATAGGGGGCGGATCATGGCTAAAAGCTGCCAACCTATCCATTTTCCGGGCTTTTTGCCCGCTTAAGGACCGCATTCCATGTCAGGCGACAAGAAAACACAATTTACCGATCAGGAAGCCCTGCGCTTTCACTCACAAGGCCGCCCGGGCAAGATCGAAATTGTGCCGACCAAACCCATGGCGACACAGCGCGATCTTTCACTGGCTTATTCGCCGGGTGTGGCGGTGCCGGTGCGCGCCATCGCCGAACAGCCTGACAGCGCCTATGATTATACCGCCAAGGGCAATCTGGTCGCCGTGATCTCAAACGGGACGGCCATTCTGGGCCTTGGCAATTTGGGCGCGCTGGCGTCCAAGCCTGTGATGGAAGGCAAGGCGGTGCTGTTCAAGCGGTTTGCCGATGTGGATTCCATTGATCTAGAGCTTGATACAGAAGACGTCGATGTCTTCGTCAACGCTGTGCGGCCCTTGGGGCCAAGTTTTGGCGGCATCAACCTTGAGGATATCAAGGCCCCTGAATGTTTCCTGATTGAGGATCGCTTGCGCGAGGATATGGATATCCCCGTTTTCCATGACGACCAACATGGTACGGCGATTATTTCTGCTGCCGGGTTGATCAATGCGCTCGACCTGACGGGGCGTAACATCAAGGACACCAAGATCGTTGTAAACGGTGCCGGCGCTGCGGGTATTGCGTGTCTTGAATTGATCAAGGCAATGGGCCTGCCCCATGACAACGCCATCCTGTGCGATTCAAAAGGTCCGGTTTATCAGGGCCGTACCGAAGGGATGAACCAGTGGAAATCTGCCCACGCGGTCAACACAGATGCACGCTCCCTCGCTGAGGCGGTCAAGGGTGCTGACGTCTTTTTGGGTCTGTCGGTCAAGGGGGCCCTGACGCCCGAAATGCTGGACACGATGGCAGAAAAGCCGATCATTTTCGGCATGGCCAATCCTGACCCGGAAATCACCCCCGAAGATGCCAAGGCTGTACGCCCTGATTGTATTGTTGCCACAGGCCGGTCTGATTATCCCAATCAGGTCAATAATGTTTTGGGCTTCCCTTATATTTTCCGTGGCGCGCTGGATGTGCGTGCCCGCACGATCAATGACGAAATGAAGATCGCTGCGGCCGAAGCATTGGCCGCGCTGACCCGCGAAGATGTGCCTGACGAAGTAGCCTCAGCCTATGATGGTGCGCGGCTGCGCTATGGGCCTGACTATATTATTCCGGTGCCGTTTGACCCGCGCCTGATCAGTCACATCCCCCCTGCCGTTGCCAAGGCAGCGATGGACACGGGTGTGGCGCGCAAACCGATTGTTGACCTTGAAGGCTATGCACAGGAACTGGCAACCCGGCTTGATCCGACAGCCGGCCAGTTGCAGGCCATCATGCAAAAAGTGCAGGCCAAGCCCAAGCGCGTTGTCTTTGCCGAAGGCGAAGAAGAACGCACGATCCGCGCGGCGCTTGCCTATCGTGATTTGGGTCTGGGTGAACCGATCCTGATCGGGCGTGAAGAGGTGATCCACGAAACGATTGAAGAATTGGGGATCGAGGCTGCCTATTCGCTTGAAATTGCGAACGCTGCAACCTCGCCCAACAATGAACGTTACACAGACTTCCTGTATGAACGGTTGCAGCGTCATGGCTATTTGCGCCGTGATGTGGCCCGGTTGGTCAATAATGATCGCAACATTCACGGTGCCTGCATGGTTGCCATGCGCGATGCCGACGGGATGGTCACGGGGCTGACGCGCCCTTATGCGCAGGCATTTAGCGAAGTCAGCAAGGTGATTGACCCAAAACCCAACACCCGTGTGATCGGTGTGTCGGTCATCTTGTCAAAGGGCAAAACCGTCTTTGTCGCTGACACAAACATTCATGAAATGCCGTCCGGTGAAGAGCTGGCGGATATTTCAGAAATCGCCGCATCAGTGGCCCGCCGTTTCGGGCATGAACCGCGCGTGGCTTTGTTGTCCTATTCCAACTTCGGGACGCCCCCGACCGAACGGACAGAGAAAACCCGCAATGCGGTCAGCATTTTGGAAGACCGTCTGGTTGATTTTGAATTTGATGGCGATATGGCACCCGATGTGGCGCTGGACCCAGAACTGATGAAAATTTATCCGTTCTGCCGTCTGTCAGGTCCGGCCAATGTACTGGTCATGCCTGCGGTTCACGCGGCATCAATCTCTGCCAAGCTGTTGCAGGAACTGGGCGGGGCCACCATCATGGGGCCATTGCTGATCGGGCTTGAACGGCCAGTGCAGATCATGCCGATGAACGCAAGCGTGTCAGACATCGTGTCAATCGCGACGCTGACAGCCTATGATCTGGGCGCTGATCTTTGATGATTATCGCAAATGCGTAGTCCGTCCGTCGCTTGCGGACGGATCTAAACCGCATTTGAGAAAATGATCTAACCCAATCCTTGTGGATCAACCTTATAAAGCGCGCTGCAAAATTGGCAGGTGGCGTGGATCATGCCGTCCGGTTCTACCATGTCGGCCAATTCGTCTTTGCCGAATTGAACAAGTGTGGCTGTGATCTTCTCTTCACTGCACCGGCAGGTCCGCTGCAATGTTTGCGGGTCATAGGCGATGACGCCATCTTCATGGAACAGACGGAACAGCAGATCATGACCGGATAGGTTGGGGTCGGTCACCTCATCAGCACTGATCGTATTGGCCAGCGCTTCGATACGGGTCCAGTTTTCCTTTTCGTCCACCATGGCCTGACTGCCGGGGGCCGCCAGATGCTGCACAAGCAAGCCACCGGCGCGCCAGCCTGCATCCTGTCCTTCAACCTTGACGGTTGATAGATCAAGCACGGTAGGAATTTGTTCGGAGCTGCGGAAATAGGCCCGCGCGGAATCGGCGACTGTCTTCCCTTCGATGGGGACAACGCCCTGATAGCGGTTCATCTTCTGGTCAGGCTTTGTCTTGGGATCAATTGTGATTACCATATAGCCCTGTTTCATCATGCCCATGAAGCTGGGCGACTTGCCCAACAGCCCCAAAATATCGGGGTCAAACTGGGCATAGCCGCGCAACAGGCCAACGCCGTCTTCGTCGCTGTTATGTTCATAATCAGCAACAACCATGGTCAGCGCGCCCTTGCCGCGAGCCTGTACGGTCAAGGTGCCGTCAAATTTCAGCTGGCTGCCCATCAGGGCTGCCAATGCCAGTGCGTCACCCAATATACGGGCGACCGGGTCGGGGTAGGCATGGGTGCCCAAAATCTCGTTAATGACCGGGCCTAGACGGACAAGGCGTCCGCGTGCCTCTGCCCCCTCAACCTGAAAGGGCATGGAAAAATCATGCTTGCCTGCATCGGGATTATTCATGACTTGTCTGCCATCTTGTCGATTTCATTTGCACACCAGACCAGAATAGATTTCTGGGCATGTAGGCGGTTTTCCGCTTCGTCAAACACAACGCTTTGCGGGCCGTCGATCACGTCGGCGGTAACCTCTTCGCCCCTGTGGGCAGGCAGGCAATGCATGAACAACGCGTCTTTATTGGCGGCGGCCATTAGCTTGCTATCAACCTGATAAGGCTTCAGCAGATTGTGACGGCTGGCGGCATCCTTGTCGCCCATACTGACCCACGTGTCGGCAACAACCAGATCGGCATTTTCAACAGCCGCATAGGGGTCGTCTGTTTGTTCGAGCGTGACGAAATTCTCTTGCGCCCAGTTCTGCACCTTGTCCGACAATTTCAATTGATCAGGCGTTGCAACTGACAAAGTAAAGTCAAGCAGACCTGCCGCGTGGACAAAGCTGTTGCACACATTATTGCCATCACCGACCCACGCAACCCGCGCGCCCTTGATGTCGCCACGATGTTCTTCAAAGGTTTGAATGTCGGCGACGATTTGGCAGGGGTGGCTGTCATCTGTCAGCCCGTTGATCACGGGGATGTCGGCTTTTTCAGCCAATTCCAATACATCGGCATGATCATCGGTACGGATCATGATGGCATCGACAAAGCGTGACAGAACCTGTGCCGTGTCACCAATGGTTTCACCACGGTTCAGCTGCATGTCATTGGAATTCAGGATGATGGCCTGACCGCCCAATTGATGCATGCCCACTTCAAAGCTGACGCGGGTCCGGGTGGACGGTTTGGCAAAAATCATCGCCAACATGCGACCATGCAAGGGCGCGTCGGCATCGACAGCCGCCTTGGCCCAGCCTTGGCGCGCCTGTTTGCGATTGCGTGCGTCATCAAGAATGGCGCGCAGCGCGGCCGGCGTCAGGTCGCTGATATCCAAAAAATGGCGGAAGGGCGTTGTAGCCTTGGGGGCGGTCATGATCCTATTCCGATTTACTTTCTAGTGTGGTGGCGGCCCGGTCAAGCGCGGCAATCGCCTCGCTCACTTCCGCCTCACCAATGGTCAGGGGCGGCAACAGCCGCACCACATTTTCACCGGCCCCAACGGCCAGTACTTTTTCATCCAGTAACGCTGCGACGACATCGGCGTTCAGTGCCGCGCACTCTATGCCGATCATCAGCCCTTCGCCGCGCAATCCCTTATAGACAGTCGGGTGGCTGTCGATCACAGCGCCAAGCTGCTGGCGCAGGGTGCGGGCGGTTTCCTTGACCTGTGTCAGGAAACCGGGGGCCGTCACAACATCCAGCACAGCATTGCCCACGGCCATTGCCAGCGGGTTGCCGCCAAAGGTTGACCCGTGGCTGCCTGCGGTCATGCCCTGTGCTGCATCTTGGGTGGCAAGGCAGGCCCCCATGGGGAAGCCGCCGCCAATACCCTTGGCCACAGCCATAATGTCAGGCGCGATACCGGTTTGTTCATAGGCAAACAGCGTGCCGGTCCGGCCCACGCCGGTTTGTACTTCATCAAAAATCAGCAGCAGGCCGTTGTCATCACACAGTTTGCGCAGGCCGCGCAGATAGTCGGGCTTGAACGGGCGGATGCCGCCTTCGCCCTGTATCGGCTCAATCATAACGCCGGCGGTTTCGTCGGTGATGGCGTTTTTAATAGCTTCTAGATCATCGACGGGCACCTGATCGAAGCCATCAACCTTGGGGCCAAAGCCTGCCAGATGTTTTTCCTGACCGCCTGCCGCGATGGTGGCAAGGGTCCGGCCATGAAACGCCCCTTCGACCGTGATCAGCCGATAACGTTCGGGCTGTCCGGTTGCGGACATATATTTGCGTGCGGTTTTGATGGCGCACTCGCATGCCTCTGCCCCTGAATTGGTGAAAAACACCGTGTCGGCAAAGGTCAGCGCGGTCAGCCGATCAGCCAGTTTTTGCTGGCCGGGTACCTGATACAGGTTTGAGGTGTGCCACAACTTGCCTGCCTGTTCTTGCAAGGCTGACACCAGCGCCGGATGGCCATGACCCAGCGCGTTTACCGCAATGCCGGCGCCGCAATCAAGGTATCGGTCGCCGTCAGCAGTAAAGACATAGGCGCCCTCGCCCCGCTCAAAAGCGAGGTCGTACCGTCCATATGTGGGCATGATCGCGTCCATAACCCTGATCCTATAGTGCTGGCCGCTGCAAATTTGGCGGCAAAACCGACAGAAATCTGTCCCAAAAAGGCGTCGGGCACTCCCTCAAAAAAAGAGAGCGCCCGACACGAAAGGCGGGATATTGCGCAGGGCCTGCCCCTAAGTCAAGCCCAACCGATCCGCGTGATATTAGGCCTTTAGTCGCCATCCTGACTTGAACAGTTTGTAGCACAGGGTCCACATCAGGCTGTTCAGGCCAATCAGCACCAATAATCCGGTCATAATAGACGTGTCGGCGGCACCGATAAACCCGGCCCGGAACCCGTCAATCATATAAAAGAACGGGTTGTAGGTTGAAATGGTTTGCAGCAACTCAGGCATCCGCTCAACCGAATAGAACGTGCCCGACAGGAAGGTCATGGGCATGATGATAAAGTTTGTCACCGCTGCCATATGGTCGAACTTATCGGCCCAAATGCCTGCCGCCATACCGATCAGGCTAAGCAATAGGCCGGACAGGAAGGCAAACACCACGACAACCAGCAGGTTGTGCGGCGTCATATCCACCAAAAATGTCAGCACAATACCGGTGGCCAATGCCACAACAACCCCGCGCGTGGCCCCGCCCAGCGCATAGGCGAATGTCAGTTCGCTTGGGGACAGGGGCGGCATCAAACTATCGACAATATTGCCCTGCACTTTTGAGATCAGCACAGAGGAGCTGGTATTGGCGAATGAGTTTTGCAGCACTGACATCATAATCAGGCCGGGGGCCAGAAACTGATCAAACGGCACCCCGTGAACCGGTGCGCGGCCAGTGCCGATGGCCAAGGAAAAGATTGTAAAGAACAGCAATGTGTTGACCACAGGGGCCAAAATCGTTTGCAGCCAAACATTGGCAAAGCGCAACACTTCTTTCTTATAAAGGGTCCAGACGCCCAGCCAATTCACGCGCCCGATCCGCCGCACACCAATGGGCGGAAACTCATAAGACTGCTCTGCCATACTATTTGCCTGTCTGTTCGCGCCTGCAATATAGGGCGCTTTTGAATGATGATGATTTGTCAGTGACGGCAGTTTTGTGCCGCACGCAAAAAATTGCAAGCTCTTTGACTTATCCACAGGATATTGTGGGTGGTCCACTGGAAAATACGAGATATTGTGATATACTCCTAGATATTGGTGGTCTTGGGGATCGCAGGGGCGGTGTCGCCCGATGCTGGACCACCTGGCAGATTTAAGGGAGAGAGACATGTCCTGGACAGATGACCGCGTTACCCTGTTGCGTAAATTGTGGGGCGATGGCTTTTCAGCCAGTCAGATCGCGAATGAGTTGGGCGGGGTTACCCGCAATGCCGTGATCGGCAAGGCACATCGGTTGGGCCTGTCTGGTCGCCCCAATGCCAATCGCGGTGGCGGCAGTCGCCCGCGCGCCGAACGCGCCCGCAAGGCAGAACCGTCACGGCCCAGCTTTAATGCCGGGCAGGTTATGGCCCAACAGCAGGCACAGCAGCCGCAAACCGGCGCCGTTGTCGGCAATCTGGCCCTGAAACAACAGCAGGAAGCCCGGATTGACGAAGCGGCCCTTAGCCAGCCTTATGGCGTTGTTGAGGTGGAGCCGTTGGAGATTGCGCCCGGCGAGGGCGTCAGCCTGCTCGATTTGAATGAACGGACATGCAAATGGCCGATCGGTCATCCCGGCGATGATGACTTCCAGTTTTGTGGCAAGAAGGCGACCGTTGGTCATTCCTATTGCGACCATCACTGCAACATGGCCTACCAGCCCGCCCGCAGACGCTAGGCGCACTGCGCTAGGGTGAGCGGCACAAACAAACAAAAGCCGCCGGCCCGCAAAAGTTTCCAAGATGCCTCGCAACGAATGGTGCGGGGCATTTTTGTTGCGCCAATTTGCTGTCGCGTGAGGTTTCCCCTTGCGCGCGGGCCCAAACCGCATTAGGTCATGCAGACGGCCTTGCGATGCGGGTGTAGCTCAATGGTAGAGCAGCAGCTTCCCAAGCTGACGACGAGAGTTCGATTCTCTTCACCCGCTCCAAATCCTTATTCAGCCAGACTTTTCCCTGCTTTCTTGCTTCCTGACTTCGGTAAGCGCCGTCGCCATTAGCCCCGCTGGAACCGCGACAATCCCCAGTCCCAGCATCAACATGAAGAATGTAAAAACCTTGCCGCCCATCGTTATCGGATACACATCCCCATAGCCAACCGTGGTTAGGGTGGCAACAGCCCACCATAGGCTGTGTGGTATCGATGGGAACTGTTCTGGTTGCGCGGCGTGTTCAAAATAGTAGATGCCAACGGCTGACAAATACAGCATGGCAATAGTTGCTAGAACGAACAGAATAATCTCTTCCTTGGCAATCATAAGCGCGCGACCGAACCGATCGATTGCCTTTGTGTAACGGTTAAGTTTCAGAAGCCTGAATATGCGCACTAATCGCACCAACCTTATAGAGCGGACATCGAAACCAAGACTTAGGTAAAATGGCGCAATGGCGATCAGGTCTATCAATCCGTAAAAGCTGAAAACATATTTCAGTTTTGGTCGAGACGTTGCAACACGAAGCGAATATTCGATGGTGAACAGCACGGTCACTACGATTTCTGATACCTCCAAGAACTGAACGGCCGTTGGTGAAAGATTTGGCAATGTTTCGATTGTCAGCGTCAGGACAGAATATAGAATAAGGGCAATCGTCGCCCAGTCGAAAAGCTTGCCCCCTAAGGTGTCGTTCTTCTGTACGATATCTGTGAGTTTCATGGTGACCTCCCGCTTTGGCTGAATCATATCCTGCGTTTCTGCGTCAGACCAGCACTCAACTAATGTTGCTATGCGTTGAATTTTCGGGAAACTTTCCCCCTAACCCCCTGAAAACATTGACCCGGAACAGACCTGCGGAGATTCCGTGTGCTGCGACGCAATTGGCGCTTGACCATAAAACCGACCAGTCGGTATGGTTTCGCGAAATTTGAAGTTGGGACCAATACGGACTGTGGGGTCATATCTGTGTCACCGGTAGCGAAACAAGCGCGCGGCGAAGAAACAAGGCAACGCCTGATTGAGGCGGCGTTCGCGCTTGTGCATGAGCGCGGCTATCGCGGCACCTCTTTGGATGAGATTTTGAAACGCGCCGGGGTCACCAAGGGCGGGCTCTACCACCATTTCACTGACAAGCATGATCTGGTCATGACCGCGTTTGAGCAGCAGGTCCGCGCCTTTTTGGAAGATCATTGGTTTGCCTATCTGCGCCGGCCGGGCGATCCGCTGGATAATGTGCAGGCCTCAATCCGCACCTATATCGACAATACGGATATGAACACGCTGCGCCTTGGCTGCCCGATCAACAATCTGATTCAGGAAATGGCGGCGAGTGACGAGCCGATGCGCCTGATGTTGAAGGGCCTGCTGGACGAATGGCGTATTGAGATCAAGAACGCGCTGACCCGTGGGCTTGCTGAAGGTTACATCGCGCCGGGCCTTGATATTGATGGCATGGCCGCGCTGATGGTTTCGACCCATCAGGGGGTCATGGGCACCATGAAGGCGGCGCTGACTTTTGAACATGCAGAAATGAATTATCGCGGATTTGTTACATTTGCCAATTCCATGCGCACCGATCCCCGGTTGGGTGATCTGGCGCAGGACAATGCGGGGGAACACGCATGAATAATATGATCACATCCTATGCCCGAAATATCATCCGCTATCGGTGGGCGGTTCTGGCGCTGTGCTTTGTTGTGTTGGGGGCGGTTGGTTTCGGCGCGTCCAAAATCACATTCAACAGTGATTACCGCTATTTCTTCTCGGACAAGAATCCCAACCTTGCAGCATTCTTGCAGTTGCAGCGTACTTATGCAGCACCGGACACGGTGATCTGGTTGGTGAAGCCCAAAACTGATGATCTGAAGGTTACTGATCAACGCGTTGTCGAGGCGATTTATAATCTGACCGAAGAAGCGTGGCAGTTGCCCGGTGCGTTGCGCGCAGATTCAATTACAAATTACCAACATACCGAAGCTGATGAAGATGATTTGATCATCGGTGATCTGGTGCCTGATCCGTCCTATGTCACACCACAGGAAAGCGCGCGCATCACAGATATTCTGTTGAACGAACCGCTGGTCATCAATCGATTGATCAATCCTGATCTGTCAGCTGCCGCCATTGTGGCGCGGGTCAATAGTGATGACCACAGCGCGACAGAAACTGATCAGGTCAATTATTCCCAAGCCTTGGTCGAAAAATACAGCAAGCTTTATCCTGATATCGAGTTCCGCTCGACCGGGTCGGTTTATCTTTCCTACTCATTCTCATCCGTTGCGCAGAACGATATCGCAACCTTGTCCCCCGCCATGTATTTGATCATCACATTCTGTGTGTGGTTGTTGATCAGGTCCGCAACCGGCACATTGTCTGCGATGGCGGTCGTTGCCTTCGCGACCATGGGCGCGATGGGATCAATGGGGTGGCTTGGTATTCCGTTGACGCCGCCCAGTTCCGGGGCGCCGACGATTATTCTGACAGTAGCGGTTGCCGATGCGATCCATATCCTTGTCACCATGTTGGTTGAAATGCGACGAGGGGCGAACAAGGAGGAGGCGCTGATTGAATCCATGCGGATCAATTTCGGGCCTGTGTTCTTGACCTCTATCACCACGGCAATCGGGTTCTTGACCTTTAACTTTTCTGATGCGCCGCCCTTCCACGATCTTGGCAATATTTCTGCCATGGGCGCATTGTGGGCGTGGGTGTTCTCAATCACATTATTACCGGCGCTGATTGCTGTGCTGCCGATTACGGCGAAAGCCTCTGTCGTGAAACAGTCCGACTTTATGGAACGGTTGGCCGGTTTTGTTGTGGCGCATAAACGCGTGTTGGTTATCGCCAATTTGGCCTTGGTGACCGTGTTGGCCGGGATGATTCCGACATTGGAAATCAATGACCGCTTTGTTGAATATTTTGATGAACGGGTGCAGTTCCGCCGTGACACTGATTACATGGCTGAACAGATGACGACCATCTACCAAATCCATTATTCCATGGGGGCGGGTGAAGCAGATGGCATCAGTGATCCTGATTACATGATGCGGTTGGAAAACTTTGCCAATTGGATGCGTGCCCAGCCTGAGGTGATGAACGTCAGCGCGATTACCGATATTATGAAGCGGTTGAACAAAAGCATGCATGCGGATGACCCATCCTATTACCGTGTGCCCGAAAGCCGGGAAATGAATGCGCAGTTCCTGCTGTTATATGAAATGTCATTGCCCTACGGCATGGACCTGACTGACCAGATCAATGTGGACAAGTCAGCCACCAAGTTCACGGCGACATTGCATCAGATCAGCACGAAGGAGCTGACTGAACTGCAAACCCGCGCCGATGCATGGCTGGAAGAAAACGGCCTGCCGCTGATGCGCGTGACCCCTGCGGGGCAGGCGGTGATGTTCGGCTATATCGGCAAGACCAACCTGGTTACCATGGTGAAGGGCACCCTTGTGGCGCTGGTGTTGATCTCAATCATTTTGATCTTTGCGCTGCGTTCGCTTCGTCTTGGGTTGGTGTCGTTGGTGCCCAATCTGGCCCCGTCGATTGCCGCGTTTGGTATTGTCGCCTTGGTGTTCCATGACATCGGGATGTGGGGGTCGTTTGTGACGGCGACCGCATTGGGATTGATCGTGGATGCGACGGTTCACATTCTGTCGAAATATCGCATTGCCCGTGAAGAAAAAGGGTACAGCGCCGAACAGGGGGTCAGCTATGCCTTTGCCAGTACCGGCACGGCCCTTTGGGTGTCCAGCTTTGTTTTGATCGTCGGCTTCCTTGTGTTGAGCTATTCGCCGTTCTTGGTGAATGCCCGCATGGGATTGGTTGTCGCCATCACAATCGTTCTGGCGCTGATATTCGACTTCCTGCTTTTACCGGCCTTGCTGGTTTATGTGGATGCCCGCAAAAAACGCGGCCCGCAGCAAACTGAAGGCCAATCACCAAATTCTACCCCTACTGCTTCGCCCGCCGAATAGGAGGCTTTGATGCTTACACGTACACTTTTAACTGCGTCACTTATTGTGGGTCTTGCCGCCCCTGTGATGGCTGAAATCCCCGCAAACATTGCGGCTGAATCTGACCCTGTTGCCAAGGGGTTGTTGATTGCCCAAGAAAGCGACGCCCGCAATTCGGGATATGTTGATTCAGAATCCGATATGAAGATGCTGTTGACCAATCAACATGGTGATACTGCTGAACGGACCATGCGCCAGCGGGTATTGGAAAACCCCGATCCTGCCGACGGTGACAAAAGCCTGATCGTTTTTGACAATCCGCGCGATGTGAAGGGGACGGTTATGTTGACCTATGCCCATCATCTTGACCCGGATGACCAGTGGCTTTACCTGCCGTCGATCAAAAAGAAAAAGCGCATCAGCTCTGCCAACAAGTCCGGCCCGTTCATGGGGTCAGAGTTTGCCTATGAGGACCTGGCTTCATCTGAAATCCAGAAATACAGCTATAAGTTTTTGCGTGACGAGCCTTGCGGCGGCGCAGAGGTGGCGGAGCGGACATGCCATGTGGTAGCGCGCTATCCGTTATATGAACGGTCAGGTTATACCAAGCAGGTCGTTTGGATTGACACGGTTGATTATCAGCAGCGCAAGGTTGAGTTTTATGACCGTCAGGATGCCCACCTGAAAACCCTGAAAGTGACTGAGTACTACCTGATCAATGACAGGTTCTGGCGGCCAGCGCGTTTTTATATGGTCAACCACAAAACTGGCAAACACACCGAACTTGTGTGGACATCCATCAAACTTGGCGTCGGATTGAACGATGCTGATTTCAATAAATCACGCCTTGGCTCTATCAGGTAACACCATCATGACACGATCGATTATCAGCGCAGCGTGCGCCGCTGTGGTTTCTTTGTGCGGCCTGACCGCTTCTTTAACAGCGGTTATACCGGCGGCTTATGCCGATGGCATTGAATGGGAATATGAAGGTTTGGCAGAGGTTGAGGGGCGCCATTTTTCAGCGTCGGACAATCCTCGCGGGCTGGACAGGACGCGCTGGTCCGTGTCGGGCGAAGTGACGGTGGATGCCTATGCGGACCGTGACAATCCCCATATGCGCCTGACAGTTTTCGGGCGGCACGACCCGTTTGATGACCGCCGCAGTCATTTGGATGTGCGCGCAGCCTTTGTGGAATATCTGTGGGACAGTGATGCGTTAAGCGGCGATGTGAAGGTCGGTCTTGATAAGGAATTTTGGGGTGTGCTGGAAAGCGCACATCTGGTCGATATCATCAACCAAACTGATTTTGTCGAGTCGATTGATGGCGAAGACAAGCTGGGTCAACCGATGGTGCAGCTTGGCATTGGCAGCGAATGGGGCACTGTGCGCCTATTCGTGATGCCCTATTTCCGGGAACGGACCTTCCCCGGATTTGAAGGACGCCCCCATCCGGGTATTACGATTGATCCGCATCGGGTGACTTATGAATCCAGCCGCGAAGAAAAACATGTGGATGTCGCCTTGCGATATTCCCATGTGATCGGTGATTGGGATGTGGGCCTGTCGCATTTTGACGGGACCGCCCGCGCCCCGCAAATCCAACCGACTGTTGTTGGCTTTAATGGCCGGCAGCCAATTATCGCCTTTGTGCCGTTTTACGCGCAGCTGTCGCAAACCAGCTTGGACCTGCAGGCCACAAAGGGCGCATGGTTGCTGAAGCTTGAGGCGCTGACAAAGGAAGAACTGGGCGCGCGCCATGAACAAGGCGGCCTTGGCTTTGAATATACCTTGTATGGGGTTTTGGACAGCGATGCGGACCTGGGTCTGGTTGGTGAATATTTGTGGGACGAACGGTCCAAGCCTGCCGACAACGCGTTTGACAATGATGTGTTCGCCGGGATCCGCTATGCACTGAATGATGTGCAATCAACCAGCGTGTTGCTGGGCGGTATTTTCGACCTTGATGGCGATGCGATTTCCTTGGCGGTGGAGGCTGAAACCCGTTTGGGTGATGCGGCCCGCCTAACGGTTGAATATCGTGGCATCAGTCAGGTGAACCCAACTGACCCACTGGCAGCATTTGCGGATGACGACTTCCTGGAAATTCGTCTGGGCCGGTTCTTCTAGAACCACCCAATCCCCCAGTTGTTATCCTTCACCTCAAATGGGTTCTGGTCCTGCTCACCTTCGCAGCCGGACGATCTATTTGCGGTGAAGTGAATATTTAGTGGCGGAAGTGGCGCATTCCGGTCATGACCATGGCAAGGCCCGCTTCGTCCGCAGCGGCGATAACTTCTTCATCGCGCATGGACCCGCCGGGCTGGATAACGGCAGTTGCGCCTGCTTCGGCGGCGGCCAACAGGCCATCGGCAAAGGGGAAGAATGCGTCTGAGGCAACAACGCACCCCTTGGTCAGGGTTTCGCTCAGGCCCGCTTCCTTGGCGGCATCCTCTGCCTTACGGGCCGCAATGCGGGCACTGTCAACGCGGCTCATCTGTCCGGCACCGACGCCAACCGTGGCACCGTCCTTCACATAGACGATGGCGTTTGATTTCACATGTTTGGCAACGCGGAACGCCATGCGCAGATCAGCCATTTCCTGATCACTGGGCGCGCGTTTGGTCACGACCTTCAAATCCAATGCGTCAACGGTGCCGCTGTCGCGTGATTGCACCAACAGCCCCCCGGCAAGCGTCTTGGCAGTCAGGCCAAGGGATGTCGGGTCGGGCAGCCCGCCGGTGACCAGCAGGCGTAGGTTTTTCTTTTTGGCGATGATTTCCTTGGCCGCCTCGTCAGCGTCCGGGGCGATAATCACTTCTGTAAAGATGCCAGAGATAGCCTCGGCAGTTGCCGCGTCCAGCTTTTGATTGGCTGCGATAATGCCGCCAAAGGCACTGACCGGATCGCACATCAATGCCTTTTCATAGGCTGCAACAAGGCTTTCGCCCGTGGCAACGCCGCAGGGATTGGCGTGTTTGATGATGGCGATGGCGGGGCTAAGGGCCGGGTCAAATTCGCTGACCAGCTCAAACGCCGCATCAGTGTCGTTCAGGTTATTGTAGCTTAGCGCCTTGCCCTGAATTTGGGTGGCGGTGGCAACACCGGCGCGCGGCGGTGTGGTTGTGTAGAAGGCCGCTTCTTGATGGGGGTTTTCGCCGTAACGCAATACCTCTGAACGAGTGCCCGAAAGCGTCAACCGTTCGGGGAATGTGTCGTTCAACTCACCCGCAAACCAAGTGGAAATGGCACTGTCATAGGAGGCGGTGCGGGCATAGGCCTTGGCCGCCAGACGCTTGCGGAAATCATGATTGGTTGCGCCATCATTGGCATCAAGACCGGCAATCAACTCATCATAATCAGCTACGTCGGTCACAATGGCGACCGAACGGTGATTTTTCGCGGCAGAGCGGACCATGGCCGGGCCGCCAATATCAATATTTTCAATCACAGTGTCAAAATCCGCGCCCTTGGCGACGGTTTCTTCGAACGGGTAAAGGTTCACCACAACCAGATCGATGGCACCAATATCATGGTCTGCCATTGATTTTAGATGATCATCATTGTCCCGCAGGGCCAAAAAGCCGCCATGCACCTTGGGATGCAATGTCTTGACCCGGCCATCCATCATTTCGGGGAAGCCGGTATAGTCAGACACTTCGCGGACGGGCACGTCATTGTCTGCCAGCATCTTGGCTGAGCCACCTGTGGACAGGATTTCGACGTTGCGTGCGGCAAGGGCGCGGCCCAATTCGACAAGGCCCGACTTGTCAGAAACGGAAATCAGGGCGCGCTTGACGGGAACTAGATCAATCGACATGGCTTGGGTCTCTTTTTCGGAAATGCGTGGCTTGCGTGTGTGAGTGGTTAGTGAGGGAGCTATCATAGCCTGATCGGTGCGCAAACGAGACTAAACGTCCCTTTTTTGTGCGAGCGCTTTCCTATTCGGGCGCTATTTGTCTTTCGGGGCCTCACCAGCTGCATCTGATGCGGGCTTTGACTTGTCAAAACGGCCCAATCGCCACCGAAGGGCGATGCCATCCAGCGTCAGCGGTACGGTCAGGCGGATCATTTTGCCGGCGCGCGGCTTTTCGGGAAAGGCGCGGACAGCCCCCGCATAGGCCGATTCATCAAGAGTGAGTGTGGCGTGGCGGGCCTCAAACGACCAACCGGGGCCGCTGGGCGGGTTTAACAAGACCATGCCGCCTGATCCGGTCATGCTGGTGGCCACTGTCGGGTGCAGGTGGAACAGAATATCGACCGTGGGGGCGGGTTCACCTGCTGAGAGGGCGCGATCCAAGGCATCGCGACATTTCTGGGCGGTCTTGCTGTCTGCGGGGATCAAACGATCCTCGGCCCTGATGTCGCCGCCGTCAGAATCCATATAGATGTCGCGTTCATGCAGGAAGCCGTGGCTGTTGGCCCAGCCATCATGCTGAACTGATAGCATGGTTATGCCGTCCTGTTCCAACCGGTTCAGTTTCACATCTGTGGGCGGGGTCAGTTGCGCCGGTCCGGTAACGTCGGTCATGGGGTCATCAGGCGCGATCATATCACTGATAGAGCTGCCATTGATGATCAACGTGGAATGGGCCGGGGTGCTGCGCAGCGCATTGTGCCAGATCGTGTCTAGCCCGTCGGGCGGGCCGATGTTCACGATCAGCCGATTGCGCCCGGCGCTAAGTTCAAAACTACCCGGGGCGCTGTGCGGTAGGGTGCGATACAGGCTGCTGCGCTGGTCGGTTGCGGCCATCATCCGGGGGCTTAGCCCTTCCATCACCAGCTTGGTGCGGTTTTTTTCAACCCTTAGATAGCCTGTGTGCGGTGCCGCATTCAGCCCGCGCGCGGTGACGGCTGTTGCCTTGATGATGGCGGCGGGCGTGGCGCAGGAGTGTTCCATACTGGTGGCGGTGCTGCCCTTCATGCGCGTGGGTTTAGCCCCGTCTTTGGGCAGGCCGATACCCTGTTCGATCCCGCCATTCATCTGGGCCAAGCCGCCATCAGGCATGGTCAGCAGGCGCAACAGTGGCACCATGCGGTCCATTGTGTGCATCAGAAATTCAGGGCGGGGTAAATCGGCTGCGATCAAAACCTGATAAAGACAGGCAAGGTCAGCAAGGATCAGGCTGATTTGTTGCGGGCAGCCGCTGACATGGCCGCCATCAGCCAAGATCTGACGCTCCAACTCTTTCTCCAGCAGCGTCATGGCCCGTTCGACCTGCTTTGGATTTTTAGCGATGACAAGCCCAACCAAAATCAGCGCGATGGCCCCGGTGATCCGGTCCGCACCATCGGGCAGCCAAGACCATTGTTTTTGCAGGTGCCGCGCCTGTTGCCAGCATGAGCTTAACAGGCGGGAACGGTACACAGGTTCCGACTGGTGGATCAGCAGCCGCAAATGGGTTAACCAGCTGACCAGCCTGCGGGCGGTGACCGCAGGGGCCCATGCTGTTTGATCAACGGTTTCACCAAATTCGGTCAGCCAATTTTCCGTCAACCCGCGTGTATAGCGCATGGCTGCGGTGGGCGGTGCCCCCGGGGCGGTGTCGCCCGCATCATGGGCGGCCGCAAAATGGGGCAGCCAGCCAAAGGAATGCAGCCCCATCCGGGCGGCGTCGGCGTTCCTGCTGATACTGTCAATATGTTGCCACGGGGTTGTGCCGCGCAGGGTCAGTCGCTGGCCACCAATCATCCAATTGCCGGTAAACATTTCGTCGGCAATATCGGGATCACCGGGAAAGGGCCAGCTTGGAATAAATTCGATCAGGTCTGAATGGGTGCCCTTTAACCGCCAGCGATAAAACCCGCTGCCTTGCCAAAGGCGCGAGACGCTGCGCACGGGCATGTCCCAAAATTCCTGCCACAGCGCACGACGAATGGCGGGCTGGCTGCCACCCAGCATCAGTCCCAACCACCCTTTCGGTGCGCTTGTCGTCATATGCTAATCAGCCATCACCGCGAATGGTGGCAATATTGCTGGCATAGGCTGCGGGGCCACCCTTGAAGGTGGCGCTGCCCGCGACCAGCACATCGGCACCTGCATCAATGACGCGTGGGGCGGTATCAAAATTCACGCCGCCATCAACTTCAAGATCGATGGGCTTGCCGATGTCGTCAATGCGTTTGCGGATGGCTTCGATTTTGGGCAGGGCGCTTTCGATAAAGCTTTGCCCGCCAAAACCGGGATTGACACTCATCACCAAAATCAGGTCCAGCTCCTCAATCACATGATCCAACACGTTCAACGGTGTGCCGGGGTTCAGTGACAGGCCTGCCTTGGCCCCCAATGATTTGATGGTCTGGATGGACCGATGCACATGGGGGCCCGCTTCAGGATGGATGGTGATGATGTCGGCGCCAGCCTCGACAAACCCTTCGATAAAGGGGTCGGCAGGGGCAATCATCAAATGACAATCAAACACCTTCTTGGAATGGGGGCGCAATGATTTTACCACGTCGGCACCGATGGTGATGTTGGGCACAAAATGGCCATCCATCACATCAATATGAATATAGTCTGCGCCGGCCTCATCAATGGCGCGGACTTCTTCGCCCAGCTTTGAAAAGTCACTGGCAAGAATGGACGGGGCAATACGGATTGGCTGCGCAGAACGTGTCATAATTTCACTTTAGTCGGTTTGTTTCGTTAAACGGGCGATGAAGAACCCATCCATACCACCAATTTCCCGCCAATAATATGGCAGAAGGCGGATTTCTCCATCCGCTGTTTTGGCAGTGTCGGGCAGGGTTTTGGTTTCATCATCGGTGAATGGTGTACGGCTGATTTGGCCGTCATGGCGGGCAAGGGCGGCGGTGATTTGCGCCTCCCCCTCCTCAGGCTCAAGCGAGCAGGTGCAATAGATCAGCGTGCCGCCGGGCTTCAGCATGGTCAGTGCGTGATCCAGCAAACCTGCCTGTAACTTGGTTAGGGCCTTGATCTCCTTCGCACCTTTGATGTGGGGCAAATCAGGATGGCGGCGGATGGTGCCGGTGGCGCTGCATGGCGCGTCGAGCAAGATGGCGTCATAAGGGTCATCCGCTTCAAACACCAAGGCGTCAGCGGTGATCAGTTCAGCCCCAAGCGCCGTGCGGTCGAGATTTTCTTCCACACGTTCCATCCGGCTGTCATTGATGTCGAGCGCGGTGACGCTTGCGCCCATGGCGGCAAGCTGCATGGTCTTGCCCCCCGGTGCAGCGCATAGATCAAGCACGCGTGTCCCCGGTGCCGGGTTCAAAAGACGTGCAGGCAGGGCTGCGGCCCAGTCCTGTACCCACCAATCGCCAGCCTCAAACCCCGGCAGGCCGGTGATGGCCCCGCCTGATTTGCGGCGCAATGTGCCAAGGGGCAGTGGTTCTGCCGCAAGGTCAAGTTCAGGGGCGTCAGGTTTTGGCGTGATGTCGAGCGGCGCTTCGGCCAAATGTTGTGCCGCAATGCTGCGGGCCTGATCAGCACCATAGGTTTTGACCCAGCGGTCCCAAAGCCAGTTTGGCGTATTGAGGCGGGCCGCGTCCTGTTCGGCCCGTTCTGCCTTGCCGGTTTCGCTGATCCGGCGCAACACGGCATTGACCAGCCCCGACAAGGCGGCGGAGTCGCGATCCTGTTTTGTCAGGCTAACCGCGATGGAAATTGCCGCGTGGGGCGGCGTATCCATAAAGATCATTTCGGCGGCACCCATGATCAGCGCGTGACGGGCGCGGGACGCCTTGCGCTTCAAGGGGCGCTTCAGATGGGGGGTGATCAAGGCTTCAATTTGGCCAAGGCGGCGCAATGCAGTTGAGGCAATGGCCCGGGCAAGGCCACGGTCTGGCCCCTCCAGCTCGCCCAAATGATAGGCAAGCCCATCATCAAGCGGTTTGCCTTCTTCCAGCACATGGTTGAGCAGACGCAGGGCTGCCCGCCGCGGCTTGATACCTGACGGGGGCTGGCCTCCTCGATTATTGGCACGATTATTGCCACGATTATTGGGGCCGCGCTTTTGTGGGCCGCGCTTTTGTGGGCCACGCTTTTGCTGGCCGCTTGCATTTTGATTGGGCTTGGTCATGCCCCCTTGTAAGCCCTTCAAAGGGCGAGGGGAAGCCCGCAGACGCGTGTTGATCACCGGTGGGACCATCCGCCTCCTGTTTGTTGGTGGGACTATCCGTCCTCTGTTTGTTGGTGGGACTATCCGTCCTCTGTTTGTTGGTGGGACTATCCGTCCCTTGTTCCTTTAGGGTGAGGGGCGGTATGATTGCAACATGACTGACGCAACAGATAAAAAACCCGCTGAACAGGCCACGCCGACTTTCAAAAAAGTGGCGGATCAAAAGGCTGACAAAGACGGCAAGCAGATGCCCAAGGAAATCGGCGGCACTGATGGCCCCGAACCCACCCGCTATGGCGATTGGGAGCATAAGGGCATAACGTCAGATTTTTAGGATGCCCGACTTTTAGAGTTAGCCAAAAGTCAGATAGGGCCAGAAGGGCAACTGATATTTCGGCGCATATTTCGGCCACGCCCAGCGGGGGGGTAGTGACGCAGATGGAACGCAGCCGACATCACGGATAACATATCGTTCCAAACTTTTCGGCTCGTTGCTGTCGGGTGGGCTTGTTGCTGCCCAATTGCTGTTGTCAGGAATGCCTTCAGGAAATGTCATATTTCGCCAAACATAATCCCAAGGCTGTGGAACAGGTTTGCTGCCATCTGTTGCAAATGTGACCGTCACAAGTTTCAGCGTGCCATTATTGTAAGGCATCACAATAGTGCGTTTGGCAATGCTTAACTCTGGATCATGATCGACATTGTAGTAGGTGTGTCGTGTTGCATAGGTAACGATCTTCGGAATACCTGTCTTGGCCGTGAGGGAGCGAGGAAATTCCAGAAATTCACGATGCCGTTTCCTTATTTGTTGGTCGCTGAAATTATAGCTTTCAAGATCAAGAATGCGTGGCCCGTTCCACTTGATCAGCCTTTCTGTGATTTGTTCAACAGGGTCAGTCCAGTCAATGGTCGCGTAGAAGGGATCGCCGTAGTCATTTGCCTCCATCAATCGGTCATAATAATAGAAGGAAACGTCAGCTAAACGGTTGCCCTTCTGTGCATAGATAACCGCTAATGGTGGATCAAGGTCACAAGTCAGAATCTCGAAGGCGAAGCTTGTGAAGCGCGCATTGTCCCCAATCGCAGCACGCTCGTTTCGCTTCAAGGTGAATGTTGTCCCGATCTTGGGCAGGACAACGGGGCCGGAGTGTCGGTCAAACTCCGGCGGCAGGTCTCGCCACCCTTCTTTGTCTACTATGTTTGGAAAATGCTTCAGCTTTGGGTGATTATAGGCCGGGCCGGGGATGTTCTCCCGCTCCATAATTCGTGCAGCTGCCTCACATTCAATACGGTAAGATTCCGGTAGGAATAAACATTCTGGTGCCTCAAGCTGGCGATATTGCGACCACCCCAGCAGGGCCGCTAGGCCCAGCCAGATGACTGATATGATCGCAACTTGGCGCATTTGTTCTCCTGCTTTCGACTTTGGCTATTCTAAGGCCTGCGTTTCGGCTTGGCTATATTTTGTAGAACTGATGACAGTGCGTCACTTATACTTTTCTTAAATATGCCTTTCAGGTTGCCCTGTTTTTCTGTCCCGACCTTATAGGCTGTTTCAGGATCACATGAAATGCCGTCTGCTCTGCAGGCTGAAACGCCTGTGAATATGATAAAGGCGTCATTGGTGCGTTCAAGGGTAAGCGCCTTCGCATCCTTGCGTGTTTCATCAGCCGGACGAGTTCGATTGTACCTGTGTTGCACTGCTTTTAAGTAGTCTGTTGAGAGCAAGATGTCTTGTGCGGTAACGTGATGGTCGCCGCCGGTGATTATTGGCGTGTCTCCCGACACGCCGAAGGCCGCCAAGGTGCCGCCAACCACTCCTGTTGCTTTTTCGACAGCTCTTGGGGTCCTTTGTCCGCTTTGGTTTGATTGACTACGCAATGCTGTGATGGTTTTGCCCATGCCTTGGGCGAACTTGTCGGCCCGTTCTGTCGACTCACCTACTAGAACCCCCACGGTAGGTATTTTGCTGATGGCCTGTATGGTGATCAGCTTCCCAACCCCAACTCCGGTTGAGACTGTTGATTGACCTGCCTTGTAAGCCGCTCGATAAATCGGATCATCAGAGAGATAATCAGGACCCTTAGCCAGCCTTTGCGCAGCCTGATCGACGTCATGCCCCGTGCCCACCAGATCTAGAGCCTCCGCCGCAACAATGTAGGGGTCGGCTTCCCGCTGCATCTGGAATAGGGTGCCGTGCCCAAGGCCTTGAACACCGTATGAGACAGGGTTGTCTTCAGACGCCAATCGTTTCTGCAGTAACTTTTTGTTATAATCGGGGTCAGTTACAGCGTTTGGATCAGCGCCATTATCCAATGAAAAGCTGCGTTGCCGTATTTCGTCCCGTGTTACGGGTTTGCGCTCATCTTGTGTCATAGACTTGTCGGGAATTTCTTTTCGGACATCACGACCACCAAGCCCGATCGCCTCAACCGGGTCCGCGTCAGATTGCACAGGCGCGTGCCAGTTGGCGGCCAAATTGTTCCTGCCAGCCAATTCGAGCTTGGGCTTGCCCTTGATCACAAGGGTGTGAGATCGGTCTATGGCAGCCTGTAGACTGGCGGGGTCTGTATCAAAAATTGCATCAGCGGGGCTGGTTTGCAGAGAGCGCGGCTTGCCTTCAAGTGAATCTGACAAATTGTGCAATGTGTTGGTCAGGCGTGTTGTGCTGATTTGTGCTGCGCCAAGAATATCGTCCCGTACATCGGGTGCCAGCCTTGCAATTTTGTTTAGAGTCCCAATTCTGTGAGAAACGTGCAATTTTTTGCCGTTTTTGGCAATACCTTTGATGTGCTGATCTGCTTCGTCAATCAGCTTCTGCCGTTCATCATTTTCGGCCATGCCAAAGAATCCTTTGGCCTTATTGCGTTGTTTTGATTGGTCATAAATAGACATAACAATCTCCCTTTCAAGAGCCAACAGAGCATAATGATGCAAAAAAATCAACATAAACTGCAAGCAGGCGTGCGATTTTGTGGCCAAGCTGTTGCCATCAAAACACAAAAGGCGGGTCGTTCCTGACCCGCCTTGCGCTTCATCGGTTTTGTTTATGGGGCTGGCCCTTAGCCCTTGTTTTGGCGATTATCGATCAAATCGTCCACAACGGCGGGATCGGCCAGCGTGGACGTATCGCCCAGATTGCTGAAATCATCCTCGGCAATTTTGCGCAGGATGCGTCGCATGATTTTGCCGGACCGTGTCTTGGGCAGCCCCGGTGCAAACTGCAGCAGATCAGGCGTTGCGATGGGGCCGATTTCCGTCCGCACATGCTTGACCAGTTCGGCCTTCAACTCGTCCGTTGTAGCCTCGCCCGCGTTTAGGGTGACATAGGCATAGATGCCCTGACCCTTAATGTCATGCGGATAGCCGACCACGGCAGCCTCTGCCACCTTGTCGTGGGAGACTAGGGCGCTTTCCACCTCAGCGGTGCCCATCCTGTGACCGGATACATTGATCACATCATCGACCCGGCCCGTGATCCAGTAATAGCCGTCCTCGTCCCGGCGGCAGCCGTCACCTGTGAAGTAGTTGCCGGGATAGGTTTTGAAATAGGTGTCGATAAAGCGTTGGTGATCGCCATAGACAGAACGCATTTGGCCCGGCCAAGAGTCTTTGATGATCAAGTTGCCTGATGTGGCGCCCTCAAGCTCCCCACCTTCGGCATCAACCAGCGCGGGCATGACGCCGGGCAGGGGCCGCGTGGCGGAACCGGGCTTGAGCGCGGTTGCCCCCGGCAGCGGTGAAATCAAAATGCCGCCGGTTTCGGTTTGCCACCATGTATCAACGATGGGGCAGCGCCCTTCGCCAACCACATTGTTGTACCACAGCCATGCTTCGGGATTGATCGGTTCCCCCACTGAGCCAAGCAATCTGATGGAGCTGCGGTCGGTTGCCTTAACGGGCCCTTCACCTTCGGCCATCAGGGCGCGAATGGCGGTGGGGGCGGTGTAGAAAATGTTGACCTGATGTTTGTCGCAGACCTGCCAAAAGCGGCTGGCGTCGGGATAGTTGGGCACCCCTTCAAACATCAATGTGGTCGCACCATTGGCCAGCGGGCCATAGACGATATAGGAATGACCGGTGACCCAGCCGACATCAGCGGTGCACCAGTAAATATCGCCATCATGATAATCAAACACCATTTGATGGGTGTAGCTGGCATAGGCAAGATAGCCGCCTGTGGTGTGCAACACGCCCTTGGGCGTTCCGGTCGATCCTGATGTGTACAGGATGAACAGCGGGTCTTCTGCATTCATCTCTTCAGGGGGGCAGGTCGTGTCGGCATCCTTTGACAGGTCATGATACCAGACATCGCGGTCCGCCTTCATGGCCACGCCATTGCCCGTGCGTTCGACAACCAAAACTGTTTTCACATCCGGGCACTGTTCCAGTGCCGCATCCGTGTTGGCCTTCAAGGGGATCAAACGGCCACCGCGCACGCCTTCATCGGCAGTGATGATGCAGGTGCTTTCACAATCAAGAATACGGCCTGCCAGTGCGTCAGGGGAAAAGCCGCCAAACACCACGGAATGAACCGCCCCGATACGGGCACATGCCAACATGGCGTATGTCGCCTCAGGGATCATGGGCATATAGATGGTGACGCGGTCGCCCTTTTTGACGCCTCGTGCCTTTAACACATTGGCGAAGCGGCAAACCTCGTCATGCAAATCCTGATAGGTGATGGTCTTGTCATCGGTCGGCTCGTCACCTTCCCAGATGATAGCGGTTTGCTTGGCTCGTTCAGGCAGGTGGCGGTCAATGCAGTTGGCGGCGACGTTCAACGTGCCATCATGATACCAGCGGATATGAAGATCTTCAGCATCAAATGACACATCCTTGATGGCCCCATCTGAAAACGGTTTGATCCAGTCCAGCCGTTGGCCAACCTCGCCCCAAAAGGCGACAGGATCGGTTGCGGCCTGTTCATAGGCGGCAAGATAATCGTCATTGTCCATCAGGGCGCGGTCTGCCCATTCAGCGGGAACGGGAAATGTTTGCTGGTCCGTCATGGTGAAGTCTCCTGCCAGAACCTGTTTGGTGAGTTTGCGGCATTATGTTGATCCGCCCTTGTTGGCGCAAGGGTTGAACGGTCAGTCTTTGGTCTAATAGACCTGAATTATGGGGACTTACTTTACGGCGGCCTATTTATAGCGGCTTGCGCATCCACTCAGTCACGGTGTCGTAGCCGATTGATTTTGCTTGATCGTGGCGGATCCGTTCGCATGTCGGGGCAACAAGGATCATCACCGCGCCGCCTTGGTCCTTTGCCCATGTTTCGGCATGGGCCAATAGGGCCTGTCCGGCGGTTGGCCACAAGGTGTCATTGGCAAGGCAGAAATCGTCGATTTTGAAAGCCTTGCCGCCGGGATCATAAACCGGGGGCACAGGTTCTTCTGTGGTGATCAAAAACCCATTGACCGCGCCTGTTGCCTCGTCCGTATGGACAAGGGTGCCAACCTCATCCGCATCGATCAGCATGGTGAAGAATAGCGGCGTGATGGCGGCGGCCTGTTCTGATGGTTTCCAAAAGACGGGTTGTGCGCGGGCAAGCTTGCTGCGCCGGTCTTGGGTCAGGGTGACGATCACATCAAGATCATCTTTGGTGGCAAGGCGTGTGGGCATGAGGACGGGTCCTTTAGTTGGCGGCGGTGGTTGTCAGATAGCTGTCTACCCGGCGTGCTGCATTGTGGAACAGGTCCATATAGGCAATGGAAAAATCCATCAGGTGCAGGCTGCCGCCGGGGCCGAAATTGGGGTGTTCCTCAATAAAGGCCGGATAGGGCGCCTCAAGCACCAGACCACCATCCAAACAGCGTCCCGCAACGGGGACATCATCAACGGCACCCAATTGGGGCAGGTTTGAAAAATCAGGGTCGCCGCCGGTGAATGTCGCGGCCAAGCCACCGGGGGCAAGCCTGACAGCGCCGCCGCCTGCTTCGTTCCAGTCAAGCGGGCTGGTGCAAAGGCGCGGCACCGGTGGCGGGGCGATATAGTTGTTTTGGCCAACCCAATGGGTCATCGGGTTGGGTGTGGATTTGGGGTCACCCTTGGGGCGATAGGTGTCCCATGTGATCAGGCATCCGACATCATCTGCCGTTGCGCATAGGGGCATGTCAGGCAAGATCATTTCCTTGTGCGATGCGGGTGTGTAGACGCCGACGACATAGGCGACAACCAAACGATCCTGAAGCGGTGTGCCCCAAATGCGTGATGCCAACAAACGATACAGATGTGTTGACCCCTGTGAATGACTGGCAAGGACAATTGGCATGGTGGGATCAAGTGCCGCCAAAAAATAGTCAAAAGCGGCATCAACATCCTGATAGGCCAGATCAAGCGCCTTGCCCGCCTGATCAGCCGCGCCCATATAGGTCCATAAGGTGGCCTGACGGTAGCGCGGCGCGTAAATCTGGCAACATTTGTTAAAGGCGCTGGCCTGTCCCATCACAGGCAAATAGTCCACCAACATATTTGTGTTTTGGTCAGCTGTGTCGGCGTTCCATGCCTCGTTCGACATGAACACGGTGGGATGCACGTAAAACACAGCGGCGCGGCGGGCCTGTTCGGGGGGTGCTGTGACACCCGTTGGTAGTTGGTCGGCTGTATCTGCGCGGCCGGGCCATGCTGCCCAATTGGACGGATCGGCATAATCCGGCGCAGGGGGCGCGGTCAACTCGTCAAAATCAGCAGACGGTTCAAACAGCGCCGCCACCATCAATGATGGCGCGTAGCGATAGGCCGCAACAGCCAAAATAAGTATGATACCCAAACCCACCAGCAGCTTTTTCATGTTTCCCGCTTTCATGCTATACATCCCCAACAGCAGGAGGAACTATGCAGTTACATCTATCCACATGGCAAGAGGTCGAAGCCTATCTTGCAAACAGCAAGACCATCATTATTCCGGTCGGCTCAACCGAACAACACGGCCCCAACGGATTGATCGGCACCGACGCTATCTGCCCTGAGGTGATTGCCAAGGGCGTGGGCGATGAAACCGGCATCATGGTGGGGCCGACATTGAATGTGGGGATTGCCCAACATCATTTGGGGTTTGCGGGCAGCATGGCGATCCGTCCCAGTACGATGATCCAGGTCGTCAAGGACTGGACTGACAGTTTGCGCCTGCATGGGTTCGAGAAGTTTTATTTCCTGAACGGGCATGGCGGCAATATCGCAACATTGATGGCCTGCTTTGCCGAACTACATGGCGAAAGGTCATTCGCCGGAGCAGCGGGTAGTAATCGTCCGGGCATTCAATGCAAGCTGCGCAATTGGTGGCAGGGCCCGAAAGTGAACGCCATCTCGAAAAAAGAATATGGCGCTGCCGAAGGCAGCCACGCCACACCATCTGAAGTGTCTGTGACCTACGCCGCCTATCCTGAGGCGGTCAAAGATGTGCCGATGGAACCTGAATTGGCACCGCGCGGCGGCTTTACCGATGCTGAAGATTATCGGCGCACCTTTCCTGATGGGCGCATTGGTTCCAATCCCGCATTGGCGAGCGTTGAAGTCGGCCATCAGCTGATCAAGGCAGCCGTGGCGGACACGATTGACGATCTAAACCAGTTCAAGGGCTAATATCTATATGACGCAACGCGATATTATTATCGAACATTTCAGGGCACAGATCGGTTGGTGCGAAGCGCTGGGCTCCCCCTTCACGGCGCAGCTGATCACGGTACTACATCAGGACATTGTTGATGGTGGTATGCTGGACGACATGTTGCGTGATTGGCGGGGGGAGCCGACGATGGACGCCCTTAGCCTGCGTGTGGCTGGTGCCTTGCAGGCGCTGGTGCGGGCGGGCAAGACACCTGATTTGGCGGCGCTGTACCCGGATGCACAACGGCCCGTCACGGCAGATGATTTGCGTGCGCCGGTTTTGGCCGCGCTTGCCGATCATCGCGCTGCGATTTCTGAATTTTTGACTTATGCGGTGCAAACGAATGAGGTTGGCCGATCATCGGTATTATTGCCCGGCTTTGCCCATTTGGCGCGCCAGATTGATTTGCCATTTAGTTTGTATGAAATGGGGGCAAGTGCCGGGCTGAACATGATTTGGGATCAGTTCCATTATGATTTCGGCAATGGGCATTTTTGGGGCGACCCCGATAGCCCGGTGCATTTTGACGTGAACTGGGAAGGGCCGTTCCCCGCGCTGCCGCCATCATTCAAAATCGCAAGCCGTCAGGCGGTGGATATTAACCCGCTGGATATTCATGACGGCCCATCGGTTGACCGGGTGCGGTCCTATATTTGGCCGGACCAGACCGCCCGCATTGCCCGATTTGAAGGAGCGATTGCATTAGCCAAACAGGCCGGTATTCAGGTTGAACGGGGCGATGCAGGTGATTGGGTGGCGGCGCATTTGACTGATCCACAGCC
>SPJN01000016.1 GCA_006844605.1 Hyphomicrobiales bacterium | reverse complement strand
CCTGTCCTTCGGCAATAATTTCACGCACCAGAACAATCAGGTCCTGTGTTGCCCCTTGGGCCTGTTCCTCAAGCGGGCGGACCATAACCTCACCCAGCAGGTGCTGCATTAATGCGGCATGGTCGTTCCACAACTTGATGACGGCCGTCCGAACCTGCCGCAGCTTTTCCGCCGCTGACCCTTCCTGGCCCTGCAATTCCGCCAGCAAGCTATCGCTAAGGCGGACATTCAATTCGTCCAGCACAGCGGCCTTGGTTGGGAAATGAAGGAAAAACGTGCCGTTGGCGACGTCTGCTTTATCGCAAATCTGTTCAATCGTAACAGAATCATAGCCAGAGTCGGCAAACAGGGTCATCGCTGCCTGAAATATCTTGTCCCGTGTTTGCGCTTTCTTACGTTCACGCCGCCCCATCGGGCGTTCATTTTCCGCTGTATTATCCTTGCCTGCCATGCGAACAAGTCCCCAATTTCTATATGCCACTTCATCAATATATTATGGTTCCTTTCTATAGTGGCAGCGGGGGGCTTTTGCTACCCCCATTTACGCGACAGATTGCATAATGCCTACAAATTGGGTCATTTCGCCCCTGCTTTACTTGCCATCTTGCAATTACGAGCATTTCAGCTAATTTCCGCGACCTCGACGCAATGTCAGTAAAGCCTGTCCCCCTTTGACAGGTACATAGGGCGGTGCGTCGGACCCTAGAAGCAGGCAAGTGATTGGCTGTTTCGACCGTGGGGAATCAACCCCACCCCGTTTGTTTCTGACTAGTTATAGGTGGCTATTATGGCGAAAGCCGAGCTTCAGGTAGCGGTCGGAATCGAAGCGGAGGCGGCTAACGCCCGAGCAGAGGTTCGACCGACCCCGACACTGGTGCCGAAAGGCCCCATCGTCTCTGATACTGAATATATCGACCCCGATTTGGAGGCCGATCATTTTATCACTGTTGATGGCGTGCAATATGCCGGTCATCACCTGATCATTGATTTGTGGCAGTCAAACAGGCTGGACGATCTTGATCATGTCGAAGCGGCGTTGATTGAAGCAGTAGAGGAGGCAGGCGCAACCCTGCTGCATATCCATCTGCATCACTTCACGCCCAATGGCGGTATTTCCGGCGTTGCGGTTTTGGCCGAAAGCCATATCAGCATCCACACATGGCCTGAAAAGGGCTATGCCGCATTGGATGTGTTTATGTGCGGCGATGCCAAACCGATGAAGACCCTGCCCGTTCTGAAACGCGCATTCACCCCCGGCTCTGTTCAGGTGTCGGAGATGAAGCGCGGCATGGTCGGTTAATTGATCAGCCTGCCTTTAGGCGTCCACAAGGCGCTGCACGAAGGCAGGCAGATCAAAGGCAGCGAAATGCAGATCAGGCGTATAATACTCAGTGGCAATAGCACCCTGCGCAAACCGGGCCGCGACCTCATCATGGCGCGTCCGATCACCCAGACGCACGCCTGCTGTTTTACTGGCCCATGTCAGCGCCATGAAGCCGCCCATATAGGTTGGCGTCACAACAAGGTAGGTGCCGTTTTCGGCAAACACCTCAGCGTGTTGGCGCACCGTGTCGGTCAGTTCCTGTCCCTGAAACAAGGGCACGCCGGTTTGAAAGACAGCAACGCCCTGGGCGGTCAACGCGCGATTGACCAAATCGTAAAACCGGGTTTCAAACAGGACCGCAGCGGGACCAACCGGGTCGGGACGATCAGCAATGATCAGGTCATAGCGGTCAGCGGCGTTTTCATCTTCAAGGAACGCAAAGGCGTCAGCCACATGCACCGTCAAGCGGGGATCATCAAACGCGCCATTATGAACGTTTGGCAACAGCTTCTTACACAGATCAACCACGTCGCCATCAATATCGACAAGGTCAATCTGTTCAATCGACTTGTGCTTCAAAAGCTCCTCGGCAATGGCACCATCACCGCCACCGACAATCATCACACGTTTAACCGTGCCCAGTTCACACACAGGCACGTGAGACAGCATTTCGGAATAGGTCGCCTCGTCCCGTTCTGTCAGCTGGATGATGCCATCAAGAACCAGCACCCGGCCAACCAGCCGGTTGTCAAAAATCTGAACATGTTGAAAGGCGGACTTGCGATCCACAATCATGTCGCCATCAATCTCAAACGATTGAGTCCAGCCATCATGCAATGTTTCTGCCAAAATGGGGCTCATCCGGGTTCCCTTCCCCTCAACGCGCCAATGCGCCTTTGTGAGTTATGATCATGGCTTATGACCTGATTAATGAAGTGGTGACAACAAAAAAAACCACACAAGATAATCGCAGCGACAGCACGTCGCCGACATTGCAATTCGTCAATGAACTGCATGTCGCTGACGAGGTTCGCGCCTTTGTCGATACGGTCAGCCCCGACCATCCGGCGCTGATCGTACAGCAAAGCAAGGTCGATGATGCCTATGATCTGCTGACGGGTGCCCTGTCTCCGGCTGTATGCTTTTACGCGGTGAAGGCAAACCCCGCCCCCGCCGTGTTGCGCACACTGGCAGCAAAAGGGTCATGCTTTGACGTGGCAAGCCGGGGCGAAATTGACCTGTGCCTATCGCTTGGCATAACGGCGGACCGTCTGTCCTATGGCGCGCCGGTGAAGCGCCCCTCCTCCATCGCCTATGCCCACGATATGGGGATCACACTATTTACCAGCGATTGCGAAGCAGACATTCGCGCGCTGGCTACAAACGCGCCCGGTGCCCGCATCATGATCCGCATTGCAGTTGAAAGTGTTGGGGCTGAATGGCCCTTAAGCCGCAAGTTCGGTTGCCCAACTGAGCGGGCAGTGATGCTGGCGCAGCTTGCCAAGGAATTGGGCCTGATCCCTGTTGGCATCAGTTTTCATGTGGGCAGCCAGCAAACCAATCTGGATGCATGGGACAAGGCATTTGCCCGCGCCCGCGCGTTGTTTGATGATGCCGCCGCAAGTGGCATTCACTTTACCTTGTTAAATTTGGGTGGCGGTATGCCTGCGCATTCAAGCTCCCTTGCGCCCAATATTGCGGCCTATGGGCAGGGCGTGATGGCGCGCCTGTCAGCACATTTCCCTGACCGGATGCCCAATCTGATGTTTGAGCCGGGCCGTGCTATGGTTGCGGAGGCCGGCGTGATTGCCGCCACCGTCATTCTGGTGGCAGAGGCAGAGGACCGCGAAGGCGATCACCGCTGGGTCTATCTTGATATCGGGCGATATTCGGGGCTTGCTGAAACATTGGAAGAATCTATCCGCTATCCGATGATCGTCGATGGGCGTGATGGTGACCTACAGCCCAGTGTTATGGCCGGGCCGTCCTGCGATTCCACCGACACGCTGTATGAAAAAACACCCTATCCCCTGCCCGCTGATATTCAGGCCGGCGACAGGGTGTGGATCTTGGCAGCCGGTGCCTATACCGCCAGCTATTCATCCGTCAATTTCAACGGGTATGAGCCGCTTGAGACTTTTGTGATCTAGCTGGCCGCTAATTGCTGCCTATAGACTATTTGCCGAACTTATACCCAACCGAAAAGGTCGTCAGCGTGTCGGTCTTTTCGGTTCCGGCAGGCACGTCTGAATTATGATGAACGTTAACACCCAGCTTGGCGAATACGCCCTTCATAATATCAAAACGCAAGGCACTGTCTGAAATGGTCGCGATGTTTGTGTCGCCGCCTTCAACATTGATGGATTGCGCAAAGACAATCCCGTCATTGATGACAAATTCACCGGTCAGGGCAAACCGGCCAATAGCCTCGTCCTCATCCAATCCGGCTTGATCTTCCTGATAACGCATCCCGGCACCGATTTCAGCCTCAAGAAAGCTGCCGGCCTTGGTGCGGAAGAACCCCTTGCCCACGCCCAGCGCGCCACTGGCCCGCTTGCGGACGCCGCCAAACTCGTCCAACGCACCGTCTGCAATGGCGAACAGGAACCAACTGGAATCCAGTTTCAGGTCAGTTTTGAACGATGCCGCATAGCGTTCAGTGGACCGGATGCCCTGATCTTCGGCATAGGCCAGATCACCCTTGATCGTGTTGCGCCAGTTTTGCCCATCACGCACCAGCTTTGTGGTGCCGGTGACGGTGGTCACCTCGCTGTTCCCGCTCGAACTGCTGGCGCCAAGGTCAACGGTTCCCGACCAGTCATTTGCGGCCACAGGAACGGTGGCAAACGCTGCCAAACCAATGACAGAAGCAATAAAGGCAATACGGATCATCACAAGGTCAGTCCTAATCAAGTTTCAGAATGCAGCGGGCCAAATGGGCCACGCCATTGCCGATAACGACCCCGAACAGGTTCAGGCTCATATCAGCCAAATCAAAAAAGCGGCCCGGTATGACATGCTGCAGACTTTCAGTCCCTACGGCGTAAAGTCCCAGCCCGATCAGTTGGGCAAGCTCCCGCCGGGTGAAAGCATGGAGCGCCACAAACGCCAGCCCCGCATGAACACCCATATGGGCAGCCGCTGACACCCAACTGAATGGCAGGGGCACCTGCGCCACCTGCGGCGATAACAACAGGTAGGACACAACCACAAAACCGGTCCAAAAGGCCCAGCGCATAACCGGTGGAGAAAAAATTGACTTGCTCATCCCCTGCCCCTAGCACAGCCGCCAATACAATGCCATGCAGCCACCAGATTGACGTGTCGGCGCTGGCGCTTTACACCTCAAACAACGTCTATTCATTCGCATACAAGGAATGCCGCCCGTGTCCACGCTGGTCCATTTTGTTGAACATTGTGTTGCCGGGATCGACACCTATGTGCGCAGCCTGTTGCGTGCCCAGATCAATGACCCGGCCTTTGACCGGATTGTGATCCTGACCGGCGCTGACGATACCGCCCCCTTTGCAGATGAACCCGACCTGCTTACCGATAAAGTTGAAGTTAGGCACTATCCTTTCTCGCGCTCACTATTGGCGCAGCCCAAGGCACTGCTGCATGTCCGGCGCGCACTTAAAGAAATCGACGGTGATGTGATTTTCATGCACTGCTCGTTTCCCGGTCTATTGGGCCGGGTCGCCAAAATGATGGGCGGCGTGCGCGGGCGCGTGATTTATAACGCCCACAGTTGGTCTTTTGAGCAGGATCGCGGTGGACTGACAGATTGGGTCTATGTCCAGATCGAAAAATTTCTGGCCGGACAGACGGACCTTGTTATCAACTGTTCCCACGCCAGTATGTTTTTGGCCGAAGATCGCGGCGTCCATTTCCGGGATATGCGCGTCATTCAAAATGGCGTGAAAGATACAGCATCCCCCCCCACTACGCCCGCCGGACCGAACGAAGGGCCACTGAAGCTGGGCTTCATCGGACGCTTTGACCGGCAAAAGGGGCTTGATGAATTGTTGCAGGGGTTCAGCGCCTGCACCCGCGATGATATCGCGCTGACATTGGTTGGCTGGTCGCATTTGCAGGACAGCAGTGCCGCCAACCCCGCGCTTGATGACCCCCGCATAACAGTAGCGGGAAAAATCCCCCCGCTTGAGATTGATGCCGCCTATCGCGGATTTGATGCACTGGTCATGCCCAGCCGGTATGAGGGCCTGCCCCTTGTGGCGCTTGAGGCTATGCGCAATGCCTGCCCGCTATTATTGTCGGACCGTACCTCGCTACCCTATTTGGTGGTGCCCGGCTTTAACGGCGATGTGTTCAGCTTCAATCACCCCCACACATTGACGGCGCTGCTGAACGGGCTGGACCGCCCTAGCCTCAAAAAAATGGGCATGAATGCCCGCACGGTTTATGAAGCGACTTATCGCGAAGACATGATGGTCGCAGAAACCAACCGCCTGATCAAAGAACAGGCCGGAATGGTTGCGAAATAAATCACTTGTATTTGCGCCGTTCAATTGCTTGCATGGCGCACCTTCAAATTTCATGACAAATTATCAAAAGGACCAAGAAATATGGGTAAGTCACCTGCTGTTCTGTTCGACCCCGTGCAACTGGGCAATCTAAGCCTCGCCAACCGTATCGTCATGGCCCCCATGACACGCGCCTTTTCCCCCAATGGCATTCCCGGTCAAAACGTGGCTGACTATTATCGCCGTCGCGCTGAAAATGACGTGGGCTTGGTCATCACCGAGGGTACCAATGTCAATCACCCCAGCGCGAATATGAGCGATCAGATCCCCGTCTTCTATGGCGATGCCTTAGAAGGCTGGGCCAAGGTGGTGGAAGACGTCCACAAGGTTGGCGGCAAAATCGCCCCGCAGTTGTGGCATGTGGGCATGATGCGCAAACAGGGCATGGGCATTCACCCCGACGCACCGTCAAGCGGCCCGTCCGGCATTAACAAGCCGCCAAAGGTTGTGACCGACCCCATGACACTTGAAGACATCAATGCAGTGATCAAGGCATTTGCCGATGGCGCACGCGATGCCAAGAAGCTGGGCTTTGACGCCATCGAAATTCATGGCGCGCATGGCTATCTGGTTGATTTGTTTTTCTGGGAAGGCAGCAATATCCGCGATGATGATTTTGGCGGCGACCTGATCAGCCGGACCAAATTCGCCTCTGAACTGATCGCGGCATGTCGTGCCGAAGTGGGCGCGGACTTCCCCATCATCCTGCGTTATTCACAATGGAAGCAGCAGGACTTTGCTGCACGCCTTGCCCAAACCGAAGATCAGCTTGCCGGTTGGTTGGAACCGCTGACCAATGCTGGCGTCGATATTTATCACTGCTCTACCCGCCGCTTTTGGGAGCCTGAGTTCGAAGGTTCCAACCTCAACCTTGCGGGGTGGACCAAAAAACTAACGGGCAAGCCGACCATTTCTGTCGGGTCTGTGTCGCTTAATCAGGAATTCATTGCCTCGATGGCTGGGGCCGATGCGGGCCATGACGATGAAACCTTGTCCCATATGGACGAGTTGGTTGAGCGCGTTGAAAATGATGAGTTCGACTTGATTGCGGTGGGCCGCGCCCTACTATGTGATCCTGAATGGGGCACAAAGTTAAAAGAAAATCGCATGGCTGATTTCGTGCCCTACACCAAGGCAGCGGACGCCACACTTTACTAGGGACAGCGGATGAGCATCACCACCACCGGTCACTATGCGGGTTTGGGATTACCGCAATTCAGCTATACCAAAGGCTTGCATGAGCTGGGTAATGGCAGCTTTGCGTGGTTGCAACCTGATGGTGGCTGGGGCTGGTCAAATGCGGGGCTGATCACCGATAGTGGTGAAAGCCTGCTGATCGATACGCTGTATGACATGACGCTAACCGCCGATATGCTGGCGGTTATGCGCGATGCGGCCCCGGCTGCAAAATCCATCGGCACCATCATCAACACCCACGCCAATGGCGATCACTGCAATGGCAATGGCTGTTGCCCGCAGGCCGACATCATTGCCAGCAAGACAGCCGCAGCAGAACAAGAAGAAGAAAGCCCGGCCATGATGGCCGCCCTGTTGGAACAGGCCGATGACATGGGCGCGCTGGGTGCCTATTTCAAACAGGCCTTCGGTGCCTTTGATTTCGCAGGCGTTGAACGGCGGCTGCCCACCCGTCTGTTTGAAGACAAGTTGACCATTTCAGTGGGCACCCGTCCGCTTGATCTGATTGAGGTCGGCCCCGCCCACACAGGGGGCGATGTGCTGGTGCATGACAAAACCGCCAAGACCGTATATTCGGGCGATATTCTGTTCATCGAAGGCACGCCGATCTGTTGGGCCGGGCCCATCAGCAATTGCATTGCCGCCTGCGAAACCATCCTGTCGCTGGAGCCTGAATTGATTGTCCCGGGCCATGGCCCCATAACGGACAGGCGCGGTGTGCAGGCGGTGATCGGCTATCTGACCTATATCCGCGATGAAGCCCGCATCTTGTGGGATCAAGGCGTCCGCGATGTGCTGACTGCCGCACAGGAAATCGCGCTGGGTGATTTTGACAGTTGGGGCGATGCGGAGCGTATTGCCATCAATGTATCCACCCTGTTTCGCGATTTTGAGGCTGAGGCAACGGGCACACGTCCAGACCGGCCAAACCCGGCGGAATTGTTTGGCCTGATGGCGACAATTCACAACGCCCGTGCCAGCTGACACACAGGCCGCCCCACAGGCTGCCCCACTGGCTGCCCCACTGGCGCTTTGATTGCGCTGTTCTCGCAACACTCAACGTCTTGTTGCACTTTGTGGTGCTTGTTGTTGCACTTGCGGCATCTGACCTATGGCGTTTTTGGCGGTCTGTGTGATAGTGTCCGCGACAGAGTATAGAAAGCGCGCTGCCGGTCCTGTTTTTGCGTATTAGGTTGCGCCGATAACAATTTGATAATATGGGGAAAATACAATGCAGCAATTGTCCAGCATTGATTCCATGTTCCTTTATCAGGAACTCGACAACGCGCCCATGCATATTGCCGGGTTGGCAATTTACGACCCGTCAACGGCCAATAATGGGTTCGTGCGGTTCAAGGACATTTTGCGCACCTATCATGATCGGCTGCATTTAAGCCCCATGTTCCGGCGCAAATTGGTGCAGGTTCCCCTGAATGTTGATTACCCCTATTGGGTTGAGGACGCGGATTTTGATCTGGAATATCATGTCCGTCATATCGCCCTGCCCAAACCCGGTGACTGGCGTCAGCTTTGCATTTTGGTTGCCCGTCTGCATTCCCGTCCGCTTGACCTAAACCGTCCGCTTTGGGAAGCAACGATTATCGAAGGGTTGGACAATATTCCCGGCCTGCCCGAAGGGTCATACGCCGTATTGACCAAGGTTCATCACGCCGCAATTGATACCCTAGAAGGATCAGGTCTGGCCCGTGCCCTGCACACCCGCGCGCCAGAAGATCGCGCGGCGGAGCCTGAGACCCCTTGGCGTCCTGAACGGACCCCATCTGCCGCCGAATTGTTGGCGCGCACCTATGGCAACAACATCAAATCACCACTGCAAATGGCACGCGTGCTTTCCGATGCCATGCCATCAGTTGCCCGTATGCGGGCCGGTATGCGCCTGTCAGAGGAAAAACGCTCAGGCAAGCCCAAGACGCGTTTTAACGGTGCTATTTCCGCCCATCGTGTATTTGGCGCTGTTGATATGCCATTGGACGATATTCGCGCCATCCGTGACAAGGTTGAAGGTGCCACAGTCAACGACGTTGTGGTCGCCATCGTTGCAGGCGGCCTGCGCCGTTATCTGGAAGGCAAGCGCGAATTGCCGACAAGCTCGCTCGTTGCCGGTGTGCCGTTGAATGTTCGTGGTGAAAACGAAGACACCTCGACAAACACAATCCACATGCCGTCAATCGAAATCCATACGGATATTGCTGACCCGCTTGATCGGGTGCGCGCCGTTAATTTCGAAATGGATGAAGTCGGCGCCTATAAAAAGGCCGTGTCCGCCAAGGCCATCGCCCGCAAGACCGTGGCTGTTCCCGCCTCGCTAACCGCATTGGGTAGCCGCAAGGCGTTTGAAACAGCATTGGCCAACCGGTTTGATGTGCCGTTCAACACCATCATCACCAATGTGCCCGGCCCCGCCGATCCCGTTTATATGACAGGCGCCAAAATGGTGCGGGCATATGAGCTTAGCCCCATTCAGGAAAGCCTTGGGCTGACCCATTCGGTGTTCAGCTATAATGGCTCTCAGTCCATCACTTTCCAGGCCTGCCGCGAAATGCTGCCCGACCCGGATGCCTATAATGATGCCTTGCAGGCCAGCTTTGCTGAAATGCGTGCCGCCGCAGGCTTGGCCGTTGCTGCTGCCTGATCATTCAAACCACTGACACAAAAAAGCCCCGCTAACCTAGCGGGGCTTTTGTTTATTGGATTGCAGTGTTTGTGCTTAGGCAGCAAACAAATGTTGGTAACGCGGGTCCGTTGTCTTGGTTGCAACCGCATGATCAAGCACGGCGTTATAATGTGTCGGCTCACGCAGGTTTAGATGGGCCAATGCTTCCTGCTTCGGCAGGGTCAGCAAATATTCCCAATCCTGCGCAACCAGATTTTCACACTGCTTGCCAATCTTGAACGCCTGACGCAGCGCCTTATAGACCTTGGCACCGGGCAAAATACGCTTGATCTCAAAGCAGCCCATGATGGCGATAAAGGCAACGCCAAGGCTTTTGGTCTGTTGATAGGTCACTGCCAAAACGGACAATTCACCAAACGGATCGCGATGATAGCCTGTCACCACATGAAACAGGTCATGGATGTCACGGTTCCATTCAGCAAAGATCCGGTCTTCTTCTGTTTCTTCACTTTCGCCAGCGAACCCGCCATCATAGGACACGTCGCGCAATCCTTCTGCGGTCAACCCTTCTGACACCATAAAGTCCAGATATTCACGGCCCAGCGAACCATCAGGCAGGCTGCGCAACCAGTCGCGATTACCAAGGAAGTCAATGGCGCTGCGCTTTTCAGCAATTACCTTTTGACCGATTTCTGTTTTGATGAAGGCGTCATAGGCCGTTTTGTCGGCATCGCCCTTCAGCGCCTCGATAATGCGGAACACTTGTTCAGTGTCTTCGTTGTTTTTGCGCAGCAGATCAATATGACGGAAGGCTGCCAGCCAGTTGCGGCGGCGCTTCACAGTTTTCGCAGGTTGTACGGCACCAGTTTGTTTTACTGTCACGTCTGTCGTGGTCATCTTCTCTCTCCCCAAGGTTGGGCTTTGCGCCCCTATCCTCATTTTGCTTTTTCTGATCATACCGCATATTTTTGCCCGCGGTGCGAAAAAGCTTTGTTACAATCATGTAAGTAAAGATAGGCACTCTTTACATGATTGTCAACAAGCCATGTCAGCATGTCGCAGATGCCTAAAGTTTAATAGAAAATTCAGACACTTGTGCCAATATACTTGCGGTTAGTGTGGCGACAACGCACACTCGTCCGCAAGTAAAAAGGGGAATCAACAAGCCGTGTCACGCCAGCAAACCATATTACGGCAGATGCTCGACTGGGTGATCAGCGGCCGTGCTCTTGGGCTTTATCTTCTGATTGGCCTGTTGGCCTTACGTGTTGTTGACCCGCCATTGGTTGAAAAGGCCCGGCTGATACAGTTTGATTTGTTTCAACGGATTGCCCCCCATGAAAGTGAAAACCAGCCCGTTGTCATTATTGATCTTGATGAAGACAGCCTGAAACAGGTAGGCCAATGGCCGTGGCCGCGCACCAAGGTCGCGCAAATGATCTATAATTTGCACAATAGCGGCGCTGCTGCCATCGGGCTTGATATCGTCTTTCCTGAGGCCGACCACCTATCACCGGAAATATATGCAGAGGCACAATACGGCCTGCCCGATCACGTCAAAGCGGCCCTAAAAGAACGGCCCAGCAATGACGAAATATTTGCCGATGCCTTGGCCCGCACGCGCACTGTGATTGGCCTTGGCGCCAACCCTGAACCTGAAAGTGAAGAGACGCGGCAGGCGAAACATCACCTGACGCCGATTGCGGAATTTAACGGCGATCCGCGCCCGTTCCTGTTGTCCTATGGGTCGGTTACCGAAAATCATCCTGTGCTTGAACGTGCTGCCAATGGCCGGGGCATGTTCACAATCTCGTCCGAAAGCGATGGGATTGTTCGGCGCATCCCCGCAGTGTTGCGCGTTGGCTCCCGCGTTTATCCAACATTGGCGGTTGAGATGCTGCGCCTTGCCACCGGGCAAAGCCAATATGCGATTGTCCGTGACACACAGGGCGCAGGCATCAAATCAGTGCGTGTCGCGCGAACAGACGTCCCCACCGATTTTAACGGGCAGTTATGGATCAGATACGGCCCGCACAATCCTGAAATTTACATTCCTGCGCACAAGCTATTGGCAAATCAGCATGACCCGACCGCCATCAAGGGCAAGCTGGTCCTGATCGGCACAACCGCAACGGGGCTGAAGGATATTCGCGCCACCCCGATTGAAGGGGCCATGCCCGGTGTTGAAATCCACGCGCAATTACTGGAAACAATTTTGTCCGGCCAAAACCTGATCCGCCCTAATTATGCTTTGGGGGCGGAACTCAGCACGCTTGCGATCGTCGGGCTATTAATGATTGTGCTGGTTCCCTTGGCTGGCGCTCGGCGCGCCCTATTCGTCTATATTGGCCTGACAGCTGCCACGGTCGGGCTTAGTTGGTATCTGTTTCATGAGCACCTTATTTTGTTGGATGCGGCCTTTCCGGCGGCAAGCGGCGCGCTATTGTTCGGCGTTCTGAGTTACAGCAATTATGCCCGCGAGGAGGCACAGCGCGAACAGGTCCGCAGCGCCTTTGCGCAATATCTGTCCCCTGCCCTTGTGGAGCAATTGGCCGCCGACCCCTCGCGCCTGAAACTGGGTGGCGAGACAAAGACCATGACCTTCCTGTTTTGCGATGTGCGTGGCTTCACCTCTATTTCAGAACAGTATAAGGAAAACCCTGTCGGCCTGACGGAGCTGATCAACCGGCTGCTCACGCCGCTGACCGACGTGATCCTGACCCACGAAGGCACCATCGACAAATATATGGGTGACTGCATCATGGCGTTTTGGAATGCGCCATTGGACGTGAAAAATCAGGAGCGGAAGGCGTGTCAGGCTGCACTAGATATGTATAAGGCGCTGGACGAACTGAACGCTGAACGCGAAAAGGAAGCCGCCGCCGCTGGCATTCCGTTTATGGAACTGAAGATCGGCATCGGCATCAATACCGGCGAATGTGTCGTCGGCAATATGGGGTCCGAACAACGGTTCGACTATTCGGTATTGGGTGATGCGGTGAACCTTGCAGCGCGGCTTGAAGGGCAATCAAAATCCTATGCCGTTGAAACGGTCATCGGCCCCAAGACCGCCCTGATTGCTGAGCCGTTTTATGCCACCTTGCGGCTTGATCTGATCGCCGTGAAAGGCCGCAGTGAGCCGGCTGAAATTTTCGCCCTGTTAGGCGGTCAAAACATGCGCGATGACCCTGATTTTACCGCACTGAATGAAGCCAATGAAGACATGCACCGCCTGTTCCGCACCAATGATTGGGACGGGGCAGAGGCGGCGATGGCCCGCGCGCGCCAGTTCGAATGCGCTCCGCAAGGGTATTACGATATGATCGCCGGTCGCATTGCTGATTACCGTGACACACCCCCACCAGAAGACTGGGGCGGCGTCTATGTTGCCACAACAAAATAGCAGCCCACAGCACATCAAACTGCGTGACGCTTTTGTGACGTGATCCGTGGCGGTCTGCCGCGCGGCAGCAGATGACTTGGCATCCGCATTAAAAATGTGGCAAACTTTTTCATATCAGGGATTAACCTACCGAAGTCGCAGAAAACAGACGTTTTTCGGTAGATGCATACAGGCCAAAGGGCCTGAACATGCTTTTGGGGAGTAAAATTATGGCGCGTTTAAGCTTGTTGGACATGGCATTTCTGCAAATGGAATCGCCGGAATCACCTGCCCATGTCGGTGGGTTGCAGATCTTTGAACCGCCCAAAGATTACGAAGGCGACTTTGTTCAGGACTTGGTTGAAGAGTTGAAGACAGGTGGCCCCGTTGTGCCGCCGTTTAACCAGCGCCTAAAGATGCCTTCTTCCATTTTTGGCGGCTTCCCCGAATGGGAACAGGACCCGGAATTTGATCTTGATTATCATGTCCGCTTTTCTGCCCTGCCGCGCCCCGGCACGATGGACCAGCTATTCACATTGATTGAACGCATTCACGCCCGTCAGCTTGATCGCACGCGCCCCCTATGGGAAGCCTATTTGATCGAGGGATTGGATGATGGGCGCTTTGTGATGTACACGAAGATGCATCATTCCGTCATTGATGGCATTGCAGGTATGCGCCTGATTGCGCAAACATTGTCAACAACACCCGAAACTGGTGTCGCCAAGGCCCCTTGGCAGATTGACACCCGCAAGAAAAGCGACCCCGATGTTGCCCCGCCGCCTGCCGTCGACATCATCGGGAATATTGTTTCGGGCGTGCGCAAGCACATGAAAACCCTGCCTGAAATTGCGCAGAACTTTGTTGATCTTGGCCGTCAGATGGCCGGTGTCGAAGACACGTCATTGGCCGTACCATTCGGCGCGCCGCAAACACAGTTCAATCACCCGATCACAGCCCATCGACGCTTTGCCGTTGATAGCCTCGACATGGCTGAGGTGAAGGCATTGGGCAAACAGATGGGCGGCACCATCAATGATGTCGTATTGGCTGTCTGCGCCGGTGCATTGCGCCGTTATTTTGTTGAACATCAGGCCCTGCCTGATCGGCCCTTGAACACGGTCGTGCCCGTGTCGTTCCGCCCGCAGGACGGCTCGTCCGGCGGCAATCAAATCTCAGCCATCATGGTTGATCTGGCAACCCATATTGCTGACCCGGTGCAGCGGTTCTATGCCATTCGCAAGTCTGCAAATTCCGCCAAGGCGCAGGTGCAGGGCATGTCGAAGGAAGGCAAGCAAAACTATGCCGTTCTGATGAATGGCCTGAATGTTGCGCTTGACCCGTTGGTGCGCACCGGTGCAGTTGCGCCCGCATCGAACCTTGTGATTTCAAATGTCCCCGGCCCGCCCGTCACGCTGTATCTAAACGGCGCGCGTCTGACCGCGATGTATCCGGTATCTGTGCTGATGCACGGCATGGGCCTGAACATCACCATCACATCCTATGAAGGGCGTCTTGATTTCGGCCTGATCGCCTGCCGCAAGGCCGTGCCTGATCTACGCTACATGGCAACCCTGGTCAGTTCGGAATTCAAGGCACTGCAAGAGGCCGCAGACCGCGCGGACCTAAGTGCCGAAATGTCTGAAGACAATGACGTGGCGGACAAACCCGCCGCCGAATAATCGGCAAAAAGCATTACAATAACGCTAGGCGCGTTCGTTGCTTCTAACAGTCAATCAAAGCTGTTTAGATGTTGGCGAGCGCGCTTAACCGTTTATACAGCATCCCCGTGATGCCCTTGGGGGCAAAGGGCTGCCACTGATGGCCCGGTTGGCGCAAGCGGTCAGCCAATATATACAGCACCGCCGGATTGACGATCAGCCCCGTGTGGCTGCCCGGCACCTCAATATTCTCGGCACGTTTGGCCTGATGATGGTCAAGATTCTGTTTGCATGACTGCCACGGCACAACCCCATCACGACGGGTATAGATCGCGCTGGTGGGCACAGGCGGCGGACTTGCCAAACGATGCTTGGCCCCCTCGCTGATTTCAGGTGGGGCATTGCCCAACACAGCTTCCATCAACAGACTGACATTATTGGCAACCAGACCCCCATGCGAGAATGGGCTGCCAAGGGTGATAACCTGCCGGTACTGAAACGGCCTTGCCCGCGTCATCTCACGGGCATAGATACCGCCCAGCGAATGACCAACCAATGATATGGGCTGGCCCGACCGTTCATAAAGCTTCAGGGAAAGGTCGCGCAGTGCCTCACGTTGCAGGGTCGAACCGCCAAGGTTCACCCCCTGCCCCCAGCCGTGCGCATCATACCCCATGCGGTTCAGGCATTGCCGTAACGGCGCGGTAGACATGTCATCGGCACCAAAGCCGGGCAACACCATCACAGCGTGCCCGTCACCCTTGGGCAGGCGGCGCAGGATGGGCCACAGACCGACAAGCGCCGCGCCCTCTGCCACTACGCGCGGCACTTCCGCCGCAAACAGGAATTGCGACGGTGGTTCCCGTTTGATGTCGGGCAGGTTTTGCGTTTGCTCGTCCATAGTGGCGACCATCTTCCGCTGTACAGCTTTCACTCAGCCATTTTTGCCGATAAAGCCGAACAAATGTCCGGCAACCTTGCGGATTTGAATCTCCTCCGCCCCTTCGGTGATGCGATAGCGCCGATGGTGCCGATAGATATGTTCAAAATCCTTATGCCGGGTATAGCCCATCCCGCCATGAACCTGAATGGCCAAATCTGCCGCTTGGCAGACAATCCGGTTGGCGCGGTAATTTGCCATGGAAATCTTGTCTGTCATGGCCATGTGGTGCATGTGATCAAGCCCCCATGCGGTCCGGTATACCAACCAGCGGGTCATTTCGATGTCGGTCTCAAGCTCAGCCAAGGGGAATTGAATCGCCTGATTCGTCGCCAAGGGCTTGCCCCATGTTTTGCGCTGGCGGGCATAGTCCACCGCCTCGTTCACGCAGAACTGCGCCGCGCCGATACCGGATGCTGCCTGACGGATGCGGTTTTCATGCACAAATGTCTGCGCCAATGCCAAGCCATCGTCCAGCGGCCCCAACAAGGCCGTGTCCGGCACCCACACATCTTTCAAGGTCACTTCGGCGTGGTCAGACGGCATGTTGAATGTCCACCACATGAAATCGACTGAGAACCCCTCGGACTCTGTCGGCACAATGAAGCAGGAAATCCCCTTGGGCGAGCCATCATCACCTGACGTGCGGGCAAAGACCATGTCGTAATTTGCCGAATGCAGTCCGGTGTTGAACCGCTTCATCCCATTCAGCCGCCAGCCATTACCGTCGCGCACCGCAGTGGTTTCAAGATATGTCGCGTCGGAGCCATGATTGGGTTCGGTCAGGCCAAAGCCCAAGCGCTTTTCACCCGTGATCATGCCTTCGATAAATTCAGCCTTTTGTTCATCAGTGCCGAACCGATCCATCATGATGACGGTCGGGAAATTTCCAACGATTGAGTTTTCGTTTTGCAAATCATTATGAAGGCCCAATCCCTTGGCCGCCAAATGTTCGCGAATTATCGCCATCGCTAGGTTTGAGCCTTCCTTGCCGCCATATTTTTTGGGCAGCGCATATCGCAAATGCCCCGCCTTATCAGCACGGTCACGCATTTCGTGCAGCAACGCCTCCCAATCTTCGCGGGGCATCCCGTCATTATCCCAATCGGTCCGCGCATGTTCACGCCGATGGTCAAAGAAACGGCGGTTATCATCCTGTTCTTCCAGCGGTTTGATCTCAGCCTCGATAAAACGGTCAAGTTCCGCCAGATAATCGGTAATGTCTTCCGGTATCGTAAAGTCCATATTGGCCCCCAATTTTTGTGAGTTTGTGGTTTAGAATGTCAGTGTCCCCATGATAGGGTCGCCCGCAACGAACCACCAACCTTTTTCAACAGGAACTGCCCCGGATGATTACTGTTTATCATGTGAAATTTTCCCGCTCCTTGCGCGTAATCTGGATGCTTGAAGAACTGGGCCTTGATTACGAAGTCAAAACCTTAAGCATGATGGATGGGGATTTGCGCAAACCCGAATTTTTGGCCATTAACCCGCTGGGCCTTGTGCCCGCAATTGTTGATGGCGATGTGACCATGTGCGAATCAGGGGCAATCGTTCAATATCTGCTGGACAAATATGGACCTGCTGACCTTGTCCCCGCCAAAGACACGGCGGACTACGCCCATTATCTGCAATGGTTCCACTTGGCCGAGGCGACAGCCACCAACCCGGTCGGTGATGTCGTACAAAACAAACGCATCAAGCCTGAACCCATGCGCATCCCTGAACAGGCCGACTGGGCCACCCAGAAGGCGCACAAGGCATTCACCATGATGGAAACCCAATTGGCCACAACCACCCATATCGCAGGCGACAGTTTCACCGCCGCCGATATTATGGTGACCTACCCGCTTATCCTCGGCAGCCTTGTGAAGCTCGCTGACGAGTTTCCAAATTGCCAAGCCTATTTTGACCGCATGAAACAGCGCCCCGGCCTACAGGCCGCGATGAACGCCTAATCATTATTTCTATTTCTGAAGGAGCATCCCCCCAATGTCCGACCCTGTATTGTTGGTTGATAAAAAGGACGGCTATGCCGTTGTAACCCTGAACCGCCCCAAGGCGATGAATGCGCTGAACCAGGAATTGCGCAACACCATCGCCAGTGAAGTGCGCGCGCTTGAAAACGATCCTGATATCCGCGTGATGATCCTCACCGGTGCAGGAGAACGGGCATTTACCGCCGGTCTTGATTTGAAGGAACTGGGTGCAGGCGATGCCGGTGTATCAGGTGCCGTAGCCGATGATCCGGTTAAGGCCATTCGTCAATTTTCAGGCCCGATCATTTGCGCCATCAATGGCGTTGCGATTACGGGCGGTTTTGAAATCGCCCTTGCCGGTGATGTATTGATCGCGTCGGAAAACGCCCGCTTTGCCGACACCCATGCCCGCGTTGGTATTATGCCCGGCTGGGGTCTGTCACAAAAACTTAGCCGCATGATTGGCATTTCGCGCGCCAAGGAACTTAGCTTCACCGGCAATTTTCTTAGCGCCGAACAGGCTGAACGTTGGGGGCTTGTGAACCGGGTATTGCCCGCTGATGAGTTGTTGCCCCATTGTGAGCAATTGGCACAGGACATGCTGACGGTTATCCCCGAAATGTTGGTCGCCTATAAGGGCCTGATCGACGAAGGGTATGACACCACATTTGGCGAAGGCATGGGCCTTGAAGACAAATATGGCAAGGCACATACCGTCATGGACCCTGAGGCGATTGAAAGTCGCCGCGAAGCTGTCCGCGCCCGCGGCCAGTCACAAAAAGGGTAAGGCCAGCGCCGATGCCGCAAAGTAGTTTTCCGATGATGCGCGCCATTGCCCTGTCATTATGGCTGGGGGGGCTTGGTCTATTGATTATGATCGCAACTGCCCCAACAGGTGGCGCGTTCATCTATGCGCTGGATGACCCCTATATTCATCTGGCGATTGCGGAAACGATATTGGATGGCGGCTTCGGCGTTAATCCGGGGGATTATGCTGCGGCCTCCTCCTCCATGATCTATCCTTATTTGCTGGCCGGCTTCATGCTTGTCGGGATCAGTGATATGGCGCCGCTGATCATCAACATTGCCGCGATGGGCGCTGCCCTATGGCTTGCCATGCGCTTTGTCGCCAAGGATGTGCTGGACGGCATTCTCGCCGCTGCGCCATTCGCCTTTGGCCTGTTTGTTGTCCTGCCGTTTTTGTTCGGCGGCTTTCATCTACCCTTGGCTGGCATGGAACACAGCGCGCATATCCTGACCATTGTCATGGCGCTGGTTGGCCTTGTCCGCACGCACATGAACAACAAACCACACACCCTATTGATCGCTGCCATCATCCTGATGCCCCTGCTGCGTTTTGAAGGCGTCGCCTATGCCGGGGCATTGATTGTGGGGCTGATCTTCTGGCGACATTATCTGGCGGCATTGGGTTGTGCGATTGTTCTGGTGGGGGCGTTCGGTCTTTACAGTCAATTCATGATCAGTCACGGGCTGCCTGTGCTGCCCAGCTCCGTCATGTCGAAATCTGTTTTGGCCAGCGGCTCCGGTGGAGTTGTTACGACCATCGCCTATAATCTGCGCGATGCCTTTTTGGACCGGCAAGGTGTGTTTCTGTTTTTAGGCATTGCCGGGTTGATCGGCGCGGTGCCTGTCACCTTGCGCCAGTTGGTCAACCGGCCTTTCACGACACTACAAAACAGCCTGCCGCTAATGATCATCCTGACCAGCGGCGCAGCCCTTAGCGCGCATATTCTGGCCGGTGCCTTTGGCTGGTTTGGCCGGTATGAGCTATACGCCTTTGTCCTTGGGTGGTTGAGCCTGCTGTATCTTTATCGCGAATTTCTGCGCAACATGGCTGTTGACGGTATGGGGTTGGCACAGATTGCCCTGTTCATCGCCATGCTGGTCACTGCGGGGAACTACATCAACCTGATCAGACTGGCAGCCAAGGCCGGGCCAACCATCTATGGCCAACAAGTATTGATGCATCGCTTCATCACGGACATTCACCCGGTACCCGTTGCCGTGAACGATTTGGGCCGCGTCGCCTATCAAAACGACAATTATGTTTTGGACCTGTGGGGACTGGGGTCAGAACCCGTGCGCGTTGCCCGCGCCAATGGCACATTCGATGCCGATTTTGTTGATCAGTTGGCACAGCAACATGACGTGCAATTCGCCATGATCTATGCGCAATATTTTGAAGGCGCAATCCCCGCCCATTGGCACAAGGTGGCCACGCTGACACGCACAACCATGATTTCTGAGGTTGGCCAGACCGTCAGCTTTTACACCACCGTCCCCACCCCCGATATAAAAGACAAGCTGACCCGGTTTCAGGCCAGCTTGCCAAATCGCGTAACGTTAGAGATTTTAGACTAGATCGCCGTCTTGTTTCTGATCGGCGGCAGGTCCACAAACTTGCCCGGACGTTTTTCTGCGCGAGCGACCATTGCCTCCATCATCTCTTCAGGTTGCAGGTTCGACGCGTTCCAGATGGCGATATAATCAAGCGCGTCTTCTGTTGTGTGATCGCGGCTATATTTGATCATATGTTTACAGCCCCAAATCGCCAGTGCAGGTTTCTGTGCGATGTCGCGGGCAATTTTCATCACCGCGTCCAGCATGGCGTCATGATCTGCATAGATTTCATTGAAAAAGCCGTGTGTCTTCGCTTCCTGCGCAAACATGCGGCGGCCCGTATAGGCCAGCTCATGCACCAGCCCTTCGGGGAAATGGTTCAACACGCGCGGGAATGTGCCGACGTCGGCAGTCATTCCGACCTCAATCTCAAAGATGGTCAAAAACGCATCTTCTGTACAAAAACGCATGGAGCAAGCGGTCAACAAATCAACACCGCCACCAAAGGCCCCGCCCTGCACCGCGGCAATCACCGGAATGCGGCAGTTTTCCAAAATCGAAAACGAGTTCTGCATATGTTTGACGTTCTGATAGAACTTCGCGCCCTTGATCCGGTGCTGCATCGCGGCCTGTTCCTCACTAAGGGAGGAGCCTTTGCCGCCCCCGCCACCAATGGCAGAGATATCCAAGCCAGCCGTAAAGTGTGGCCCGGTGGAGGATATGACGATGACCTTCGCCGCAGCTTCCTGATCAATTTTCTCGACAATTTCGGGCAGCTCATCCCAAAAGGCTGCGGCCATTGCATTGCGCCGTTCAGGGCGTGATAGAACGATATGCGCCACATCGTCCTTAATCGAAACGTCAAAACATTCATACCTCATGGGCTTGGTCCCCTTATCATCTAAAAGTAAGCTATTGATTACGATTTGAGGGGGAGCGTGTCACCGCCCCCACAAAGAGTCAATCAAACGGGGTCTAAAACGGGGGGATGTCATCTTGACCATGACCGATAGCTTAACCGCAGCGCTGTCCCGCACGCTCAATCAGGCGGCGGCCGCAAACCCCTATACCAACGCCCCCTATACCGACGCCATGCTGTTCGGCCTGTCCGGTGGATTGGGTCTTGGCTATATCCTGTGGGAGTTCAAAAAGAACAACACCGCGCCCGTGGTGTTGGGCCTGACGCGGCGATGGAATTACCCGACAGAGCGGCTGGCCGCCGCGGCAGCCCGCACCGGGTTAACATTCACAATCCATGAAACCGCCAGCACGACCAAGGCAGATCACCAATTGGCACAGGCCTGCGGCGAAGACCCCCTTGCCCCGCTGATCTATGTAGATTGGTTTCATTGCCCCTTCGGTTGGGTCATGACGGCAAGCCAAACACCGCAGGGATGGACCGTTCAGGACACAGGACAACACCCGGTCTTGATATCGGATGATGTTATGAGCGAAGCCCGCAACGCCTATCCCAGCCTAAAACACCGACTGATCCGGTTTACAGAACACAAGCAATTGAAAAAATCAGAACTGAAGCAGAATTGCAGTGACGCCATCAAAGACATGTCGGCCTACCTTAGTTCAGGGTCAGACAGTTTTGGCCTGCCTGCCCTGAAAAAGTGGCACCGCTTGTTGACCCATGACACCCACAAAAAGGGGTGGCCCACAGTCTTCAAAAGGGGGCGTAATCTGGCACCCGCGTTAGCAACCCTTTATCAACGAACGGTTCTGACCGGAACCGACGGCAGGGCATTGCGCCCGACCTATGCCGCCTTCTTGCGTGAGGCTGCCCCAATTTTGAACCGACCAAACCTTGATCACGTTGCAGACCTATATGATCGTGCCGGTGTCGCATGGCGTCAATTGGGACATGCTGCATTGGCAAAGGACGATCCGTTGCGACAGGCGCTTGACCAACGGGCGCGCGCCCATGCCCGTGGCGGCAAGCGTGGCGTGACCAACATGCAAACGCATGACGCCCATGTGCAGGCCCATTTAAAGTCCGCTTCTTATCCGGCGGATCCAAATTTATTTTCAACGCTTTCCGAAAAGCTGCGACGGGTCTATGATCTGGAAACACAGGCACTGCAAACCCTAGACGATGCGCGAGAGTAGCAGTGCCTTATTAATTGGGGGACTACATTATGAAATGGGTTGGACGGCTTTTTGGCCTGATAATTGTGGCGCTTGTCGCGCTGATCGCGTGGGGCTGGCAATCGGATATGAGCCTGGCTGAACTGACGCCGCGCTATACGACTGAGGCATCGCGCTTCGTTACGCTTGACAATGGCTTGGCAGTTCACGCGCGGGACGAAGGCAATCAGAATGGGGAAACCATCGTTCTCATTCATGGCTCGTCCGCATCGCTTCACACGTGGGAGCCTTGGGTAGCCCGCCTGAAGGACGACTATCGGGTGGTCTCAATGGATTTGGCAGGTCACGGGCTAACCGGCCCCCACCCGGCCCATGATTATTCAATGGCGGGGCAAGCGGCACTGGTTGACGAAACCCTGCGCAAGATGAACATCCCTGATGGCTATACAATCGTTGGCAGTTCCATGGGCGGCTTTATTTCGTGGCTGCATACGCTGAACTATGCTGATCGTGTGAAACGGTTGGCGATCATCGGCTCATCCGGGATGCCCTATGACACCAAGGGCGACCAACCCTTTATCTATCGGGCCATGAAGATGCCGGGCATTCGCAACATCATGCGCAAGGTCACGCCGCGCGTTGCGGTCGCTGACACGATGCGGAAAGTCTATAACGGTAATCCCGCTGTGGTGACGGAGAAGATGATTGACCGCTATTGGCACATGCTGCTGCGCGAGGGCAATCGCGAGGCCACAGGTATTCGCAATCAAGGCCAACGTGATATGACCGCCTATAAGCGCCTGCCTGACCTTTATCAGCCGACACTGGTGATGTGGGGCGAGGTTGATGCGCTGGTGCCCGCAACTGACGCGACACGCTTTGCAGAGATTTTGCCCGACCCGACATTGGTGATTTATCCTGATTTGGGCCACATCCCGTTTGAGGAAGATGCCGATCGTACCGTTGCGGATTTCAAGACCTTTATTTCCGCAAACCCTTGATTTACAACGGTTTCGCCTGCGCGTTCGCGCGCAGGCGGACACCGCGTCATTAATTCCAATAGACTCTTTCAAAAATATGAAGCTAGTGTCCCCCAACTTGAATCACATGTTGAATCACTTGTGGGGGAGCCATCAATGGCCACGATTGACCAGAACGAAACAGTCACCGCGCCCAAGCCGCAGACAAAACCGCTTGAGTTTCGCCGGGCCTATGAAAACTATAAAAAGCTAACGCAAAGCCCCGACGACACGGAATATGTGTTTGAGATTATCGACGCCCTGTCCACCGGCACCAAAACCCGTGACTATGACATGATGCGTCGTCGCCCATCTGGCAAGCGTATGTTGAAAGAACAGCCTGATTTGGTCGCTGCCCTTTCTGACCCGCGCCTGAAAGACCTGCCAGAAGGCACGCTGGGCCGCACCTATTATGAGTTTATGGCCGAAGAAGGGTTGACCGCTGATGGCCTGATCAAGGCCAGCGAAATTGACCGGTCCATCGAACGTGAGCTGAACGATGAACAGGAATGGTTCAGTGGCCGCATTCGGGACCAGCATGATTTGTGGCATGTGGTTGCAGGTTATGGCCGTGACCCGCTGGGCGAACTTTCCCTGCTGGGCTTTTCCTACGCGCAGACACGCACACTTGGCTTTGCCTTCATCGCCGTGATGGGCAGCATCTTTGCCCGCAAGAACCATCCCGAAGTTCCGGTGGCAAAGGCTGTGTGGCAGGGCTTCTTGAACGGGCAGCGCGCCAAATGGCTGACAGCAACCCCATGGGAAGAAATGCTCGACATGCCGCTTGAAGATGTGCGCCGTTTCCTGCGCGTCAACAAGCCAACCGTTTATAACGAAATCCTGTCGATCCCCGATATGAATTTCGAACCGTCTGCCGCTTGAATTCACCTACCCTTTTTCGCTAGGTTGAGGCAGCCGCTGTACAACGCAGCGGCTGTTTTCGTTCCGGGGGCTTTATGAACGATAAAAGAAACCCCATCGTCGCCGAAACACCGGTGCCGGAGGATTTCATTAAAGGCGCGCTGGAAGGGTCCCCCTTTCAGGCGTGGCTTGGCATAAAACTGCAATCCATTGATCCGAACGGCGTGACCTTCACCTGCCCGTTCAAGGATGACATCATCTCTAACCCTGTTGCCAAAACCGTTCATGGCGGCGTGTTGGCCAGTGTGATTGACCTTGGCGGCCTATTTGCCCTGATGGCAGTGACCGACCGCGTGACCAGCACAATAGACCTGAAGGTGGATTACCATCGTCCCGCCACGCAAGGCCCGCTGATCTGCACCGCACGCGTCATTGATGTGGGCGGCAGGATCGGCACCGCATCGACAGAAGTGCGCTTGGAAGACGGCACATTGCTGGCCAGCGGGCGCGGCCTTTATAATCTGCGCAGGCCCAAGGCATGACGAACTATCCCACACCGGATGAAAGCCCGACCACAGCCAAGGAACGCACGCGCGGCCTGAATATATTGTTTGTGGCGTTGCTGTCCATTGGTATGGGGCAAACACTGTTCTCTGCCATTTTGCCGCCACTGGCGCGCGATATGGGCATGTCGGAAGTACAGGTTGGGTACATCTTCTCACTTTCCGCTGTTATGTGGGTCGTGATGAGCCCGGTTTGGGGCCGCCTGTCTGACCGCATTGGGCGCAAGCCTGTGATCCTGATCGGCTTGACCGGCTATGCCATTTCTACCGGCGGCTTTGGCCTGTTGGTCCTGCTGGCAACCAAGGACCTGTTGTCACTGACCATGCTGGCCCCGTCATTGATTTTGGTGCGTGCAATTTTCGGCACTTTTGGGTCGGGCACCATGCCCGCCTCAACCGCTTATGTGGCAGATCGCACGTCACGGATGGAACGGTCCGGCGGCGTCGCGCGCATCTCTGCCGCGTTTGGTGTTGGCACAATCATCGGTCCCGGCATTGCTGGTGTCTTGCTGACATTCGGGCAGCTAACGCCGTTCTTCGCCGTTGCCGCCTTTGCCCTTGCCGGGGCATTCGCCGTTTTGGTTCTGCTGCCGGAACGGTCTCGCCCGCAAGGTAGTGCCACGAAACGGCGCATCAAGAAAAGCATCGGCTTTATGGACAAACGTGTGCGCGCCTTTATCGGGGTTAGCCTCGCGCTGTCGATCGGGCAAAGCTCCGTCATGCAGGTCACCAGCTTTTATTTCATGGATGTGCTTGGCTTCACCACAACAGAGGCAGGCCAGTTTGTCAGTGTCGGCCTGATGATGATGGCAGCCGCCGCGCTGTTTGCGCAATTGGTGATCATCCAACGTTTTGGCGCGTCGGTGCAATCATTGCTGCGTTGGGGGGCGGTGCTGGCAATTGCCGCCTTTGTCATTTTGATTTTCGGCACCAGCTTTTCGGTGCTGGTATCGGGGCTGGTGATTTCCGGCCTTGGCTTTGGCCTGATGCGGCCCGGCCTGTCATCTGCTGCGTCCCTATCGGTTGATCCTGACGAACAAGGCGCAGTCGCGGGGATGATCGGCTCCACCGGGGCGGTTGGGCATATGCTGAACCCCGTTGTCGGCATGCCGCTGTATCAGATTTATCATCAAGGGCCATTCGTCATGGCTGGCGCATTGTTGGTTTTATCGTTGGTCGTCATTCTGCTGCACCCCCGGTTCAAAAGCCTGAATGCTGAGGCTGAGTTGGACGAGGAAGAAGAATTTTCCGTGACGGGACGTCATGGCTGACGCATAATTTTCACAACAAACAATCACGACACAAATCAAAAACAACGCAATACAAAACAATAGAGGGGGCCGACATGGCTGCTATTAATTTTCTGAACGAAGCCGACTTTGATCATGGTGCCATTCAACGTCTGGGTGAACACCTGACGGCATTGGGCATTGAACGGCCCATGCTGGTCACTGATCAGGGTCTGGTCGCTGCCGGCATCGCTGATCAGGTCAAGGCCTGCTTCCCTGACAATCGCCAACCAACTGTTTATGCAGACACGCCCCCCAACCCGACACAAGAAGCGGTTGAAGACGCCGCAGCACTTTATGCAGAGGCTGGTTGTGACGGCATTGTGTCGCTTGGCGGTGGGTCTGCAATGGATTTGGCCAAGGGTGTCGGCATCTTGGCCAAGCTGCCTGCCCCGCTGGAACAATATGGCTTTTCAATGGGTGGTGGCGCGAACATCACTGATTGCGCCCCCATGATTGCCATCCCAACCACGGCAGGTACGGGGTCAGAAGTTTCCGTCGGTGCTGTGATCATTTTGAAGGATGGCCGTAAAGACACGTTTTTTGCCAAATGCATGATCCCCGACATTGCTGTTTGCGACCCGGATCTGACATTGGGCCTGCCCCCTGTCCTGACCGCTGCAACCGGTATGGATGCCATGACCCATTGTATCGAAGCTGTGTTGACCCCGGTCATCAACCCGGTTGCCGAAGGCATCGGCCTTGAAGGAATCGAACGGGGCATCCGCATGGGCAATTTGCAACGGGCTGTTGAGGACGGTCAGGACAAGGACGCTCGCTTCAACATGATGGTCGCTTCATTCGAAGGTGCCTTGGCCTTCACCAAGGGGCTGGGCTCCGTCCACGCCATTGCACATGCTGCAGGCCGCCTGAAGGAGCTGAAGCTGCATCACGGCACATTGAATGCGGTCGCCCTGCCCACCGTCCTACGGTTCAATAAACCGGCTTGCGAAGACAAGTTTGAGCGGATCGCCCGCGCCATGAACGCCAAGTCAGCGGATACCGTCGCAGACGAAATCGAAGCGCTGAATGAAAAGCTGGGCCTGCCATCCTCCTTCGGGGAAATGGGCATCACCACAGACATGATCCCCGATTTGGTGGCCTATGCCAGCACGGACCTTGCCCACTATACAAACCCGGTCCCGGCAACACCGGAAGACTACGAGACCATGTTGAAGACGATTATCGGCTAGGTCGGATTTAGATTTTTTGACGCGGTTTTCTTTATCGCCGCGCACCAACATTTCAGGCAAAGAAAAAGCCCGGCGGCAGAACCGTCGGGCTTCTTCGTGAATGCTTTGATAAAGCTTAACGCTTTGAGAACTGGAAGCTACGACGGGCTTTCGCGCGACCGTATTTCTTACGTTCAACAACACGTGCATCGCGTGTCAGGAAGCCGTTCTGCTTCAGGATCGGGCGCAAGGTCGGCTCGAAATTAACGAGTGCCTTTGAGATACCGTGACGTACGGCACCGGCCTGACCTGACAGACCGCCACCTTTAACGGTGCAGATCACGTCATACTGGTCCTTACGCTCAACCGTTTCGAACGGCTGCTGCAACAACATCTGCAGGGTCGGGCGTGCGAAATACTGCGCACCGTCGCGACCGTTCACAGTGATCTTGCCTGAGCCGGGCTTGATCCAGACGCGGGCAACCGCATCCTTACGCTTGCCAGTGGCGTAGGCACGACCATGTTCGTCGATCTGCGGTTCTGCGGGTGTTACAACTTCAACAGCCTCAACAGCCGCGGCACCTGTTGCGCCGCCCAGATCTTCAAGTGAGTCCAATGTTTGGGTTTCTTCGGTCATGCTTAACCCCTCCGCACGTTTTTGGCGTTCATGGATGCCACATCAAGGACTTCCGGATCCTGTCCTGCGTGGGGATGGTCGGGTCCTGTGTAAACCTTCAGGTTTGACAGCAGCTGATGACCCAGCGCGCCGCTAGGCAACATGCGCTGTACGGCCTTCTTCACCACGGCTTCGGGGCGCGGACCTTCCAGCAATTTTTCTGCTGTCCGTTCCTTGATGCCGCCGGGATAACCGGTGTGCCAATAGTATTTCTTGTCTGCCCACTTCTTACCGGTGAAGTGAACCTTGTCTGCATTTACCACAATAACATTGTCACCGCAGTCGATGCTGGGTGTGAAAATCGGCAGATGCTTGCCGCGCAGACGGGTTGCAATGATAGCCGCCAAACGGCCAACAACCAGATCTTCTGCGTCGATCAGGATCCACTTTTTATCAATGTCATTAGGCGTCGCCGAAAATGTTTTCATGGCGCGTCCCTTTCATTCGCTTCTTGCACCCGCACAAAATCTACGGGCAGCCTTCAATCGACGCGGATCATAGCCACCGGGCGCATCAAGTCAATCAACAAATGGGCGGAAAAACCCCTATGCGTCAAACAGTTACAAATACGGTAAATAATTACCTCAACTATTCACCGCATCCTTAGCCGCATCCTTATTTGTCCGCACGAGGGAGTATGTGACCGACGCCTGCGCGCACAATCTATCGCTACCTGCGGACCATAATTCGGCCCGCCCCACAGCCAAAGACCGACCCAATTTAGTCAACCAACACCGTATGTTAAGGTCCACCGGGTCGGCCCGGTTCAGAAAGTCGATCTGCAAGCTTGACGTCACGGCCATGGATTCAGGACCAATCACCGCCGCAACCGCCATATACATACCTGTATCAACCAATGTCATCATGGTCGGCCCAGATAATGTGCCCCCGGGGCGTAATTGGCTATCTTCATAGGGTTTGACCATATGGACCCCCTGCTCATCCACGCGCAGAATTTTCGGCGCCCAGCTTTCATCCATTTGGGGAAAGGCGGCAGCAAGAAATTGCGTCAGGTCTTCAGCTGTTAAGGCAGGTTTGAAGGTTTGCATCGATTAAGTGTCCCCATCGGCTTGAAAAGCGATTGAATGTTTCCCAACAGGCAGTAGCATATTGTCCATAGACCATAACAGGGGGCAATCATGACAGAACCGGTACTTATCAGCCAACAGGATGGCGCCATTCGCTTTTTAACGATGAACCGGCCCAACAGCCGGAATGCGCTGAATGATGACCTGATTGCAGCGTTGGATGAGGCGTTCACCGAAATCGCAACAGATGACAAAACCAATCTGGTTGTTCTACGCGCAGAAGGCACGGTGTTTTGTGCCGGGCACGATTTGGGCGAGATTGTCGATAAGCGTAATGGCCCTGACGAGGGCAAGGCCGCATTACGGGAAGTGATCGAAAGCTGCTCGCGCATGATGAAAAAAATCGCCGCCCTGCCCCAACCTGTTTTGGCGTCGGTTCAGGGCATGGCCACGGCTGCGGGCTGCCAGCTTGTCGCCCAATGCGATATGGCAGTGGCTGCCCGATCAGCCAAATTCGCTACGCCGGGGGTCAATATCGGCCTGTTCTGCACAACGCCGATGATCCCCATCACCCGCACGGTCCATGCCAAGGCGGCCGCAGACATGCTTATGACGGCGGAACCTATGACTGCAGATCAGGCGCGCGAGGCGGGGCTGATATCCCGCGTGTTTGATGATTATGATATTGATGACGCCACGCTGGCCATCGCCCGCACCATCGCCGAAAAACCGCGCCAGATTTTGCTGTTGGGCAAGGACGCCATTCGCCAAACCCGCGACTTGCCGCTTGAGCGCGCCTATGACGTGGCAACCGACATCATGTCCAACAATCTGATGCGCGACGAAGCGGTTGAGGGCATCAGCGCCTTTCGCGACAAACGCCATCCGATCTGGTCGCATGGCGGTGCCAACCTTGCCCGTTAACTGAACCGATCAGGATTACACCACCCCATGCTGGAAACCGATGATGACCTACGCGCGCTGTTCGACCGCACACAGCGCATCGCCCTTGTTGGCGCAAGTAAAAAGCCTGAGCGCCCAAGTAATGAAGTCATGGCCTTTCTGCTTGCCAGCGGATTTGAGGTTGTGCCCGTCAATCCCGGCTTTGCAGGCGAAATGCTGATGGGCCAGATGACCTATGCCAGCCTTTCAGATATTCCCGGCCCGATCGATATGGTCGATGTCTTTCGCGAAAAAAGCGCCCTGCCCGCCATTACGGATGAGGCAATTGCCATTGGTGCCAAGTCACTTTGGTTTCAACTGGATTTAGTCGATCATGACTGCGCGACAAGGGCCGAAGCTGCCGGACTTGATATGGTTATGAACCGCTGCCCGGCCATCGACATTCCGCGTCTTAACTGGCATCGAAATACTCACCCCAAATAGGATAACAACGCAGCGCGTTTATTGATCAGGCTTTTATAGGCAAGCGTCCGGTCATCCATCGCCGCGATTTCATCCCGCAGGAAATCTGCCAGCGCAGGGGTGTCGCCAATTGCGTCCGGCAAACGGGCCTGCACTGTTTTGATCGTGAACAGGATCGTTTCCGCGCCGTCAACGCGCGACAGGGTTTGCCGTTCCATCCTGAACCACATCTGATCAGGTGATGGCGCAAGCGCACTGTTTTGCGCTAAACGAGGGTGCTGAAACAGCGCCCCATCATCGTGCAGCGTCCAGTTATGGCGCAGCAGTGTCTGCCCCGCAGGCAGGCGTGTCAGCAGCCGATTGACGGTGAGGGCAAGATTGTCGTCATAGCCGGGCACAGGCCCATGCACCAAACCAAGCATCTTGCCGATTTTGTCTGACAAGGCCCATTTTGACGGAAAGAACAGCCCCCCGCCGATCAGGCGCATCCCGCCCCCGTCCGGGGCAAGCAGCAGCAAATCTTCCTGCACATCCAAACACAGGCTGGTGAAGTCAACCGCGCCAAACTGGTCGGCCAGCGCCTGAAACGCAGGCTGCTGCCCGGACGCAATCGCAAGCACTTCGTCGCCATGTTGCGCCAGCAATTCTGCCTTCAGTTTGGTTTCTACGTCATATGCTGCATCACGCAACAACAAGGGCTGATCGCCAAGGGGTGTGACCCCCGCCCTATTATGACGGTTGGCAATCAGGTGGGCGATTGCATCCTGTATGCTCATCTAGGGTTCAGGCGAAATGCGAAGTTGATCGCCGCGGCGAATAACACAATCGCGCCCATTTGATGGGCTGCTGCCAAGCCGATTGGCACGACGGTCAACAAGGTGGCAATGCCCAACACGACTTGCAGACACAACATGCCCAGCAATAGATGCAGCGCGCGCGTCATGGTGGGTGTTAAGTTTTGGGTCCGCGCCCCCAGCCACAATCCAATACCGCCCGCAAAGACGGTATAGGCCAACATGCGGTGATTGAACTGCACCGTTAGATGATCTTCAAAACTGGCCAAGTCTGATCCGTAAAGCCCGTCGGGGATGAACGCACCATCCATCAGCGGCCATGTATTATAGATGTGCCCCGCATGAATGCCCGCCACAAAGGCACCGGACACGATCTGCAAAAAGACCAGCCCGACAAATAAACGTGCAGGCACCGCAACATCCGGGGGTCCAACCTCCCGATCCTTGGTCATGTAACGCAATGCGGTCCAGAAAATCATGCCGAACAACAGCACCGCCACAGATAGATGGGCTGCCAAGCGATATTGCGAAACGTCAACGCGATCGGTCAGGCCCGACGCAACCATGAACCAGCCCAGCGCCCCTTGCGCCCCACCCAAAATGAACAGGGTGACGAAGCGCGGCGCCTCTGCCCGTGTGATCCGGCCCTTGGCGATGAACCACAGCATCGGAATCAAAAAGATAAAGCCGACCATGCGGGCAAGCAGACGGTGGCTCCACTCCCACCAGTAAATCCACTCAAACTCAGACAGGGTCATGCCCTGATTGACCTGACTATATTCGGGGATCTGTTTGTATTTCTCAAATTCTTCGAGCCATGCCTCATGGCTCAACGGTGGCAGCGCCCCTGTCACCGGCTTCCATTCTGTAATGGACAGGCCGGAATCAGTCAGGCGCGTCAGCCCCCCAACCAATACAATCAGGGCAATAAAAACAGCAACCGTCAGCAACCACACACCAATGGCGCGGTCATATTTGATCGGCTTTTGCGGCAATGTAAAATTTGTCGTTTCAGTCATGGGGCGCACAGTGGCGCGCCAGAAACGCTGAGGCAAGGTGCCGTTTGCCGCAGAATTCGCGGCAACAAATCAGTCGGCGGTGCCTGCGCCGGGCTTGCGAAAGGAACCATATTCCATCCACCGCACCAAGGGCACAAATAACGGCACCCACGCCACGCCCGCGATAATGAAATAGACCACTGCCCAGCCGACCGTATCAGGGGGCAACAACGCATTGCCCAACCCCGCTGCCACAAAGGCATAAATGGTCAGTCCGAACAAAAAGGTAATAGCGCCAATCAGCTTTCTTAATCGCGGGCCCATTTTTATCAGCTCCCGCCTAGAACTTGACGATCTGGTTCATCAGGCCGGTCGCCCGGCGGCTAACTGAACGGGGCATTGCACGCACCCAGCTGGTAAATGCCTGATAGCTGACACCGGCGACGGAAATAACCTCGCCCTTCATCAATGCCTGATAGCCCTGCTTGGCGACCTTGTCAGCATCCAGCAGCAATTGACGCGGCACGTCCTGTGCGGCTTCTGACTGCACGGCCACTTTATCAACCAGCGGGGTGTCCACCAAACCGGGGCACAACGCAACGACATTCACATTATGCGGGCGCATTTCTTCGGCAAGGCTTTCTGTCAGGCTGACAACGAACGCCTTGGTGGCGCCATAAACCGCATAACCGGGGGTCGGCACCAAGCCGGCAACAGACGCCACGTTCAAAATACCGCCACGCTTGTTGGCGGCAAAATCGGGAAGGAAAGCACTGGTCAGCCGGAACAAGGCATCGACGTTCAATTTCACCAACATGTGCAGATCATCAGTTGACCGTTCCACAAATTGCCCGAAATTCGCGACACCGGCATTGTTCACCAGATAGTCAACAGTGACATTCGCAGCGCTGAGTGCAGCTTTGATCTGATCAACCGCGTCAGGGGCGGTCAGATCACACGGAATGACAAGCACATCGACCTTGAATTCTGCACGCAGGTCACGGGCCAAATCTTCCATCACATCACCACTACGGGCAACCAGCACCAGATCATGTGTCTTGGCCGCAAACTGTTTCGCAAGGGACGCGCCGATGCCGCTTGATGCGCCTGTGATCAATGCTGTTCCTGTGGTCATGTCTCTCTCCTACCCGATAAAATCAACGATCATGAATAGCTATGCTGTCATCATACAGCAAAAAACCGAAAACGGCCCGCGCCAAGTGACGCGAGCCGTTTCCAATTCTATTAAGCAGTAAAGCTTATGCAGCCTGTTTGAACTTTGTCCAAGCGGCTTTGGCGTTGCTTGAGACGGGCTGTGCAACAGCTTCGCTCTTAGAAACGCTCAGCTCAGCGACCTTCTTGGCCTGCTCAACATAGGTTTCGATCTGTGAACGAACGAATTCGCGTTGAATTTCAACAGCGGCTTCGAGGCTCTCAGCAGCAAGCAATGCGCGGGCATTTGCAAAACCGGCATTGACGTTGCCTTCAACGATGCTCAACACTTCGCCGTTGATTTCACGGATGCCTGTAACGGCAGCTTCACCAGCGGCCTTGAAGGCAGCCTGTGCTTCGTCGGCGTAACCCTTCAGTGTTTCGCGATCAAGAGCGCGGAAATTGTCCAGCGAAATTTCACGGACCTCAGCAACCACGTCTTCAACATTTTCGCGAACGTCTGAAAGACGCTCTTCAGCCTGGGCACGCAGTTCTTCAACGCGGGCGCGCAGGGTGATGTTTTCTTCTACCACTTTGGCTTCTACCTTCTTGGCAGCAGGCTTTTTAGCAGCTGTCTTTTTGGCAGCAGGCTTTTTAGCGGCAGTTTTCTTGGCAGCAGGCTTTTTAGCAGCTGTCTTTTTGGCGGTTTTCTTCGCAGCCGGCTTTTTGGCGGCGGTTTCTGTCTTTGTCTCAGCCATTTTCATGTCCTCATAACTGGGTGCGACCGAACATCGTCCATCGCGGTTTAACAATGTTGATTCTGTTTCCCCAAACAGGATCAGAACCGGCTAGCGCCTCGCTCCACCCCAAACCTGGAACGAAGCTCACCAAAACATGACTTGCGGTTCATGACCGGGTCACGCCTTGTTGCGTTGCAGCATTGATATAGGAAGACCCTCATAAAGGACAAGTGACACTTTTGTGCAAAGCAGCATTTTACCCTACGTTAACCAATTAAACTTGTTGTTTTATAAAGATTTTTTCAAATTTTTCACATTTTTGTCGCACTGCAACATTTCTTGCATTCGGGGCTTGAACAGCCCTACTTTGCGCCCGTCAGGCAAACAAACGTCATGAAATATGCCCACAAAAGCAGCAAATGATTCTGTGCCTGCTTATTGCGCAATACCGTTTAGGGTCATGAAACAGGGGCACATGGGCCCGCAAGACACACTTTATGGATCGCAAAGCGAACCGGCCATCAATAAACAAAGTGGATCGTAGGAAAAATGGTCGGGCAGGCCGGATTTGAACCGACGACCCCTACACCCCCAGTATAGTGCGCTACCAGACTGCGCTACTGCCCGACACTTTTGCAGCCCCCCTAGGGGAAGCGGCAACAGCATATTCGCTGTAGGGAGTGTGGGGATAGCACTAAAGATTCAGGCTTGCAAAAGGTTTATGCAGATTGCGGCAATCTTGTCCCGCCGCGGCCAAATCAGCCGTGTTGCGCAGACGCGTTAACTACGTATCCGCGCAATCGCGGCCTTGGCCTTTTGCAATTCATCCAAGGCTGATTTCAGGGTTTTGCGTTCTGCCTTGCCCAATTCTGGCGTCCGGCGTTTGGCGGCAGGGGCAGGCTTTTCTGCCACCTCGTCATCGCGGCGGCGTTGTCCCCATGACACGACATGGGCCACACCCTGATCCTTCAGAACCTTCTGGACGCCTTTGACGGTTAGCCCTTCATCCTGCAACAGGGTTTTAATGCCGGCAATCAAATCAACATCGCCCGGACGATAATAGCGACGCCCCCCGCCCCGCTTCATCGGCTTCACCTGATGAAACTTGGTTTCCCAGAATCGCAACACATGCGACGGCACATCAAGCAATTCCGATACTTCGGAAATGGTGCGAAAGGCGTCATTGGCCTTATCTGTTGCGGGGGCGCTGGAGGCGGGCATAAACTGTCAGCTTAATCCTGCGCGGCGGTTGATGGCGTATCGGGTGATGCAGCAGCCCCGCCATGCAACCCTTCGTCCACCCGTTCCTTCAACACGTGTGAGGGACGGAAGCTCAGAACGCGGCGCGGGTCAATCGGTACTTCTTCACCGGTTTTGGGATTGCGGCCCATGCGGCCATTTTTGGCGCGCACCAGAAATGTTCCGAATGAAGAGATCTTCACACTTTCACCGCGCACCAGCGCAGCGGACATTTCTTCCAGCACGGTTTCTACCAATGCCGCCGATTCGCTGCGAGAAAGCCCCACAGCCTCATAGACTGATTCAGCCAGGTCAGCGCGTGTCAGTGTATCACTCATCAGCCTGTTTCCCTTTATCCCTGCCAATTCCAAACACGTTATCTTTTCACAATGGCCAAGATGCGGCGCGCACCCCCGGCGCTGCGAAAAAGCCATCACTGGTTGAAAATGGTAGTCCTATTGAGAAAAGCGGTCAATATCAAAGCCTTGCACGACTTTATTCATATGACCCGCATATGCCCCCGGGTTGAACGATCCACACGCTACCAGCGGGCCAGAACCGCCCCCCATGTGAAGCCGCCGCCCATTGCCTCAAACAGGGCAATGTCGCCGGACTTAACCTTGCCTTCCTCAACCGCCCTGTGCAGGGCCAGCGGGACAGAGGCCGCAGAGGTGTTGCCGTGATCTTGCACGGTCAACATCACATTATCCGGGTTGATCTTCAGCTTATCGACCGTGGCGTCGATGATCCGCTTATTGGCCTGATGGGGCAGCACAATGTCAATATCCTGCGCCGTCATCCCGGTTTGGTCCAGCACTGCCGTACCAACCTGTGCCAAATTACGAACCGCGTGTTTGAAGACTTCCTTGCCCTTCATCCGCAATAACCCAACGGTTTGCGTGGCTGATGGGCCGCCATCCACATATAGCAAATCATAATGCCTGCCGTCTGAGCGTATCTCGGACGCCAAAATCCCCTGAGGGGACGTGTCGCCATCGGCAACGTCATTCGCTTCCAGAATAACGGCCCCGGCCCCATCACCGAACAACACGCACGTGGTGCGATCTTCCCAATCCAAAATGCGGGAGAATGTCTCCGCCCCGATCAGCAAGATGCGGGTCGCCTTACCTGAACCGATCAACGCGTCAGCCATATGCAGCCCATAAACAAAGCCTGAGCATACAGCCGCCAAATCAAACGCGGCCCCATGGGTCATGCCCAGATTGGCCTGCACTTTGGTGGCTGTTGCCGGGAAAGTATTATCGGGCGTCGCGGTGGCGACCATGATCAGATCGATATCCGCAATGTCCAGCCCCGCATTGTTCAGTGCCTGTTCGGCTGCACGAGTGGCAAGGTCTGAGGTCATCTCACCATCTGCTGCCATATGACGGCGGCGAATGCCTGTGCGGGCATTGATCCATTCATCTGATGTATCGACCAGTTTGCCAAGTTCTTCATTGGTCACAACGCGTTCTGGCAAATAGGCACCTGTCGCGACGAAGCGCGCGTAACGCCGGGATGGGGTTTGACTGGTCATGAGCGAGCGGTCCGATTCGGGTTTTTATGAATTTATTGGGCAGCGGGCGCGGTCTTGTCTGCGGCCCCGCTATCAGATTGTGCCCCGCCGTCGGTCATCTCCCCCTCCCCAACGGTTGCCACGACCTGCTCTTCCTTAATGATCTGGTTGATCAAGTCCGCTTCGGCCATATCAACGGCGACATCAACCGCAGCGGCAAAGCCCAGCGCATCTGTGCCCCCATGGCTTTTGACCACAATACCATTCAGGCCAAGAAACACACCACCATTATGGGCCCGCGGATCAAGCTTGGCCTTCAATATTTTGAATGCCCCCGCAGCCAATAGCGCGCCCAGCTTTGACAACAGCGAACGGCCCAAAGCGGCCTTCAAATAGGCCATGATCAGCTTGGCTGTGCCCTCAGCGGTTTTAAGGGCGATATTGCCTGTAAACCCGTCCGTGACCACAACGTCCGCATGACCGGCGGAAATGCCATCACCTTCAACAAAGCCAATGAAATTCATGCTTAACGGCAGGTCGCGCAGCATTTGTGCGGCGGCCTTGATTTCGTCATGGCCCTTCAGTTCTTCGGTGCCGATATTCAGCAGCCCCACCTTGGGTGCCTTCAGCCCCGTCATAATGCGAGAGAAGGTTGCCCCCATCACCGCAAAGTCAACCAGCTGCTTTGCATCCGCTTCGACATTCGCCCCAAGGTCAAGCACCACACTCTCCCCCAATTCGGTCGGCCACAATGATGCAATGGCGGGGCGGTCAATCCCTTCCAATGTTTTAAGCTGGATTTTCGACATTGCCATCAGCGCGCCTGTGTTGCCTGCCGATACGGCGGCCACGGCATCGCCCTGGCGGATGGAATCAATGGCACGCCACATGGATGTCTTGCGGCCCCGGCGCACAGCCTGACTGGGTTTGTCATCCATCGAGATCGCTTCATCCGTATGGCTGATCTGCACATGGGTTGTCAGGTCAGGGTGATTTTCCAACAGGGGGGCGATTGCCGCCTCGTCCCCGTGGACCACATAGCGGACATGGGGATGACGCACGCGCGCAATCGCCAAACCGTCGATGACGATGGCGGGGGCATCATCACCACCCATCCCGTCAATTGACAGAGTAATTTCCGGACTGTCAGGCCCCATAATCTTGTCCTCACCAAAACCGAGCAGCAGCGCACACAACGCGAACCGTCCCTTGTAAATTTCCTACCCTGCCATGTCGGCCATGTCTATAGCGTGACCACAGCGCAAAATAGGATATGCCGACTCACTTACCAGCAATGCCAGCATAACAAATCGCCCCAACATAACAAAATAGGGCTTTGATTTTCTTGATAAATACAGACCTGTCAGCAAGTGGCCGGTGCCGGCTGCGCACAAAAAAAGACGGGCGTACTTGCCCGTCTTTCTTAATCTATCAAGGTACTGATCTGCATCATCTGCCCATGGCAGTGAGGCAAGGGTCAGCCCTTACACTGCGTCAGCAGCATCCGTCACTTCACGACCGTCATAATGACCGCACGCTGCGCAGACATGATGGGGACGCTTCAGCTCACCACAATTGGCGCATTCAGCATAGGAAGATGCAGCCAGAGTGTCGTGGGCGCGACGTGAGCCCCGCTTGGAGCGGGAAATTTTGTGCTTCGGTACAGCCATGGCTTCTACCAATCTTATATAGGCGTGGGGCAAAGCCCACGGGTCAATCCGATCATCCGTCGCCAGCGACCGTTTTTAGCCATTTTCAGGCAATTGCGGGTGGCGCGGAAGTGAGCGCACACCATACTGATTTCGACTTGCGCCGCAAGGGGCAATATTGCGGGCCTTTTGACCCAATTGCCGCACCTTTCACAGTCGCCTTATCACTGGGGGCGGCTAGTCCTCTGCCTCCTCGCCTTTCAGGGCCTGCAAGGCCGCAAAAGGGTTCGCCCGCTCAGGCTCGTTCACGCTAATGCCCGCCTTTTTGGCGGACTCCAGCGTTGCGCCGGGTTTGCGAGGAAACGGATCAAGCGCCAAACATAAATGCTGAACCGCAATATCTGCTAGATCGAGCGTGTCACCATCAAGGAATTCAGGCACCTCTGCGGCTTCTTCCCAAGTTTCTGTAGGGTCCACATCATCATCATCGCCGCCCAAACTGTCTGCATCCCGGTCATGAATCTCTGTAAAGGTGGTTTCGATTCGGGCATCGAAAGGCTCCAGCGTGACGACACATTCCTGTGTCAGCTCTGCGGTAACTGTTCCAGTGACCTTCAACACCCGATTCTTTTTAAGCGGGGTGACCGTCATCATGGCGGAAAAGGATGGCAGTCCAACCAGTTCCAGCCGCTCACTGATGTCTTGCCGCTGCCCCTCATCGGGCGACAGACGCACCGTTTTTTCGGCACCTAGATCAACAATGTTCAACACATGCTCATAAGTGGTCATGCGCGTGCCTCCAGCACCAATTGTTTCGACAACCAATCATCAATGGGCACAGCTGCATATTGCGCGGCCAGCGCCTCAACCTCATCGGCCATTTTGGCCTGCACTTCGTCAGTTGGGGCAACACCGCGATACAAGTTTCGTTGCAATGCCTCTATCAAGGCCGCGCGGTCCCCGGTGTCCAGCGCCTTGCCATAGGCATCGACACGCCCATAAAACGCATGGGCCATCTTCTTGATCTTTTTACCGACCGACAGGTCCCCCACGCCCATTTCGCGCAAGGCCCGATCCATATCATCAAACATATAATCGAACAGTTCCTGCGCCAGACGATGGCGGTTTTTCGATTGTTTGCCAGTGACTGTCTGGTCCTGATTCAGGCGGCGAATAGCCAAACCGATCACCAGCGCCATCATGTCAAACCGGCCATCAAGCGTATCTGCCACGCCAAGATCGCGGTAAAAACGCGGCGCGCGGGAATATTCCGCCAGCACCACATAGGCATTGTGGGCCGCCTCGCTGATCGCCTTAGGCAGGAACAGGCGTGAGAAAGACATAGGCATAGGCGGGGTAATCTCCGATAAAACTTAACTTTCGGCTTGAATTTGGGCCGGGCTTCGGGCTAGGTCAACAGATGCAAGGTCGCAATTCAAGCGGCCCTTTCTAACCTTTTTTGACCGCCTGTTTCGAGAGTTTTTCATGCTGCATGACGCCTCATCCCAATTTGCCCGCCTGACCTTGCGCCACAAGGCGCCCAAAGCGGCCCTGATGGGTGCCGGATTGCTGCTGATTGCAGCCTGTTCGCAGGATGTCACCCGGCAAGGCTATGTCCCTGATAACCAGACGGTTTCAGATGTTGAGGTCGGCACGGACAATGAAGCGTCCGTCCAGTCCATGCTTGGCTCCCCCTCGCACAAGGCTGCCTTTTCGATCGATGACACGGCGGCGTGGTATTATATCAGCACAACATTGCGCAAGCGCGCCTTCCTCGACCCCGTGCCTGAGGAACGCACCATTCTTGCCGTTTATTTCGATGATACCAACACCGTCAGCGACATTCGTCGTTACGGTTTGGAAGACGGCCAGATCGTTGATTTCGAGGGCCGCTCCACTCCAACCAAGGGGAAGGAGCTTGGCATTCTCGATCAATTGTTTGGCAACATCGGCCGGTTTAGCGGCGGCGGCAATGAACAGGGCGGCTTGCCCGGTCCAGGGCCGTCCGGCGGTCGCGGCGGCCAAATTCCGCGATGACCCCTACCCCCGCCAGACGCATTTTTTTGCGCGGCTTCTTTCATCGCAAGTCGTTCCGCCTTGCTGAGAAGCGCTTGGTAGGCGGTCGCGGCGGCCAAATTCCGCGTTAAACCCTCATGACAAAAGGTCTGACATGGGATGAAGTTGTCAAGCTGGGCTGCGCATTGCCTGAAACAGCCGAAGGGTCCTATCACGGGATGCCGTCGCTCAAAACCCGTGGCAAGGATTTGACGCATCATTATCCTGAACATAATGCCATCACCATCAAGCTTGGCTCAATAGACGAACGCGATGCCCTGCTCGACCTTGACCCCACGCTTTATCACATCACCGATCATTTCAAGGGGTGGCCCTATCTGATGATGCGGCTGGATCAGGCCGACAGGGACGTTACACTGGCCCATCTGATCAACATGTGGCGCGGCCGCGTGACGAAAAAGATGGCGCGCGAATTTGACGAGGCGCAAAAATAAAACCCCGCCGGATTGCGCCAGCGAGGTTTCATTATTCTTCAAAATGCGGTTTAGGTCCGGTTCAACTTCGCAGTCGAACCACGCATTTGGGATGGCGATTAATGCGCAAGAACAGCCAACAGCAGCAGTGCCACAATGTTGGTGATCTTGATCATCGGGTTCACGGCAGGACCGGCGGTATCCTTATAGGGATCACCGACCGTATCACCGGTCACAGCGGCCTTATGGGCCTCAGACCCTTTACCGCCATGATTGCCATCTTCGATATATTTCTTGGCGTTATCCCAAGCACCGCCACCGGCAGTCATGGACAGCGCCACAAACAGACCGGTCACGATCACACCAAGCAACATCGCCCCTACCGCTGAAAACGCAGCGGACTTGTCCGCAATCAGCAGAATGACGAAGTACATGACGATCGGTGACAATACCGGCAACATGGACGGCACGATCATCTCCTTGATCGCCGCCTTGGTTAGAAGGTCAACCGACTTGGCATAGTCAGGCTTGGTCTCGCCCGTCATGATGCCGGGGTTTTCGCGGAACTGCTCTCGCACTTCCTCAACCACTGCACCACCGGCGCGGCCCACGGCCATCATGCCCATCGCACCGAACAGGTAAGGCAACAAGCCACCCACCAGCAGGCCAACCACAACGAACGGGTTGGAAAGCGAGAAGTCCACATCTAGGCCCGCAAAGTACGGATAGATATCCGGCTGCGCTGCGAAGAACTTCAAGTCCTCTGTATAGGCTGCGAACAGAACCAAGGCACCCAAACCGGCAGACCCGATGGCGTACCCCTTGGTGACCGCCTTGGTGGTATTACCCACCGCATCAAGCGCATCTGTCTTGTTACGAACAGATTCTTCAAGATCAGCCATCTCGGCAATGCCGCCTGCATTATCCGTCACGGGGCCATAGGCGTCGAGCGCCACAACCATACCGGCAAGTGCCAACATGGTGGTCACCGCAATGGCAATGCCAAACAGACCGGCAAGGCCATGTGTGATGATGATCCCGGCAACAATCACAAGCGCGGGCAAGGCAGTGGCTTCCATTGAAACCGCAAGGCCCTGAATCACGTTCGTGCCATGACCGGTGGTTGATGCCTGTGCCACTGATTTCACCGGACGATATTCAACGCCCGTATAATATTCAGTGATCCAGATAATCAGACCAGTGATCACCAGGCCGACAATGCCGCAAATATACAGGTCCATACCGCTAAAGGTTTGGCCGTTCGCTGTCATGGATGCATCCATGCCCACAACCTGATCCATAACAGGCCACAGGACGATGGCTGATAACACAGCCGCCGCGATGAACCCCTTATAGAGCGCGCCCATGATATTTTCGGACTTGCCAAGGCGGACAAAGAAAGTCCCCGCGATGGAGGTCAGCAGGCACACGCCTGAAATTGCCAACGGCAAAATCATCAGCGTTTCCATCTGTTCACCGACAAAGAAGATTGACGCCAACACCATCGTTGCCACAACCGTCACGGCATAGGTTTCGAACAAGTCAGCTGCCATACCGGCACAGTCACCAACATTGTCACCCACATTATCCGCGATCACAGCAGGGTTACGGGGGTCGTCCTCAGGGATACCGGCTTCAACCTTACCAACAAGGTCAGCCCCCACATCAGCGCCCTTGGTGAAAATACCGCCACCAAGACGGGCAAAGACTGAAATCAATGAGGCCCCGAAACCAAGCGCAACCATCGCGTCAATCAACTCACGCCCGGCAACGCCCATATTGGTCAGAACCATGTAGTAGATTGCCACTGACAATAAGGCGAGCCCGGCAACAAACATGCCGGTCACAGCGCCAGATTTAAAGGCAACAGACAGCCCCTGCGCCAGCCCCTGACGGGCAGCTTCTGCAGTACGCACATTGGCACGCACAGAAACCAGCATACCGATATACCCGGCAGCCCCTGACATGGTGGCACCGATCAGAAACCCGATCGCAGCTTTCAGACTTAGAAGGAAAATAGCACCGACAAAGATCACGGCACCGACCATCGCAATGGTGCGATATTGGCGATTAAGATATGCCATGGCGCCTTCTTGGATGGCACCGGCAATTTCCTGCATCCGTTCATTACCGGCACTGGCCGACAGAACGGAACGAATGGCCCACAATCCATAAAGGATCGCAGCGCCACCGCACAGGATGACGAGAATAAGCGTGTCCATAGACATACGCCCCCTTTTGTTACGCGGCCCGCTCCCCGCGGGCCTGTTCGAAATATCGAAAGACATCCCGCTGATTCTTTTTTATAGCGGGATGCCTTGGGGGCAATTTACAGGAACTGCGACAAACTGCAACCGTTTGCCGCAGGCCAATTTTCGGGGAGAACCGGCTGGAAACTAAGCCTTTTTCGCCTCTGCCGCGCGGATCAGACCTTCTTCAACCATTTGGGCGGCCTCTTCTGCCTCGCCCCAACGTTTGACCTTGGCCCATTTGCCTTCTTCAAGATCCTTGTAATGCTCAAAGAAGTGGCTGATCTGGTCGATCAATACCTGCGGCAGGTTACGCCAAGACACGGTGTCGGTGTAAAAGGGATGCAGCTCATCATGCGGCACGGTCAGGAGTTTTTCATCCTCGCCTTTTTCATCTTCCATGATCAGCACGCCAATGGGGCGCACGCGAATAACCGCGCCGGGCACGATTTTCTGCGGGCCAACAACCAGCGCATCCACGGGGTCACCATCATCAGACAGGGTGCAAGGCACAAAACCATAGTTACACGGATAGTACATGGCGGTGTGCAGGAACCGGTCAACGACCAGCGCGCCTGTGTCCTTGTCGATTTCATATTTGATCGGGTCGGCGCCTTGCGGGATTTCAATCACCACATTCAAGTCCCAAGGAACATTCTTACCGGGGCCGATTTTTTCCAGATTCATAAGATACTCGCTTCACAGTTCTGCGCCGTGCTGCATATTTGGGGGGCAGCACAGCCAATCCATACTTTCAAGGGGCTTTTCGCCTGTTTACCATCCAGAAACAATGCGACTTTTTGCTGAGATCACCGCTTTTTCGGCAATTTCATCAGATTTATAGCCGGATATTGCTTGTGGAACTGCCCCACCCCCTTGTCAGCCAGCCGCACGGTCAATGCCGTTGCGCCATCATCAAGGTGTGATTGCTGCAAAATATCGCCCAATTGATGCAAGGCAGCCAAGGCGGCCCCATCAGCCGCAGGGACGGTAACATCGTAATCACGCTCCCCCATGCCAAGGCGCGCATCTATCAGCGACAGCAGTTCATCTACGCCCAAGCCATCAAGGGCAGAAACAGCAACCTGCAATTCATGGCGAGACGCCTCATTCATGGCGGCCTCTTTCGCCTCGTCGCTCATCAGGTCCAGCTTGTTGGACACTTCGACCATGGCGTCGATATCATTATCCGTCAGGCCAAGCCCGCGCAGAACGTCTGCAACATCTGCGCCTTCGGCGACAAAAAAGTCGGACGCCGCATCACGCACATGCAAAACCAAGTCAGCCTCCAGCACCTCCTCCAAGGTGGCGCGGAAGGCGGCAACCAATTCGGTTGGCAGGTCAGAGATAAAGCCCACAGTGTCAGACAAAATGATCTGCCGTCCTGATGGCAGGGTCACGCCGCGCAAAGTTGGGTCAAGCGTGGCGAACAACATATCCTTTGCCATCACATCAGATTGCGTGATCCGATTGAACAGGGTTGATTTCCCCGCATTGGTATAACCAACCAAGGCAACAATCGGATATGGCACTTTTTTGCGGCCCTTGCGGTGCAAGGTACGCGTGGCGGTCACGGTCTTCAGTTCCCGCTTCAGCCTGCCTATACGTTCTTCAAGGGTTCGGCGGTCAGCTTCCATCTGCGTTTCACCGGGGCCACCCATAAAACCTGCGCCACCGCGCTGGCGTTCCAAATGGGTCCACGACCGCACAAGGCGGGTGCGCTGATAGTTCAGATGGGCAAGGTCAACCTGCAGCTTGCCTTCCTTGGTGCGTGCCCGTTCGCCAAAGATTTCCAAAATCAATGCCGTACGGTCCAGCACCTTGGCGCGCAAGGCGCGTTCAAGGTTGCGCTGCTGACCGGGGGTGAGCGAGCCGTCAAAAATCACGACCTCAATCTCTTCACCATCAATCAGGGTTGCCAACTCCTCCATCTTGCCAGTACCCAGCAAGGTGGACGGGCGCGGTTTTTCAACACGCACCACAAAGGCATCAACAATATCAAGATTGATGGCCGCGCTTAGATTAATCGCCTCTTCCAAACATTCATCAGCCGTGCGGCGTCGTTCACCGCGATGGGCGCGAATGTCGGCATGAATGACCAAGGCGCGCGCTTCGGCAACCGCCTGCCGTTCATCGGCAAAGCTGATACCAATTGCGTCAACGCCCTCGTCCACGTTTTGGGGCGGGGTGTCGTCAGTAGGGTATGTCATGGGGTTAGGTTATCCCAAACGCAATGACAGCCCGACAGAAAAATCACCGAAAATGAATTGATCAACCGAAAAGTGATCAATCTTCGTCAGTATCTTCTGTATCGCCGTCATATAGCGAAACCGGTCCGTTCGGCATGATGGTCGAAATTGCATGCTTATAAACCAGTTGTGATTGACCGTCCCGGCGTAGCAACACACAAAAATTGTCAAACCAGGAGATATACCCCTGTAGCTTGACGCCGTTGACCAGGAAGATCGTAAGCGGTGTTTTCGACTTACGCACCGCGTTCAGGAACGTGTCCTGCAAGTTTTGGGGCTTATCCGTCATCGGGGCACCCTCTCTTCTGTCTTGTTATTATTGCGCGGTTCCAACCCCACGTCAGAACCATGCCCCTATATTGCATTGCACCAAAATAAGCGCAAAACCGCGGGTTGACGCAGCGTCTGCGGCGAAACGAAGCATAAAATGGACATTACTCAGGTTCGCGTGGTGGTCAGCCGTGCTGCCTGCGCGCCGCATCCTTGGCATAGGCGATATAGGCTTCGCGTAAACCCAGCGCAATCGATCCGGGCGCACCGTTGCCGATCTGCACCCCGTCAATCGCTGTCACCGGTTGCACAAATGCAGTTGCGGCACTGACAAAGGCTTCACGCGCGCCCTGCGCTTCTTCAATCGTAAAGGCACGTTCGACAACCTTGATGCCCTGTTGGGCCGCGACCTTGAACAGGCTTTCGCGCGTGATGCCGGGCAAAATTTCCTGCGACAGGGGCCGCGTGATCAGCGTGCCGTCCTGATCGACAATCCACGCGGTAGAGGCTGCGCCCTCGGTCACGAAGCCCTTATCATCAACCAACCATGCCTCACCCGCCCCTTGTGACAGGGCCGCTTGACGTGCCAACACATTCGGCAGCAGGGCAATGGATTTAATATCGCAACGGGCCCACCGTTCATCCTTGTGTGAGATTGCAGTGATGCCTTTTTGCGCCCGTTCCTCAACCTTTGCAAAGTTCAGGGGCCGCGCTGTCACAATCAATGACGGACGCACAGCCTGTTGCGGGAATGTGTGATTGCGGGCAGCGACGCCGCGTGTGACCTGTACGTAAATCACACCACCGGTCAGCCGATTGCGCCGGGCGACTTCCATCATGATATGGCTAAGGGCATTTTTATTGACCGGCATCGCAATATCCAGCGCGCCAAGTGAACGGGTTAACCGCGCATCGTGCCCCGCCCGGTCCAGCAACACGCCGTCAAACACGGCGCATACTTCATAAATGCCATCAGCGAACTGAAACCCCCGGTCCTCAATATGGACGGCGGCATCATTGTGCGGCAGGTAACGGCCATTAACATAAGCGATACGGGGCATGGGCAGACAGTCAGTTTTCTAATTGGCTATGGTTTCATCTACGCCAGTATTGCGGCGTCAACAAGGCTATAAAGGCAAGCACTTCGACGCGGCCCAAGATCATCCCGGCCGCATAGACCGCCTGCATACCATCTTCAAGATCAGGGCCGGTCACAGCACCATTGGTGAAAAAAGCCAATGCCGGGCCGCAATTGGTCATCGCGCTTAACGCGGCAATCATCGCATCTTCAACCGGCATACCTGCTGCGGCAAGGCCCAGACCGCAGGCCACCCCGCACAGAATGTATAACAACAATAACGCCGACACGGCACGCACGACAGAGTTCTGCAAATGTTGACCGCGAATACGAAAGCGCACAATGGACTTCACATGCACCATGCGCGCCAGCTCCCTTTCACCCTGCATATAAAGGATCATCAGCCTTATGGGGCGAATGCCGCTGGCGGTGGACCCAACGGCCCCGCCGATGACCATCGCAATCCCAAGCGTCACGGCACCCACCAATGGCAGCCCGGCAACGCTTGACTCTGCGCCCAGCCCTGCGCCGGTCCCTACGCCTGTCCCTACGCCTGTCCCTGTGCCGACCATGGTCAGGCCATAGCCCGTGGTGCTGGCAAAGCTGACCATGTTGAACAATGCCGTGGTCAGCGCCTCCCAAATCCCGGCCTGTTGAAATACGATAAACCCAGCGGTGCAAATCAGCGTGCCGCCGAATATCCAAGCAAAAATCGCGCTAAGTTCCGGTTCGCCAAAATAGATTCCGGTCAGTGTCCGCCTGCGGCTAAGAAACAGCCGCGCGTGATGGGTCATATTCACTGTACCCGCCAAACACATCAGCGCGATGGCGAACATTGCCAGCAAGTTTCCCCCCACCGGTGCCAGCCCCTGTGGCCCGGCCATGCCACTGGTGGATATGCCGCCCATCGCCAGCAACAAACTATCCAATCCCGGCAGGCCAGACAGGCTTAACACCGCCCAGCCGATAATTGTTATTGCTGCATAGATCGGGCCTAAAAGGCGGATCGTCTGGCGCGACCGGGACATGACCCCCTCGCCCTCGCCATGCGCAAAACTGACATGGGAAGAATCAAGCCCGCCCAAGCCGCTGCCCGCCAGAAACACAATCATCATGATGACGGCGCAAAAACCGCCAACCCATCCCAAAAAGCCGCGCCAAAGATAGATGGAGTCAGGCACATTGCGGGTTTGAAAATCAATCAGGCTGATACCGGTCGTGGTCAGGGCAGACACCCCCTCGAACCATGCCTCAAAAACCGACAGGCCAAGGCTGGCATTCAAGAATGGCAACCCGGCAAACAGCGGCACAATCAACCAGCCAAGCGCCAGCATCATGAACATTTCACGCCTGCCGTTCATGCCATCATGATCACCACGCAATCCCAGCATCAACGCCCCGGCGACAAAGCCTGTCACAAGGCCAGATGCACTGAAGCGGATGGTTTGCTCATACTCACCAAAGCCATAGGCTGCCATAGCCATCAGCGCCATCATCGCGGCAAGGCCGATTAGCAACAGCCCCAGAAAGTGCAACACGATACGAAAGTTCATGACCCTGATCCGCCAGACTGATCAGGTAAAGAATTCAAGTCCGACACGGAACATCTGTTCAACCTGTCCAACCTGTTCTTTCAGTGCGAACACCACAACCCGGTCACCCGGTTCAATTCTGGTGCCGCCGCGAGGAATAACCACATCGCCGATATCAGATTGCCCGCCTGATTTATGCCGCCGGATCGCCCCGATCATAATGCCTGAGGGCAGCTCAATATCTCGCAGGGCCTTGCCTACAAGGGGCGAGGTTTCAAGTGCCTCTGCCTCAATAATTTCGGCCCCGCCATCACGGATTGAACGGACGGACCGAATACGGCCGCGCCGCACCTGTTCAAGAATGGTGGACACGGTTGTAGCGCGCGGGTCAATAAACACATCAATCCCCAACGACCCTTGCAACGGCGCATAATTCGGGCTGGCAACCAATGCCATTGTCCGTTCTGCACCTGCCTGCTTGGCCAACAGGGCCGCCAGAATATTCGTTTCGTCTTCATTGGTCAGCGTCACAACGGTTTCAGCATCCCGCACATTGGCGTCGCGCAGCACGTCTTCGTCCAACCCATCGCCGGACAGAACAATCGTACCCCCGGTCAAACGGTCAGCAACAATTTCCGCGCGCTTGGCGTTTTCCTCAATCAGTTTGATATGCACTGAGGGATGCGTTGTCTCCAACTGCTCTGCCAAAAACAGACCGATATTCCCGCCACCGATCACAACCACATTGCGCGCCTCGCGCTCCTCATGGCCAAAGATCGACAAAGCGCGGTCAACATGATTGATGTCTGCCGCGAAATAAATCTCATCACCGACAAACATCTGATCATCGCCCGACGGCACAAACAAACGCCCGTCACGATAGACGCCCGTCACCACAATCAACAGATCAGGGAACAGTTCGGTTAATTGGCGCAAGGGGGTATTGACGACCGGGCAGTTTTCTTCCAGCCGGGTGCCAACCACGCGCACCATGTCATCCATAAACGCCATTGTTTCAAAGGCACCGGGAACGTCCAGCCGATCCAACACCGCGTGGGCGACCTCACGTTCGGGTGAGATAATCACATCAATCGGCATATGATCGCGCGAGAATAGCGCCCGCCACCGCAAATCAAGATAGGCCTGATTACGAATGCGGGCGATTTTGCGCGGCACGTCAAACAGTGAATGGGCGACCTGACAGATCACCATATTGGTTTCGTCAGCCGCCGTCACAGCGATGATCATTTCAGCATCGGGCGCGCCGGCCCGTTCAAGCACATCCGGCTGCGCGCCGTGGCCGACAAGCCCCTGCACATCAAGCGTGTCATTAATCCGCTGGATCAAAGCTTCTGAACGATCAACGACGGTGACGTCGTTATGTTCATTCGCCAATTGGCGGGCGATATTGTAACCAACCTGCCCGGCACCGGAGACGATTACCTTCATAGTGGCCTAATCACTTTCTGTCACAAGCAACAGGGATAACGCGATCGCGCCGCTCCCCCAATCTCACACTCATTTAACGCCTATCTCTATACGCCTATTCAGCACCAAGCGCAAAGCCGCCTATTCCCCAATGGCTGCCTGCGGCTGATCTGTTGCGGGCGTCTTTGATGTTTCTGGCGCTTCTGCCACGTCAGACGTTTCGGGCGTTTCGGCTGCATCGGACGCATCATCACCCGCCTTGCTGCGGTCAGAGCCTAAGCCAAGCATTTTCAACTTGCGATGAAGCGCAGACCGCTCCATCCCGACAAACCCAGCTGTGCGCGAAATATTGCCGCCAAACCGTTCGATTTGGGCCTGCAAATAATCACGCTCAAACTCCTCACGCGCGTCTCGCAACGGCAGCGTCAAAAGATCCTCGCGGAACGCCTTTTGCACATTGCCGCTTTGCATCGAGTTGATCGGCAAATGATCTGCGGTGATCACATCACCAACATCATCGTTGGACAGGATCATCAGCCGTTCAACAATATTGCGCAACTGCCGCACATTGCCCGGCCATTCATGGGCCTGCAAAAGCGCCATCGCATCATCCCCCAAACGCCGCTTGGGCAGACCCGCCCCGCGCGCCAGCGATTCCATGAAATGTGCCACCAGCTGCGGAATATCATCGCGCCGTTCGGCCAGTCCGGGCACATGCACAGGCACCACATTCAAGCGGTGATACAGGTCTTCGCGGAAGCGGCCTTCATCAATCGCGACACGCAAATCGCGCGAACTTGAAGAAATCACGCGCACATCAACCTGCACAGCCTTGTCGCCGCCAACACGCGAAAATTTCTGTTCCACCAGACTGCGCAAGACCTTGCCTTGCGTTTCCTTGGGCATATCAACGACTTCATCCAGATAAAGCGTGCCCCGATGGGCCTGTTCAAACACCCCTGTTTTTGACGGGCGGCCATTGCCACCTTCAACACCGAACAATTCCTGTTCAACACGCTCAGGCGCCATGGACGCGGCGTTGATCACAACGAACGGCCCATCTTTCCGAGTGGATTCAACATGAATAGCGCGAGCGGCAACTTCCTTCCCCGCCCCGGCAGGTCCGGTAATCATAACGCGCGAATTTGTCGGACCGACCTTGCCGACCGTCTGGCGCAATTGCGAAATTGCCGCCGACTTGCCCACGATAGTCGAAACGCGGCCTGATGTTTCCATCAACTCCGCATGTTCCTTGCGCAGGCGCGCCGCCTCTATCGCGCGGCTGACAACCAGCACAAGCCGATCAGCCTGAAACGGCTTTTCAACAAAATCATAGGCACCCTTTTTGATGGCCGCGACCGCGGTTTCGATGGTGCCGTGGCCCGATATAATCACCACAGGCACATCAGGATGTGTCTTGCGCAACTCGCTCAAAATCTCAAGCCCGTCGAGCTTGCTGCCCTTAAGCCAGATATCAAGGATGATCAGTGACGGCGTCCGCGCCTTGACCGCCGCCAAAGCCTCGTCCGAATTACCGGCAACACGGGCACCGAACCCTTCATCTTCCAGCAATCCCGCGACGAGATCACGGATATCCGCCTCGTCATCAACAATCAAAACATCATGAGCCATGTGTCACCTTTGTCTTTACGCAAATCAATTTAACCATCAAACCCTCACACAGCTTTCAAAACTGCGCCTTCCCCATCATTCACATGTGTCACCACCGCCCCGACGCCAGAGGGAAACCGCAATGTCACAACAGCACCGTTGGGCTGCGATGCAGCATCAAGATTGTCTTCCAGCAAAATTTCACCCCGGTGGTCTTCCATAATCTTTTTGACAATGGCCAAGCCCAAACCGGTGCCCTTGCTGCGCGTCGTAACATATGGTTCGGTCAACTTATGCCGTTCCGCATCCGGCAGGCCCTTGCCATTGTCAGCAACCCGCAGATCAAGCCAGCCATCATGCCGGACGATAGATACGGACACATTGCCCATATCATCGGGACCAAAGCCGCCCTCTTCGCGTTTGCCGTCAATCGATTCAATGGCATTTTTCAACAGATTCGTAACAGCCTGCGCAACCAGACGACGGTCACAATGTAGTGTGATTGGCCCTGAAAGGGCGCTGTCATAATCAAATGTCACATGATTGTGCGCAACCTCATGAAGGAACAATGCCTGTTTGGCGATATCCTCAACATCCTCATCGCGCATGACAGGTTGCGGCATCCGCGCAAACGACGAAAATTCGTCCACCATGCGGCCAATATCACCGACATGGCGAATGATCGTGTCAGTGCATTGGGCAAAGACCTTATCGTCATCAATCGTCTTGCGATATTTGCGTTGCAACCGTTCTGCGCTGAGTTGAATGGGCGTCAGGGGGTTTTTAATTTCATGGGCAATGCGGCGCGCCACATCCCCCCACGCTGCCATACGCTGCGCCGATACAAGGCGGGTCACATCATCAAAGGTGGCAATGGCCCCGGCGATATTGCCAGTGCCATCCAACATGACCTGCGCCCGCACATTCACCGTACGCACGGTCTGCGTTTGAAGCGCCATCTTGGTCGTTCGGTCCGTGCTATCCGGCTGCTGTATTAATTCAACTTCACCTTCAACCCGCTTTCCCGGATTGGCAAAGGCTTCATCAATCAGGGGGGTAAAGGCCGGAATGGCCTTTTCAAGATATTGGTCAAGCAGTTCGTCATCCGCCTGCCCCAGCATCGAACAGGCAGATCGGTTGATGATCGTGACCCGCCGATAGGGGTCAAGCCCCACCACGCCCGCTGACACGCCCGCAAGCACGCCTTCGGTAAAGCGGCGGCGTTCGTCCAACACTTCATTGGTTTGCATCAACTCGCTGGTTTGTTTGGACAGCCGCGACGCCATTGTGTTGAAGGTCCGGCGCAGGGTTTCAATCTCACGATCTGCGGCGCGCCCTTCGACACGGGCGTCAAAGTCACCATCACGAACCCGCCGCGCCGCCTCGATCAAATCAGAAATTGGCGACACCAAACGCCCCGCGAACCAAAGCCCCAGCCACATCGCGGACAACAAGACCAGCAATGACACCATGATATAGAACACAGCAAACCCGATCTGGATCGTGCTGCGCCGTTCATCAATGCGGTTATATTCTTCAAACGCTGTTCGTGTCCGCACTGCATGTTGCACCACCGCCGCATCAACCTGCCGCGACAACATCAAAAAGTGATCGCCCTTGCCAACGCGCGACACCGCCATGATGCGTGCCTTTTCCTCATCCAGCACCACGCGTACGGTTCCGGGGGCAAGTTCATTCAAGATTTCCTGCGACGGCACCTGCACCGCACCGGGTGTTGGCGCGCGGCCACCACGGCCATAAATTTCACCGACAAGGCCAAACACCACAGCCTCGTCCAGCGAACGGACAAAGGCTTGGGTCGCAGCAATTTCGGCAAATCGTTTTGGATTGTAATCAAGCAGCGGCAGGGCGCGGGCCAGATCGGTTCCCATCAGGCTCGCCTCGCCCTTAATGTCGGCGCGGTGCTCCTCAAGATAGGCATCGGCAACACTGGCCGAATGTTCCATGACGGAGCCGACCCGGTTTGAAAACCATGCCTGCAACCCAAGATTAAGCGTAACTGCAGAGAACCCAGCCACCATGATTGACGGGACCACAGCCACAATCGCAAACAGAACCACCACCCGGATGTGAAGTCTGGCCCCCGCCTCCTCGCGCCGTCTTTGTCGCCATAAGCGCCAGACAAACAGGGCAATCATGCCCGCCAACGCAATGGTAAAGCCAAGTGACACCAACAACATAATTGATACGGTTTGGCTGGTTATGCTTAACGGCAAAAACCCGACCGCTGCGCCATAGGTGATCAGGCCGGAAATAAAGGCAATCGCGCCAAAGCCCATTGCCCACATACCACCAGCGCCCAACGCCTGCCGCAAGCGTTGGCGCCGACGCCGGTTCAGGCGTTTTTTCGCAGCGCGCGATAATTGACGCTTATCGACCTGTGCGGTCACATCACTCAATAGACACGGGCTCCCGGTCGTGAAGGCTGGCCTTCATGGGGCTACAGTTTTGCGTCATTTATCGCGCAGAATCTGTGGCAAAAATGCACTATGGCAAATCTGCACCATGATTATGGCAGACGCAAGGCAGTTTAATATCTAAAAAATCGCCCGTCGGTTGCGTTTATCCTGTTGAATCTTAAGGCGCTATCAGCTGCGGGAGCCGCGAATGACCTGCACATCAAGTTCCCTGATCTTCTTGCGCAGGGTGTTGCGATTCAGCCCCAGCAAGGCAGCCGCCTTGATCTGATTACCGCCCGTTGCACCCAAACAGGCTGAAATCAATGGCCGTTCAATCTCGCGCATGATGCGCTCATAGACGCCCGCAGGCGGCAATTCAGGGTGGTGGGCCGCAAAATAGGTGCCGATATGCTGCTCAACCGCTTCAGACAGGCTTTGCGGGTCTTGATTGCGGGCGAATGCGCCATCACCCATGTCTGGTGCGGTGGGGTCTGCGGGCGGCTCAACCTCACGCAATTCATGACGAATAATCGTCTCTGTAATCACGTCTTCGGTATAGATCGCGGAAAGGCGGCGCACCAGGTTTTCAAGCTCGCGCACGTTGCCCGGCCAATGATATTGGCGCAGCAGGTCAAGGGCAGCATTGTCCAACCGTTTTGCGGGCAGTCCTTCTTGTTCTGCGACAGACAGGAAGTGGCGCACCAGATCCCCAATATCCTCGCTACGTTCGCGCAATGGCGGCAAACGCAGCGGCACCACATTCAACCGGTAGAACAGATCTTCACGGAACAGGCCCTGACGGATTTGCTGGCGCAAGTCGCGATTGGTGGCCGCAACAATGCGCACATCGGTTTTGATCGGCGTGCGTCCGCCAACCGTTGTATACTCACCTTCTTGCAAAACGCGCAGCAGACGGGTTTGCGCTTCAAGCGGCATGTCGCCGATTTCATCAAGGAACAATGTGCCCCCTTCGGCCTGTTCAAACTTGCCCGCGCTTTTTTGATTGGCGCCGGTGAAGGCACCTTTTTCGTGACCGAACAAATCACTTTCAATCAGCTCACGCGGGATCGCGGCCATATTGACCGCAACGAACGGCCCCTTGCTGCGCTTGCCATATTCATGCAGCGCGCGGGCGACCAATTCCTTACCCGTGCCGGATTCCCCTGTGATCATGACCGTCAGATCAGTGCCCATCAGCCGCGCCAACACGCGATAGATTTCCTGCATGGCAGGTGAACGCCCGATTAATGGCAGGCGCGTGTCTTCTTCGCCATCGGTTTGGGTCGCCCCGGCACCTTGCCCCTTGGGCTGGGCCAAGGCGCGCTCCACGACCTCGGTCAATTCGTTCAGGTCAAACGGCTTTGGCAAATATTCATAAGCGCCCCGCTCCGTCGCCTTGATCGCTGTCATGAATGTGTTTTGCGCGCTCATCACAATAACCGGCAAATCAGGGCGCAGTTTTTTGATGCGCGGGATCAGGTCAAGGCCATTTTCATCGGGCATGACCACATCAGTGATCACAAGATCACCTTCGCCCCCCGACACCCACCGCCACAGGGTTGACGCCATACCGGTTGAACGCACGTCATAACCGACGCGCCCCAGTGCCTGCGTCAACACCGTGCGAATGGCGCCATCATCATCTGCTATCAGGATCGTGCCGCTGGGCATTGATCTATCCTCGCTTCTTCATTTCAAGTCGCATCATTTTGCCGAAACGGGCAAAAAGACACGGAACACGGTTTGACCCGGCTCGCTTTCACATTCAATTACGCCGCCATGATCGCCAACGATTTTGGCAACCATCGCCAGCCCCAACCCCTGCCCCTTCGGCTTGGTCGTCACAAAAGGGTCGAACAGATTGGGGCGCAATTCATCGGGCACGCCGGGGCCGTTATCCATCACGCAAACTTCAAGCGGCAGTGACAGGCTTTCTTGCGAGCCGGGCACCTTGATCTTGACCCCATGGCGGTAAGACGTGCTTAACGTAACCAGCCCGCCCTGTTCGGGAACCGCCTCGCACGCGTTTTTTATTAGGTTCAGCATGACCTGAATAAGCTGGTCGCGCTCCCCCATCACGGGCGGCAATGACGGGTCATAATTTTCGACGAATTTGACCTTGCTGCCAAAGCCTGCCTCAGACAATCGCCGCACATGGTTCAACACTTCGTGAATATTCACCGGCTCGCGCTCAATCGGGCGTTCATTGGAAAAGACTTCCATCCGGTCCACCAGCTTCACGATGCGGTCGGCCTCATCCATGATCAAACGCGTCAGCTCGCGGCTTTCTGGGGGGCTATCCAGTTCAAGCAATTGGGCAGCGCCGCGAATACCCGATAGCGGGTTCTTGATTTCATGGGCCAGCATCGCGGCCATTGCCGTGACGGAGCGCGCGGCACCACGATGGGTTAACTGGCGATCCATCGCGGTCGCAATCGACCGTTCCTGCAACATCACAAGCACATGGCGTTCGGATTTATTTGCACCCGATGGCGTCATGCGGGAGGCCTGCACATCCACAAGCGCATGACCCGTGCGCGGTGTGCCAAGGCGCACGCCATATTCACTGATTGAACCGCCGCGGTGTTGCACCTGTTCAACCAGCGCCAACAAGGGCGTGCCAAAGGGGACAAATTCCGCAAACGGTGCATTGATCAGGCGTGCCTGACTGGCCCCAAAAAATAGCTCTGACGCGCCATTGGCATATACAATCTGTGCCGCGTCCCCAATCACCAAAATCGGGTGGGCAAGATTATCAAGGATGTCGTGTTCAAGCTGCGTCATGCGGCAACTGCCTTTTTATCTGTAGCCACGTTGTCTGTAGCCACGTTGTCTGTTGCCACGTTGTCTGTCGGCAAATTTCCTGTCGCCAAGTCATGATAAAAGCGGCGCAGGCCATCCTTTACATCCTGTGCCCGCGTCATACGCACCAACGCCGCGCGCGCCGCCACCCCACCGGGCAGGCGTTCCAACGTCCACCCCAAATGTTTGCGGAAAAGCCTGACGCCCATCTCAGGCCCGGCATCGTCAACCAACCAATCAAGATGCGTCACCGCGGTATCACACTGGGCGAGCAATGACGGGTCAGCGGGCACCGGCTTGCCGGTCAATGCCGCCGTCACCTGCGCGGGGAACCACGGACGGCCCTGTGCGCCTCGACCAATCATCACGCCGCTTGCCCCCGAAAGGTCAAGCGCCCGTTCGGCATCTTCGATTTCACAAATATCGCCATTCACAATGACCGGCAGGTCAACCGCTTCAACCACATTGCGGACAAATCCCCAATCGGCAGACCCGGTATAAAACTGGCACCGTGTGCGCCCATGCACTGTGATCAGACCAACCCCTGCATCAGCTGCACGACGGGCAAGTTCGGGCGCATTGCGACAATCATCATCCCAGCCTGTGCGCATTTTCAACGTCACCGGGATCGACACAGCATTGACCGTCGCCTCAATCAATTGCGCGGCGTTATCAAGGTCACGCATCAGGGCGGAGCCTGCCGCCCCCTTCACAACCTTTTTGGCGGGGCAGCCCATATTGATGTCGATAATGTCAGCGCCCATATCTTCGTTCAACTTGGCAGCTTCGGCCAACAGGCCGCCATCACATCCAGCTAATTGTACGATGTGGGGATGTTCATCCCTGTCAGGGCGGGCGCGCAACAGACTGTCACGGGTTTGGGTGATCATGGTTCGGCTGGCAATCATCTCGCTGACCACATAGCCAACGCCGAACCCGCGGACCAAGCGGCGGAAGGACCGATCCGTAATGCCCGACATGGGGGCAAGTGCCACCGGTGCCTCAATCGTCACAGCGGTCGCACCAGAACCGACTTGCACTGGCATCAGCCGCGCGCTATCACACGTCTTGCGCTTGTCCTGATTTGTCTGGCCACTGGTCACTGAATCAAAATCTCGCCAATATGCTTAATATCTGTGCAGACAGAATATTGCTGAATATTTAGGCAGAATACGCGGCAAGCACTTGCAAATCAAGCATGTTAAGGCCAGTGTGAGGCGGATTTATTGCCGCGCCACCCTTTGGAAATTTGAGCGTCAGACCCTATGCCCAACACGCCTTCTATTGCCTTTATCATCGTCGCTGCAGGGCGTGGCAGACGGTTCGGTGGCCCCATCCCCAAGCAATATGCCCCCCTGATGGGCCAACCGGTTCTGCGCCGCACGCTGGAACACATCATTGCCCTGCCCCACATCACGACCATCCAAGCCGTTATCCACCCCGATGACGAGGCTGCCTTCTGGGCCAGCGCCCCCAATAGTGATCTGATCGCCGCCCCGGTTACTGGCGGCAAGGAACGCCAAGACAGCGTGCGCGCCGGGCTTGAGGCCATAGCCAATCACGCGCCGGATATTGTCATGATCCATGATGCCGCCCGGCCCTTCCTGCCTGCAAAGGTCTATCAAAACCTGCTGGATGGTCTGACGGATCATGACGGCGCGGTCGCTGCGCTGCCAATCGTCGATTCCCTGCGCAAGGATGAAAATGGGCTGGTTGGCGCATCGGTTACGCGTGATGGGTTATGGCGCGTGCAAACACCGCAGGCCTTCGCCTATGACAAGATCATGGCTGCCCATCTTGCCAACAAGGGACAGGCAATGACCGACGACACCGCCATTGCCCAAGCCGCAGGTCTTGACGTTACCATTGTGGCGGGGGATGAAGCCTTATTCAAAATAACGAGTGCTGATGATTTGACCCGCGCCGAAACCCATATGCTGACCCACCTGCCCGACATCCGTACGGGCCAAGGGTTTGACGTGCATCAGTTTGAAGATGGCGACAAGGTTATCCTGTGCGGCGTTGATATTCCCCACAGCCAAAAACTGAAGGGCCATTCAGACGCCGATGTCGGCCTTCATGCCCTGACCGATGCTGTATTGGGCGCGCTTGGCGCTGGTGATATTGGTGATCACTTTCCGCCCAGTGACCCGCAATGGAAGGGCGCGCCGTCCGACCTGTTCCTGCGCCATGCCGCTGACCTTGTGGCAACCAAGGGCGGCGTCATCGCCCATTTGGATTTGACGCTGATATGCGAGGCACCGAAGATTGGACCCCATCGCGACGCCATGCGGCAGGCGGTTGGCGCGATTATTGGGCTTGATCCCGCACGCGTCAGTGTTAAGGCAACAACAACCGAAAAGCTTGGCTTCACAGGCAGGGGCGAAGGCATCGCCGCCATGGCCACGGCAACAATCAGGCTGCCGTAACGGGCGTCCAACCCTGTAGTGTCCGACATACCGGAAGCGAAATTTGCCCGAATCTTTGATTTGGACACAAATATCAGCTATCCGGTATCCATAGGGTCGGTATCCATAGTAATTGTCGGCCAAGCTGTAATGGATGCCGGATCAAGTCCGGCATGACGATTTCGTGAGGTGGCACAGACCATGGCAACAATTCCCTTTTTCAAAGACCCGCCAAAATCACTGGGCTGGTTTCACCCAACGACATTAAGCGCGACATTCTTTTGGTCCGGGCTGTTCTTTTTTGCCCCCGGCACGGCTGGGTCCGCAGCGGCAATCCCCTTTGCCTTTATCATTGCCTATTTCATCACTCCGCTTGCCCTTATACCTGCGGCCTTGATCGCCTATGTGATCGGCATGGCAGTTGCGGGCAAGTTTGCGGATGCCGCCGAAACCAAGGACCCCGGCCCCGTCGTGATCGACGAAGTGGCAGGTCAATGGATCACGCTGGCGCTGATCCCGGTGGACCCGGTTCTGTATATTATCGGCTTTTTCCTGTTTCGCCTGCTCGACATCGTTAAGCCGTGGCCGGCAAGTTGGGCCGACAAAAAACTAGATGGCGCGTTGGGCATCATGCTGGATGATGTCATATCGGGCGTCTACGGCATGATCCTGTTATGGGCAGGCTGGATGGCCTATTTGCATTATGTCGGATAGTCCCTTCCCGCTGGATATTGTTGAAACCGCCAGCATGGTTCTGGAACAGGCGCGGCTGCGTGGTGCCAAGATCGCCACCGCCGAAAGCTGCACTGGCGGGCTGATTATCGGCAGCCTGACAGAAATCGCCGGAAGCTCTGACATTATTGATCGTGGCTTCATCACCTATGCCAACGAGGCGAAAACGGCCATGCTGGGCATCACAGAACAGGCGTTGAAAGATCATGGGGCGGTGTCAGAACAGGTCGCCCGCGCCATGGCCATGGGCGCACTGGTACAGTCCGATGCCACGCTTGCGGTCAGTTGCACCGGCGTTGCCGGACCCGGCGGCGGATCAAAGGAAAAACCCGTAGGGTTGGTGCATATGGCGGTTGCCAGACAGGTGAACGGGCAAGGGCCATCCTGCCTGCACCATGAGGCCCGCTTTGGTGAACAAGGCCGCGCTGCCATTCGCCTTGCCACCGTGCGGCAGGCACACCGGATGTTACTGCAACAGCTCGCCCAGCTTTAACCGCGAACGCGTTACGCCTTGGCTGACGGACGCGCGCTCATCGTTTCATGCCAGCGCGCCAAATTCGTCAAGGCCGGGTCATAAGCCACACCCACAAAGCTGCCGAAATCCACTGTCGCCAACAAAACAGCGTCTGCAATGGAATAACTGTCAGCGGCGATAAATTCCCGCCCGGCAAGCGCGTCATTGCATAACCGATAGCCCGCGGCTGCCCCCTTGCGGCCAAGGTCTGCACTAAATTCATTATGCAGGCCCAGCCCCTTGGTTAGCTCATGCCCATGCACCCACACCTGTCCGATAGTGTACATCAGCTTCAATTCAATCCGGCGCAACCACATATCAATTTGCGCTTGCGCAAGCGGTGTTGTGCCGAACAGGGGCGGATCGGGATACAGCCCCTCAACATAGCGACAAATGGAAACCGATTCAGAAATACAGGTGCCGTCCGGCAATTCCAGAACCGGAATTTGCCCGGTTGGGTTTTTGGCGACAAAGCCGTCGGCCTTCTGCTCCCGCGCCATGATGTTGATGTCATTGGTTTCGACGCTCAACCCTTTTTCGGCTAGGTATATTCGCACGCGACGCGGATTTGGTGCGGTTTTAAAATCGTGAAGTACGCCATCAATTTTTGTCATGAATGCCCCCTGTGTGCTGCGTTTACAATAACGCGGCCACGCAAAATCACCAGTGAATGTTGGCACGAATGACCGTGAGCGCAAATGTGAGCAGATACCAACTGGCCGACTGAGGCCCGCCCGACTTTTCGGGCGCCCTCGCGGAGGCATGAGCGATAATAAAAATTGGCGCGAATTGCCGTGAGCGCAAATGTGAGCAGAAATCTAAAGACTGTCGTCCAACGGCGCGTCCTCTGACGGCAGGGCCGGATGGTCCAAGCCCGGCAGCGGCGTGCAAACATCGCGCGCGCGGCGGCCAAAGGCTTCCATCATGCGCAGCACCGCCTTGCCAAACACGGGCGCAATCGCCTGCCGATAAATCGCGCGGGTAAATTCAAAATCGATATGGAAGACAACTTCTGTCTGGCCATCATCCTGCGTTTCAAACCGCCATTCATTCGTCAAATATTCAAACGGGCCATCAAGATATTCAACCTTGATCCATGCCTTGTCGGGGTCAAGCGTTACCCGACTTGAAAACTGGTCGCGGAACATTTGATAGGCCACCAGCATATCCGCATAAAGGACCCGGTTCCCCTTTACCTTCAGCTTGCGCTTGATTCGCAGGCCCGCGCACCACGGCAAAAATTCGGGATAGCGGGCGATGTCCGCCACCATGTCGAAAATGTCCTCGCGCGCATATGGCACGATCTGTACGTCGTGATGTTTGGGCATGGGTCTACTTGATACTTATTCCGCAGCGTCCAGCTTCTTCTGACGGGCCGCGCGCAACCGGTCAAAATCCTCGCCCGCATGGTGGGAGGAGCGGGTCAATGGACTGGACGACACCATCAAAAAACCCTTGGAATAGGCCATCTGCTCATAACTTTTGAACTCATCAGGATGCACAAAACGGTCAATACCGTGATGCTTCACGCTGGGTTGTAGATATTGCCCGATGGTGATGAAATCGACATCGGCAACCCGCAAATCATCCATGACCTGCAAGACCTCTTCCCGCTTTTCACCCAGCCCAACCATGATGCCGGACTTGGTGAACATGGTGGGGTCCAGCTCCTTCACCTGTTGCAACAGGCGTAAGGAATGGAAGTAACGCGCGCCGGGGCGTACGCCATAATAAAGGCCGGGAACCGTTTCCAGATTGTGATTGAATACGTCGGGCTTGGCCTCGACAACCAATTCAAGCGCGCCGGGCTTGCGCAAAAAATCAGGGGTCAGCACTTCAATCGTTGTGCCGGGATTGGCCTCGCGGATGGCGGTAATGGTTTCGGCAAAATGCGTTGCGCCACCATCATCAAGATCATCACGGTCAACAGATGTGATGACAACATGTTCCAGCCCCAGCTTCTGAACCGCTTGGGCAACATTGGTCGGCTCAAACGGGTCAAGCGGATTGGGCTTGCCGGTTTTGACGTCACAGAATGTGCAGGCGCGCGTGCAGGTGTCGCCCATGATCATCATGGTGGCGTGTTTCTTGGCCCAGCATTCACCGATATTGGGGCAGCCTGCTTCTTCGCATACCGTGTGAAGATTATGATCCTTCACAATCTTGCGCGTGGCGGCGAACTGTTTTGACACGGGCGCCTTAACCCTGATCCATTCGGGCTTGCGCTGAATGGGATTATCGGGGCGGTTTGCCTTTTCAGGGTGGCGCGGCTTTTGTGTTTGTGTGTCAGTCATAGCGGTCAAGATAAGGCGCGCGGGGCGCGATTTCCACCTTAGAAATGTAACGTGCGTCCAAAGGCGTCTAGCACGCTTTCATGCATCATTTCCGATAAGGTCGGGTGTGGGAAAATCGTGTTCATCAGCTCTTCTTCGGTGCTTTCCAAAGTCCGTGCCAATGCGAAACCCTGAATCATTTCAGTGACTTCCGCCCCGATCATATGGGCGCCCAAAAGCGCGCCGGTTTTGTCATCGAACACGGTTTTGATGAAGCCCTTATCCTCGCCCAGCGCAATCGCCTTGCCATTCCCCTCAAACGGAAAGCGCCCCACCTTGACCTTATAACCGTCCGCCTTTGCCTGCGCCTCGGTCAAACCAACGCTGGCGACCTGCGGGTGGCAGTAGGTGCAGCCGGGGATATTGCCGGTGTCGAGCGGGTGGACATGTTTCTGCCCGGCAAGGGTTTCAACGGCGATGACGCCTTCATGACTTGCCTTATGCGCCAACCACGGCGGGCCTGCCAAATCACCGATGGCGGCGATGCCTTTAACATTGGTTTGGCCGAACTGGTCCACAACCGCGTGACCGCGATCAAGCTTCACGCCGACATCCTCTAGGCCCAGCCCTTCTGAATTTGCAGCGATGCCAACGGACAGAATCACCCGGTCGAAAGTGTGTTCACTCGCGACGCCCTTTTTGTCTTTCAGAACCGCCTTGACGGTTTTGGGCGAAGTGGTCAGGGCCGTCACCTCAGTTTCTGTGTGCAGGCTCATCCCCTGTTTCTTAAAGGCTTTCAGCGCGAATTTGGAAACTTCCTCATCCTCTTGCGGCAGGATGCGGGGCAGCACTTCAACCACCGACACGTCGCTGCCAAGCGCGTTGAAGAAGCTGGCAAATTCAATCCCGATTGCGCCCGATCCGATCACCAGCAGCCGTTTTGGCACACAGTCCGGTTGCAGCGCGTGCTTGTAAGTCCAGATCAATTTGCCGTCCGCTTTCAGGTGCGGCAGCTCCCGCGCGCGGGCCCCTGTCGCCAGAACGATGCGGCCCGCCTTGATGGTTTCAGTGCCGCCATCTTTCAGCGTGACACTGATTGCGTCTTTGGCTGTCAGCTTCCCCTCACCCTCAATCACGGTGATTTTGTTCTTTTTCATCAGCATCCCGATGCCGCCCGTTAGTCGGCCCGAAACCTTGCGGGACCGGGCAACGATCTTGTCGAGATCAAAGCTGATATTGTCGGCGGAAAGGCCAAATTCGTCAGCCCGTTCCATCAGGTCCAGCACCTCAGCAGAGCGCAACAGCGCCTTGGTCGGGATACAGCCCCAATTGAGGCAAATACCGCCCAAATGCTCGCGCTCGACAAGGGCGGTTTTAAGTCCAAGCTGGGCTGACCGGATGGCGGCGACATAGCCACCGGGGCCGCCACCGATCACAACCAAATCGAAGTTTTTTGTGCTTGTTTGCATGGCTTTTGCTCCCTAACCCAGCATCAACATCGGATCTTCAAGATGCATTTTGATGCTTTTAAGGAGCTTTGCCCCCACATCACCATTGATCGTTCTGTGATCACAACTCAGCGTCATGGACATCATTGTGGCCACGCCAAGCTGCCCGTCATCCAGCACGACGGGTCGTTTTTCACCCGCACCGACGGCCAATATGGCCCCCTGCGGCGGGTTGATAACGGCAGAAAATTCCTTGACTCCGAACATGCCCAGATTGGAGATTGAGAAGCTGCCGCCTTGATATTCCTCTGGCGCTAATTTGCGGTCGCGTGCGCGTGATGCCAGATCTTGCATGGCTTCCGAAATACCGACCAAGCCCTTTAACTCACACGATTTTATGACCGGGGTCACCAACCCACCATCAAGCGCAACGGCGACAGAAATATCAGCAGTGTGATGCATCAAGCGGCCATCCTTACCCCCTTGCGAGGCGAAGCTGACATTGGCATCAGGTTCCGCCATCAGGGCATGGGCGCACGCCTTGATAATGAAATCATTGACCGACACCTTGCTGCCACGGCTGTCATTCAACCGCTTACGAGCGCCGAGCAATATGTCGATATTCGCCTCCGCCGTCAGGTAGAAGTGCGGCACCTCATTTTTCGACTCTTTCATCCGTTTTGCCACGGTTTTACGCATGGAATCGAAAGCAATGAATTCAGATTCATAGCTTGGCGCCATTTGCGGCGATGACGCAGTACCTTTCGCGACGCCTTTCGCAACACCTGTGGCGATGGCGTCTTCCACGTCCTTTTTCACGATGCGGCCTTTGGGGCCGGTCCCCGTCAGCGCGGCAAGGTCAACCCCCTGCTGCCCGGCAATGCGGCGGGCCAAGGGGCTGGAAAAAATCCGGTCGCCTGTTCGGGCGGCTGCGGCTGTTGGCGCAGCGGGTACAGGCGTTTCGTCAGCGGGCGTTGCGGGTGTTGGCGCGTCTGCTGCAGGGGCAGTCGCACCACCGCGACCTGCGCCGGGGTCAAAACCGTCAAGGGCGCTGGCGTCCTCCCCCTCCTCCAACAAGATTGCGATGGGCGTGTTAACCGCCACATTGTCCGTGTCTGCAGCGATCAAAATTTTGGCAAGCGTGCCTTCTTCGACCGCCTCAACTTCCATCGTCGCCTTGTCGGTTTCTATTTCAGCGATGACGTCACCGGCCGCAACTTGATCGCCTTCCTTCACCAACCATGTGGCCAGCGTCCCCTCTTCCATTGTGGGGCTTAGGGCAGGCATTAAAATGGCAATAGGCATTTTTCGGTCCCTCCCTTTAGCGATAGCAAACGGCTTTTGCCGCTGCGACGACATCTGCCACGGTGGGCAATGTCAGTTTTTCAAGATTGGCAGCGTAGGGCATGGGCACATCCTTTGCCGTGACGCGGGTAACCGGGGCGTCGAGATAATCAAACGCCTGTGTCATGATTGTTGCGGCAAGTTCCGCCCCCATACCGCAGACGGGGAAGGCCTCTTCGACCGTCACGGCGCGATTGGTTTTTTGCACCGACTTGATGATCGTCGGCATGTCGAGCGGTCGGACGGTGCGCAAATCAATCACCTCCGCATCGACACCTTCACCGGCAAGGGCATCAGCCGCTGCCAAGCAAGTGCCAACGGAAATTGAATGCGCAATCAACGTAACGTCTGCGCCTGCGCGCGCCACCTTGGCCTTGCCGATTGGCAAGACATAATCATCAAGATCAGGCACATCGAAGGACTGACCATAGATCAACTCATTTTCCAAAAAGACCACAGGGTTGGGATCGCGGATTGCTGCTTTCAACAACCCTTTGGCGTCCGCCGCACTGTAGGGCGAGACAACCTTCAACCCCGGTATCGACGCATACCACGGCGCATAATCCTGGCTGTGCTGCGCCGCCACGCGGGATGCGGCCCCGTTGGGACCGCGGAACACAATCGGGCACCCCATCTGCCCGCCAGACATATAGAGCGTCTTGGCAGCAGAGTTGATGATGTGGTCAATCGCCTGCATGGCAAAGTTAAAGGTCATAAACTCAACCACCGGACGCAGGCCCGCAAAGGCAGCCCCTGTGCCAAGCCCGGCAAAGCCATATTCAGTGATCGGCGTGTCGATCACACGGCGGTCGCCAAATTCTTCCAGCAAGCCCTGAGTGACCTTATAAGCGCCCTGATATTGGGCGACTTCTTCACCCATCACAAAGACATTATCATCGGTGCGCATTTCTTCGGCCATGGCATCGCGCAAGGCTTCGCGCACCGTTAGTTGCACCATCGGCGTGCCGTCGGGAATTGCAGGGTCAGCCAACACTTCAGCGGCTTTGGCTTTCGCTGCTAGCGGTGCGGAAACCGGCGCGGCTTCTTCAGCAGAGGCAACCCCGCCGCCACTGTTATTATCACTGCCAGCATCAAAGCCTGCCAACGCGGCCTCGTCCTCGCCCTCAAGCAACAGGATTGCGATGGGCGTGTTGACCTTTACTTCTTCTGTATCGGCAGGCACCAAGATTTTGGCAAGCGTGCCTTCATCCACCGCCTCAACCTCCATCGTGGCCTTGTCGGTTTCTATCTCGGCAATGACATCGCCAGCCTCAACAAGATCGCCCTCCTTCACCAACCATGTGGCGAGCGTGCCTTCTTCCATTGTCGGACTTAGGGCGGGCATCAAAATAGATACGGGCATTAGCTGGCCTCCCCAACTTCAACAAGGATGTCGGTGTATAGTTCTGACGGATCAGGTTCGGGGCTGTCCTGCGCAAAGTCTGCGGCCTGCGCCACAACGGCCTTCACCTGCTTATCAATATCTTTCAAATCAGCCTCGCTTGCCAAACCATCTGCCAGCAGACGTGCCTTGACCTGATCAATGGGGTCGTGCTCTGCCTTCATGCGCTGCACCTCATCCTTGGTGCGGTATTTGGCAGGATCAGACATGGAATGACCACGATAACGATAGGTCATCATCTCCAAAATTTGCGGGCCGTTGCCGGCGCGAATTTCGGCCAGTGCTTCGGCTACGGCATCACGCACTGCCAACACATCCATGCCATCAACCTCACGTCCGGGGATCGAGAAACTTTCCCCCCGTTTATGCAAGGCAGGCTGGGACGAGGCACGGGTGATTGACGTGCCCATCGCATATTGATTGTTTTCGATCACATACAGAACGGGCAATTGCCACAGCTCTGCCATGTTGAAACTTTCATAGACTTGGCCCTGATTGGCCGCACCATCGCCAAAGAACACCAGCGCCACATTATCGTTGCCGCGATATTTGTTGGCGAAACCCAACCCGGTGCCCAGCGGCACCTGCGCCCCCACAATGCCGTGACCGCCGTAAAATTCCTTGTCCTTTGAGAACATGTGCATGGAGCCACCCTTGCCCCGGCTTAACCCGCCTTCGCGCCCGGTCAATTCCGCCATGACGCCATTGGGGTCCAGCCCACATGCCAGCATGTGCCCATGATCACGATAACCGGTGATGGTCTGGTCACCTTCTTTCGCCACAGCCATTGTGCCGACGATCACAGCCTCCTGCCCGATATAGAGATGGCAAAACCCACCGATCAACCCCATGCCGTAAAGCTGGCCTGCCTTTTCTTCAAAACGGCGGATCAACAACATGTCACGGTAATAGGTCAAAAGCTCATCCCCGGTGACCTTGGGGGCCGCGGGTTTTACCGGCTTTCGTCGTGCTGTTTTTGCTTTGGTGGCGGTTTTCTTGGTGGTGGCTGGGCGTTTAGCGCCGGGCGTGCGAGCCATGAACTGGTCCCTCTTGTTATGGAACCACGACTATACGCCCGTTTCATGTCAGTTTGAATAGACCAAACCAACATTGCAAATTTAACAATATATTGATATTAAAGGATTATTTTGTTTTTACATAAAAACAGGAAAAACATCTATCGTGATTTCGGCACGATTACCAGATATTCATCTGCCCGGCCAAAGCCCAATGCCTTGCGGGCCTCCTCCTCCAGCAAATCAGGGTCGAGGGAACCGGGGCGCATATGTTGCACCTTCACTTCCAACGCCTCACGCCGGGTGGAAATTTCCTCTTTTTCGACAAGTAATTGGGCCAATTGCTCATCATGAGAGAAATAGGACCGCAACCCATGTTCGCCGAAAATGGCATGTACCGAAAAATAGGTGATGGTGATGAAACAGCCGATAGGGATCGCCCAGATGCGCAATCGTTCCAGCAAATGTTCCTGAAACGTCATGATTGCAAGGCCCCCCCTTTCTTAGTAACCGTCGCTCCGATTCGTCACATCATTGTCACTTGTGACACTGACCGAATCACCTGAGCATAGAGAATCACGCCAGCGAGTCGGGGTCAATGGAAAATGGCAGAAACCCGCCAGATCAATGCAGATCAGTTTATCTCAATCTATGTCACCTGCCCCGATCAGGCATGTGCAGAACAGATTGCCCATGCACTGCTTGATGCGCAGTTGATCGGCTGTGCCAATCTGATTGACGGGGCAAGGTCGCTATATCGCTGGCAGGGCGAGATTGCCGATGATCGCGAATGCGTGATGATCATGAAGGGCCGCGCTGACCGCTTTCCCCTGATTGAGGAAACAATAAGGGCACGCCATCCCTATGACGTGCCTTGTATTATTGCGTGGCCATTCGTGGCTGGCCATGCGCCCTATCTGGATTGGCTGGCTGGCGAGACGGATGCCCCGCCCCATCGCTAGACGCGACTACCTGACTAGCTAAGGTGCGCCGACTTTTCGAGCGCCCTCGCAGAGGCATGAGCGTCAATGTAAAATGGCGCGAATTGCCGTGAGCACAAAAGAGAGCGCTATTTTAGAATGCTGCGCCCTGCATATTCGGCAGTTGCGCCCAGCTCTTCCTCAATACGGATCAACTGATTGTATTTGGCCAACCGGTCTGACCGCGCGAGAGAGCCTGTCTTGATCTGCCCGCAATTTGTGGCAACAGCGAGATCTGCAATTGTTGCGTCCTCGGTTTCGCCCGACCGATGAGACATAACAGCGGTATAGCTGGCCTTGTGGGCCATCTCAACAGCTTCCAATGTTTCGGTCAGCGTGCCGATCTGGTTGACCTTCACAAGGATTGAATTGGCAACCCCCTGATCAATCCCGTCAGCAAGGCGGGCGGGGTTGGTCACGAACAGGTCATCACCGACCAACTGAACCTTGTCGCCAATCGCGTCGGTCAATGCCTTCCATCCAGCCCAATCATCTTCGGCCATGCCGTCTTCGATTGAGATGATGGGATAACGGGCGCACAGGTCAGCATAATAATCGACCATGCCCCCGGCATCGAGGACCTTGCCCTCACCCTTCAGGTTATATTTGCCATCGGCGTAAAATTCGGTGGAGGCGGCATCAAGCGCGATATAGATGTCTTCGGCAGGTTTGTAGCCGGTTTCTTCAATCGCCTTCATGATGAATTGCAATGCCTCGTCAGTTGAGTTCAGGCCCGGCGCGAAGCCGCCCTCGTCCCCGACATTGGTGTTGTGCCCGGCAGCTTTCAGCCCGGCCTTCAACGTGTGAAATACTTCAGACCCCATGCGCACAGCGTCGGCAAGCGTCTCTGCGGCGACGGGCATGATCATGAATTCCTGCACGTCGATGGGGTTGTCGGCATGTTCGCCGCCATTGATGATGTTCATCATCGGCACCGGCAAGATGCGGGCAGATGCGCCACCAACATAACGGTAAAGCGGTGTGCCCTGTTCTTCCGCAGCGGCCTTGGCAATCGCCATCGACACGCCCAAAATGGCATTGGCACCAAGGCGCGCCTTGTTCGGTGTGCCGTCTATTTCCATCATCAAACGGTCAAGGCCGATCTGGTTTTCGGCATCCATGCCGCCCAGCGCCTCAAACAATTCAGTGTTGACCGCTTCAACAGCCTTCAACACGCCCTTGCCCTTATAGCGGTCACCGCCATCGCGAAGCTCTACAGCTTCATGGGCACCGGTTGAGGCCCCTGACGGCACTGCGGCGCGGCCTGCGGCCCCTGATTCCAGCGTGACGTCAACTTCAACGGTGGGATTGCCGCGACTGTCCAAAATCTCGCGGGCACGGATATCAATAATGGCGGACATGAAACTTCCTCTGAATCGAGCGATTGAAACGGATGTGGCCCCGGTTTTAGCCGACCGGGACATATTAGAAAAGACCTGTCACCATGCTGCGTAGATTTGCCCGCGATCAGGCCATATGGCGCGGGAAAACCGCTATTAGCCAATCAGGACGGAAATGATCATGGTACCGATCACCGGGGGGATGATAAAGCGGCACATCACCCGATAGGCCACAAACATGATGCTGCCCGGACGCCAGCCGAATTCTTCACACACAACCTCGGCTGATAAAATCCAGCCGCCGAAGATGGCAAGCAGCAACCCGCCTGAGGTCAGCATGAACTGCCCCGTGATGAAGTCGAGCGCATCGAAGATCGTCTTGCCCTCAAACAGGCCGATAAAGCCCAGCGGGAAGAAATTGGACCATTCATTGAATGAAAAGACCGTCCCGAAGCCCAATAACCAGATTATAAAGCCTGAGATTATGGCGCTTTTCTTGCGGTCATAGCCCTTGTCCTCTGCCCAGGACACGGTGATTTCGATAATCGCAATGGACGACGTGATCGCCGCCACAAGGATCAGCAAAAAGAAGACAGAGCCTAACGCCCCGCCAAAGCCCATCTGGGCAAAGGCCACGGGCAAGGTCACGAAGATCAGCCCCGGTCCGCCCGCAGGATCAAGCCCATAGGTGAACACAATCGGAAAAATCACCAGACCCGCCATGATCGCCACGCCCGTATCGGCAAGGCTGACGATCAACCCCGCCTCAACCAAATTGGTGGTCTTGTCCAAATAGGCACCGTAAGTGATCAGGATCGCCATCCCGACACCGACCGAGAAAAACGCCTGCCCGGTTGCAGCCAACACAACATCCGGCGTGATTTTGGTGAAATCAAAGCTGAACATGTAGGCGACGCCTTCTGAGAAGCCGCTTGAAAACATGCCATAGACCATCAACCCGAACAGCAGCAGGAACAGCGCCGGCATCAGCACATTGACCGCCCGTTCAATGCCGCCCTTCACCCCCTGTGCGGGGATGGCAACGGTGATGATCATGAACAAGGTGTGATAGAGCGTCAGCCGCCACGGGTCTGCCAGCAGATTGTCAAAGACCGCGCCTGCTTCCTCAACCGACGTGGCATAGCCATTGGTGAACCCTTCGACGGTGAAATTGATGACCCAACCACCAATGACGGAATAGAACGTCACAATCAGGAAAGTGGCCGACATGCCCAACCAGCCAATGATGGCCCATGTGGGTTTGCCCGTTGCCTCAACACTCAACTGTCGGGCCGAACCGACCGCTGAATGACGGGCGCGGCGGCCGATCATAAGCTCCGTCAAGACCAACGGCACAGCGATCACCAACATGCAAATCAGATACACACCGACAAAGGCCCCGCCGCCATTTTCACCGGCGGTATAGGGGAAACGCCAAAAATTGCCCAGCCCCACCGCAGCACCGACCGATGCCATGATGAAAGAGAGGCGGCTGCCCCATGTTACTGTTTTTGCTGCTGCCGGTCCCGCCATTTACATATCCCCAATATCGTTAAAAATCAGATAGTTACAGGCCGTTCTTTCGCCAGCTTATCAAATGCCATCAGATCCCCGATCAGCCCTTCGATCTGGTCAAGCGGCACCATATTCGGCCCGTCAGACGGCGCATTGTCAGGGTCCTGATGGGTTTCCATAAATACACCGGCCAGGCCGACAGATACCGCTGCGCGCGCCAATACGGGCACAAATTCCCGTTGCCCGCCAGAGCTGCCGCCCTGCCCGCCCGGTTGTTGCACCGAATGGGTGGCGTCAAACACGATGGGCATGCCGGTGTCCTTGCGCATGATCGGCAGGCCGCGCAAATCTGTTACCAGCGTGTTGTAGCCAAAGCTGGCACCACGTTCCGTGACCAGCACACGGTCATTGCCGCTTTCGGTCAGTTTGGCGACCACATTTTTCATGTCCCAAGGGGCCAGAAACTGCCCTTTCTTTACATTGATCACCGCACCGGTTTGGGCCGCCGCAATCAACAGATCGGTTTGACGGCACAAAAAGGCCGGGATTTGCATGACGTCCACAATTTCTGCCACGTCGGCGCATTGGTCTTTTTCATGAATGTCCGTCAGGGTCGGCAGGCCCAATTCCTTTTTCAGATCAGCAAACACCGCCAGAGACTTGTCAATGCCCAGACCACGCTGGCCGCCCAATGACGTCCGGTTGGCCTTGTCAAAGCTGCTTTTGTAAATCAGCCCAAAGCCCAGCCGTTCTGAAATTTCTTTCAACGCCCCGGCCATATCAAACGCATGGTCGCGGCTTTCCATCTGGCAGGGCCCTGCAATGATGGTCAGCGGCATGTCGTTGGCCATCTGCAACGGCCCAACTGAAACTTTATGATCGGACATGAAACGCATGCTCCTTAAACGAGGCGGGACTGCACCATAGCTGCCTGAATGAAGGAGGCAAACAAGGGATGCGGCGCGAATGGCTTTGACTTTAGCTCAGGATGGAACTGAACGCCAATAAACCACGGATGGTCCTGTCGTTCGACGATTTCGGGCAACAAACCGTCAGGCGACGCGCCAGAAAAAATCAGCCCCTGCTGCTCCAGCACCTCACGATAGACCATATTCACCTCATAGCGATGGCGGTGGCGTTCAAAAATCTTGGTCGTGCCGTAAATTTCAGCAACCTTGCTGCCGTCTTTCAACGCCGCTTCATACGCGCCAAGACGCATGGTGCCGCCCATATCCGAATCAACATTGCGCTGCTGCAACTCACCCGCCTGCATCCATTCGGTCATCAAACCGACCAAGGGATTGGCCGCATCGCTGCCAAATTCCGATGTGGTTGCACTTTCAAGACCGGCCTGATTACGCGCTGCTTCAATACAGGCCATCTGCATCCCGAAACAAATACCGAAATACGGCACGTCACGGGTGCGGGCGAAATTCACAGCCGCCAATTTGCCAGAGGAGCCACGCTCCCCAAAGGCGCCGGGGACCAAAATCCCATCCACATGTTCAAGGTGGGAGGCAACGTCCTCACGCTCAAAAATCTCGGCGTCGATCCAGTCAACATTAACCTTCACATTATTGGCAATGCCGCCATGGGCCAGCGCCTCGTTCAAGGACTTATAGGCGTCCAAAAGCTGCACATATTTACCAACAACGCCGATGGTCACTTCGCCTTCAGGTTCCACCACACGCTGGGTGATGGTTTCCCAACGTGTCAGATCAGGCGCAGGCGCGTCCGTGATACCGAAATGATTCAGAATGCAATCGTCAAAGCCCTGCTGATGATAGGCAATCGGCACCTGATAGATCGTGCCCACATCCAACGCCTGAATGACGTTTTGCGGCCTTACATTACAGAACGCGGCAATCTTGCGACGCTCCCCCTCAGGGATTTCGCGGTCACACCGGCACAACAGCAAATCAGGCTGAATACCGATGGAGCGTAATTCCTTCACAGAATGCTGTGTCGGCTTGGTCTTCAACTCACCCGCGCTGGGAATATAGGGCACCAGCGTCAGATGGATAAAGGCTGCCCGTTCGGGGCCAAGCTCATTCCCCAATTGGCGAATGGCTTCAAAGAACGGCAACCCTTCGATATCGCCGACAGTACCGCCGATTTCACACAGAACGAAGTCCGGCTCCTCCTCGTCATCACGCGCAACTGGCGAGATGGCAAATTCCTTGATCGCGTCGGTAACGTGGGGAATGACCTGCACAGTCGCCCCCAAATAATCGCCGCGCCGTTCCTTGGCCAGAATGGTTTGATAGATCCGCCCGGTGGTCACATTGTCTGACTGATGCGCAGACACGCCCGTGAACCGTTCATAGTGACCAAGGTCAAGATCGGTTTCAGCCCCGTCATCGGTGACGAACACCTCACCATGTTGATAAGGGCTCATCGTGCCGGGATCGACATTTAGATAGGGGTCGAGTTTTCGCAAGCGGACAGAAAAGCCCCGGCTTTGGAGCAGTGCGCCCAATGCCGCTGATGCAAGCCCTTTGCCAAGCGAGGAAACCACGCCGCCGGTTATGAATATATACCGCGTCATGGACGTTCACCTTATACGATTCGCAGCAAAGAGGAAGCCCAAACAGACAAAGCTGCCCAAACCTTTTGCCGCTGTGTTCAAAACAAAAGAATAAAGCTGTGCCGGGGCCACATGTGCCCCTGACAAATGACTGAATTTCAAAGGTAGGAAAGCTATCGTCTGACCCTGATTTATCGGGTCAGACCATCGCACTGACTATTGATCCGTGACAGGAATTTGCGGTGCGCCGTCATCTTCGGTTGCCGCATCGGTGTCACGTGCCACCGGCAATGAAATGCCGGTTTCGCTGTCCACTTCATTGATTGTATCAAGCAATGATGGCTCGTTCACATTCTGGCGCGCCAGAATCGTCAAACCGATTGAGGTCAAAAAGAATGCCGCAGCCAACCATGCGGTCGCCTTCGTCAGGGCATTGGCTGCCCCGCGTGCCGACATCATGCCGCCGCCACCGCCGCCGCCACCAATACCAAGTGCGCCGCCTTCAGACCGCTGCAACAGAACGGTCGCCACAAGGGCAATCGCAACCAGCAAATGAATGACCAATAATACTTGATCCATAATCGAATGATCCCGAACAAAATAAAGGCGGCTTTTAACCTATCTGGCCCCGGATGGTGACCCGACATTAAGCCGCATATCTAGCCCCCTTACCCCCCGGTGGCAAGCGCAGTTTCCTGCCGGTCTGGCAGCAAAACCCCGGCATGCCCTTTCTGCGGCCTATCCCGCCACCCATGATCCGGCAGGGTCATGCGAGGTAATAGGGCAAAATCACCCCCGATAGGCGTCAATAATACCGTCAAAATCGGCAGCCTTCAGGCTGGCACCACCGACAAGCGCGCCGTTTACATTGGCAACCCCCATCAGTTCAACCGCGTTACCCGGCTTGACCGAACCGCCATAAAGCAGGGCAACACTGCCGCCGGTTTCGGCACCAAAGCGGGCTTCGAGCGCGGCGCGCATCGCGGCGTGGACTGCGGCGACATCATCTGCGGTGGGGGTACGTCCGGTACCGATGGCCCAAACAGGCTCATAGGCCACGACCATATTGTCTGCTGTTGCCCCTTCGGGGATGGAGCCTGCCAATTGCCCCTCAACCACCTGAATGGTTTCGCCCGCGTCGCGCTGTGATTCGGTCTCTCCAACGCAAATAATGGCCTTCAGGCCCGCGTCCCACGCTGCGACAGCCTTGTCATGGACGGTTTTATCGCTTTCCCCATGATCGGCACGGCGTTCTGAATGGCCGACAATAACGGCGCTGGCACCGGCATCTTTCAGCATCTGGGCAGAAATATCGCCAGTATGGGCACCACTGACATTCTGGTGGCAATCTTGCCCCCCAACCGCGATTGAGGAGCCGTCAGCCGCATCGGCAAGCCGCGATAACAGCGTGGCAGGCGGGCAAATCATGACATCACAGGCAGGCGTATCCTTGCCGCCCAGCAAACCTGACAAAGCCTCAATTTCCGCAAGGGCGGTGTTCAGCCCGTTCATCTTCCAGTTTCCGGCTACCAGCGGTGTCGGCTTGGCCATTGATCCACTCTCCATACCCAAGGGCCACTTTCATGGCCTTATTTGTAAAAAGAGCCATATGGCGCGCTTGGCAGGGCGGGTCAACCCCCCTATAAAGGCGGGCCAATCTGCCACGAACGGCAAATCAGCGGCACGCCTGCGTCCTGGTTCATGTTTGCGGCATACTTGTCTGTTTAGTGACGAATGATTTGAAAGACCGAAATGCTCGAAATTCTGCGCAATGCCGCGGCCAGTTGGGTCGCAAAGATTTTCTTTGGGTTGCTTATCGCCAGCTTCGCGCTGTGGGGCATCAACGGGATCTTTTTGACCAATAACACCCAATCTGTTGCTGTTGTCGGCGAAACAAAAGTGACCGAGGCCGCGTTCCAACGCGCATTCCAGCGCACAATGCGCCGGATACAGGTGGAATCGGGGCAGGCTGTTGACCAGCAGGCCGCCGTTGCTGCGGGCCTGCACTATCAGGTTGCCGGTGATTTGGTGGCCCGCGCCATCTTTACCGAGGTTGCGGCGCAAAACGGTTTTACCGTCACCGACGCCCAATTGCAGGAAGCGCTGCGCGCGTCCCCTGCCTTTATAGATGATTTCGGCAAGTTTGATCGCCTGCGCTTTGACCAAACCCTGCGGTCAATGGGCTATGCAGAAGAAGAATTTTTGCAGGCCATGCGGACCGACCTGTTGCGTGAACAGATTGTCGGCGCGGTTACCTCTGCCGCAATTGCGCCCAAGGCAATGGCCGCCGCCCTGTTCCAGCGCCGCGCAGAACAGCGCGCTGCCCGCTATGTGGTTTTGCCCGCCATCAACATTGATGACATCGCCACACCGGATGAGGCGACGTTAAAAGCCTATTACGAGGCAACGCCCGGCCCCTTTACCGCGCCTGAATATCGCAATCTGTCCGTGTTGCATATCACTGCGGCGATGTTGGCCGAAGGCATCACGATTGATGAAGATGAAATCAAGAACCATTATGACCGCCGCAAACATGCGCTGGGCGCTGCAGAAACGCGGGACATGGTTTTGGCTGTCTTCCCCGATCAGGCCGCTGTCAGCACAGCACGCGCCCGCGTCAATGCAGGTGAAACCTTATTGGCTGTTGCCAAAGACATGCTGGACAAAACAGATGATGATTTGATCCTGCGCGATGTGCTGTTGAATGATGTGATCGACGCCCCAGCCGGTGTCGGCTTCGCCATTGAAATTGGTGCATTGTCTGACCCTGTAGACACAGGCTTTGGCCCCACCCTTGTCAGCCCGATTGCTGTCACCCCCGCTGATCGCCCCGCCTATAATGAAGTGCGGGCCAAGATGCTGCTGGAACTACAGGAAGAACGCGCCGCAGACATGTTGTTCGATGTCGTCAACGCGCTGGAGGATGAGCGCGCAGGTGGTGCCGATCTTGAAACCGCAGCCGCCACAGCGGGCCTGTCGGTTGACCATGGCGTGATTGTTGATGCTGCCGGACGTGATCAAACAGGCACACCCCATGACGTGATTGCCGCTGACCCCGCTTTATTGGATGAGGTCAACACCCTGTTGCCGGGCATTGAAAGCCTGCTGCTGGAAACAGTCGAGGGCGGCTTTATCGTTCTGCGTCTTGATGAAGTGATCCCTGCGACCCTCAAGCCGTTTGAAGATGTGAAGGATCAGGTATTGACCACATGGAAACAGCGCGAGGCAACGGCCCTGACACAAACCCGGGCGCTGACCGTTGGCAATCAGGTGCGCGACGCTGGCAACCTTGATAAGGTGGCAGAGGAGTTGGGCGTCAAAATCGAACAGGCCCTTGCCGTCAATCGCTATGTTAAACATGAAAGCCTGTCACAGGCCGCGGTTGAGGTTTTGTTCAACGCCGAAGCACCGGGCGAAATTGTTGAAGCCGGTGGCGACAATGGCACCTATATCATTGCAGAGCTGACGGGCATTCAACGGTTTTCAGCCGCTGATGCGCCTGCGCAATTCGCCGCCATGCGTGAAGACTTTAACGCAGTGCTTGCCAATGAAATGCTGCGCCACTATCAGGTGGCAGTGCAGGACGAACTGGGCGTGACCATCAACCAAACCGTTGTTGATCGTGCCGTTGGCATCATAGACGAAGGTGACTTGCAGTAATGACACCCCTGCCCTCATTTACAGACTTCAAAAAGGTATATGAGGACGGCTCCCCGCAGCTGGTCTTTACAGAGCATGTGGCCGATCTGGAAACCACTGTTTCTGCCTATATGAAGCTGTGCGCCGACCGCCCGATGAGCTTCCTGTTCGATTCCGTTGAAGGTGGCGCGGTGCGTGGCCGTTATTCCTTTATCGGGATGAAGCCTGACATGATTTTTCGTGCCCGCGGGAACAAGCCTGAATTGAACACCAAGGCGCGTCATGACCTTGAAGCTTTTGAGCCGATGGCAGAAGACACGTTGACCGCGTTGCGCCGCTTGGTTCGTGAAAACCGCATTGATATGCCCGCCGGGTTGCCGCCCATGTCTGCGGGGCTGTTCGGCTATATGGCCTATGACGGTATTCGTCTGATCGAAGACCTGCCTGATTGCCCGCCGGATATTCTGGGCATTCCAGACTTTATCTTTATGCGCCCGACCATCATGGCGGTGTTTGATTCCGTACGTGACATGATCACCATCGTCACGCCCGTCTATCCCGCCGAAGGGATCAGCGCCACCGCTGCGTATGATCGGGCGGTTGAACGGTTGAATGATGCGGTGGCGGATTTGAACCGCCCTCTCAGCCAGCCTGCCATTGACTTTGACGAGCCGCTGGAAAAACCGGAAATCATTTCCAACACCGGCAAGGACACCTATTTGCTGATGGTGGAAAAGGCGAAAGAGTATATCGTCGCCGGGGACATTTTTCAGGTTGTCCCGTCGCACCGATTTATGCGCCGCTTCACCCTGCCCCCATTTGAATTGTTCCGCGCCCTGCGCCGGACCAATCCATCGCCCTATATGTATTTCCTGAACTTCGGGACATTTCAGGTGGCAGGGTCCAGCCCCGAAATTCTGGTGCAGACGCGCGACGGCAAAGTTGTCGTTCGTCCCATCGCGGGCACACGACGGCGCGGCTATGACGATGCCGAGGATAAGGCGCTTGAGGACGAGCTACTGTCTGATCCCAAGGAATTGTCAGAACATCTGATGCTGCTTGATCTGGGGCGCAATGATGTGGGCCGGGTGGCCGAAATCGGCTCCGTCACGGTCACGGACCAATTCTTTATCGAACGTTATTCGCATGTCATGCATATCGTCTCGAACGTCGAGGGCGACTTGTCTGACGATTTCGATTCCATTGCGGCATTGATGGCAGGCGCCCCGGCGGGCACTGTGTCAGGTGCGCCCAAGGTGCGGGCGATGGAAATCATTGACGAGCTTGAGAAAGAAAAACGCTGCCTATATGCAGGCGGCGTTGGCTATTTCGCAGCTGACGGATCAATGGATACCTGCATCGCCCTGCGCACCGGGGTGATCAAGGACGGCATGTTGCACGTACAGGCAGGCGGCGGCGTTGTTGCCGATTCCAAGCCTGAGGCTGAATATCAGGAAACCGTCGATAAATCGAAGGCTGTGTTCCGCGCCGCTGAGGAGGCAGAGCGCCTCGCCCAGCGCGGCCAGTCGCGATATTAGGACGGGGGAAACAAGATGCTGCTGGTTATCGATAATTACGACAGTTTCACCTATAACCTTGTTCACTATTTGGGGGAGCTTGGCGGGCCTAATAGTCTAGGCGCTGACACCCATGTGGTGCGCAATGACAAGATCACGGTTGCGGAGGTTAAGAAACTTAACCCCGCCGCGATCCTGTTATCGCCCGGTCCGTGCGATCCCGATCAGGCAGGCATTTGCCTTGACCTTATCGCCGCTGTGGGCGCAGACATTCCCATGTTGGGCGTGTGCCTTGGTCATCAGGCCATGGGGCAAAGCTATGGCGGCAATGTCATCCGCGCGCCCTATGTGATGCATGGCAAGATGTCAGACATTCATCACACTGATAAAAGCGTCTTTAAGGGCCTGCCCAACCCGTTTGAAGCAACGCGTTACCATTCCCTGATTGTGGATCGTGACACGCTGCCTGATTGTCTGGAAGTCACTGCCGAAACCAAGGATGGATTAATCATGGGCCTGGCCCACAAAACCCACCCTGTTCACGGCGTGCAGTTCCACCCTGAAAGCATCGCCTCGCAACATGGCCATGATTTGCTGCGCAATTTCATTGATATGGCTGAGGCCTTTAATAGGGAGCATCGGTCATGACCGCTATTTCCACATCCGCAAACCCTGATCAGGATTTGAAGGCCACCATCGCGCGCATCGCAGACGGGGCCATCCTGTCCGCAGATGAGGCTGAGGCGGCGTTTGACGTGATCATGTCCGGCAATGCCACCCCGGCGCAGATCGGTGCCTTTTTGGTTGGGTTGCGCGTGCGCGGTGAAACCGTTGACGAGATTGCCGCCGCCGCAAAAGTGATGCGCGCCAAGGCCACCAAGGTTGATGCCCCCGCAGGCGCAATGGACACATGCGGCACAGGCGGCGACGGTGCTGGCACCTATAACATTTCAACCGCTGTGGCCTTCGTGCTGGCAGCCCATGACATCCCCATCGCCAAACATGGCAATCGCGCCCTAAGCTCAAAGTCTGGCACCAGTCAGGTGCTTGAGGCACTGGGCGTCAATCTTGATGTCACGCCAGAACAGGTCAGCCATTGTGTGCGTGAAGCGGGCATCGGCTTTATGTTTGCCCCCGCCCATCACAGCGCCATGAAACATGTTGGCCCCATCAGGGTTGAGTTGGGCATTCGCACCATCTTTAACCTGCTTGGCCCTCTGTCAAATCCTGCCGGTGCGCCCTATCAATTGCTGGGTGTGTTTGCATCTGAATGGACCGAACCACTGGCCCATGTATTGAATAATCTGGGCAGCACCGCGGCGTGGGTTGTCCACGGCAGCGACGGGCTGGACGAATTAACCACAACCGGGCCATCACATGTATCGCAGTTAAAGGATGGCAAGGTCACAAATTTCACCATCACGCCTGAAGATGCGGGCCTGCCGCTTGCCCAAACAAGTGATCTGGTTGGTGGTGACCCTGCCCACAACGCCGCGGCATTAACCAAGTTGTTGGATGGCGAGAAAAACGCCTATCGCGATATTGTCTTGCTAAACGCCGCCGCAGGGTTGATCGTTGCTGGTAAGGCAAGCGATCTGAAGGACGGTGCCGCCAAGGCCGCCGCCGCAATTGATAATGGCAGCGCCAAGGCAAGGCTTGCCGCCTTGGTCACCCTGTCGAACGAGGGCAAATAGATGGCCGACATTCTGGATGAAATCGTCGCCTATAAGCGCGATGAAGTTGCCGCCCGCAAACAAGCGGTATCAATTGACGAAATGCGCGCCCGCGCCGATGACGCGCCGCCCACACGCGGCTTTGCCGCCAAACTGGCCCTAAAGGCTGAAAAGAAAGAGTTCGCCCTGATTGCTGAGGTGAAGAAAGCCAGCCCCAGCAAGGGTTTGATCCGCGAAGATTTCGACCCGCCTGTTTTGGCAGAATGTTACGAAGCTGGCGGCGCGACCTGCCTGTCCGTGTTGACCGACGCCCCCAGCTTTCAGGGCGACGATGCCTATCTGGTGGCTGCCCGCAACGCCACCAAGCTGCCCGTAATCCGCAAGGACTTTATGGTTGACCCCTATCAGGTGGTTGAGGCCCGCGCCCTTGGCGCTGACTGCATTCTGGTCATCATGCGTTGCACCGATGATTTCATGGCCCCCCTTTTGGTTGAGGCCGCCCACGAAACGGGCATGGATGTTTTGATCGAAGTGCATAATGAGGAAGAGCTGGAACGTGCCCTGCCCCTGAACTGTCGTTTGATCGGGATCAACAATCGCAATCTGCGCACCTTTGAAACATCATTGGATGTCACCGCCGGGCTGGTGCCGCTGATCCCCGACAATCGCGTGATTGTGTCCGAAAGCGGCATCAACACGAATGAGGATTTGCAGCGCCTTGCCGACATGGGCGTCTACAGCTTCCTTGTTGGCGAAAGCCTGATGCGGCAGGATGATGTGATCGCCGCCACGAAACATCTGCTCAACGGCTGAAGTCATGTCTGATAAAAAGCTCACCCATTTGGATGATCAAGGCAACGCCCATATGGTCGATGTGTCATCCAAGGATGTGACCGCCCGCACCGCCACCGCGCAAGGCCGCGTTGGGATGAGCGCGGATGCCCTGTCCCAGCTAAAAGACCAAACCGCCAAAAAGGGCGACGTCATCGCAACCGCGCGATTGGCGGGCATTATGGCGGCAAAGAAAACCGCTGACCTGATCCCGCTGTGTCATCAACTGCCCCTGTCCAAGGTCGCCCTGACATTTGACACCGATGACAGCGGCGTCAGCATCAGCGCCACCGTCAAAACCACAGCCCAAACCGGGGTTGAGATGGAGGCGATGACCGCCGTGTCCGTCGCCGCCCTGACCATCTATGACATGTTGAAGGCTGTTGATCGCGCCATGCAGATTACCGATATTCGCCTGACCCATAAGGACGGCGGCAAATCCGGCCTTTATACATTCGCCCCCGACATGCCAAATCCTGCCGGGACTGACTGATGCTGACGGTTGACGAGGCCCGCGCAAAAATTCTTGCCGCGCTGCCTGCGCCACAAAGCAGTCATGCGCCGCAAACTTGCTCTGTGCCCTTGAAGGATGCAAACGGGCGGGTGCTGGCCAAACCGCTTGCCGCAAAACGCACCCAGCCCCCCGCTGCCATGTCGGCGATGGATGGCTATGCCGTTTGCGCTGCTGATTGCGCCACCGCGCCCGTCACCCTGCCCCTTGTTGGGGAAAGCGCCGCGGGCAAGGGGTATGACGGCACCCTAAAAAGCGGGCAGGCTGTACGCATCTTTACCGGGGCCACAATGCCCGCAGGTGCCGACGCTGTGGTCATTCAGGAAAATGCAGATCGTGATGGTGATCGGGTCACCATCAATCAGGCAGTCAAAGCCGGGCAGCATATTCGCCCCAAGGGACAGGACTTTAGCGCCGGGGACACCCCCCTTGCCCCCGGTACGCGCCTTACAGGGTTTGAGCTTGCCTTGCTCGCTGCCATGAACCATGCAGAGGTGCCGGTCATGCGCCGCCCGCGCGTTGGCCTGCTTGCCACCGGGGATGAACTTGTCTTGCCCGGCAGCGCCCCCGGCCCCGATCAAATCATTGCCAGCAATGCGATCGGCCTTGCTGCCCTGATCGAAGACTGGGACGGAACCGCGATTGATCTTGGCATTCAGCCCGACGACCTGACCACTATTACCAAGGCGGTTGAACGTGCCCATGACCTCGACATCCTTGTCACCATCGGCGGGGCCTCCGTCGGTGATCATGATTATGTGCAACAGGCACTAAAAGATGCCGGGGTTGAAATCGACTTTTGGAAAGTGGCGATGAAGCCGGGCAAACCATTGATGTTCGGCACACGTGGTCAACAGATTGTACTGGGCCTGCCGGGCAATCCTGTATCGGCACTGGTGACCGCGCGATTGTTCCTGAAACCATTGCTGGCAGGGTTTTGCGGCCAGTCTGAATGTCATGATGACGCGCGCGCCCTCACCCTCACCACCGCTTTACGGCCCAATGGGCCGCGCCAGGACTATATCCGCGCAACGATTGCGGGGGATCAGGTCACGCCCCTTGCGGTGCAGGACAGTGCGCAACTGTCTGCCATTGCCCGCGCTGACGGGCTGATCATTCGCCCGCCACAGGCTGATGCTGCCGAAATTGGCGACCACGTGCCGGTGCTGTTGCTGCGCGCATAAATTGGCCCTTGACGACCAATGCGAATAAAAGTAGAACAAACGTAAGTTTATGGTTTGTTCCCTTATTTGGGGGTAAACCCAATAAGACGACTTTTGGTTGTTCTGTAAAAAAAGAGGTGTCCCATGCTGACGCGCAAACAACATGAATTGCTGTTGTTCATTCACGAACGTATCCGTGAATCGGGTGTCTCCCCCTCGTTCGAAGAAATGAAGGACGCGTTGGACCTGAAATCAAAGTCAGGCATTCACCGTCTTATCACGGCATTGGAAGAACGCGGCTTTATCCGCCGCCTGCCCCATCGCGCCCGCGCATTGGAAGTGTTGAAACTGCCTGAAACAGCGTCAGGCCAATCAGGCCGCGTTGCGTCGCCCGCCAGTGGCTCAAATGCTGGCGGCTCAAATATTGAAAGCCTTGATGCTGCGCGCAGTGCCGCTGCTGCGGCCGATACTGTGTCGATCCCCCTTGTGGGCAAGATCGCAGCGGGTACCCCGATTGAGGCATTGCAGGACAATTCCACAATGGTGGATGTGCCGCCCTCGCTCCTCAAATCAGGGGACCATTACGCCCTGAATGTTGAGGGTGATTCCATGATTGAGGCAGGCATCCTTGATGGCGACACAGTGCTGATCCAGCAATGTGACACCGCCGGTAATGGCGAGATTGTGGTCGCCCTTGTCGATGATAATGAAGCCACCCTGAAACGCCTGCGCCGCAAGGGGGAAAGCGTTGCATTGGAAGCTGCCAACCCCGCCTATGAAACGCGGATCTTCGGCCCGGACCGGGTGAAGGTACAGGGCAAGCTGGTTGGGCTTTTACGCTTTTACTAGGCTACGATTTTACTAGGCTAAGTTTTTGGCGAGCAATTTGTGCTAGCGCGTTTGCGCAGCCCGCAGGCGCGCCTGCCCGTTCCAAACGGCAACGGCTTTCAACCTGTCCTGCAAATAGGATGGGTTGCTGCTGATACCCCAGTGCCGGGCATGGCGTGTTGTTTCACTATGTGTCAGCTCATAGCGCGGCGCATGCTGCGCTGCTGCGTGCTGCGTCATGTTCCCGCCGACAATGGTGATGCTGATACTGTCCTGACCTGCCAGCACACCGGTATCAATAATCAACGGGCCGGGACAGGTTTTGCCATAAACCCGAAACGGCGCCACAAGGATGGCCGCATTCTGACAGGCTTCAACCAACCCTTCGCGCTGAAACAATTGCGCAAGATGGCCGCCATGCGGTAATGCAAAGCGGCACCCGATCCGGTCGCATGACGCCCGCTGGCTGGATCCCGCATCATATCCCAAGGCCCGCAACCAATGGGACTGTGTGTAATCATGTTTCCGCGTTTGGGTTATTTGCGGCGCTGCATCCTGCTGATCCACCAACACCAACGCAGCCTGTTCGGCAATCAAAATTTGCGGCGGTGTCCCGGTGGTCCACAGCAGCACCCCCAATAGCGCAGGCACTATACCGACAAGGCGGCCAGCCCCCTTAATCAGGCACAGGCACACCAGCCCCGCAAACAACAGGGCCAGCACATAGGTCGGGCCGGTTGCAATCAACCGTTCGCTTAATGGCAGGTCCGCCACAAACCCCGCCGCCAGCGTGACCCACGCGATACCCGCGCCCATTAACTCAAGCCAAATCCCTGCAAGCCCGAACGGCATCAGCACAAGCGCGATAATCCCGGCTGGCATGATCACAAACCCCATGATCGGCATGGCCGCCAGATTACCCAACAGGCCAAACACCGCAACGCGCCCGAAATGAAAGGCCGCGACAGGCCCGGTGGCAAGCCCTGCGATGACACTTGTCAACAACAGTCCTATCACATAGCCACGCAACTTGGTCCCCCAAGTGTCGCCAAACAACAATGCAGTGCGTGTCCGAATGGCTTCATAAAATGCAATCAATGCGGTCACGGCAGCGAAGCTCATCTGAAAGCCCGCGCTCATCACACTGTCGGGGCGCATGATCATGATGGCCAGCGCCGCCCACGCCACAAGGCGCATACTCAACGCAATGCGGTTCATCATAACGGCGACCAAGGCCAGCCCTGTCATGATAAAGGCCCGCTCCGCAGGGACGTTCATGCCCGACAGGCCAAGATAGATGGCTGCGGCCAACAATGCACCACCCGCTGCGATTTGTTTGGCGGGCCAGTCACGCTGGCGTAGTCTTGTGCCGATCAGCAGCCACGCAGCCACCAACAGCAGCCGCAGCATCACAAACACGCCGCCAGCCACCAACCCGATATGCAAACCGGATATCGCCAATAAATGCGCCAACCCGGCAATGCGCAAATCATCCAAGACAGCCTCATCCACCGGGCCACGAAACCCGGTCAACAAGGCAATGGCAAGGGCGGCCTGATCGCCGCTTAACCGCGCATTGATGTGATCTGCGATGGCAAGCCGCGCCTGCACCATCACGCCATTCAGCCCGGCTGGCACAACGCCAACAATCTCAGGCCGGCCAAGGGCAAAGCCAACACCCCCGATCCCGTCGAACCAAGCGGTGCGGGCAAAATCAAATCCGCCCGGTATCACCGGCCCCGGCGGCGGGCGCAAAATCAGTTTGGTGTTGATCACCATGCCGGGCACAAGGCCCACGCCGCCATAACGAATCGTTACCCGCGCCTTATCAGGCAAGCCATCAGGCATCGCCGTGGCTGCCCGGCCCCATAAATCCCCGGCACTCATATCCGTCAGGATCACGCGCCGGGCACCATGATCGCGCAAGCTGACATCCACAACTGTGCCCTTAATGGCCAAAGGCGGCGTTTCGCGCATCACGCGTGGGCCATCCTGCATCTCAGCCCGCGCGCCCACCCACAAAAACCCGGCCAGCATGGCGGCCAGCACGGCTGCTGTGACAGACAATGACGGGACAAACCGCACAGCCAGCCCACAAATCAGTACCGCCGCTGCGGTTATGCCATAGGTCAGCGCGCCCGGCGTTGCGGCCAAACTGAACCACAGGCCAATGCCGCAGGCCATAGCAACGGGCAGCCACAGGATCAATCGGCCCCCTTGTGCCGCCATAAAGGCAGCACCGCGACCTGATGACTTGTTTTCCATCAGCCCCCGGCCTGTGTTATGAAGGGGCAATTCAGTCATTCATGACACCCCCTCATTACCCCTTGTTAGATAAAGTTGTGCGCACATGAGCCAAGTCATAACCCGATTTGCCCCTTCTCCAACAGGCTATCTTCATATTGGCGGCGCCCGAACCGCGCTTTTTTGCTGGCTGTATGCCCGTCATCATGGTGGCCAGTTCCGCCTACGTATTGAAGATACGGACAAGGCACGCAGCACCCAGGACGCCATCGACAAGATTATGGAGGGGCTTGATTGGTTGGGTCTCGACATTGACGGGGACATTGTCTCGCAATCTGCACAGGCTGATCGTCACGTCGCTGTGGTCAATCAATTGCTGGAAAGCGGCAATGCCTATCGCTGCTATTGCAGCCAAGAAGAACTGGAAGCGATGCGCGAAAAGGCCCGCGCCGAAAAACGCCCCATGCGGTATGACGGTACATGGCGTGATCGTGATGATGCTGACGCGCCTGACGGTGTGCCGTTTGTTGTGCGCTTCAAGGCACCGCTTGACGGGGAAACAGTGATCAAGGATCAGGTGCAAGGGGATGTCACAATCGCCAATAAGGAATTGGATGATTTGATCCTGCTGCGTTCTGACGGCACGCCAACCTATATGCTGGCTGTCGTTGTTGACGATTATGATATGGGCATCACCCATGTGATCCGTGGCGACGACCATCTGACCAATGCGGCGCGCCAAATCAATATCTATAAGGCACTGGGCTGGGACGTGCCTGTGTTTGCCCATGTCCCCCTGATCCACGGGCCGGACGGCGCTAAGTTTTCCAAACGCCACGGCGCGTTGGGCGTCGAAGCCTATCGCGATATGGGCTATATGCCCGAAGCCATGCGGAACTATCTGGTCCGTCTGGGGTGGAGCCATGGTGATGATGAAATTTTCTCAACCCAACAGGCCATCGACTGGTTCGACCTGAAAGACATTGGCAAATCTGCCGCGCGGTTTGACTTTGCCAAGTTGGAAAATCTGAACGGCAACTATATTCGTGAGGCTGATGACGACAGGCTGACCGCCGACACGGTGGCCCTGTTGAAACAGGACGCCACTGTTTCTGACGAGGTTGCCGCGCAAATTCGCATCCTGATGCCTGAGTTGAAGCCCCGCGCCAAAACATTGCTGGCGCTGGCTGATGGCTGCCGCTTTCTGCTGGCCACCCGTCCGCTTGGCTATGATGAAAAGGCGACCAAGCTGCTGACCGACGACGCCCGCGCCATGCTGGGCCGGTTGCATGATGCCCTTGAAGGGGATTCTGCATGGACATTGGAATCAGTTGATGAGGCCGTTCGCGCCTTTGCCGAAGCAGAAGACCTTAAATTGGGCAAGGTGGCACAACCACTGCGTGCCGCCCTGACGGGAACGACGCAAAGCCCTGGAATCTTTGACATTTTAGTGGTTTTGGGTCGCCAAGAATCACTTGCCCGCATCAAGGATAGCGCGGCGGTTTGACCCGATTTTTTGGGCACTGATAATCCGTCAACAGCGTGACTGACCCCGCGTAATTTGCTATTAATGGGGCAACAACTACCTGCGTATCTGGGGCTGCAGGCGTCACCATCCCGGTGCATCTGATCTGCCCTATGAACCTGGTCACCATCTGAAAGAAACCCCGAATATGTAATTCGGTAACAGATGACGACCCATGACCTTCCGGTTGACGGCCTTCACGCCCACGCCGGAGATCAGTCGGGCCCTGTGGGGGATTGTGCCTCGCTGCGGGAACCGACCGATTATGGCAATAACTATAAAGGAAGATAGCAACCCATGTCAGATAACTCGACCGCCGACATTAAGACGGCCGACAAGGCAGTCAGCTACCCGATCATTGGGGGTTCAACAGGCCCTTCAGTCGTAGACATTCGCAAGTTCTACGCCGATACGGGCCAGTTCACCTATGACCCCGGCTTCACATCAACAGCCAGCTGTGAATCAAAAATCACCTATATTGATGGTGAAAAGGGCGTCCTGCTGCATGGCGGCTATCCCATTGGCCAACTGGCCGAACAAAGCGACTTCACCGAAGTCAGCTACCTGCTGCTAAAGGGCCGTTTGCCCAATAAGGAAGAGCTGGAAGAATTTTCAAGCACCATCACCAACCACACAATGGTGCATGAGCAGCTGTCCAAGTTCTTCTCTGGCTTCCGTCGTGACGCCCACCCCATGGCTATCATGGTTGGTGTCGTCGGTGCCCTGTCAGCATTTTATCATGATTCAACTGACATTGATGACCCGCATCAGCGCGTTGTTGCCAGCCACCGTATCATTGCAAAGATCCCGACGATCGCGGCAATGGCCTATAAATATTCCATTGGCCAGCCTTTCGTTTATCCCAGCAATCAAATGACACGCAGCCAGGACTTCCTGCGCATGTGTTTCTCGGTTCCTTGCGAACCTTGGGAAGATAACCCCGTGCTGTCACGCGCGATGGACCGTATCTTCATCCTTCATGCTGACCATGAACAGAACGCATCAACATCCACCGTCCGTTTGGCCGGTTCATCAGGTGCCAACCCGTTCGCCTGTATTGCTGCGGGTATTGCCTGCCTGTGGGGTCCTGCCCATGGCGGTGCCAATGAAGCAGCCCTGAACATGCTGAACGAAATCGGCACCCCTGATCGTACTGCCGAATATGTTGCCAAGGCGAAGGACAAGAACGATCCGTTCCGTCTGATGGGCTTTGGTCACCGGGTTTACAAAAATTATGACCCGCGCGCGACAGTGATGCAGAAGACCGCTCATGAAGTGTTGGCCGAACTGGGCATCACCGATGATCCGATCCTGCAGGTTGCCCAGCAGCTTGAAGAAATCGCCCTGAAGGACGAATATTTCATCGAGAAGAAGCTCTACCCCAATGTGGACTTCTATTCAGGCATTATCCTGAAGGCGCTTGGTTTCCCGACGACAATGTTCACCGTGATCTTTGCCTTGGCCCGTACGGTCGGCTGGATTGCCCAGTGGAACGAAATGATCGAGGACCCCAGCCAGCGTATCGGTCGCCCGCGTCAGCTTTATACTGGCCCCGAAATGCGCGACTACGTGCCGATCGACCAGCGTTAGTAGACCGCTAGGTTTTCTGGTCAATCCAGAGCTTGAGAACAAAGAACCCGCCCTCTTCGGAAGGCGGGTTTTTTTATTGTTCACTTGAAATAAGTAGTCCGGCTACGAAGTGGAGATGAATCGAAACCGCATTTCAAGTGAAATAGGCTAACCATCACGCCCGTTCAATCAATTCAATTTTGTATCCATCCGGGTCTTCGATAAAGGCAATACGAGTTGAGCCGTGTTGCATTGGGCCGGGCCGGCGGGGAATATCAACACCCGCAGCTTCCAGCGCGTCACAGGCCGCATCAAGGTCACTGACCCCCAGCGCCACATGACCATAGCCTGAGCCTATCTGGTATGGTTCTGCCTGATCCCAATTATGGGTCAGTTCAATCATCGGTGTATTGGGGTCAGCCTCATACCCCAAAAACGCCAATGAAAAACGGCCCCCTTCAAAGTCATTCTTGCTTAACAATTTCATGCCAAGCGGGCCGGTATAAAAGGCAATTGATTTGTCCAGATCAAACACCCGGATCATGGTGTGCAAATAGCGAAAATCCGTCATGGCTGTTCAGCCTCCCCATCCAATGATAATAACACGCGCGCCGCGTTCTGGGCGGGCGATGGCCCGTAAAGGCCCAGCAGATCAATCGCCTTATCAAGATCAGCCAATTGCGCTTGCCGCTGCGGGCTATCCGGATCAAGCAGGGGCGTCAACGCACCCATTAATGCTTCAACCGTTGCGTCGGCTTGCAGAAATTCCGGGATCGCCATGCGGTCCAGCATTATGTTGGTCAGCGATCCATACGTCACCTTCACCATGCGGCGTAAAATAAACGCCGTAAGGGGGGACGCCTTATAGGCAACTGCCATGGGCACCCGGGCGGCTGTTAGCTCTAGCGAGGCGGTGCCTGATGTTACAAGCGCAGCATTGGCGGCTGCGAACAGACCGTCCTTGTCCTGCTTGTCATGATAAAGCCGTGGCGGTGTCTGCCAATCAGCAGTTTGCGCGGCCACCAAATCGGCAACCCCCTCCACCACCGGAATGGCCGTTATAAGATCAGGATAGCGGGCCTGTAACTGCGCCTGCACCTGCCCGAACAGGGGCAGCAGGCGCGTCACCTCCCCCCCACGTGATCCGGGCAACAGGGCCAGTACCTGCTGCGCCGTGCCAATATCATGACGGGCGCGAAAGGCTGTGGCCGCATCTTCCGTCCAATCGGCAACACGATCCGCAATTGGATGCCCGACAAAGCTCGTGGCCAGCCCTTCGGCTTCAAAATAGGGCGGTTCAAACGGCAGGATAACCAATAGATGATCAAGGAACCGGGCGATCTTGCGTGCCCGTCCCGGTCGCCACGCCCATACAGTGGGGGCAACCATATGCACCCGCTTGGCGCGGCCGCCTGCCTTCTGCAATTTTTTCTGGACCCGAAATGAAAAGTCCGGGGCATCGACCGTCAACACAATGTCAGGGTCAAACGCGATGGCCGCGTCAGCGGTTTCACGAATACGTGCCAGCAATTTGGGGATTTTGGGCGCGACCTCCGAAATGCCCATCACGGTCATT
>SPJN01000003.1 GCA_006844605.1 Hyphomicrobiales bacterium | reverse complement strand
AAGCGGCGAGTTTTCCAATGATTTTGATGCCTATATTTCTGCGTCGCTGTTGATTGCGGGATGGAACGGCATCACCATCACCTTTGCGGGGAAAGGCGATGATGAAGGGGCGCTTGCTGCCAATGAGCAAGTCTTGAACTTTATCTTAAGCGCGCTAGAACCTCGCTGATTTTGCTGTTCAGCCGAACTGGGCTGGACAGACCTCTTTTTTCCAATACCATGCGGCAATCAGTCTTTACCCCGCTCTGACATTATGTCAGTTTGCGGGCATAGTTTTTGCACACCATTTGCACAATAATTGTCAAACCAAGAAAAGAGAGGGCCGTTCCAGATGAGCGATCTTGAACAATTCCGCGCCGAAACGCGCGACTGGCTGGAGGCTAATTGCCCGGCATCAATGCGCACCCCCGCCAAAAGCGAAGATGAAATTTGCTGGGGTGGCCGCAAGGCGAAATTCGATAATCCCGATATTCTATTGTGGATGGAACGGATGGGCGCCAAGGGCTGGACCGTGCCTGAATGGCCTAAGGAATATGGCGGCGGCGGCCTGACCAAGGCTGAAAATAAGATCCTTCATGAAGAGATGAAGCGCATCAATGCGCGCTCTCCCCTGAACAGCTTCGGCATTTGGATGCTTGGCCCGGCATTGCTGGAATATGCAACCGAAGAGCAGAAGAAAAAATATCTGCCGCAGATTGCGCGCGGTGAAATTCGCTGGTGTCAGGGCTATTCCGAACCGGGTGCAGGCTCTGACCTTGCCGGGTTGCAGACCAGCGCCGAAGATAAGGGCGACCATTGGTTGGTCAACGGGTCCAAAATCTGGACGTCCTATGCAGACAAGGCAGACTGGATTTTCTGTCTGGTGCGCACCGACAAGTCCGTCAAACATGCCGGTATTTCCTTCCTGCTGTTTGATATGGAATCCGAAGGCGTGACGACCAAGCCTATTCAATTGATCTCTGGCGCGTCTGCATTCTGCGAAACATTCTTTGACAATGTGACAGTGCCGAAGGATCAGTTGGTGGGGGAGTTGAACAAGGGCTGGACCATTGCCAAGAAATTGTTGCAGCACGAACGTAATATGATTTCCGAAATCGGCAACAATCAGGGCGGCGAGTCCGCTACGGTTGATCAAATCGCGAAGACATATGTCGGCGGTCACAATGATCAGATTGCTGACCCGGTTCTGCGTAACCGCGTTGCCAAGCACAAGATGAATGATCATGCCTTTGCGCTGGTGCTGAAAAAGGCTCGCGAAGAAGCCAAGGCAGGCATGGGGGCGTCTGCGGCGTCATCCATGTTCAAATATTACGGGACAGAACAGAACAAGCGGAAGTTTGAGCTGTTGTTGGAATTGATGGGCCATCAGTCATTGGGCTGGTCCGGTGATGGTTTTGATGCGCGTGAAATCGGAACGACGCGCGGCTGGCTGCGGTCCAAGGCGAACTCAATCGAAGGCGGTACAACGGAAGTGCAATTGAACGTCATTTCCAAAAATGTGCTGGGCCTGCCTGATTGATCAGACGCCAACTCTTTTCCAAATCAAAAAGACATTCGAACGAAGGATAATTGACCATGGCAATGGTTTTGACTGAGGAACAACAAATCCTCAAAGACTCAGCACGTGATTTTGTAACCGCAAAAACGCCGGTGAAGGCACTGCGGACTTTGCGTGACAACAAGGATGAAACAGGCTTTGACCGCGACCTGTGGCGCGAAATGGCTGACATGGGTTGGGCGGGTATTATCCTGCCCGAAGAACATGGCGGGCTTGATTTCGGGTATCAGGGCCTTGGCGTTGTGCTGGAAGAAACAGGCCGTCAATTGGTGGCGTCACCCTTGGTGTCAACGGTATTGACCGTTGGTACTGCCGTCATGCTTGGCGGGACAGATGCACAGAAGGCAGACATCCTGCCCAAGATTGCAGCGGGTGAGTTAATCGCAACATTGGCCCTTGATGAAGGGCCGCATCATGACCCGCTGTCCATTACAATGGCGGCGCAATCATCCGGTGATGGCTATTCATTAAGTGGTGACAAGGTTTTTGTGCTTGATGGCAATGCCGCCGACCTGTTGGTCGTGGCAGCGCGCACCGCAGGCGGGGCAGGGGATCGCGATGGCATCACCCTATTCCTTGTTGATGCAAAGGCCGATGGCGTTGGCATCGAAAAACGCGACATGGTTGATAGCCGTAACGCAGCTGCCATCAGCTTTGACAATGTGAAGGTCAGCGCCGACGCTGTGCTGGGCGCAGTGGGCAAGGGCATCGACGTGCTTGAGCCCGCGCTTGATCGCGCGCGGATTGGCTTGGCTGCCGAGATGCTTGGCTCCTCGCTTGAAGCTTTCGAGCGGACGATGGAATATCTGAAGACCCGCAAACAGTTCGGTGCCTTGATCGGGTCGTTTCAGGGCTTGAAGCATCGTGCGGCCGACATGTTCTCTGAGATTGAGCTGGCCAAGGCGATCGTGGCGGAGGCATTGACTGCCATTGATAATGACAGCCCAACGGTGCCCTTGATGGCCAGCCTTGCGAAATCAAAGCTTTGCGATGTGCTCAACCTTGTCAGCAGGGAAGGCGTGCAGATGCATGGCGGTATTGGCATGACCGATGAAGAAGAGATCGGCTTCTTTATGAAACGGGCCCGCGTTGCCGAAGCGACATATGGGAACGTGACCTATCATCAGGATCGCTACGCGGCGCTGTCTGGCTTTTAATCGGGGCCGAATCGACCGTCATCGAAAGAATAGTGTCATTAAAAGGGCCGCTTCGCGTTGGGTGAGGCGGCCTTTTTCGTCTGTGCCGTAAATGATTTTTGCGGTGATGGACATTCATGTGAGTCGCGTTGCAAATTTATCACGCGAATGATGGTGCATGTCGCCCCATATAACCTATTGATATTTCTGTGATAATTTCAAGTTTTGCGAATAATTTGCAGTTGCATTGTGTGAATTACTGCTATTGAGAATGACTTGCAATAAATTTTGGCGCTGCGTAAAAGCATAGAGGCGTGAAGGCAACACCTGTCACAGAAGTGAAATATATGGGTGCTACTTCCGCACTGCTATCGGTTCTCCCTTAAGGAAAAGATTAATGAAACTGACACGAGTTATTACCGCTGCCTTGTTGGCCGGTTCCGTTGCCGCCCCGGCATTCGCAGGCGACGACGCTGTATTGAATTCATATGCCCACACTGGCTCAAAGGGTAAGATCAAGGTCACCCTGTATGGTCAGGTGAACCCCGCAATGATCTATATCGATGATGGGTTGGACTCAGAAATGTTCTTCGCCATGAACGATGCGTCATCTGATCGCCTGGGCCTGAAAGCCAAAGGCAAGATCGATGACAAGTGGTCAGGTGGTGCCAAGATCGAATATCAATTCGAGCAGAGCGCGTCTGACAAGATTGAGTTCAACGATGCCTCAGCCGGCGTTGGTGTCACACCTGACATGCGTAAGCTGGAATTCTGGTTGGAAAATAGCGACCTTGGTAAAATCTCCTTGGGTCTTGGCGACATGGCCTCAAACGGTTCAGCGGAATCAGACCTGTCCGGCACAAAATCACTTGGCTATGCCAATGTTGATGCCCATCTAGAAGATGTTAACTTCGTTGTGAACGGCGTACGTAACGGCGCACAGATCGAAGATTTCATCAAAATGGAAGACGGCCACTCACGTCAGCGTCGTGTTCGCTATGACACACCGTCAATTGCTGGCTTTACTGCATCAGCAGCATGGGGTTGGCAACAGGGCGCGAACAACAACACCAACACTGCAGTTGGTGGTGGTGCCATTGTGCGTGACGAATATCTGTACGACGTTGCCCTGCGTTATGCCGGCGAAGTTGCAGGCATGAAGGTCAAGGCAGCCGCCGCGCATGCTTGGAACCTTGGCGCAACGAAGAACAATGACGTGACTGATCTGTCAGTTTCAGTTCTTTCCCCGATGGGTCTGAACTTCACTGCTGCTTGGGAAGGTCGTGATCGCCCGACAGGCCAGGTTGACTCAGATGTTTACTATACAAAGCTGGGTTACCAGACCAAGGAATTGTGTGATTGGGGTAAAACCTCATTTGCAGCTGAATACAGCTGGTCAGACGACTTCAACAACACGCAAGGCAATGAAGGTACAATCATCGGTCTAGGTGTTGTTCAGAAAGTGAAAGCCCTGAATTCAGAGCTGTATCTTGGTTGGCGCCGTTACGAAGCTGAAAATGCTGCCAACACAGCGTTTGAAGACATCGATTCAATCACCATTGGTGGTAAGGTTAAACTCTAAGTCGAGTTAACTGACGAACGAAAAGAGTTGTCCTACCCTGCGGTCTAAGTGGGGTGGGACAAACCCTCACCTGAATACCCTTCGCGTGCCCACGTGGAGGGTATTTTGTTTTGGGGTTCTGTGCGGGCAGCAACTAGCGGTTACCAGCCTTGGGGACACGAAAGCCGTCTGACGCATTTGGGAGACATAGGGTGGGGGCAACAAAGGGTTGCTCATTTCCACAACTATCGGTTGCCCGCCTTGGGGACACGAAAGCCGTCCGGCGCATTTGGGAAACATAGCGTGGGGGCAACAAGGGGTTGCTCATTTCCACAATTAGCGGTTACCCGCCTTGGGGACACGAAAGCCGTCCGACGCATTTGGGGAGACATAGGGTGGGGGCAACAAGGGGTTGCTCATTTCCACAAATGTCGGTTACCCGCCTTGGGGACACGAAAGCCGTCCGACGCATTTGGGGAAACAAAAAAGTGCAGGCTTCTGTTGCCAGGTGCCTGCGGACCCCGCCTAGCCAATGCGAACTGACTAGGAGTTTAATCGAAGTGTATCACCGCATTACGCAGCGATAGCAGCTTCCGCATAGTTGTCGTTTGCAACTACTAAAATGGCCCGATAACGGCGGAACCATGCCGAGCGAAGCAACCACTTTTACACGTCCGTCGATCCTGTTTCGCCCCCAAACTCTTTCGCATCAAATCCGGTAGAGAAATGGTGGAGGCGCCGGGTACTGCCCCCGGGTCCGATCCGCTTATTACGAAGCGCGTTTATCGCCATAGTCGGTAAACCGACACCTCTTATATAGGTGCTGAATGTGGCAATTAAAAGAGCGCATTTCAGCGAAGCGCCAGCGTAGCGGTAAAAAATGCCGCGTTAACCATTCGCGCATTTCAGCGAAGCGCCAGCGTAGCGGTAAAAATGCTGCGTTAACCATTCGCGCATTTCAGCGAAGCGCGCAATGTTGCGGGGCCGCTGCCTCAATTGGCACAAAAAAGGGGGCATTGCGCCCCCTTTGAAGTTATTCATGAATTTGCGGTTTAGTTCAGCAAATCAGTACTGCCGTCGCCGTCCTGCTGCTTGGACACGAAATTGTCAAAGCTGGCCCAAACGCCTTCTTCGCCATGCCATTTGCCTTTGGTCGCACCCTTGGAATATTCCGTGGCGCGCTGCTCAAAGAAATTGGCATGTTCAACCCCGTTCAGGATTTCTGTCAGCCAGGGCAGGGGATGGGTTTCGATCTGATAGACCTTGGGCAGGCCAAGCTGGCTTAACCGCCAGTCAGCGATATAGCGGATATATTTCTTGATATCATCCGGCGTCATGCCCTGTACCGGGCCCATTTCAAAGGCCAGATCAATAAAGCGATCTTCCAAATTCACAACGGTTTTACAGCAATCAACAATGTCGTCCTTGACCGCCTGTGTCAGGCAACCGGTTTCCTTTGTGAAGGTATGGAACATCTTGATCATGCCTTCACAGTGCAGGCTTTCGTCACGCACTGACCAACTGACAATCTGGCCCATGCCGCGCATCTTGTTGTGGCGCGGGAAGTTCAGCAGCATGGCAAAGCTGGCAAACAATTGCAGCCCTTCGGTAAAGCCGCCGAACATGGCCAGCGTGCGGGCGATGTCTGCATGACTATCAACACCGAATTCCTGCATATAGGCGTGCTTCGCTGCCAGCTCCTCATATTCAAGGAAGGCGGTGAATTCGCTGTCGGGCATACCGATGGTTTCAAGCAATAGGGCGTAGGCTGCGATATGCACTGTTTCAATGTTCGAGAATGCAGCCAGCATCATCTTGACTTCGGTCGGGCGGAACACACGCATATAGCGTTCCATATAATTGTCGTTCACCTCGACATCCGACTGTGTGAAGAAGCGGAAAATCTGGGTCAGCAGATTACGCTCCCCATCATCCAGCTTAACCGCCCAGTCCTTGCAGTCTTCGCCCAAGGGTACTTCTTCAGGCATCCAATGGATTTGTTGTTGGCGCTGCCAAAATTCATAGGCCCAGGGATAGCGGAACGGCTTATAGGAATGACTGGGGGTCATTAATCCCGGCAGTTCTTTGCTTTCAAACAAATCCCCAATTGCATCAGCCATGTGTCGCTCCCGCATTTATATCGTGTCTGTTATGAAAGAGGGCCGGGCGCACAATTCCCCCCAATGACAGAAACAGCCCTGCCACTTGCGGAAATAATGATAGCGATGGTCCCCTTAGGTGCCGTGAAACACTCTTCCCCGACACGGTGAGGCACAGGCCCCACCAAGACTCATAATATAACACAAGATGTTGGGGTGGAGTAGAGGGAAATCACAAGACTTGCGAAAAAAGGCGCAATTTTTGCCTATTCACCCACTGAAATAAAGTTTGGGCAGGTTTCGCGGCCCACCATGGCCATGTCAGTTTTCACATAGGTCTTTTCAAGCAGGCCCAGCCCGGTGAAATAGGTGCAGGTCAGCTTGGGAATGCCCATGCTGTTTTCGGTTGTTTTCCAATTCACGATCACCGCGCTTTGGGTCACGAATAACCCGGCCCAAGCGGCGAACAAAACACCCAAAAAGAAATAGCGAAACATAGTGATCCCCATCATGTGCCGGCCATAAATTGTGCCGCCTGTAATCCGTACCAGTCATAAAAGAGGCGACCCGAAGGCCGCCCCTATCATCTTGTTAAAGCGTTATGCCATTTACTGACAGCTTAAACATTCCTCATAGTCCGTTTGGGCGATGTCAAACCCGGCCATTTCGGCGGGGGCATCTTCCTTGTTCGCCTGTCCGGCAAAGCCTGCGCGCTGCACTGATTTAGAGCGGCAGTAATACAGGCTTTTCACGCCCATTTCCCATGCCTTCCAATGCAGCATGTGCAAGTCCCACTTATTGATATCTGACGGTAGGAACAGGTTGATTGACTGACCCTGACAGATATAGGGCGAGCGGTCGGCGGCAAGCTCAATCACCCAACGCTGATCAATTTCAAACGCGGTGCGGAATGTTGCCTTTTCATCTTCTGACAACTCTTCCAAATGCTGGACGGAGCCTTCCTGTTCAAGAATGGAATTCCATGTCTCAACAGTGTTCAGACCCTTTTCTTCCAACAGGGCAATCAGGTGCGGGTTCTTCACAGTCCAAGACCCCGACAGGGTTTTGTGTGTGTAGACATTGGCGGGGATCGGCTCAATACAAGCGGACACGCCACCGCAAATGATGGAGATGGAAGCCGTCGGCGCAATGGCCAATTTGTGAGAGAAGCGGGCCTTCATACCAACTTCTTCGGCATCTTCGCAGGAGCCGCGCTCCTCTGCCAACACGATGGATGCTTTGTCCACGCCGGCACGAATATGCTTGAACATACGATTGTTCCAGCTTTTTGCCATGACGCTTTCAAACGGCACGCCCATGCTTTGCAGCAAAGAGTGGAAGCCCATCAGGCCCAGGCCCACACTACGTTCGCGAATGGCGGCATAAACTGCGCGGTCCATTGAAGCGGGCGCCCGATCAATAAAGTCCTGCAATACATTGTCGAGGAAACGCATCACGTCTTCGAGGAAGTTTTCATCCTGTGACCATTCCGTCCACTTTTCAGCATTCAGCGAGCTGAGGCAGCAAACTGCAGTCCGGTCTTCGCCCTTATGGTCGGGGCCGGTGTGCAGCATGATTTCTGAACACAGGTTGGAAGTGGACACCTTCAGGCCAAGCGCGCGTTGATGGGCGGCCATCTGACGGTTCACCGTGTCAGAGAAGATCAAGTAAGGCTCGCCCGTTTGCAGGCGATGTTCCAGAATTTTCTGCCAGACATCACGGGCAGACACTTCGCGGATGATCTCGCCCGTTTTGGGGCTGCGTAGACCAAAGGGCTTGTCGTCCTTCAGGCATTCCATGAATTCGTCTGAAATGTTCAGCGCGTGATGCAGATTCAGGCTCTTCCGATTGAAATCGCCTGACGGCTTACGGATTTCAAGGAACTCTTCAATTTCCGGATGATGCACATCAAGATAAACCGCCGCTGACCCACGACGCAGGGAGCCCTGCGAGATGGCGAGGGTAAGGGAGTCCATCACGCGGATGAAGGGGATAATCCCGCTTGTCGCGCCGGAGCCGCCAACCTTTTCACCGATGGAACGAACGCCGCCCCAATAGGTGCCAATGCCGCCGCCGTTTGAGGCAAGCCACACATTTTCGTTCCACGTGTTCACAATCCCGTCGAGATTATCATCGACTGAGTTCAAGAAGCATGAAATGGGCAGGCCACGGCTGGCACCACCATTTGACAGAACGGGGGTTGCAGGCATGAACCATAGGTTTGAGATATAGTCATAGATGCGCTGGGCATGCTCGCCATCATCTGAATAGGCCGTGGCAACGCGGGCGAATAAATCCTGATAGGATTCGCCGGGCAGCAAATAGCGGTCTTCCAATGTGGCCTTGCCAAATTCCGTCAGATTGTCGTCGCGGGTGCGGTCAATCTGGATGTCATAATCGGCAACCTTCTTAAAAGCCTTCGGCTTTGTCGGCAGACGCTCAGTCTTCGCAAGCGGCGCATCGGGGCTGCTGCGATGGAAAGCGTCTTTTGATTGCGGTGCCCGGTCGCGATTCTCAATAATTGCCGGATCGGTCGTTGTTTGGTTCAGGTCCGCCTCGGTCGTTTCATTAGCGGCGGTACCAGTCATATCCCATGCAGAGCTCATGCTCATTCCCCTCGGTCTTTTGTGAGGCCGCAAACAGCCTCAATTTTCTGATCGCGGGCATCAGTCAGGCCCGCATTTATGTGAGGGATGAGGCGAGGACGGTCATGAGATAGAGGAGGGTGTGGCGGCTTCAGACTCATCAAAGTCTGTGCATTCCCCCCTATATATAGTGGTCGAAACCCATTCGAACCACCGATGCCGTCACTGTCTCCTTGTCCCTTACTGCCTGTGGATAAGCTGTGGATATCTTTTAAAAGATTGATATTTAACGCTTATTCGCAGGCAAATCTGAATTGGTTGAGTAATTTCTTGTCCGGTCACTTGTTGGCGGCAGATCCGTAAATCACTGATCGTGTGGTTCTGACCACCATCAAACACAACATATAGTGCTTAGGGGGAATCCGCACGTCAAGTCAGACAATCTGTGGATAAGCCAAAAAATGCGGCTTGACAGAAACAGGAATGGCAGATTTCCGTAGGGGCGACCTAAGAAAATAATCGGTTGTTACAAAATTCCCGCAGCGGGTTTTGCAAGTTTTGCCAAGTTTTGACAGTTTCGTGACGGGAATCGAAGAATCATCTGAAAAACAGAATCAGACAGCGCAAGCGATTCTTGTCAGCCTGCCAATCCAATCGGTTGCCTGTTCGGCAACAGTTTCGGGTGAGCTGTCTATATATAGTGGGTGACTGACCGGGCAGGCTATTAACCAAAATGTGTGGCGCGGGCTCAACAGTCAGTGGGGACAATGCCCAATTCGTAAAGAATTTTGGCTGCTTAGCCCCCTAAAAGTCATGCTTATGCTTGGCACGCAGGGTTAAGATGGTTAGTGTTCGCCTTGGATGCCACAACCCGCTGCGCAGAAAGAATGGATTCTCTGCAGTTGGCGGCTTGAAAGAATTTCCGGCGGTGGGCCGGTTTTAACATTGAAGGACAAGTGACATGCGTAAATCACTTCTTATCGGGGCAGCAGCCCTGTCTATGGCTTATACCGCACAGGCAGTGGCAGAAATGCCAGCCGTGACGGGGTTCAACGGTAAAGTTGAAGGTGGCTATGGCCAGCTTGATGGCGAAGATAACTTTGCCGTTGGCGGTTCTGTTGCCATTCCGCTGATCGAACAATTGGGCATCCAGATTGATGCCAATGCCGGCATGCTGGGTGAAAATGAAGACTTCACCTATGGCGCTGGGCTCAGCACGTTCTGGCGTTCAAGCTCAATCGGGTCATTTGGCGTGTCTGTTGCCTATCTTGATGTCGATGAAGCAGCATGGATCAGCCGGTATGAAGCCGAAGGTGAAGTCTACCTCGGCAATATCACACTTGGCGGCGATTTCGGCTTCCAGGATTCTGACTGGGGTGATGATGGTGCCTTTTATGGCGGTGCCAAGATTACACTCTATGCCATGCCGAATCTGGCTTTGACCGGTGGTGCCGACGTGTTCGGTTTTGACGGTGATGAAGATGTGCAGGCTAATCTGGGCGTTGAATTTGGCGTTCTGGATATGTTGAGCCTGTATGCAGATGGCAAGCTGGGTAGCGAATCAGAAGACAGCATCTTTGTTGGTGCGCGTCTGGCATTCGGGTCCAACTCAACCGATTTGATCAAACAGCATCGTGAATATTCCAAGCGCGGCAATGCTGTGAACGACATGCTGCGGGAAAATGATACATTCCTGAAAAATGCAGCAGCCGTGAACGCAGTTATCGCTGCAGGTGGGTCATGCCCGATCCCGTCACCGCTTGATCCGCTTTGCCTCCTGCCGATCTTCTAAGGCATGATACTATAGCGACTGAATTAACCCCGGTGCTAAGGCATCGGGGTTTTTTGTTTGGGCTTTTGTAGTGACGCGCTAAACTATCAACATGTTGTGCCCGAATCGGGCCTTTCCTGACTTATGAGGTGCTGTCTTGTCCCTAACTGACGAGCAACTTGCCGCGATTGAAGAAGCGCGCGCAGAATCCACGCAAACCCGCCGGGCCACCGTGCCTGCCCTTGAGGAGATTTTGTACGAGGCGTCGCCTTTGCTTGATCACGGTTTTGTGCGGGTCATTGACTATATGGGTGATGATGATGCCATCGTGCAGGCTGCCCGTGTGTCATATGGGAAGGGGACGCGGCAGGTGTCATCTGATCGCGGGTTGATCCGCTATTTGATGCGTCATCGCCATTCAACGCCGTTTGAAATGTGCGAGATCAAGTTTCATGTGAAGCTGCCGATTTTTGTGGCGCGCCAATGGATCCGCCATCGGACCGCGAATGTGAATGAATATTCTGCGCGCTATTCGATTTTGGATAATGAATTTTACATTCCTGCACCGGAACAATTGGCGGCCCAGTCGTCAAACAATCGTCAGGGGCGTGACCGTATTCTTGATGCGGATGAAGCCAAGCGTGTGCAGGATTTGCTGCGTGCCGATGCCGAACAAATGTATGGCACCTATGAGCATCTGTTGAATGAACGCCCGGACGGGTCAACCGTTGATGAAAGTCGCGATGGTTTGGCGCGTGAGTTGGCGCGCATGAATCTTAGCCTGAATTTTTATACGCAATGGTATTGGAAAACAGATTTGCACAATCTGTTCCACTTCCTGTCATTGCGCGCTGATCCCCATGCCCAGTATGAGATTCGCGTCTATGCTGATGTCATGACGGATATGGCAGAACGGTGGGTGCCGCTGGCCGCAGAAGCGTTCCGCGATTACCGCATGGGCGCAGCTGAACTGTCAGCCAATGCGCTGACAACCGTCAAGCGTTTGCTGAATGGCGAGGATGTTGCGCAGGAAGATTCAGGTCTATCAGCCCGCGAATGGCGCGAGCTGATGGAAGTTCTGGAACGCTGATTACCCCATAGAAATGGTTGGGCCTGCGGGGGCATCTGCCGCCGCATCCAGTTTGGCAATCACCTGCGCGGCGATGGCCTGATAGGCCTGTGCGTGCGGGCCGTCGGGCGCGCTCGCGACGATGGGCGTGCCTGCGTCTGACGTAGTGCGGATATCCATATGTAATGGGATTTCACCAAGAAAATCCATACCCAGTTCATCTGCTGTTTCGCGTGCGCCACCATGACCAAAGATATGGTGCGTGCCGCCGCAATCAGGACAGATAAAGCTGCTCATATTTTCGATAATACCCAAAACCGGCACATCGGTCTGGCGGAACATGGCAAGCCCCTTGCGCGCATCAATCAGGGCAATGTCCTGCGGCGTTGAAACGATAACCGCCCCGGCCAGCGGGACGCGCTGTGCCATTGTTAATTGGGCGTCACCTGTGCCCGGCGGCATATCAACCACCAATATATCAATCGGTGCCCATGCGACATCGGTCAGCAATTGGGTCAGGGCTGACATGACCATGGGGCCACGCCAGATCATCGGCTGATCCTCTGACACCATCAGGCCGATTGACATGGCCTTGATGCCATAGGCTTCCATGGGGCTGATTGTATGACCATCCGCAGATGTCGGCTTGCCGCTAAGTTTCAAAAGGCGCGGGATGGACGGCCCATAAATATCAGCGTCCAGAATGCCGACGCTTTTGCCCTGTGCATGCAGTGCCAGTGCCAGATTAACGGCAGTTGTGGATTTGCCCACGCCGCCCTTGCCGCTGGCGACGGCGATGATGGCCCCCACACCGGGAATGGCCTGTGGGCCGCTTTTGCCGCCCGCCGCCTTATCAGTGCCTTGTGATTGCTTGCCCTTCAGGGCAGCTGTCCCGGCCTTGACTTCGGGGCGGGGCGCACCCGCGGGTGCCTCATTATGGGCGGTCATGACCGCGGTGACCGTCAGAACACCGGGAATCGCCTTTACGGCGTCTTCCGCAGCCTTTCTCACAGGTTCCATCTGTGCAGCCTGTGCGGGGTCAATTTCAAGCGTAAAGCCAATATGGGGCCCCTTGACGATCAATCCTTGGATTGTCTTGGATTGGGCCAATGGCTGGCCCGTCATGGGGTCGGTGATGGCTTTGAGTGCGCCTAGCACCATGTCGCGAGTGATTTCAGTCATTAATAGCCCAACAGATCAGAAATTCAGGTCGGTTTTGTTTGCACCTGTACGTGGGTCTTTCTATAACGGCTTTACATTGTAATCCAAGCACTTCCTACCTACATATTAGGAAACCGAAGTGGGCGGGGCGACGTATCAGTGTTGTTCCCGCAACATATAGAACAGATGAAAGGGTCCAAAAGACCATGGCGTCAGGCAATAACTCTTCAGGCGATTTCGACAAAATGTCGACCGGGCCGGATTTCGACCAGCATATCTTGCGGGCGGACAGCCCGTGGGGACAAGGTGGCGGTTCAGGCCGTGGCCCCAATCGTGGATCCGGTGGTGGCCAAAACGGTAAAGGCGGAAACCCCTGGGGCGGTTCTGGTGGCTCTGGCGGTGGTGGCGGCGGTGGTCGCCCCGGTGGCCCGCGTGGTCCCGGTGGCGGTGGCCCCGAAGGCCCCGATCTGGAAGATTTGCTACGTGAAGGTCAGGAAAAGCTGCGGTCACTGTTTCCCGGTGGCGGCGGCGGCTCAGGCGGTGGCAAGGAAGGCGGCTCCGGTGCAGGTCCGCTTGGCCGTATCAGCCTTTTATTCGTGATCCTGGTTGTTGCCGGGCTTTGGATGGCAACTGGTATTTATCGGGTGAACACGGGCGAGCAGGGCGTTGTATTGCGCTTTGGTGAGTTTGTTGAAATGACCCAGCCGGGTTTGAATTATCATCTGCCTTATCCCATCGAAACGGTCGAGACGCCGAATGTGGAACGCGTGAACCGGATCGATATCGGGTTCCGTGGCACAGGTCCGCGTGACGGTGTGCGGTCATCTGATCGTGCCGAAGAAAGCCTGATGCTGACCGGGGATGACAATATCGTTGATATTGATTTTTCTGTTTTGTGGAAGGTATCAAACGCCGCTGACTATCTGTTCAACTTGCAAGACCCCGAACGTGTGGTGAAGGCCGTTGCTGAATCAGTGATGCGTGAAGTGATCGGGCGGAATGACATTCAGCCCATCCTGACCGAACGACGTAAACAAATTGAATCAGAAGTTGGCTTGCTGATGCAGCAGGTGCTTGATGAATATGGCGCCGGTGTTGATATCACCACAGTACAGTTGGCCAAGGTTGACCCGCCCGCGCAGGTTATTGATGCCTTCCGCGATGTGCAGGCAGCCCATGCCGATGCGGAGCGTGAGCGGAACAAGGCAGATGCCTATGCCCGTGATGTGGTTCCGCGTGCCCGTGGTCATGCTGAACAAATTATCCAGCAAGCCAAGGGGTATAAAGAACAGGTCGTCAAAGGCGCAGAAGGTGAAGCAAGCCGCTTCCTTGCCGTCTATGAACAATATCGGAATGCCAAGGATGTGACGCGTAAGCGTATCTTCCTTGAAACCATGGAAGCAGTCTTCAAGGACATGGATAAAATTATTCTCGACGGGGACGGCAGTGGTGTCGTGCCTTATCTGCCGCTCGACCGGCTAAACAAAAACAAGCAAGCGCAGTAGGAGGAAACGATCATGCAAAATCCCCGTATCATCCTATTAGCCATTGTTGTCGGTGCTCTTGCCATTCTGGCAAACAGTGCATTCTTTACAGTGCAGCAGCGTGAACAGGCGCTGGTCCTGCAATTCGGTAACCCCGTTCGCGTGGTCACTGAACCGGGCCTTTATATCAAAACGCCGTTCTTGCAAAATGCCGAGAAAATGGAAAAGCGTGTCCTGAATTTCGATGCCGACACGGTTGAACTTGTGACAAAGGATTCCAAACGTCTTGTGGTCGATGCATTCGCCCGTTGGCGCATTGTTGATCCGTTGAAGTTCTTCCAGTCAGTGCGTACCGAATTAACCGCCTTGAACCGTCTTGAATCACTCGTCAACGCAACCGTGCGTGAGATGATTGCCAAGCGCGACAAGGATGGCTTGCTGTCCGGTGAACGTGCTGAGTTGATGCGCGAAATCGCAGCCAGTGTGACCAAAAAGGCCGAACGGCTTGGTATCGAGATTGTCGATGTGCGCTTGCGCCGTGTCGACCTTCCCGAAGCCAACAGCCAGTCTGTTTATAAGCGTATGCAGGCAGAACGTGAGCGTGAAGCCCGTGAGGCCCGCGCGAAGGGTGCCGAGGATGCCCAGCGCATTCAGGCTGATGCCGATCGTCAGGTAACAGTTTTGTTGGCCGAAGCGAATAAGACGTCGCAGATTTTGCGTGGTGAAGGTGAAGCAGAATCTAACCGTATCTTCGCAGAAGCCTATGGCAGGGACGCCAACTTTTTCGAATTCTATCGGTCTATGCAGGCCTATACACGGTCACTGCAGGGCGGGAATACGACAATGGTCATTGACCCGAACAGCCGGTTCTTCAAATATTTCGACGACCCGTCCGGCAATTAATCGGGCGGTGAGGCTTTACTTATGAGCATGTGGCAAGAGGCCTTGTATGCATTGGGCCTTTTGCTGTTGGTTGAAGGCGCGCTTTATGCGGTTGCGCCGGACAGTCTGCGGCGTATGCTGACGCAGATATTGTCACTGCCCGATGCGCAGGTGCGCAATGCGGGGTTGATTGCTGCGGCAATTGGTTTGGGCGTTGTGTGGCTGGTGCGCAGTCCGGGCCTTTAATGATCAGGCCGGTTTTCATCAGGCCAGTCATGATCAAGACCGGATTGTGCCACAATTCTGCCCCAGCCGGGTGTCACCAAGACCAAGACAGATTCCGCATTTTGAAAGACGAAGGTTCATTATGATCTCGATTTCCGCAGCCGCTCTCAAGAATTCGTCAGGCAAGTTTTTTGCTGCCGCCTTGCTTGGGGCCGGTCTTGTTATGACGCCCGCATTGGTCGGCGCGCCCACAGACAGCGCTATCGCACGTGGCGCACCGGCAAGTTTTGCTGACCTTGTTGATGAGGTATCGCCGGCGGTGGTCTATATCTCAACCTCCGCCACAGTGGAAACCAATGGGCATCCGTTTCAGGGCATGCCGCAAGGCACACCGTTTGATGATCTGTTCCGGGATTTTTTCGGGCAGCGCGACAAGGATGGGGAGCCCCGCAAACGTAAGGTGCAGGGGCTTGGTTCAGGCTTTGTAATCTCGCCTGAAGGCATCATCGTGACGAACAATCACGTCATCGAAGAGGCTGATGAAATTCAGGTCAAGTTCCCAGACGGGACAGAGCTTGAGGCTGAACTTATTGGCCGTGACCCCAAAACCGATATTGCCGTGTTGAAGGTGCAATCCGATCAGTCGCTGCCCTATGTTAATTGGGGTGATTCAGATCATGCCCGTGTTGGCGACTGGGTTGTTGCAATCGGTAACCCCTTGGGCCTTGGCGGGTCCGTGACTGCGGGGATTATCTCTGCCCGCAATCGTGACATCAATGCCGGTCCTTATGATGACTTTATCCAGACCGATGCGCCGATTAATAAGGGCAATTCCGGTGGCCCGTTGTTCACCATGGATGGTCGCGTCGTTGGTGTGAATACAGCAATCTATTCAACGAATGGGTCAGGCTCTATCGGGATCGGTTTTGCCGTCCCCGCAAAAGTCGCAAAACAGACGGTTGCGCAGCTGTTGCAATATGGCGAAACACGCCGTGGTTGGCTTGGCGTTCGCATTCAAACTGTCACCGATGATCTTGCTGAAGGCTTTGGTATGAAGCGTGCGCGTGGCGCATTGGTTGCTGGCGTTACCGAAGGTGGCCCCGCAGAAAAATCAGGGATTGAAGATGGTGATGTGATCCTAAAATTCGATGGCACAGACATTGAAGAAATGCGTCAGTTGCCCAAGATCGTTGCAGACACACCGATTGGTAAAACAGTTGATGTGGTTGTCTGGCGCGATGGTAAGAAAAAGACCCTGGGTGTGAAAGTTGATCGCCTTGACGAAAAGGTTGCCGATGCCGGTGATGAGATGGAAGACGGATCAGACCCCGGCACCAACGAAGTCACCAGCGTGTTTGGGTTGACCCTTGCGCCCCTAACCGATGAGATGGCCGCAAAGCTTGAGCTTGAAGCCGGTGCAACAGGTGTTGTTGTGACGGGCGTTGAAAGCGGCTCGCTCGGTGCTGATAAAGGCGTCCGGCGTGGTCACATTATTGTGGAGGTCAGCGGTACTGCTGTTGCCAATCCGCAGGATGTGATTGACCGCATTGAAGGGCTGAAGACCAAGGGCAAGCGCGTGGCGCTGTTTATGATCCGTTCGCCCCGTGGCGATTCCCAGTTCGTCCCCTTCCGTTTGGATGAAGACGACGACTAGGCAGCAATCAAGGCTCAGTCGATCGTGAATTGATCGGTTGTGTAACCTTGAAAATACAGCAATCCGGTAAGCGGCGCGTGGTCAAGTCTGGCCCGCGCCGCTTCTGCGACGACGGGTTTGGCGCGATAGGCAACACCCAGTCCGGCAACGCCGATCATGGCAAGGTCATTGGCCCCGTCACCGATGGCAATGGCTTGGGTCAGGGCGATGTTGTGTGTTGCACACATTTCTTCCAGCGCCGCTTGTTTGGCGGCCTTGCCCAAAATCGGGCGGGCAACTTTTTCAAGCATTTTGTCAGCGTTGAAGACCAGTGTGTTGGCGCGATTTTCAGCCATGCCCAAAGCTGCCCCGACACGTTCTGTAAAGAAGGTGAAGCCGCCGGAAACTAGCGCGGTGTGCGCGCCGTTATTTGCCATGGTGCGCACGGTTGTGCGGGCACCGTCTGATAAACGGATGCGGTCTTGATAGCACGCCTCCAGACTGTCTTCGGTCAATCCCTTGTCGGCCAGCATGGCAATGCGGGCGTCCAGTGCCTCTTCAAAATCAAGCTCGCCGCGCATGGCCCGTTCGGTGATGGCGACGACTTCATCCTTCATGTTGGCAAAGTCTGCCAACTCATCCAGGCATTCGGCGGTGATCATGGTTGAGTCCATGTCTGCAATCAAAAGCTGTTTGCGGCGCTGTGCCGGATCGGCATCTTGCGCCAGCAAATCGACTTGCGCGTCGTTTAATGCATTGCGAACAGCCTGTTCGGCAGCCAACTTATCAATGCCGGTAAAGGCGATGTCGCCTGCGTCTTCGCCCAATGCTTTGATAGTGCCAATAGTGGCCCCGGCATCAGACAGGGCTGCACGTGCCACATCGATGGTGGGGGCGGATAGTGGGGCATTGCCCACAAGCGTCAAAACTAGTTCAGGTGCGGCCATTGCTGGGCATTCCTAAATGCGAAAGATTGCGTATGATGCGCTTATGACTGAATTACAGCCCAAACGCGCCATTCTTATTGCAGGACCAACCGCCAGCGGCAAGTCATCGCTGGCGCTTGATCTGGCACAGCGACTGGGAGACGCAGGCCGACCCGCTGCCATTGTGAATGCAGATTCCATGCAGATTTATCGTGAAACGCCCATTTTGGCGGCGTGCCCCACCGCAGAAGAGAAGAAGCGCGCCCCCCATCATCTGTATGAGTGCCGCTCTGTCAGCCAGCCATGTTCCGCCGGGCAATATGTTGATCTGGCAGCACCATTGATCCGTGACTTATGGGGGCAGGGGGTGACGCCCATCGTCGTTGGTGGTACCGGGCTTTATTTCCGGGCGTTGAGCGAGGGGCTATCCGCCATTCCCGCCATTCCCCGTAACCGTGTTGTGGCGGCCGAGGCGATTGCCGCCGCTGAAGGGATTGAGGCACTGCACGCCCAGCTTGACCCCGCGATGCAGGCCCAACTTCATGCAACAGACAGCCAGCGGGTCGTCAGGGCATGGTCGGTATTGCAGGAAACCGGGCGTTCTCTCGCCGCGTGGCAGGCTGATCAACCGATTATTCCCTTGCCAGAGGCGCAATTTGACAAGTTTGCGCTGATGCCGGACCGTGAATGGCTGTATGAGCGGTGTGATCGACGTTTCGACATGATGATCACCGCCGGCGGGCTGGAGGAGGCTGAGGCGCTCTATAAAACTGACTATCCGCGCACCCTGCCGGGGATGAAGGCCCTTGGCTTGCCTGAGCTTTTCAGCTATTTCACAGGGGAAATGGCGCTGGACGTGGCGGCAACAAACGCCAAAACCGCGACCAGACGCTATGCAAAACGGCAAATGACCTGGATTAAGAATCAGATGATGTCGTGGAATGTGCTTTCCGCGCAACAAATGAAAAGGTCATGCGACATTTTGATAACTAAAATTGCAGTATAGCGGTTGACCCGCCCGGTTCCGGGCAGTAGGTTCCGCTCAATCGGGTCGCAAACCTTTGCGGCCCCTATTTATTTTGTGTGGCCCTTTGTGGAAGGGCCAAAAACTGTGTGGAGAGTGTTATGACCGGCTCGCAATTGACTGGCGCAGAAATCGTCATCAAAGCATTGGTCGATCAGGGCGTGGATACGATTTTCGGCTATCCCGGTGGGGCTGTGCTGCCGATCTATGATGTCCTGTTCCAGCAAAATCAGATCCGCCATATCCTTGTCCGGCATGAGCAGGGGGCGGTTCACGCTGCTGAAGGCTATGCCCGTTCAACTGGCAAGCCGGGTGTTGTTCTGGTGACCTCAGGCCCCGGCGCGACAAACGCTGTGACCGGTCTGACGGACGCGCTGATGGACTCCATTCCGATTGTTTGCCTGACCGGGCAGGTTGCCACCCAATTGATCGGGTGCGATGCCTTTCAGGAAGCTGACACGGTTGGCATTACCCGTCCGGCAACCAAGCATAACTGGTTGGTCAAGGACGCAGATAAGCTGTCCCGCGTGATGCATGACGCTTTCTACGTTGCCACATCAGGTCGTCCGGGCCCGGTTGTTGTTGATATCCCCAAGAACATTCAGTTCGCATCAGGGATTTATCAAAAGCCGCATGAAGTGCCGCATCAAAGCTATAAGCCACAGGTGAAGGGTGACGTTGATGCCATCCGTCAGGCAGTTCGTATGATGGGCGAGGCACGCAAACCGATTATCTATTCCGGCGGCGGCGTTATCAATTCTGGTCCGGCAGCAAGCCAATTGCTGCGCGACCTGGCCAAGCTGACGGGCTGGCCGGTGACCTCAACCCTGATGGGGTTGGGTGCCTATCCGGCTGCCGATCAGCAATGGTTGGGCATGTTGGGGATGCACGGCACCTATGAAGCCAACAACGCCATGCATGACAGTGACTTGATCCTGTGTGTCGGCGCGCGCTTTGACGACCGCGTGACTGGTCGCCTTGATGGTTTTGCGCCCACGGCCAAGAAAATCCATATCGATATCGACGCCAGTTCCATCAACAAAAACGTGATGGTTGATGTGCCGATCATCGGCGATGTTGCCCATGTGCTTGAAGACATGATGCGCCTGTGGCGTGCGGAAGCTGTGTCCACCGACAAGGACGCCTTGCAAGAATGGTGGAACCAGATTGATGTCTGGAAGGCCCGCCATTGCCTTGGCTATGGTCGTGAGGAGGCTGAAAAGGCCGACACGATCCGCCCGCAATACGCAATTGAGCGTCTGTATGAACTGACCAAGGATCGCGATTCCTATATCACGACCGAAGTTGGTCAGCATCAGATGTGGGCGGCGCAATATTATCGCTTTGAGGAGCCGAACCGGTGGATGACATCTGGCGGCTTGGGCACGATGGGCTATGGCCTGCCAGCTGCGGTTGGTGTGCAGTTGGCGCACCCCAAATCACTAGTGATTGATATTGCCGGTGAAGCATCTGTGTTGATGAACATGCAGGAAATGTCCACGGCGCTGCAATATCGCCTGCCGATCAAGATATTCATCCTGAACAATGAATATATGGGCATGGTGCGCCAGTGGCAGGAATTGCTGCATGGCGGGCGCTATTCTGAAAGCTATTCAGAGGCGTTGCCCGATTTCGTTAAACTGGCAGAAGCCTATGGCGGGAAGGGCATTCGTTGTTCTGATCCCAAACAGCTGGATGCAGCAATCGAAGAAATGATTGCCTATGACGGGCCGGTGATTTTCGACTGTCTGGTGGACAAGGAAGAAAACTGCTATCCCATGGTTCCTTCGGGCGCGGCCCATAATGAAATGATCCTTGCCGATGAATCCAATCTTGCCGATGTCGAAGTTTCGGCAGCCGGCAAATCATTGGTTTAATAGGGCGGACGGAATAAGACGATGACACAGGATACAATCGAACGTCACACAATGGCAGTTTTGGTCGATAATGAATCGGGCGTTCTGGCCCGGGTTATTGGTCTGTTTGCAGGGCGCGGCTACAATATTGAAAGCCTGACCGTGGCAGAAGTGGATGATGATGCCCACCAATCCCGCATCACCATTGTGACCGAAGGCACGCCGCAGGTTATTGCCCAGATCAAGGCCCAGCTGGACCGTTTGGTCCCGGTGCATAAGGTCCATGATCTGACGGTTGAAGGCCCGTCGGTTGAACGTGAATTGGCGCTTGTCAAAGTGGTCGCCAAGGGGGATCGCCGGGTTGAGGCGCTGCGCATCTCTGATGTGTTCCGCGCCCGGGCAATTGACTCCACATTGGAAAGCTTTGTCTTCGAAATTACCGGGGCGTCGGCCAAAATCGATGCCTTTATCAACCTGATGCGTCCATTGGGCCTGTCAGATGTGTCCAGAACAGGTGTTGCTGCCATTGCGCGCGGCACCGCGTTGATGTAAATCCACATCCAGAATTCTGCGCCTTGCCCTGATTTTCAGCGGGCAGGGTGCCTAACCACTCATTCGCGGGCGCATTTGGCTCGCAATCTGTTTGAATGAAGAAAGGAAATGCCATGCGCGTCTATTATGATCGCGATGCAGACGTCAATCTGATCAAGAAGAAAAATGTCGCCATTGTTGGCTATGGCTCACAAGGTCATGCCCATGCGCTGAACCTAAAAGATTCCGGTGTTGAGAACGTGGCCGTTGGCCTGCGCGCCGGGTCAGCCTCTGCTGCAAAAGCCGAAGGCGAAGGCCTGAAGGTTATGGAAATCGCCGAAGCTGCCGCTTGGGCCGATGTGTTGATGATCCTGACGCCTGATGAATTGCAGCCGTCAATTTATGAAGCATCTATTCGTGACAACATGAAGCCGGGCGCTGCCATGTGCTTTGCCCACGGTCTGGCTGTTCACTTCAACCTGATCGAACCGCGTGCCGATATCGACGTGTTCATGATTGCACCCAAAGGCCCCGGCCATACCGTGCGCGGCGAATATCTTAAAGGCGGCGGCGTGCCCTGCCTGATCGCTGTTCATCAGGATGCCTCAGGCAATGCCCATGATGTCGGCCTGTCATACGCGTCTGCCATCGGCGGCGGTCGTTCAGGTATCATCGAAACAACCTTCCAGGAAGAATGCGAAACCGATCTGTTCGGCGAGCAGGCTGTTCTGTGTGGCGGACTTGTTGACCTGATCCGTGGCGGCTTTGAAACATTGGTTGATGCCGGTTATGCACCGGAAATGGCCTACTTTGAATGCCTGCACGAAGTGAAGCTGATCGTGGACCTGATCTATGAAGGCGGCATTGCCAACATGAACTACTCCATCTCAAACACTGCTGAGTATGGTGAGTATGTGACCGGCCCGCGCGTCATCAATGACGAAAGCCGCGCCGCCATGAAGACCGCCCTGCGCGAAATTCAGGACGGTACATTCGTGCGCAACTGGATGCTGGAAAATCAGGTTGGTCAGCCCAACTTCAAGGCAACACGCCGCATCAATGACGGTCACCAGATCGAAGAAGTCGGTGCCAAGCTGCGTGGCATGATGCCGTGGATTGAATCCGGCAAGCTGGTTGATAAGGCCAAGAACTAGGCCTACCGCTATACAAATTTGAAAACGGGGCGTTGCCGGATACTGGCAGCGCCCTTTTTCTGTGCCCGCCGATTATAAGCCTATTGCACCGCTGCGCGTAGGGGCAGCGAGGGGATGGCCCCCGCGGTTTGCACAGACAGGCTGGCCGCCCTGATCGCGACATCAATCGCGTCCGCCATGCGCGCACCTTCGCCAAGCTGGGCAGCAAGGTAGCCGCAAAAACAATCACCGGCACCGACAGTATCAATCGCTTTTACCTGTGGCGCGGCATGTGTCGCATAAGTCCCGGCGATTAAGCTCACCGCGCCAGCGGGGCCAAGTGTGATGATCAGTGGTTGATCATCATTGCGGCCCAACCGCTTGTTCAAGGCCATCATCTCCATCCTACTGGGTACGGGGCTGACGTCACCTCCGGCAAAGAATGCCGCCTCAACCTCGTTCACAATTAGAATATCGACCACACTTGCTGCGTCTTTGAATGGCGCGCTGGCCGGGGCTGCGTTGAATAAGGTAAGGGCACCTGCCGCCTTGCCCGCGCGCAAAAACGCAAGCGTGTCGTCTGGCTGGCATTCGCCTTGTGACAGCAACACGTCAGACGGGGTGAAGCTGGGCATTTGGTGCCAACTATAATGATGATTAGCCCCCGGAATGACCATGATTTGATTTGTGCCATCGCCCACCATGACAAGGGCGCAACCCGTTGCGGCGTCAGTTTCCTGTATTTGGGTCAGGTCCACCCCCGTGGGGGTAAGGGCATCCAGCATAAAGCGGCCCATCACGTCGCGCCCAACAGCGCCGTAAAGGACAGTGCTGGCACCGGCCCGCTGTGCCGCAACGGCCTGATTGGCCCCCTTGCCGCCGGGATATTGCGCAAAACTTTGCCCCAATATGGTCTCGTCCCGTTGGGGCAGGGTGCTGCCGGTGCCGACCAAATCGCAAATGATGCTGCCGAATATGTGTAGTTTTGTCATAAATGCCCCTGCGTTCTTCTTGTTGCTGTCCCTGAAAGTGCGACAAGACTGATACGGTGCCCGCTGATTTGGGGCCTTGCAATCTGTCATTTTTCGCCTTAGATAGACAGGATAAAGATTGAAAGGGACCCCTTCATGACGCATCAGCGCGACATGATCAGACATCGCAAGGCTCGGGCGCAGGCAATTGCCGCGACCGAAAGCACCTCTGCGCGTCTGCTTGGCCTATCCCTTCCCTTTGCTGCTGCCCTTCTACTACTTGCGGGTCTAGCCAGCCTCTAGGTGCTTCGGTTTCTGTTGAAACAAATCGGATGGGCGCCTAGGGGATTTTGGTGCGTCCGACCATGAACCGATTTTGATTTCCTGATTTATTAGAAGACTTAAAGCTATGACTGATCAAACCAAGCAAACACAGCAAGACACAGCAAGCGCACAAGATGGCACAAGCGTAGAGGGCCGCCCCGAAGATCGTGTGGTCATTTTCGATACGACCTTGCGTGATGGCGAACAATCCCCCGGCGCGTCCATGACATTGGATGAAAAGTTGCGTGTTGGCGAACAGCTTGAAGCGTTGGGCGTCGATGTGATTGAGGCAGGCTTTGCCATCGCGTCAAACGGTGATTTCGAAGCCATTACCGAAGTGTCAAAATTGGTGCGCAAACCGGTGATCTGTTCCTTGGCCCGTTCTGGTCAAAAGGATATTGATCGCGCGGCGGAGGCATTGCAGTTTGCTGAACGTGCCCGCATTCATACCTTCATTTCAACCAGCCCGGTCCATATGAAGCACAAGCTGCAAATGGACCCCGAAGATGTGTTGCAGGCGGTGATCGATTCTGTGTCCTATGCCCGTAACAAGGTTGATGATGTTGAATGGTCTGCCGAAGACGCCACACGGACGGAACATGATTTCCTGTGCCGCACGGTTGAAGCGGCGATCAAGGCCGGTGCCACAACCATCAACATTCCCGATACGGTGGGCTACACCGTACCTGAGGAATATGAGGCACTGTTCAATATGTTGAAGACCAAGGTGCCCGGTGCTGACGACGTTATCTTCTCAACCCATTGTCATAATGATTTGGGGTTGGCGGTTGCCAACTCATTGGGTGGTGTGCGTGGCGGCGCCCGTCAGATCGAATGCACCATTAACGGTTTGGGCGAACGGGCCGGCAATGCCGCGGTTGAAGAAATCGTCATGGCCTTGCGCACGCGCAGCGATGCGTTGCCCTATTGGACGAATGTAGACACCACGGAAATCATGCGTGGCTCACGGCTGGTGTCGGCGGTGACCGGGTTTCCGGTGCAGTACAATAAGGCGATTGTCGGTGACAATGCCTTTGCCCATGAAAGCGGCATCCATCAGGATGGGATGCTGAAGAACACCCAGACCTATGAAATCATGACCCCAGAAAGTGTTGGCGTCACCCAAAGTTCATTGGTGATGGGCAAGCATTCGGGCCGCCATGCCTTTAAAACAAAGGTGAGCGAGCTGGGGTATGAGTTGGGGCAGAACGCTGTCGAAGATGCGTTTGTGCGTTTCAAGGCATTGGCTGACAAGAAGAAGCAAATCTTCGATGAGGATATTGTTGCCCTGATCGATGATGAGGTCGCGACGGCCAATGACCGGATCAAGGTTGAAAGCCTGACTGTGATCGCCGGAACGTCAGGGCCGCAAAAGGCGACCATGACGGTGAGCATTGATGGCGAGAATAAAACGACTGAGGCCACAGGTGACGGTCCGGTGGACGCCACATTCAATGCGATCAAGGCATTGGTCCCGCATGAGGCTGAATTGCAGCTTTATCAGGTTCATGCCGTAACCGAGGGCACAGACGCACAGGCAACAGTATCTGTCCGTTTGGCCAATCAGGGCATGACGGTTGTGGGGCAGGGGTCTGAAACCGATACATTGGTTGCCTCCGCCAAGGCCTATGTCGGTGCATTGAACAAATTGTTCGATCGCAAGGAAAAGGCCGAAAGCTCTCAATTGGCGCTGTGACCGCCTGTTGATTTGAATTGGGGCCGATGTCTTTCCGGTGTGGAGGGGCGTCGGCTCCTTATTTTTGTCCGAATCTGGTGTTTTCTTTGAATTCGTCGCGATTTTCTTTGTTTTTCGGGGCGATTTCGGCTTAAACAAAACAAATTGATTCAGTTGGGTTTGCGGCGCAGCAATGGCAGCAAACCATAGTCGTTGGAGCGATACGCACTTATGTTATCCGACCTGTTGGGCATGTTGTCGGCCGATATGGCCATTGATTTGGGAACCGCAAATACGCTGGTCTATGTCAGGGGCCGGGGCATTGTCCTGAATGAACCGTCTGTTGTTGCCATTATTGAAAAAGATGGGCGCAAACAGGTTCTGTCTGTTGGGCAGGAGGCAAAGCAGATGCTGGGCCGGACGCCGGGCAATATCCATGCCATTCGCCCGATGTCAGACGGCGTGATTGCAGACTTTGAAATCGCCGAAGAAATGATCAAGCACTTTATCCGTAAAGTGCATAATCGCCGGACATTCGCCAATCCGCAGGTTGTGATTTGCGTGCCGTCAGGCTCCACCCCTGTGGAACGCCGTGCCATTCGCCAGTCTGCCTTGAGCGCCGGTGCGCGCCGCGCCTGGTTGATTGAGGAGCCGATGGCCGCAGCAATCGGTGCCGGTCTTCCCGTGACGGAACCGACAGGCTCCATGATTGTGGATATTGGTGGTGGCACGACCGAGGTTGCAGTGTTGTCACTTGGCGGCATTGTCTATTCGCGTTCTGTCCGTGTCGGCGGGGACAAGATGAATGACGCCATCATCGCCTATATTCGCCGGACCAATAATCTGCTGATCGGTGAGGCAAGCGCAGAACGGATCAAGCATGAAGTAGGCTCAGCCATGACACCGGAAGACGGGGATGGCCGCACGATCCAGATTAAGGGCCGTGACCTGATGAATGGCGTGCCGAAAGAGCTGACGATCACAGAACGGCAAATCGCGGAAAGCTTGAACGAGCCTGTGAATGCAATTGTTGAGGCTGTGAAGGTCGCGCTGGAACAAACCCCCCCTGAATTGGCCGCTGATATTGTCGATAAAGGCATCGTCTTGACAGGCGGTGGTGCGCTTTTGAACAATATGGATCAGATATTGCGCGAAGCGACCGGCCTGCCGGTTTCCGTTGCCGAGGAGCCGCTTTCCTGCGTTGCCTTGGGCACGGGGCGTGCGCTTGAAGAACTTAAGGCAATGCGTCACGTTCTGTCCGCAGAGCATTGATTTATAAGTAATTTTGACGCCCAGATAGGTGTGTACGTATGGGGCGATATGACGATAGTAGTAAGGAACAACCCCGCATCGGTCTAAGGCCGGTCGGGCGCAGCCGGACTGTGCCATTTCGTGCCCTGTATGATCGTTATTCCCTGCTTGGGTTCGTTGCCCTGTCTGCGGCCTTGTTGTTATTTGGCCGTGCCGACAGTTTTTTGGTTGAGATGAGCCGCCGCACAGTGGCGGAGGTGGCGACCCCGATACTGTCCATCATGCAGGAACCGCTGGCCGCTATTGACGATATTGGCGCGTCGGTTTCTGCAATCACCAATGTATATGAAGAAAACAAACAATTGAGGGCAGAGGTTGATCGCCTGCGCGGTTGGGAAGGCGTTGCAACGGGCTTGTCCGATGAAAACCGCCTGATGCGCGAACTTTTGTCGATGGCGGATGATCTGCCAACAGGTGTGCGGTCGGCCCGTGTGGTCGCTGATACCTCAACCCCCTTTGTGCGTGCGGTGCTGATTAATGCGGGGCATCGTGATGGCCTTGAAAAAGGGCAGGCGGTTTTGAACCATCTTGGTCTTGTGGGGCGAATTGATGGAACCGCAACTGATGGCGCGCGTGTCTTGCTGGTGACTGACATCAACTCGCGGATTCCGGTGCGGCTGGCCGATGATCGGGTCAAGGGGCTGGCAACCGGGTCTAACGGGGCCTTGTTGAAGATCAGCTACCTGCCTGAAGGGGCAAAACCTCAGCTGGGCGAACGCGTTGTTACCTCTGGCGATGGCGGTCTTATGCCTGCGGGGCTTCCTGTTGGGATTGTTGAGGCGATTGATAAGGATGGCAGCATCTTTATCCGCCCCCATGTGGACACGACACGGCTTGATTATGTCCGGGTGTTAAGCCTGCCGCTGAACTTGACTGTCAGTGTAGAGGAAGGGCTGCCCCGTGGGGTGGCCTTGCCAGAAACCGCTGCTGCGGACGGCGGTGCTGTGCCACTTCACAATGGTGTCCCGGTAGACATTTTGATGGACGAGGCAGAGCAGATCGCGACTGACAAGGATGCGCAAACCCGCCCGACGCTTAGGTCACTTGGTTCAGATCAATGAACGGCTTTTCGCTTGATTGGTTATTGCTGACGTTGCGCAATGCAGCGCCGCTGGTGACGGTTCTGTTTGCCGGGCTGGTGGCCACATTGCCGTGGCCATTCGTGGTGGGCAGCAGCACGTTGACCGGCACCGCGCCTGATCTGGCGTTTATGGCGGTTTATTTCTGGCGCATGGTCAGGCCGGATTTACTGCGTCCTTCTGCTGTGTTTTTGGTCGGTTTCTTGCTTGATGCCCTGTCGGGGGCACCTCTGGGCATGTCCAGTTTGGCCTATCTAATCGCGATATTGATGGTGGGGCGATTGGCGCAAGTCATTGTGCCATTGTCGGGACTGTTCTGGTTTGGCGGTTTTGTATTGGCTGCGGCAACAGTGACGGTCCTGTCCTGGGTTGTTGTCAGCTTGTGGAGCCTGTCTTTCGTACCGCTGTTGCCGTTGGCTGTTTCGTTGATTTGGACCGTGCTGCTGTACCCTCTGATGGGCATGGCACTGATGCTTGTGATGCGTCTGTTGGTGCCGACGCAGGTTGCAAGGTAAGCTGGCGGTATGTCCGAAGAAAAGCTGACAGAACGGTTTACACGGCGCGCCATCCTGTTTGGCGGGATGCAGGCATTGGCGTTCGGGGTGATCGGCGCACGGCTTTATCAATTGCAGGTGGTTGAGGCCGACCTTTACCGCACGCTGGCTGAAGATAATCGTATCAACCTTGAATTATTGCCCCCGGTGCGCGGGCGTATCCTTGATCGGTTTGGGCGTGAGCTGGCGCGTAACCAACGGACGCATGGGGTGATCCTGATCCCCGAACAAACCAATGGGGTCGAGGCGACGCTTGACCAATTGGCGCGCCTTGTCCCCATCAGTGATGATGTGCGCCAACGGGTTATTCGGGATGTTGGGCGCAATCGGTCGTTCACGCCCATCACTGTCATCAATGATATGGAATGGCAGGCATTCGCAAAGGTGAATGTAAACAGCCCCGATTTGCCCGGCGTGCACAGCAAGACGGGTTATCGGCGTGATTATTTGGGTGGTGAAAGCCTGTCTCACCTTTTGGGCTATGTCGGGTATCCATCAGAAAATGATCAGCAGCGGGACCCAGATCCCTTGTTGAACATGCCGGGGTTTCAAATCGGGCGACGTGGGCTGGAGCGGCAGTTTGATACTGAATTGCGGGGCAAGGCGGGAAACCGACAGGTTGAGGTAAACGCCCTTGGCCGCGTTATTCGGGAGTTGGACCGCGAGGAGGGCGAGGCAGGCAAGGACCTTGTGCTGACGATTGACGCAAACTTACAGGATTTTTCCGCCGCGCGGTTCGAAGGGGAAACCGGCGCTGCGGTTTTGCTGGATGTCGCCAATGGTGACGTTCTTGCGATGGCGTCCACCCCCGGGTTCGACGCCAACAAGTTTGCAACCGGTATCAGCACGCATGATTGGCGCAAGCTGGTGGATGATCCACGTTCCCCCCTGTTGAACAAGGCGGTGCAGGGACGCTATCCGCCGGGGTCTACGTTCAAGATTGCTGTTCTGGCAGCGGCGCTTGAGGCTGGCATCACAACAGATGCGCGCAAGGTGATGTGCGGCGGCCATATCGAAATGGGCGGCCACCGGTTTCACTGTTGGCACCGGTTTGGTCATGGCATGATGAATTTCAAGCAGGCCACGCGTGAATCGTGTGATGTCTATTTCTATCAAATCGCGCGTGAGGTCGGGATCGACCGCATTGCCGATATGTCTCGCCGGCTTGGGTTGGGGCAGGTGTATGATATTGGCCTGCCAGAACAGGCGAAGGGGTTGATCCCTGATCGCAATTGGAAACAGGCGGTTTATGGTCAACCCTGGCAGGTGGGGGAAACCTTTATTGCCGGGATCGGGCAGGGGTTTGTTACCTCAACCGCGTTGGAACTTGCTGTGATGACGGCGCGCGTTGCCAACCCCGCACGTCAGGCTGTTGCCCCTCGATTGGTTGTTGATCCAAACGATATGATGCCGACATTTTCTGAACTGCCGGTTAAGCCGTGGATCATTGACCGGGTGCGCGACAGTCTTGATGCGGTGACCAACCATCCGGCGGGAACGGCGTTTGAACATCGCATGATGTGGCAGCATCAAGAAATGGCGGGCAAGACCGGGACCGCGCAGGTGCGCCGGATTACACAGGCTGAACGTGATCAGGGCGTCCTTGCCAATAAGGAACTGCCATGGTCACAGCGCGACCACGCGTTATTTGTCGGCTATGCGCCGGTGGATAAGCCCCGCTATGGTGTCAGCGTGATTGTTGAACATGGCGGGTCGGGGTCATCTGTTGCGACGCCGATCGCGCGCGACCTATTGATTGCAGCATTGCAGCGGGATTCAGGGGCACAGCCCACCCGTGAAGGTGCCCCGGTCCGAGAGCAGGAGGTTTAAGGATGGGTAATGCCTCCCGCAGATTGTCATCACTGGCGTGGGAAGATGGCACCATACCGTCCATTCAACGCGCAGGTGGTGTGTTCGCCAAAATTTGGCGCTTAAGCTTCGTCTATATCGGTTTGATATGCGCGGTTGCGGCCATCGGCTTTTTGCTGCTTTTTTCTGCCGCTGACGGTGATTTGAACGCCTATGCCGTGCCGCAAATGAAGCGGTTTGCGGTTGGCTTGTTCATCGCCATTTGTGTCGCGCTGATAGACATTCGATTTATTATGAAGCTGGCCTATCCCGCCTATGTCGGGACGTTGCTCTTACTCATCGGGGTTGAGCTTTTTGGCCGTGTCGGCATGGGGGCGCAAAGATGGCTCGACATCGGGGGGGTATCCCTGCAACCCAGCGAGTTGATGAAGATCGCCATCATCCTTGCCTTGGCGCGCTATTTCCATTCGTTGCCCACGCGCGAAGGGGTGCCGATAAAAAGCCTGATAATTCCCGCTTTGTTGATTGCAGCGCCGGTTCTGTTGGTGTTGAACCAGCCTGACCTTGGCACTGCATTGTTGATTGCACTGGGGGCGTTGACGGTGGCGTTTATGGCGGGGGTGCCGCTACGCCTGTTCGTTTTCGGGGCAGCAGGGGCGGCGGCAGTCATGCCGTTTGCCTGGACGCAGTTACATGATTATCAAAAGGCACGGGTGATGACCTTTTTGGATCCGTCGCGCGACCCGCTGGGGGCTGGCTACCACATCACCCAGTCCAAGATTGCGCTGGGGTCGGGCGGTACGTGGGGGCGGGGCCTGATGGAAGGCACGCAAAGCCATCTATCGTTTCTGCCGGAAAGTCAGACAGACTTTATCTTTACCGTGCTGGCCGAAGAATTTGGCCTGTTCGGTGCAAGCGGTCTGGTGATGATTTATGTTGTGATGATCGGCCTTGGCTGGATCATGGCAGGCAGTGTTAAAAATCATTTCGGCCGGTTGATGGCGGCGGGCCTGAACACGATGTTTTTCCTTTATGTATTGGTCAATATCGCAATGGTCATCGGGTTGATGCCGGTGGTGGGCGTGCCATTGCCCCTTGTGTCCTATGGTGGCACGGCCATGCTGACCGTATTGTTGGGGCTGGGCCTGTTGATGAACGCCCATGTGCATCGGGATGTTGAACTTAGCCGTAATGAGGGCGTGATCCTGTAGCGGTGCTTATTTGATCCACAATGTGACGCGGCGCTTTGTCAATCACTATTCAAGAAATTGCCGTTGCGCAGACCTGAAATCGGTGTTAGTTGAAGCGTCCCGAAACGGTGGTGCGGGCGCATAGCTCAGTTGGTAGAGCAGCTGACTCTTAATCAGCGGGTCCAAGGTTCGAGTCCTTGTGCGCCCACCATTTTTCCCGATAGTTCTGATAATCCGTTGGCAACGGCACTGTGCCTAGATGTAGTAATCGAGGTCCGTTTTGCGTGCATCGACAATTTCGGCAAAGGCATCATGGGCGCTAAGATAGATATTCATGCGCCCCAGATGGTTGATAAAGTCCGTCCGCTCCAGCCGGTCCATCACCGGGCCTTTGACTTCCGCCAATGACAGGGTAACGCCCGCGCCGTGTAATTCTTCATGCAGTGCTTCTAATGTTTCAAGCGCGCTGCCATCAATGGCGTTTATCGCTGAACAGATCAACAGCACATCCGTTAACGCTGGATTATCAGCAACCTTATCCAACACGGTACGTTCCAGATGGGCGGCGTTTGCAAAATACAGGCTTTCGTCAACGCGGATGGCAACAAGATGCGCTGCGGTTTCAACATCGTGCCGTAAAACATTTCGGAAATGTTCGGTGTCGCGCACGCGCCCGACAATCGCGGTATGAGGGCGTGATGTACGCCACAAAAACAATGCGATGGAAATGGCGATACCGGCAAGGATGCCAAGCTCAACCCCCGTGGCGAGGACCATTGCGAAAGTGATCAGCCATGCGGCGGCGTCTGCCTTGTCATAGGACCAGCACCGTTTCAGAACGCCGAAATCCACCAACGTCAAAACAGATACAACGATGATGGCAGACAGGACCGCTTGGGGCAGATGATAGAATAGGGGGGTAAAGGCCAGAACCGTTAATACGATGATCAGGGCGGTTATGATTGCGGCGGCCTGTGTTTTCGCGCCTGCCTCAAAATTTACGACAGACCGGGCGAAGCCGCCGGACACGGGCGCGCCCGCCGTAAAACCTGCGCCCATATTCGCAAGGCCAAGGCCGATCAATTCCTGATTGACGTCTATTTTCTCACGCCGTTTAGCTGCCAAGGCTTTTGCAACTGCCACACTTTCGACAAACCCGACCAGTGCGATCAACAATGCAGGCACCAACAGGTCGGCTGCAAGGCCCACGTTTGGCATCGTCAGGTCGGGCAAGCCTTCTGGGATGGTGCCGACAATGGCAACGCCGGCACTGTCTGCCACCTGATAAAACGCGGATAGGCCGGTTAGCGACATCACCAGCAATAGGGGGCCCAGCCGTGATAATATGCTGGCGGTTTCTTTCGATAGGCCCCGCTTGATAAGGATATTGGATAGGTATTGGCGGAAGAAAACCAGCAACCCGATGCCCATTAAACCAAATAGTAGTGTGACCACATTGACGTCGCCTGCATGACTGATGATGGCGATTGTCAGTTCATCAAGGCGCAGCCCCGATGGTAGTTGCAGGCCCAGAATATGCTTGAATTGGCTGGCGGCGATGACGATGGCGGCGGCGCTGGTGAACCCAGACATGACGGGGTGACTTAACAGCGTCGCCACAATCCCCAGACGGGCCAGCCCCATCAGAAACAAAATCAACCCGGATGCCACAGCAAGGAAAATGGCCCCGGCGATATAGTCAATACTGCCGGGCATGGCGACAGGCTCCAGCGCGCTGGCGACCATCAGGGCTGCGACCGCAACCGGGCCAACAGCAAGCGTGCGGCTGGTGCCGAAAAAGGCGTAAAGCAGAATAGGTAGTATGGAAGAATAAAGCCCAACTTCAGGCGGCAATCCGGCAAGCTGGGCATAGGCCATTGCCTGCGGCACCAACAAAATGGCCGTGATTGTACCGGCTGTCAGGTCCGCAATTGCCGTTGGGCGATCATAAGGCCTTATCCAATCAAGAGCGGGAAGTAGTTTTTGCAGCCGATCTGCCATAGGCCATCAATGACAGTAAAGTTTGTTCAGAATTTCGATGATCTGCGATGCCTCGTCCCCATCAAGGCTGTAAAAAATGGTTTGCCCCTCGCGCCTTGTTTTGACAAAGCCGTCCTTGCGCAACAGGGCCAGTTGTTGCGACACGCTGGTTTGGCGCAAGTTCAACAGATCGGCCAGCGCGCCAACAGATTGTTCGCCGTCAACAAGGGCGCACAATAATAGCAATCTATTTTGATTGCTTAACGCCTGCATCAAGGTCGCCGCTTCGGCGGCGGCTTGCTTCATATCATCAATATTCATCTTCATACTTGAATATATACGGAAGTTCGTATATATTGTCAAGCAATAGGCCAGCCTGATCGCGGCAATATTTGTGGCGATAATCGTGTGCCGCGTACCAGATCTGGGAGTAACCCATGCAACAGCCAACAGTCATCAGCTTTTTTGACGAGGCGACCTTTACGGCCAGCTATATCGTGCAGGACCCGGATAGTAACAAGGCTGCCATAATCGATTCAGTGTTGGATTTTGACCCCAAATCAGGACGCACAAATACTGAAAGTGCTGATGAGATCATTGCGCACGTAAAAAAACATGGGCTTGAGGTTGAGTGGATATTGGAAACGCACGCTCATGCGGACCATCTGACCGCCGCGCCCTATTTGAAGAAAAATCTGGGCGGGAAGACAGCGATTGGCGAGCATATCAAGGATGTGCAAACAATCTTTCGCGATGTGTTTAATCTGGAAAAATCTTTCCTGCCTGACGGGTCGCAATTTGATCATTTGTTCAATGATGCTGACACGTTCATGATCGGCGGCTTGAAAGTTCTGGTGATGCATACGCCGGGGCATACGCCTGCCTGCATAAGCTATATTGCGGGTGATGCGGCCTTTGTTGGCGACACATTGTTTATGCCGGATGCGGGAACCGCGCGCGCCGATTTTCCCGGCGGGGATGCCCATACGCTGTTTCAATCCACACAGAAGATTTTGGCATTGCCGGATGAAACGCGAATTTTCCTGTGTCATGATTATGGCGCTGATGGAAAGCGCGAGATTGCCTATACAACCACGGTCAAGGCAGAGCGTGAGGCAAATATTCATGTCGGCGCAGGGAAGGATGAGGCGGCCTATATTAAAATGCGAGAGGCGCGCGACGCCACGCTGGGTATGCCGAACCTGATCCTGCCATCAATTCAGGTGAATATTCGTGCCGGGGAGCTACCCCCGGCAGAAGATAATGGCGTACGCTATATGAAGTTGCCTATAGACGCGCTTTAGGGCGTTTGACTGTACGTCGCGGCGGTTAGCTGGTTTTCTTTGGCGGCAGTGGGAAGAAGCCGCTGGTTTGCGTTAGATAGTCTTCATACCCTTCGCGTGTTTTGGTCAACTTGCGTTCCAACATCGCCTTGCCAGAAATATTGACTAGAAAATAGGTCATGACTGCCGGGCCGACCAATGTCCACCAATGGCCTGCAGTGACCGCGATCAACCCAAGCCCCCACCACAGGGCAGCATTCCCGAAATAGTTGGGGTGCCGGGTCCATGCCCACAGGCCACGGTTCATCACCTTACCGCTATTGGTCGGATCATTTTTGAACGCGGTCAGTTGATAGTCGCCAATCGCTTCAAACAAAAAGCCGATGGCGAATACCACGATGCCCAGTCCGGCCAATAAATTGATATTGCCACCGCTTATGATCGTGACGACAACGGGCAATGACACAATTGCCATCACGCCCCATTGCAGGCCAAAGACGCCATACAGGCTCCACCCCACGAATTTACCGGGACGATTGGCGCGCATGTTCTGATAGCGCCAGTCTTCGCCATGCCCAACATTACGTATCCACAGATAGATGCCCAGTCGGCCGCCCCATAAAACGGTCAGGCCAACAGCCAACCATGACAGGGGCGAAAGGGCGATGCCGTTGGCCAGAGCCACGCCAAGTGTGATCAGCGCGGTGACGCCAAAGCTGGGTCCCCAATAAATATCCACGATAGAGGCGTCTTTCAGTTTGATCGAAAGCAGCCACAGCATGAAAAAGGGTATGAAGGCCAGAAGAAGGCTAAATAAAACAAGGTCGGTCATAGATTATCCTTTTTAGTGCCGCTGGGGCGTGGGCGTGTCGATCATAGGCCCATCATCAGGTTGTTTATAGGGGTGATAATGCGCGCCCTTGGCCCAAAGTTTCATGGCTTCCCAATGTATGCCAACAAGTATTCCGATCCCCTGAAATGGCATGGTCAGGGCCGTGCGCCATAATTGTGTCCGTGATAGGGGGGCAGGGGTGCCGACCATACGGGCATAAAGCTCAGCGCCTGTATTGCCGATTTTGGTTATGCCAAGGTGAAGCCGTTCCTCAGTCATTTGAAAGTTAAAGCGGTAATGACCCTCATTATCCAGAAACGGTGAAACATGCATTTGTTTGGCCATGTCGTGACGTCCGCCATTAAGCGCGGCTGCATAATAATGCCGATGCCCGAACGTGTTGCGCACATCATAAATAATACTGACCGGCTGGTCGTCGCTGTCATGCACCAGAAATAGGCTGATTGGATTGAATCCCCTGCCGAAAAGACGCGGCAGGGTGATCAGGGTGATGGCCCCGGTCGCTTCGGGTGATGTTTTCAGGGCGCGTTGGCGTATTGTTTGACTGACCATCTGCCAATTATCAAAACCATAATCTTGCGCCTGCACACTATAAGGGGTCCGTTTCAGGGCCTTGTTGAGCGCCACACGATCGTTGAGGTCAAAAGCCAAATAGGCCACGCGGTAGCTTAACTTGTGCAGCGGCTTGATCAGGCGTCTGTGATGGACGCGCGTATGATATAAATGGCGCGCGCGCATCAGGCTGCTGCAGGCTCCTGTGCCAAAACATTGCCGGGAATACGTGCCTTGGCCGAGTCAAATGACCAGGGGCGACGCCAGCTTGTCAGGGCTTCGGCAACGGCAAAGCCGGATTCAGCGCCATCTTCATGAAAGCCGTACCCCATCCATGCGCCCGCGAACCACAGGCCATCCTTGCCCTGAATTGCAGGCATATGGGTTTGGGCGGTAATGGCCGCCCGGTCGAATGCCGGGTGATTGTATGAGAACCGGCCCAGCACCTTACTGTCATCAAGTGGTTGATCGGGGTTCAGGGTCACGAACACATCCTGATCGGTGGGCAGCGGCTGCAAATTGTTCATCCAGTATGTCAGGCAGGGCATGGCACCGGGCTGTTGGGCAATTGTTGCGCCGTTGCGGGCGATATAGTTCCAGCTGGCCCAAGCGCGCTTGCGGCGAGGCATGAAGTTTCTGTCCTGATGCAACACAACTTCATTGGCGTGCGTGCTGAACGCGCCCAATACAGCCTGTTCGGCAACGGTGGGGTCGGCGATAAGATCCAGCGCCTGGGGTGCTGCGGTAGCCAAAATGCAGGCGTCAAACCGTTCACTACTGCCGTCAGCGTAAACGATATTCACGCCGCGATTACACCGTTGGATGGTTTTGATCTGGCTGTTCAGGCGTATGTCGGTACCGATATGTTGCGCGATTTTTGAGACATAGTTACGCGAGCCATTTTTGACTGTGCGCCAAGGCGGCCTGTCGCCCAATGACAGTAGGCCATGATTACAAAAAAACCGCAAAAAGGTTTCCACCGGATAATCTTCCATCGCCATCATGGGGGATGACCAAATGGCAGCCGCCATCGGTAACAAGTGATATTGCGTGAAGGCGGGGCCGAACCGGTGCGCCTTCATAAACGCGCCCAAGGTCATGTCCTTTGCCGCGGCGTGCTCAAACAATTGGGGCGCTGTTCGGTAGAAGCGGATTAGATCCGTCATCATGGACCAGAAAATGGGAGAGGTGACATTTCGCCGACGGGCCAAAAGCCCGGCAGCGCCGCTTCCTGAATATTCGAACTGCCCATTGTTGAAAGAGGCGGCAAAGGACATGTCGGAAGGCGCGGTTTCAACACCGATTTCTTCAAACAGGCCAACAAGGTTGGGGTAATTCAATTCATTATAGACGATAAAGCCGGTATCAACGCTGATTGATTGGCCGCCTGACAATTGTGCGTCCACAGTATTGGCATGGCCACCCAAACGATCGCCACTTTCAAACAGTGTAACATTGGCACCGCCCTGATGAAGGCCATAGGCGGCGCTAAGCCCGCTAATGCCTGCACCAATAACGGCTACCCGGGTGCCTTGATGCGTGGTGGGGCCAGTGGGGCCAATGGGGCCAATGGGGTTTGTCAAAATGCGCATGTAATCCTCCGTCGCGTTCGATATCGCGTTTGAAAGGCATACGCATCATGGGGTGTTGGTGGATCACCTAAAAAATTGTGATCCGACTTTTTGGCTGCGCCGTAACCTTGGTAATCGCGGATGAGGCGTGTTGGCAGCAAAAGGATTGGCACTATGAAAGGCAAATTGATTGATCTGTGTGAACGGGGCGTTGTTCCAGATGGTATGACGCGGATGGGTATTCGCCACCTGATCGGGCGTCGGTTGGATCAGGAACAAAAGCGTAATGGTCGCGATGATTTTTTTGATTACATTTCAAAAGGGCCGATCGCCGAAGATATAGATGATGCAAACAACCAGCATTACGAAGTGCCGGATGACTTTTTCCGTCAGGTGCTTGGCCCGCGCCTGAAATATTCTTCCTGCCTTTATGAAAGTGGAAATGAAACACTTGCGATGGCAGAGGACGCCATGTTGGCGCTGACATGCCAGCGCGCGGAACTTGCTGATGGACAAGATGTTCTTGAATTGGGTTGTGGCTGGGGGTCATTGACGCTGTATATGGCGGAACAGTTTCCCAACGCCAAGATTACAGCTGTTTCAAATTCGAACTCGCAACGGTGTCATATTATGCGCCGTGCCGATCTGCGTGGCCTGAAGAATGTCAATGTTATCACCGCCAATGTCGGCACACTTTCGATGGACAAGCAATTTGATCGTATTGTGTCTGTTGAGATGTTTGAGCATATGCGGAACTACGCGGCGTTGACGACAAATGTGCGTCAGTGGTTGCGTAATGATGGGCGCGCCTTCATTCACATTTTCTGTCACCGCAACTTGCCCTATCTGTTTGAGGTAGAAGGCGAAACCGACTGGATGGCAGAGAACTTTTTTACCGGCGGTATCATGCCCAGCTTTGACATTTTTGAACAAAGCGCCCCGGCATTAAGTGTTGAGCGTAAATGGTGGATTAACGGCACCCATTATGAGCGCACTTTGGAAGACTGGTGCGACCTGCTTGATGCGCGCCGCAAGGTCGTGACGGACCTGTTCATGACCCATTATGGCGAAAGCAAGAAAGACGCCCAGCGCCGTATTCAACGGTGGCGGATTTTCCTGATGTCCAGTGCGGAACTGTTCGGCTATGCCGATGGCACCGAATGGGGTGTCGGTCACTTTATGTTGAGACCAAATTCATGATTATTGCATTGGCACACAAAAAATTGCGGCTTGGCCTGTCCCTGTTGGGGGCCGCCGCTGGCATGGCGCTGCTATCCGTTAGTTCTGCTTTCGCGGATGGGCAAGATTATGGTGGCAGCCGTACTGTGATCTTCAAAAGTCATGCGACCGATTTGACGACGGGCGAAACGCTTTACACAGAACGGCATACATATGTAGAGCGTGATGGCAGCCCCCAGATGGCTGAGGTTATGTATCATGACCCGGCAGGCAATATTTGGGCGACCAAGAAGCTGACATTTTCGAATGGGACAGCGGCACCGTTTTTTCACCGCGAAAATATGAAAACCGGTTATCAGGAAGGGTTCGTTGCGGCCGATGACGCCGGGTCTATTGGTACACTTTTTCATCGGGCAAAGGGTGAAAAACAAGGCTGCGGCGAAACATTTTCGGCTCGAAGCGGTCATATTGTTGACGCCGGGTTTAACCAGCATTTGCAGAAAAGCCTGCCAGAATTGGCACAGGGCAATAAGCTGCGTTTTGACCTGCTGGTCCCAAAGGCTTGCCGCGCAGTTGAGTTTGAGGCCGCCGCAAAACAGTCTGATGATCCAGCGGTTCTACTGGTATCTATGCGTCCGACAAATCTATTGGCACGGCTGGTGGTGCCCGACACACAAGTGATGTACAATCGCCAGACCGGTGCGCTGGTTGGATATCGCGGCCTTTCTGATCTAACGGATGATCAGGGCCGTACCATGAAGGTAGCGATTGAATTTGAGCGACCCGAAATTTTGACGGCAGATGTTGCCGCGCAGTCTAATGTAATGGGGCGTTTGGATTCTGGTGAACAAGGTAACGAACAGGACTGAAAGCAACCGTATGACCGCTGATGAATGGGCTGGCGATCTTTTGTCAATCGCTGAGCGACAGGACAAGACCGCGTTTGCCCGTTTGTTTGAGCAGTTCGCCCCCCGTGTGAAAGCATGGCTGATCGGGCAGGGTGCACCACCCGAAGAAGCCGAAGAAATTGCGCAGGATACAATGATTAAGGTTTGGCAAAAGGCAAAACAGTTTGATCCGGGGCGGGCATCCAGCCAGGCGTGGATATTTGCCATTGCAAGGAACCGGCGGATCGACCTGATCAGGCAACGCAATGTGCGCCAGCGGACCGCTGACAACTTTGCCCATGAGGTTGATGCCCATCATGACAAGCCTGAGCAGCCAGATGAACAAGTACAGCGCAAGGGCATAAAGGATATTGTGACTGACAGTTTGAAGGAGCTGCCGCCACAACAGCTTGAGGTTATCCGACTTTCCTATTTTGAGGGGCTTTCCCATCGTGAAATTGCCGAAGCGCTAAGCCTGCCTGTTGGCACGGTCAAATCGCGTATCAGGCTGGCGTTTTCACGCATGAAAGGCAATCTAAGTGAACTGGCACTACAAGACTGATATGATGCAACATTCAACAGATATATCTTTGATGAACGATTACACACCGCAACACCACCCCAGCGAAGCGCTGCTGATGGATCACGCGCTTGGTAATCTGGCGCTTGGCTTTGGTTTGGCAGTCGATGTCCACTTGGACACTTGCGAACAATGCCAAGGCGATTTTCGTTTAATGCAGGAATTGGCAGGTGGGTTGTTGGCCGACACCGCAGAGCAGGATTTAGGCCGTCACGATATAGCATCATTGCTTGATCAGTTGCCAGAGCAGGAGCCTGCGACCATGCCGTTGGTCACAGTTGATTCTGATTTACCGGCACATCTTGCCCAGTGTTTTTTGGATCTGAATATTGACCCCGGCCCGAACAGCACGTTGCCATTTGTGACGCGCGCGCCGGGCATCGGTACTATTCCGCTGTCTAAAGAGGCGAATGGCACCTTTGCGCGTTTGATGCGGATAGCGGCAGGCAAGGCGGTGCCGCACCATTCCCATAATGGGCTTGAGGTGACGGCCCTGATTAAGGGCAGTTATGAGGATGAGGTCAGCTGGTATGGTCCCGGTGATTTCGTTGAACACGGACCGGAAATCAAGCACCAACCCATCGCCGGGGTGGAGCGTGATTGTATTTGTATTGGGGTAACCGAAGGGCCGCTTGCCTTCACCAATCCGCTTTATCGTGTGTTGCGACCGTTCTTCCCGGTTTAGGTCTTGGATGCTGGTGGCACAGGCACCAACATTTGACAGCCTATTTGACGGTCAATTCACCGGCGCCACGAATTGCCTTTACCGCGCTGACACGAACCAAAAGCCGCCCCTTGTCGTCGCGCCAATCAGCCTCGACAAAGCCGGAAGTCCGGCCCCTGCTGATCAAATTGCCTTCGATCGTGATCAGGCCATTTGAAACCGGCCTGAAAAGACGGGTTGTTAGTTCGGTGGTGGTGAACCATTCATTGTCTTCAAGCGCGCTTGCCATGGTCATGGAAACAATGTGATCTGACAGGCAGGCAACCCACCCACCGAACAGCCTGTTTGGCATAATGTCATGCGTGCCATCATTGGGCCATTCATATAGAACATGCCCGTAAGACACGTCTTTCAGCCACTCATCGGGCCTGATATCGCTTGCCTTGATGCCGTTGGGCAGATCCCATTTTCCTGATTTTAGAGAATCAAAAAAGTCCTTTTGCTGTGCACTTAATTCTGTTCGTTGGGTTTTTGTCATGACAGGGGGCGGGCCTCCGGGCCGGGAATAGGGGCTTGCCGCGCAATCAGTTCCTTGTGCAAGCCATTGAAATTTATTGATATATGTAGTTTGGCGCTAACGCACCCTTGGGTTGTTGTGGTAAATTTTACCGATCTAATGTGAAATCTGTGATGAATGTCAGTAGTTTTTTACCGCCATTTGTCGTAAAACAGAAGCTATAGAGTTTAGGGGAATTACGCTATGGCACGGTCAACTATTGTTACCCATCTCAAGTGGATATTAATGGCAGCAACGGGATTGCTGTTGGCGGCGTGTGCTTCTGCACCCCAACAACAGACCCGCGCACCTGCTGCGCAAGCGCCTGCTTCAGAAGCGCCTGCGCCGCAAGCTGCTGAACGCCGCGCGCCCCCGCAAAATGTTGACAGTGCAACCGTGACAGCGGACCAAAACGATTATGATTTGGCAGAACCTGACGGCATGGTGATGGTCGAGGCTGACGCAGGGGCGGAGGTCGCCTCATCATCTGAAGGCACTGCAATGATGGATGCCGCCGCAGAGGCTGAGGCCGAAGCCCGGCTGGAAGCTGAATTGCAGGCCCGCATGGCCGAAGAGGCCAGGTCGATGGAAACCGATGCACAAGTTGAGGCAGAGGCTGAATGGGCCGCTGCACATGACCAAGCCATGCAGGACGAGTATGAGGAGCCGGTCAATAAATCCACCGGTGATCAGGCAACGGCCCCGCAATGGGTTGTCGGTAAATATGAAGCGAAAACAGATTTCCTTGCTGATGTACCTGAACTTGCCGGGTTGGATCAGGATTGGGGGCAGGTGCTGACCGAATTGGTTGTTGAAGCATTGCAGAACCGCGCGCAATATAGCGAAGGGCTGACAGAACAGGCCAGCCGCGAACAGCTTCGTCAATTGGCTGCTGACGGTGTCTCATATTACTGCGATGGTGATTTGCGAACCTTTAAGATTGACCGTTCAATTGATGGCGTTGCCAAAGGCAGCCTTGAAACAGTTTACAAATTGCGCCGTGTATTCGGTGGCCGTTTCTTGACTGTGCAACGCGAGCCGTTGAACGAAACGGTCGAGGCGCCAGCAAGTGCGGATGCTGAAATGTTGCTGAACATGTCCTTGCGCAATGTGGCCGTCACAATCGCTGAGCGCATTGTTGCTGACATTCCTGCGGACCTTGCTGCGATCATCAATTAGATCGTATCGTGTGCCGGGGCAGCGATAATTTATGAAGGTTGCATCAGCAGCGCAGTTGCGGATTCTCATCAGCCTTGCAACCGCATTGTTTGTTTCGGTTGGGTTGGCGCTTTTAGAGCAGCGTTCGGACCTTGTCCGCCTTGCCAGCAACTTGCATTTCGACACATTGGCAGATCGTTATGCGAATGTTGAAGTCGCGCCCAATATCCGTCTTGTGGCGCTGGATGATCGGACAATCGACGATCATGGTGGCGAGTTTCCGGTAAAACGAACGCGCCATGCGCAATTGTTACAGGGCCTGACTGAGGTAAATGCCAAGTCTGTCACATGGGATATCGTGTTTCGTCGTGAAACAGCCGATGACGAGATTTTGGCAAAGGCATTTGAAAGCCCTGCCAGTGTGATCGCCTTTGGCGCGCGTCCGGTATTGGGGCAGGCTAAAACCCCGCGTGCAAGTTTTCAAAAACACCGCATCGGCCCGGATGATACAAGCCATTGGCCCGCCCTTGATATGGATGTGGGCCTGCAGCCGGTGCCCATCCTTGACAATCACGTCTCGCAGCTTGCCCATGCGGCGGTGTCGGTTGGGGTGGATTCAATTCATCGTGATGTGCCGTTGATTGTCAGGGTAGGGGATCATATTTACCCATCGCTCACGCTGGCGACGATCATGGTCTATTACGATTTGCCGCGTGATGACTTTGACTTTGACGCGCCCTATTTGGTCATTGGGCCAAAGACTTTGGAAAAGCCGATCAAGGTGCCGCTTGATGATCGCGGGCATATGCTGATCCGTTATGTGGATGATTGGCGTAATGCCTTCTTTGTGCAGAGTTACAGCACATTGAACAAATCGCTCAGCCTGTTTCCCGAGGATCTGGAAGAAGCATTCGAAGATTGCATCGTTTTGGTCGGTGCGTCTTATGCTGGCTCGGGTGATTTTATCGCAACCCCGATTGAAGGGTCCGTCCCCGGTGTGTTGCTGACAGTGAATGCCGTGAACACAATTGTGACAGGCGGGTTTATTACCCCCGCTACACACTTCGTTTCGCTCACTGTTTTATTGGCGATGCCGTTTATAGTGGCGTTGCTGTTTGCGTTGTTCCGTCCCTTTATCGCGGGGCCTGCATTGATTGGGTTGGCCGGCGGGTTGATTGGGCTATCTGACTATATGTTCGGATCACAAAGCTATTTTCTACCAACCTTCGGCGCAGTGGCCGCAACGGTCGTGTCGGGGCTTTTGTTTGCCTTGGTCAATTTTGTTCGATCCTATATGGCAGAACGGAAGATGGTGACAGTGTTGCGTCGGTTTGTTGCCCCGTCCCTGATTACTGAGCTTGAAAAGTCCGGCACCGGGCGGTTGAACCTGCAATCGCGCAAGCGTTATCTGGCCATCATGTTTGTCGATATTGCAGAGTTTACAAAGTTCTCAGACAATAATGATGCGCAGGCTGTATCTGAGTTTCTGGCTGATTTTTATGACATCGCGCTCGACATATTGTTCCGTCATGACGGCACCGTGGATAAGTTGATGGGGGATGGCATCATCGCCTATTGGGGCGCGCCTGAAAAAGTCGAGGACAAGGAAATCAAGGCTGTGCGCGCCGGGCTTGAATTGCTTGAGGCGTTCAATGAAATTGCGGAGCCGATTCGTCAAAAGGCAGGGGCCGCCCTTCAATTGCGAGTTGGCATTAATGCGGGCCATGCCAATGTTGGTTATTTCGGTGGTGATCGTCACGCGGCCTATACCATTATCGGGCGGTCGGTTAACCTTGCGTCCCGCCTGGAAAGTAACGCCCCCCACAATAGCGTCGTCATTGAATCCTATATGTATGATGCGGTGAAAGATCATTTCACGCTGGAGGCGCTGGACCCAATTCAGGCAAAGGGTATTGCCAAGCCGGTGAAAGTCTGGAAAGTGGTTGGACCTAAGAATATCTAATTGGTCGAGCAGGATCGGAAACGCCGATGTCATTTGAACAAACCCATATGGCCTTTCTGGCCAGCGATGCGCAGCATGATTTGTCCAATCGGTTTATTGCGCAGATGCGGGGCGAAAATCCACGCAAAGCACCCGATATGATAAAGGCGCTATTGTCGAACATTTTGAATGACACGTTGGATTATTACATTTTGCAGCCTGCGGAGATTCTGGAAATCAAAGGCGGGCTGTTGCGGGTGATCAAGGTTGGCGCGGCAATGATCACAAAGGCAACGCTTTTTTTTGTGAAGCGTGTTGCCGGTGGATTAAGTATTGAACAGTCAATCGCCGGTGCCGACTATATCGAAAACACGCGGGTGTTAAGCGAGGATGAAAACGGCAAGGAAATTTCCTACATCGCCTTTCCCATTCTGGACCGCACCGCCGAAGAGCTGCGTACTGTGATTGCTCGCATCAAGGATGGTCATTATGGCCGTACCGAAAAGGCACAGCTGACCGGCGTGATGATCCAGTTGATGGAAGCAGGCGTTGATATCTATTTGCGTGACCCGGTTAAACAGATGCAATTTACCGGGCTGACGGCGAAACTTGCCAAAAATACCGAACAAACCGTGGTAAAGGCGCTTGATCGTTTGATCAGCGATATGTTCCCCAAATTGACCCATGATCAGGCCATCCGTTACGCGGCCTATCTTGAAGACACGATATTGATGGTTGAGGTTGAAGAAGTGGACGACGAAACAGGTGCCCAAACAGCCTGATTTTGGGCCATTGGGGCGCAAAATGTCCCATTGGCGCAATTCTTGATTTTTGTGCCTTGCAAGCGGCTGAATCGCATGGCAGTGTCCGCCCGCTTTTGGCCCTCGTAGCTCAGTGGTAGAGCGCACCCTTGGTAAGGGTGAGGTCGGGTGTTCAATTCACCCCGGGGGCACCATTTCCTTACAGTTTGAAAAATGCAGGCGGGACAAGACACACCCTTGCTTTGTCCGTCATTTCGCGGCATGTCACCAGTATGAGCAAATCAGGACAGGATAAAGGCACTTCTGCCGCCGATATGACCCCCCAGCAGGCTGCCCGTCAGGCACGGCTTGAGGAGGCGCTGCGGGTCAATTTGCGACGCCGAAAAGCGCAGAGCAGGGGGCGCAAGGCTGATTCGCAGGCCACATCGACTGAATCAGGCTCACAAACGCATGATAAGGACTGACAAGCGGACACAAGCCCGCCATTATTGCATCCTACGACTCACGGCTACGAAACAGGCGATTTGGCTGGTATAAGCATCGTAGATTAGACGCCCAAACAATCACATGAGGACCAGATGGGAATTCAACCGGATCACTGGATCAGAGAGCAGGCCCAAAAACAGGGCATGATTGAACCTTTTGTCGAGGCGCAGAAGCGTGACGGCGTGATTTCCTATGGGGTTAGCTCCTATGGATATGACGCCCGTGTGGCAGATGAGTTTAAGATTTTCACGAATGTTGATTCTGCCGTGGTTGATCCCAAGAACTTCTCGGCTGACGGCTTTGTTGATCGCAAAACCGATGTTTGCGTGATCCCGCCCAATTCATTTGTGCTGGCGCGTACGGTGGAATATTTCCGCATTCCTCGCGATACGCTGGTGATCTGCCTTGGCAAATCCACCTATGCCCGTTGCGGGATTATCGTCAATGTGACCCCGCTGGAGCCTGAGTGGGAAGGCCACGTTACGCTTGAGTTTTCCAACACAACCCCTTTGCCTGCCAAGATTTACGCCAATGAAGGGGCCTGCCAATTCCTGTTCCTGAAAGGGGAAGGGGAATGCGATGTGTCATACCGGGATCGGGCGGGCAAATATCAGGGGCAGACGGGCGTGACGGCACCGCGTCTTTAAGGAACGGCAATGGATCGTATTCGCATCACCGGCGGTCAACGACTGTCAGGCACTATCCCGATCAGCGGCGCAAAGAACGCGGCGCTGCCGTTGATTGCAGCCTGTTTGCTGACGGACAAGCCGCTGACCCTGAATAATCTGCCTGATCTGGCGGATATCAAAACCATGACCCGCCTTGTTGAAACCCTGGGGGTTGAGGCAACAGGCGGTGACGTGACCGAGGCGAATGGCGGTCGTCGTTTGACGCTGACCGCAGCGAATATCACCGAAACAACCGCACCCTATGATTTGGTGCGTACCATGCGCGCCTCCATTCTGGTGATGGGGCCGCTACTGGCACGATTTGGGCGGGCCAAGGTCAGCTTGCCCGGCGGCTGTGCCATCGGCACGCGTCCGGTTGATTTGCACCTGAATGCGATGGAACGATTGGGCGCCGAGGTTGAGCTTGAGGGCGGCTATGTCATGGTCTCGGCCCCTAATGGGTTGATTGGCAATCGGGTGACGTTCCCGAAAGTGTCTGTTGGCGCGACCGAAAATCTGTTGATGGCCGCTGCCCTTGCCAAAGGGCAAACGATTATTGAAAACGCCGCGCGCGAACCTGAAATCGGAGACCTTGTTCATTGCCTGAACAGTATGGGTGCCAAGATCAGCGGTCAGGGCACCGATACGTTGACGGTTGATGGTGTTGACGAGCTACACGGTGCTGATGAACGTGTGATCCCCGACCGGATTGAGGCAGGCACCTATATGATGGCTGCGGCCATTACCGAAGGCGATGTCACCTTAAGTCATGTGGACCCCGGCGCGCTTGAGGCGGTGACAGCATTATTGCGCAGTGCCGGCGTTATTGTAGAGGAGGGGGACCGTACCCTCCGCGTGGCAATGGACGGGCGTGTGACAGGTGTGGATGTGGAAACGCAACCCTATCCCGGCTTCCCCACCGATATGCAGGCGCAATTGATGGCATTGATGGCGCGTGCGCAAGGTGCCGCGATGATCACCGAAACGATTTTTGAAAACCGTTTCATGCATGTGCCTGAATTGGTGCGCATGGGCGCAGATATCACGGTGCATGGGGCATCGTCATTGGTGCGTGGTGTGGATCGTTTGGTTGGTGCGCCGGTGATGGCCACAGATTTGCGTGCCTCATCCTCGCTGATTATTGCCGGGTTGGGCGCAGAAGGCGTGACCGAAGTAAACCGGGTCTATCATTTGGACCGTGGGTATGAGCGGCTGGAAGAAAAGCTGACCGCCGTTGGGGCCTTGGTCGAACGCGTCAGTGACGAAAGGACGTTCTGATGACGGGGGCGGTCAGGCTTCACGCACAGGATATTGATGATCTGGCTGTGATTTCCGCCCTGGTGCAGGATGCGGCGCTGTTTGTGGGGGAGATGGCCTATCTGCCCTCCCAAAAACGCTTTGTTGCCGCCCTTGCCCGCTTTGCATGGGAGGAACTGGACGACGTGGTTGAGAAGAAGCGCGGCTTCCTCTCCCGCGTGTTTAATCGTGCCGACCCTGAACCGTTTGCGCGGACACGGGCGCTTTTGCATATCGATAATGTCAGCGATGTTAAAGTGCGCGGCTTTGGACTTGAAGAAAAGGCCAAGGTGCTGGACCTGCTGGCCCTGACTGTGACACCATTGGGGGACGACCCGTCCGGCCCGTTTGCGCTACAGCTTGAGTGTGCAGACAATGCAGCAGTGCGCCTTGATGTTGAGGCGCTGGATATTTACCTGACCGATAAGGGGGAGCCGTGGAAAACCCCGGTGCGCCCTGATCACAAACTTGACGATTGACGAAACCAAGCTAGGCCGATGCCACAGATATTGACCACAACAGATGCTGACTTCACCACGCGCTATCAGGTGCTGGTCGCCCTGCGCCGCGAAGGGGAAAGCGACGTGGGTGATGCCGTGCGCGGTATCATTGCCGATGTGCGCGCTTGCGGTGACGAGGCCTTGTTTGCGCTGACGCAGAAGTTTGATCGCTTTGACGTGCGCAGCACCGGAATGGCGGTGCCGGTTGATGATATCAAGGCCGCCTGTGACGCGTGTGAGCCGACATTGCGTGACGCATTGGAATTGGCCGCGGCCCGCATTCGTGCCTATCACGAAAAGCAAATGCCTGATGATGGCCTGTTTACGGATGATGCCGGGATCACCCTTGGTCACCGTTGGACGCCTGTGGATGCGGTGGGGCTTTACGTGCCTGGCGGGTTGGCAGCCTATCCCAGTTCATTGTTGATGAATGCTGTCCCGGCCAAGGTTGCTGGTGTGCCGCGTATCGCGATGGTTGTGCCGACGCCTGATGGGGTGATCAATCCTGTTATTCTGGCCGCAGCGCATGTTGCGGGCATTGACGAAATTTACCGTGTTGGCGGGGCGCAGGCGATTGCGGCGCTGGCCTATGGCACCGAAACAATTGCGCGGGTTGACCAGATCACCGGTCCGGGTAACGCCTTTGTGGCAGAAGCCAAGCGTCAGGTGTTCGGACAGGTCGGTATTGATATGATTGCCGGACCATCGGAAATTCTGGTGGTCAGTGACGACAAATCCGACCCTAGCTGGATTGCCGCCGATCTGCTTAGTCAGGCAGAGCATGACGAGATTGCGCAATCAATCCTGATCACAACCGATGCCGCATTTGCCGATCAGGTTGTTCAGGCTGTTGCGGCGCATTTGGCCGTCTTGCCGCGCGCGGACATCGCCCGCAAAAGCTGGGATCAATTCGGCGCTGTGATTATTGCGCAGGATCTGGACGAGGCATGTGCGCTTATCGACCCGTTGGCACCTGAACATATTGAGTTGGCCGTAGATGAGCCTGAGGCCCTGTTGCCGAAGTTCAAACATGCAGGCTCCATCTTTATGGGGCGTCACACGCCAGAGGCTGTGGGGGATTACCTTGCAGGCCCTAATCACGTACTGCCGACATCACGAACCGCGCGTTTCGCATCGGGATTGAACGTGCTTGATTTCCTCAAGCGTAGCTCCATCCTGAACTGTGGGCCGCAGGGGTTGCAGCAGGTCGGCAGCGCCGCCGTGCGCCTTGCACAGGAAGAAGGTTTGGACGCCCATGCGCTTTCTGTTGCAATCAGGCTCAACATGCCTTGGCAGCGCGACTAAGAGGTGGCAAGGTGGGGACTGATTTGCTTCGCCACTCTGACCTGCACTGACAAAGCTGACTATGCCTGAAGGCCCACAATCAATCTCGAATATTACGCTTGATGAAAGCACCGGGGTGCCGTTGAACCCCGACATTGATCATGAGCGTAAGGTCGCGATCTTTGATCTGTTGGAAGAAAACAGCTTTTCCCCCGTTTCAGAAAAATTGCAGGGGGCGCCCGGCCCCTATGACCTGACATTGTCGATTGTGGAACGCCGTCTTGTCTTTGACATCAAGGGGGCCGATGGCACGCAGGCGGGGCATGTTTTGCTGGCGCTGTCACCGTTTCGCCGGATCGTTCGTGATTACTGGGATATTTGCGAATCCTATTATCAGGCGATCAAGACCGCCAGCCCCGCACAGATCGAGGCGATTGATATGGGCCGGCGCGGCCTGCACAATGAAGGATCGACCCTGTTGCAGGAACGGCTTGCCGGCAAGATTGAGGTCGATCACGGCACCGCGCGGCGGCTGTTCACGCTGATTTGCGTTTTGCACCTAAGGGGCTAGACTGTGACCGGGCGCTCTCGCATGGGGTTTGCCCCACCGGTTTTGGGTAAGGCGCACAAACAGGTTTTGCCCGGTGCGGTAGAGCCGGTTCGTAATCCTGACGCTGTTTTGTTTGCCTGTACGTTCAATTCTATCCGTAGCCCAATGGCTGCCGCCCTTGCCAGGGATGTGACCGGGGGGCGGATTTATGTTGATTCGGTGGGGGTAAAGGCTGAACCCATCAACCCGTTCATTGTCGAAGTGATGAAGGAGCGGGGGATCGATATGGGGGCGCATTACCCCAAAACCTTTGAAGACCTTGAAGATACCAGCTTTGACCTGATCGTCACCTTGTCACCCCATGCGCAGCATCATGCAGTGGCTTTGACGGACACAATGGCCTGTGACGTTGAATATTGGCCCACGATTGACCCTACAGCGGCCCTTGAAGGGGGCAGTAGGGCCCAAAAGCTGGACATTTTTCGCGCGCTGCGTGACGCGCTGGAGGCACGGATCAAGGAACGGTTGGGCGCTGAATAGGCCCGCGACGTAAAGACGATGCCGAAAGGCTTGATTTTCCCCGGGTTTTTGGCCACATTCCGCACCAATTTGCAGGGTCGAACTGTTTGGCCCGATTGAACAGGATTTGGACACGGTTATATGGCCAAAGAAGAACTGCTAGAAATCGGTGGCGTAGTCTCCGAAGTATTGCCGAACGCAACTTTCCGCGTGAAGCTTGAAAATGAACATGAAGTGCTGTGTCACACGGCAGGCAAAATGCGCAAAAACCGCATTCGTGTTCTGGCCGGTGACAAGGTGTTGGTAGAAATGACACCCTATGACCTGACCAAAGGTCGCATCACCTACCGTTATAAATAGGTCTCTCTGCGTGCCTGACAATGCCCCGCTGATACTGGCCAGCGCCAGCCCGCGGCGGCGCGATCTTCTTGCCCAGATCGGTATTGCGCCGCAGGCGATTGTTCCTGCTGATATTGATGAAGCCCCGCTTGCCGGTGAGCAGCCCCGTAATCTGGTCGCGCGCCTTGCAGCAGCGAAAGCTGCACATGTTGCAGCCCAGTATCCTGACAGTTTTGTTTTGGGGGCTGACACAACGGTTTGTGTCGGTCGCCGCAATTTGGGCAAGCCTGCCACCGAAGAAGAGGCGGGCCGTTTTCTGACTTTGTTGTCGGGGCGGCGGCATCGGGTTTATTCCGCAATTTCGTTGATCTGTCCTGACGGCACGTGCCGTACACGCACCATCGAAACACGGGTGCGTATGAAGCGGATCAGTGCCGAGGAAAAGGCAGCCTATCTTGCCAGTGGTGAGTGGCAGGGCCTTGCCGGCGGGTATGCAATTCAAGGGCGGGCCGGCGGCTTCGTCATTGATATTCAAGGCAGCTACACAAATGTAGTCGGTCTACCATTATACGAGACTGCCGCGCTTTTGCGCGGAAATGGCTATATCCTCCCTTGACGTTGGGTATGGGTTAAGGCCCAATAGTGTCCAATGTTACTATTCAGAATCATAACGAACCTTAGACTGGCTCATGCAAAAAGAAGTCCTGATTAATGTAGGGGCGGGGGAAACCCGTGTTGCCCTGATCGAAGATGCCCGCTTGCAGGATTTAATTCTTGAGCGGAAGGACGAGGACAGTGCAGGCCGCGCTGGCCATTCCGTCATTGGCAATATTTATCTGGGGCGTGTGCAACGTGTGTTGCCCGGGATGCAGGCAGCCTTTGTCGAGATTGGTTTGGAGCGGGCCGGGTTCCTTGGTGCGCGTGAGGCGCAGTGCCTGGCCGAACTTGCCGGCTATGACGAAGATGGCCTGCCCCCCATTGCGCGCTGCGTGCATGAGGGTGAGATCATTCTGGTGCAGGCCGTTAAAGACCCCATCGGGGACAAGGGTGCGCGCCTATCAGCCAATGTCACCATTCCAGGCCGTATGCTGGTGCATGTGCCCAATCAGTCCGGTGTCGCCCTGTCACGCCGCATTGATAAGGAAGAAGATCGCGAGCGTTTGACCAATATGCTCGAAGACATGATCAATGCCGATTATGAATCTGGTGACAACCACACAGACAAGACCGCGCCAAAGAATGCCAATGGATTTGGTGTTGATGGGCGCGGTGGCGGTTACATCGTGCGTACCGCCGCGCTGTCAGCATCGGCTGAAGAAATTTATGAAGACGCGCGCTACCTGCGTGATGCATGGCGCGAAATTCAGGTCAAATTGCAATCGGCGAAAGTGCCAAGCGCCTTGTTCCTTGATCTTGACCCGGTGGCACAAACCCTGCGTGACCATGTGGATGAAGAAACCAGCCGCGTATTGGTTGACGATTTTGAAGCGTTCAATGAAGCCCGCCGTTATGCGAAAGTGCATATGCCCGAGGCCCATGATCGCATTTTGATGCACAAAAGCGATTTCCCGATTTTTGAGCTTTATGACATCGAGTATGAAATCGAAACCGCCCTGTCGGAGCGTGTGGCCCTGCCACATGGCGGCTGGATCACGGTCGAAACGACAGAGGCATTGACGGCGGTTGATGTCAATTCAGGCTCCTATGTCGGTGGGGCGGGCCTGGAGGAAACATCCGTGCGCACAAACGTGGATGCGGCGCGCGAGATTATGCGTCAGGTCCGGCTGCGCGGCATTGGTGGGTTGATCGTTATTGATTTCATTCACATGGACGATCCCGCAAACATTGCCAGCGTGATAGAGGCGTTGGAAAAAGGGGCGGAGCGTAGCCGCGCCCCAACTCAAATTTCAGGCATGTCAGAATTCGGTCTGGTAGAGATGACGCGCAAGCGTGTGCGCGAACCATTGGCCCGGTTGATGACAGAGCCTTGCCGGCCCTGCCACGGGCATGGCCGCATCAGAACCGTGTCAACGATTGCCAATGACGCCATCCGCCGTGCAGAATCCGAAGCCCGTGCAATGCCCGGCAAACCTTTGGTGCTTCAGGCCCACCCTGATGTGATTTCATGGCTGGAGGCCCGCAACGGCACCATCATGGGGGATATTCGGGGCCGCATCGGCAGCTCGCTTATTCTGCGTCCCGAAACCCGTCACGGGCGTGACTATTTTGTGGTGTCACCGCAATAATGGCCTGTCCCTTATGTCAAAAACCGACTGATAAGGCGTTTAAGCCGTTCTGTTCGCGTCGCTGCGCGGATTTGGATTTAGGCAACTGGCTAGGCGATAAGTATCGCGTTGCAGGGGAACCTGTTAATCCAGATGTGATTGATCTGGATTCTGCCCGTGCCGCACGGGATATGCGCGATGATGAAGGCTAGGGCGTGCTTGTCCCCGCCGAAATTGAAACGGGGCATCTGATCGGTCGCCCGGTAAGAGTAGAAGACCTGCCACACTATATCCGGCTGCAAACCGACCCTGATGTCACAAAGACATTGGGGGGAATCGCGGACGAAGCCACAATCAAGCAACGCCTGAACAGTGCCGTCGGCCATTGGATGGCACATGGCTTTGGTGAGTATGTGTTTTTCAGCAAGCTTGACCCCACGCATTTCGCGGGGCGTGCCTTTTTGCGTCACAAGATGATTGATGGCGAATCAGCGATAGAGCTTGGCTATGCCTATATGCCCGAATTTTGGGGGCAGGGGCATGGCAGTGCGGTTGCCGGGTTGTTGATCAAGCAGGCGTTTGAGACCCTTCGTGTTGATGAAGTGTTGAGCTTTACCCTTGTGACCAATGTCGCCTCCCGCCGGGTGATGGAGAAGAATGGCTTCACCTATAGCCATCAGGGCGTTTATGCCGGGTTCCCTCACGTATTTTTGCGATTATCGTGTTTGGCATGGCAGTCCGCACAGGCAAATCAGCGACATCTTTAGTGCGACCAAATGTGAGCCTGATTTTTGCTTGTTCCTGATAGGCGCATGGTCTACAAGATGCGCCACGCCACTCGCGGCGGCTGATTCAGTCGTTGATGAGGGTTGAGAGTGCCCGGGTAGCTCAGTTGGTAGAGCATACGACTGAAAATCGTAGTGTCGGTGGTTCGATCCCGCCCCCGGGCACCACTCTTTCCCCAAAATTCGCAGCAAAACCGCAATTTCCTTGACGGAACCTGTGCGTCTTTTCATTGTGTGTGAAATTGGTTGATGGGGACTTTTCACTGATGATCAAGAAGCTTTTACAACGTGTTGTAGCGCTGATGGGCGCGACGCTAATGCTTTCAATTGTCGGTACGGCAATGGCCGCGCCAAACTTGGTGGAGCAACGTCAGCGCGTGTCGCTGGATGGTGAATGGCAAATCATTGTTGACCCTTTAGGGTTGGGTGATTCCAGCCCGTTTGGTGGCGATATTCCCGAACGTGGCTATTTCTTGAACCCGCCTCGCGGGCCGCAAAACTTGGTGGAATTTTCATTCGACAATAGCCAAACCCTGACCGTGCCGGGGGATTGGAACAGCCAAAAGGCTGAACTTTTCTTTTACGACCGCACGGTTTGGTATCACCGCATGATTACAAGTGCCGGTACGGGCGATGGTATGGGCGATGGTACGGGCGACGGGCGCAAATTCCTGCATTTCGGCGCCGTCAATTACCGGGCCAAGGTTTGGATTGATGGCGCGTTTGTGGGCGCGCATGAGGGCGGCTTCACCCCCTTTGCCTTTGACGTAACAGACGCGCTGTCGGCTCCCGGTGATCATAGTCTGGTTGTGAAGGTTGATAATCTTCATGGCACCCACACCATTCCGACACGCTGGGCAGATTGGCTGCACTTTGGCGGCATAACACGATCAGTGTCGCTGGTCAGCGTGCCAGCCGCCCATATTGAAGACTTCACAGTTTCGTTGAAGGACCATCAAACAAAGCAGGGCGTGATCAAAATTGATGTGACGGGCGTGACTTCACGAACAGACATCACGGTTGCCATTCCCGCATTGAACATTCAACGGCAAGTGCAAACAGACAGTTCCGGTGCGCTTTATCTACAGCTTGATTTAAGCGATGCAACATTGTGGTCGCCACAAAACCCACAACTATATGACGTGATTGTCACCTTGGGTGATGATGAAGTGTCAGACAGGGTTGGCTTCCGCACCGTGGAAACGCGAGGCACAGACATATTGCTGAATGGGGAACCGATCTTTTTGAAGGGTGTTGCGATGCATGAAGAATCGATTCTTCATGAAGGACGCAGCCATGGCCCCGCTGACGCAAAGGCGATGTTGATGCTTGCCAAGGAGTTGGGGGCGAATTTTATTCGGTTGGCCCATTACCCGCATGATGCGGCGACAACGCGCCTTGCCGATGAACTTGGCTTGCTGATCTGGTCAGAAGTGCCGGTTTACTGGCAAATCGCTTTTGAAGATGAAGCGGTTCTGGCAAAGGCCAAAACGATGATCGGGGAAATGATCCGCCGTGATGCCAACCGGGCCAGCGTGGTGATTTGGTCGATCGCCAACGAAACACCGGAATCAGACGAGCGTCTTGCGTTTTTGGAAGCATTGGCGGATGAGGTGCGGCGGCTGGACAATACAAGATTGGTTTCAGCGGCATTGTTGACGGGCCGAAAGGAGTTGGAGGCGATTGGCTATGCTGTTGTGTCGCGCGCCTTGAACGACCCACAGGTCAGTGATAAAACAAAGCAGGCATTGGCAGATGAAATTGGCTTTTTCCCAAGTGCGATTGCCCGCGCCGCCGCGTGGTTGGGCAATGTGGGGCCGGCTGCGGCACCTGATATGCGGTCGGAAGACCCGTTGGGCGAATTTGTGGATGTCGTGGCCATCAATGAATATTTTGGCTGGTACTATGCTGCGTTTATTCCGTTGATCGTCCCCCTGCCAGAGGCTGATGCCCGCCGTATCATATTTGATATGATGGATGAGGTCGTGATTGGCACCAAGTTTGATAAGCCACTGATCATTTCTGAATTTGGCGCAGGGGCAAAGGCCGGTTACACCGATCCCACAGCGCCGATTTGGTCAGAAGACTATCAGGCCAAGGTTTATGACATGCAGCTGCAGATGCTGGAACGCAGTGACCAGCTGGCCGGGATATCGCCATGGGTGTTGCGCGACTTCCGATCCTATATGCGGCCCCTGAACTCTATTCAGGACTATTATAATCGCAAGGGGTTGGTGTCTGAAACCGGGCAGAAAAAGAAGGCGTTCTTTATCTTGCAGCAATATTATCAGAACCGGGAATAGGCGGCCTTTGCCGGGCCCGATCCATCGATATAAGTCTTGCTATTCCCGTCTGGGTGCGCCCACAATGAGTGTATGAGCGACACCACTATCGCATCACAAACCGCACAGGATCACGCGCCGATCTTGTCTGCAAGGCACCTTTCCAAAACCTATGGGGAAGGGCAGGCAATGATTACTGCCCTTGATGATGTCAGCCTTGATCTTTATCCGTCGGACCTTGTGGTTTTGTTGGGGGCTTCAGGATCCGGCAAGTCGACATTGTTGAACATTCTTGGCGGGCTTGATGCGCCCACCAATGGTTCCGTCATGTTCCACGACAAGGATATTGCGAAAGCCACCGAGAATGAGCGCACTGCCTTTCGGCGTCATTATATTGGCTTTATCTTCCAGTTCTATAATTTGGTGGCAAGTCTTACTGCGCGGGAAAATGTCGGGCTGGTTAGCGAAATGTCTGATGATCCTTTACCCCCGGCCGAAGCGTTGGGCTTGGTTGGCCTGTCTGAACGGCTGAACCATTTCCCGGCTGAAATGTCCGGTGGTGAACAACAGCGTGTGGCTGTTGCCCGTGCTATCGCCAAGCGGCCAAGTTTGCTTTTCGCGGATGAGCCCACCGGCGCATTGGACAGCACAACGGGCAAGTCAGTTCTGATTGCACTTGATCACGTAAACAAAACACTGGGCACAACAACAATTATTATTACCCACAATGCCGGCATGGCTGCGATGGCTGATCGCGTGTTGCGGATGGCTGACGGCAAGATTGTGTCTGATATACGCAATACGGAAAAAACCCTGCCTGATGAGCTTGAGTGGTAGGCAGCATGAGCGCACTGAACAAAAAGCTGTTGCGTGACCTGTGGCGATTGCGGGGGTCGGTAATTGCTGTGTCGCTGATCATCGCATCGGGTATTGCACTGATGGTTGCGGCCCTTAACACCATTAAGACGCTGGAGACGACACGGCAGGTCTATTATGACCAAACCGGGTTTGGTGATGTTTTCGCAAGCGTTCATCGTGCGCCGCGCTTTGTGCGACGGGAGATTGAAAAGCTGCCGGGCGTGCGGCGCGTTGATGATAAGGTGGTGGGCATCGCCCTGATTGATGTGCCGGTTCTTGATGTGCCGGCGCGGGGGCAATTGATTTCCCTAACGCCCCATATTGCGCAGGGCAGCACGCTTAACAGATTGGTTCTTGATCAGGGGCGCATGCCATTTATGCACGCTGATCATGAGGTTATTGCGCATTATAATTTTGCCAATGCTGTTGGGCTAAATCTGGGTGACAAGGTTACGGCGACCATGCGTGGGCGCAAAATGACATTGACGATTGTCGGCATCGGGTCATCTGCAGATACGGTTTACGCCATGCCTGCAGGCAGTGTGTTTCCCGATGAAAAGGGGTTCGGCATTTTTTGGGCAAACCGCGATTTGTTGGATGCGGTATTTGATTATGATGGCGCCTTTAACAGCCTAATCATTGATGTAGAGAAGGGTGCCGATAGTGACGGCCTGATTGGGACGCTTGACCAGATGTTGGCACCCTATGGGGGTGGCGGGGCCTATGACAGAACAGATCACCCTTCAGACTCCATGCTTGATTCAGAGATTCAGCAACTCAGTACAATGGTCACAGTTGTACCTATCCTGTTTCTTTCGATTGCGGCCTTTTTGATCAATGTAATTATGAGCCGGCTTATTTCGCTTGAGCGTGAGCAGATCGGTCTGTTCAAGGCGTTCGGAAAGCAGAACCATAAAATTGCCCTGCATTATCTGGGGTTCGCATTGATCATCACATTTATCGGGGCCGTACTGGGGGCGGGGCTTGGCGCGGCGCTTTCCAGCCTGTTGGGGGAATTGTATAAAATCGCTTTTCGCTTCCCATTTATGCTGCAACAAAACGATACAGCAAGTTTGTTGCTTGCGATTGCTGTCAGTTCAACCGCTGCAGTCGTCGGTGCATTTATGACGGTGCGGCGTGTCAGTGCCTTGCAGCCTGCGGAAGCCATGTCACCGGAGCCCCCGGCAAATTACAGACCCAGCTTTTTGGAACGAATGGGGCTTACCCGTAAGTGGCGGGAGCCAGCGCGTATGATTTTACGCAATATTACGCGGCGGCCAATGCGGGCATTTGTGACCGTGTTTGGCATGTCACTGGCGGTCGCAATTGTTGTGCTTGGTAATTTCTTCTCAGGCGCTGCGGCGACATTGCTTGACACCTATTTTTATCGCAGCCATACGCAAGATCTGACTATCACATTGGTTGAGGCACGCCCCGCTTCAGCGATCCACGGGCTTGAAAGTATAGACGGTGTGTTACGGGTTGAAGGCAGCCACGCCATCCCTGTTAAACTGCGCAATGGCGTTGTTGAAGAGCGCAGCGGCATCATCGCCCGCGAACAGGGGACGTTGCTGTCTCAACTTCTGGATGATGATCGTGAACCGGTTGCGCTTCCTGAAACAGGGATTGTCCTTGCCCAATCCCTTGCTGAAAATTTGCAAGTGGGCGTCGGTGACCTGATAACGGTAGAGTTGCTGACAGGGCGGCGCTATACGCGCGAAGTGCCTGTCACGGCGATTGTCCGGCTATATGTCGGGCAGGGGGCCTATATGTCGATGGAGGCATTCGGGCGGTTAACCGGCGAAATGGGCCGGATGCAACAGTTCGAGGCGAAGATCGATCCCGACGAGTTGGGGCCACTTGTACGCGACCTACTTGATATGCCGATGGTGCAATCAGTGGCAACGCGGCTGTCAGCGTTTGATAGTTTTGGTGAGATGATGGACCGGTCGATGCTGATTATGGCCGGTATGTTCAGTATGTTTGCCATGCTGATTGCAGGCGGGGTCGTATATAACAGTGCCCGCATCGCGTTGAGCGAACAGGCAAGGGAACTTGCCAGCCTACGCGTGTTGGGCTTTACCGTGCGGGAAGTTGGCTTCATCCTGATCGGACAGTTGTTGATGCTGACCGCGCTGTCCTTTTTGCCCGGGGCGGTGCTGGGATATTATTTCAGTTATGGCATGTCACAATCGATGCAGAATGACCTGATGCGGATGCCATTCGTCTTTCAAACAAGTTCGGTCATATTGGCCGTGCTGGTTGTCAGTGCTGCCGCCGTCGGGTCGGCATGGCTGGTGGGTCGCAGGGTGGCCAATCTTGATCTGGTCGCAGTTCTGAAGTCACGAGAATAGTTTGGGAGCAACCGAATGCAGGACGGATTATTGAACTGGGTAAAGCAACATCGCCTTTGGGTGGGTGGCGGTGCCGCTGTGGTGATTGTGTTGATTGCTTTGGCGTGGCCTAAGACAGTTCAGGTTGACATGGCAACGGCAGTTGTTGGCCCGATGGCGGTGACAATCGCTGAGGAAGGGGAAACCCGTATTCGCGATGTGTATCAGGTGTCAGCGCCCGTGGCTGGTCGATTGTTGCGTGTCGAGGTTGAGCCGGGCGATCAGGTTATCGCGGGCGAAACCATCGTCGCCGTGATGGAGCCGGGTGACCCAACAATCCTGGACGAACGCACACGCGCCCAGGCTGAGGCGCAGGTGAAGGCCGCAACCGCGGCGAAGGCTTCTGCGGCTGAAGAGGTGGAGCGTTTGAGGGCCGAAGTCAAGTTCGCCACGCGCGACCATGCGCGTATTAAAACATTGCGGCACAAGGGGACGGTCAGTCAGCGTACACTTGATCAGGCTGAGTTGGAGCTTGATGCCCGCAGGGCGGCCCTTAGAACCGCATTGGCTGTTTTGGATATGCGCGATTATGAACTGGCCACAGCGAAGGCTGCCTTGATTGGCCCCGAAGGCGAAGGTGGGGCGCAGGGGAATTATCCTATCAAGGCCCCCGTTAGTGGTGCCGTTCTGCATGTGCTGCAGGAAAGTGAAACGGTGCTGGCCGCCGGAACACCAATAGCCGCGTTTGGCGACCCCCGTGATCTGGAGATTGTTGTCGATGTTCTGTCTGCCGATGCTGTGCGTATACGAGAAGGCGCGCCGGTCATCATTACTGACTGGGGCGGCGATGCCTCTTTAGAAGGCCGGGTGACGCGGGTCGAGCCGTTTGGGGTCACCAAAGTGTCGGCTTTGGGGATTGAAGAACAGCGGGTCAATATTGTGATCGCCCTCAATGGTGATTTTACGCAGTGGGAACGGCTGGGGCATGGATTTCGTGTGACGGTGAATGTCGTGATCTGGCAGCGTGATGACGCGCTACAGGTGCCCCTTGGGGCGCTGTTTCGAGACCACAATGAATGGGCTGTTATGGCCGTTCGCAAAGGCAAGGCGCGTTTGACCAAATTGTCGATTGGACAATTGAATCGTGAAGTTGGAGAAGTGCTGTCTGGGCTTGAGGCTGGCGATCAGGTGGTGCTGCATCCAGGACCACAAGTGTCAGATGGCGTCAGGGTTGGGCCGCGATAACCGCCGCGCGCAACGATGGGGCTGCCTGAATCGCAATCTCATGCCACGGCCCATGATGGTCTATCGGTACTATGAACTGGTTTGGCAGATGTGACACCGTTTCGGGGGGAACGATTTTGTCATTTGATCCAACTGCATGGCTATGATGTATGACGAGCGGCAAAAATTGGGCAGGATTGTCGGCCTGCGGCAGGGCGGACACCCTATGCCATTGTGCCCAAGCAGTAAGGTCAAGCGGACTTGCCAGTGTTAAGGCCCCTGTCTGTCGATTGTGCATCGCGCGGATATGGGCCATATGGGCCGCCAGCACCCCGCCGCCTGACCAACCAACGAATATGACCGGGCGGCCATCGAACTGTGTGGCGTGTGCATGATAGGCGTTGCGTACATCGTCACCAAACCTGTCGCGGGTCCAATAACGGGTGCCGCAGTCCTGCGCATTTGAGGTTAAGAATTGGCAAGGCCGGGAAAGATGAATGACCGTGTCGGTCGCAAATTGCTTTGCGATTGCCTGCGCTACAGAAATTGATGGCATGTTTTTGGGGGATGGCGTGGGGTCCGGCGAAGGGGTCCACGTGTCCAGCCATGCAACGCCATCGCCAGCATAGACTATCCAAACCGGGCCGTTTGGCGCGCCTTGCCTTGCCGCTTCGCGTAGTTTGAAGCGGCCATATTGTTTTTGATCGACGGCAAAGCCAAGCGGCTCAAACCGATTTGACAGGCGGTTGATGTCTGCGCTGATCCCGCCACATGCTGCCAATAACAGGCTGCACAGGGCGATGATCAGTGTGTTGCGCCCCATCGCTGCCGCTTAGAAACGGAAGCGCAGATTGCTGTTCAGATTGTGGCTAAGTGTGTCGTCGCCACCGATGAAATTGTAACCGAACGAGAAATTGACACGTCCGCGTGCGGACACCAGATCAAGCCCCAGCCCCGCAAGATACTGCGTGCTGGCGGTATCGATGCCATCAACCTTGAAGGTAGAGCCTGCTTTTGACCCTGTGAACTTTGCCTTGGTGTCGGCGCTGTCATCAAAGAAGTCATGCCAAACCCCGGTGCGGATATAGGGCAATACACCAGTGCGTCCGATTTGGCCGGGTGCGGCCAGCTTTGCCGACAGGCCGGTGTTGAGCGAATAGGAGGTCTTGCTCTTCACCGTCAGGCCAAACGTGCCCGTTTCTGTGTAGCCATCACGGTTATATAGACCGAAGTTCAGGTCGAATGCGGGCGTTAGGATCAAATGTTTGGCAACCGTGATATTCTGGTCAACTGTCGATGAAAGGCCAACTTCAAAACCATCGTGGCTACGCGTGACCTTTGTGCCGGCAAGGCCGATGCGCTCGCCTTCAAAATCACTGATGCCGAATGACAGGGTTGATGACCAGCTTGTATAGCGGTCAAACCAGCTCATATAGGCACCACCGGAAATGGTGTCGATCTCGACTTGCTCATTAGATGAATCATTGCCGTCAACCTCTGACAGGCCATAACCGCCATAGACGCCGAACAACCATGTGCGGCTGGCGCGCCAGTCATAGCCGAAAGCGATGCCATATTGTTCGCCGTCATATCCGCCGACCAACCGACTGTCATCACGCTCAGAAAAGGCTGTGTAGATTTGCATCCACAGGTGATGGGCGCTCCAAACCGACCCGGCACCAAGGCCCGTGCCAAAATCAACCAGATCACCGGCACCTGTGCCATCAATCTCATTGGTCAGATTGTCCGTCAGGCCAGCAATCTGGCGGTCGCTACCTGTTAGGCGGCTTTGCTGTTGCGGCTTGTCGATTTGACCTGTGCCGACGCCGGCGGGAAGGGCACGGCTGCGCGACCGCAAAATGTCTGCACGTTTTTCAACGATTGAATGCAGCATTTTTTGCGTATCCACACGCATTGTGTGCTCACCGCTTGTGCGATCAGGGGCGGCAACGGCCAGTAATCCGACAATGCCTAGATTGTCGTTTGCGCTGTTTGAGGTTACGCCCAAGATTGATACGGCATTACAAAAAGCTGTAAAGCTGCTGGCCGCATCGCTGCCATCACGCTCCGTGTCGCTACAGGCGGCATATTCTGCGTCCAGCGCCGCGCCAATGGTGCCAACATGACCGGCAAGGCCAGCATTAATAGCCAGTTGTTGGAAGCCGGGTGTGCGGCCGATCTCAACTTGTAGCAAGCCGGGTGTCGTCGTGGGGTCGATCAGCGTAAATTCATGGAACGGATCATTGTCTGCCAGAATTGTGGTCTGATCAGCGATGGTAATCGTATCCGCTTCGACAAGTGTTACCGTTGCGGTCTGGCCGATAGTTGTAAATCCGGTGCTGAGTTGATCCGCAAGAATAAGCTCAACCGCGCTGCCATCTGCCAATGTAACCGTTGTGCTGCCGCCGCCGCTTTGCAGGATACCGTTTAGTGTCGGGTCTGTGACGTCCGTGATGCCAAACTGCAAAAGACCGGTGCCGTTGACAGTGAATGTGCCGTTTGCAGCAACAAGCGGCAGGTTGCCGTCAACCCGCAGCGTGCCATCAATGACGCCTGTTGCAAATTCACTGGTGACATTGGCATTGTCCAGAACTTGCAATGTTGCGCCGCTATTGATTGTCAACGTGCCACCGCTGACGCCGAACAGGTTCGCATCAGGGTTCAGGATCAACGCGCCTGCTGTCACTTGCAGTGATTCAAAATCAGCGAACTGGCCAAAGTCGGTAAACTCAAACCCGTCTTCATGGGCGGCAACATTGAAGGCAAGCGTGTCTTCATCGGCCCCACCTGAAATGACGCTGCGTTCGTCTATGTCTACTGCCGCCAAGGGGTTCAGCGTTAGTGTCAGGGTATCCGCGCCGGTGCCCAAATCAAGCAGCGTATCTGCGCCCCCGATGGCCCCGCCAGCGATTGTGACCTCATCATCATCATCACCCATGTCGATCAAGGTGCCTGCCTGAATGTCAGCGACATCACCAAAGGTGAAACCATCGACAGCGCCGTTTGCGTCTGTGGTTTCGGTGATAAAGCCTTCCTGTGCCTGCACGCGACTGCCGCTAAGGGACAGGCTGTCTGCACCTGCGCCCATGCTTAGCAGGGGAAGTGTGGGCAGTGTCACGCTGTCAGTGGCTTGCACAAACCCAGATGCAAGCGTTGCGCTGTTATCACCGTCACCGAATGAAATCGTGCCAGTCATGTCGCCACTGTTTGTCAGGCTGTGATCGCCATTATTGCCAAAGACAAGGTCACCAGTGATGGTGCCCAGAAAACTATTCGTGAATGACAGGACTGTTGTGTCATCGCCAAGGTCATTAACCAGCAATATGTTGCCGCTGGCACCGGCCGTCATGGTGCCGCTATTGTTGACTGCCGCGCCACCGAATGTGGTGGGCGCGCCAAAGCTGATTTCCCCGGTGAATATCCCTGAGTTTGTGATGGAATAGGCCCGATCATTGCCATCCAAAACCAAATCGCCGGTCATGACACCGAATGCAGGGTCCAGATTACCATTGGCGTCAAACGTGCCGACATTGTTGATAATTGTTGTACCCGCAGCCCCGGTTGAGGTGTCACTGATCAGGATGGGGTTGGCGCCAGAATCCATCACACCGTTATTGATCAGGGTGACCGCCGGGGTGCCCGCTGTATGTTCAATTAGGAATGAGCCGTTGATGGCGCCATTATTGGTCAGGTTAATGCTGTCATTGCCGCCAAGGATCAGGTCGCCATTTACGCTGCCGTTTGCGCCAATTGTTATATTTGCGGTGCTGTCATTATTGTTGCCGAGGAAATCACCGATGTGGATCGCGGTGTCCGCGTCACCGTCACCGTCCGTGTCACCGGCAGAAAGTAGGCCGTTGATTGTGACGTTGCCGTTAAAGCCGCTGTTCAGGCGCAATGCGCTAGAGGGGGCGGTGCAACCGGGGCCCGTATCGACCAATGTCACTTGGCCGTTTTCGTCGATGCGGATGTTGTAGTTGGCCGTCAGGGCCTCAATCGCGGCATCGGGGACACCAACGGTGTTTAGGCAGTTTGCCTGTAAATCGCCAGTGCCGGTTACAATGACTGTGGCATCCTGATCATTTGTTTTGATCTGGTCGGTTTCTGTCGAACTGACAGTCCGCGCCGCAGCGGGAAATCCAAAAGCAACCAAGGGGCCTGCCAAGCCCAATGCCGTAACAACAGCGATTGAGCGGCGCGAGGTAGACGAACGCATATGAGTCTCCGAAACGAACTGATTTTCCTCTTTGTAGAGAAGTTCAGACGTTCTGCAAAGCGCTGAATCTGGGCAATTATGGGGTTGCGGGTCGATTTCGTCCGGACAGGCAAAAAAATGCCCTCCCAAGGGGGAGGGCACAGGCAATTTTCACCAGTTTAGTGCAGGCCAACACGGATGTTTGACCGCAACAGGCTGCGCCGTGGGGCTGGCTGATAGTAATGGTAGTGGGTGCGGTGTCGGTCATAATACCCATGATTGTGATGATGGTAGCCCGACGACCGATAATTGTGGTTGTGGTAATGCTCGTATCGGTAGTCGCGTTGTTGTGCCTTGCGCCGTTCTTCATTCTTGTATCGACGCTCACGGTCGCTATGGCGGCTTTGTTCCCGTTTGTGACTGCGCGATTCGCTATGATCCCGCTTTTTGGCGTATTTTTGAGTGCCTTTATGATCATCATGGACCCGTTCATACCGCTTGTTGTCGCGATGATTGTCAGCGTCATGCGCAATGGCGGGCGCGGCGAAGGCGAGTGTTGTGCCGATTGCGGCAGCTGCAAGTAAACCGGTTTTCATTATGAAACCTCCTTTTCAAGTTTGCAGTGTCAGTTTCGCGTCTACACATGGCTGAAACGGGACGTGATTTAGGTCATTTCATGGGGGTAAGTGGGCTTGACCCCCGGCTGCGATCCGCGCAAACTGCGGCTTTCCGAGGGGAGGGCAACTGACATGCCCTGAGACGGCCTAATTTGCCGGACCCTTTGAACCTGATCCGGGTGATGCTGGCGTAGGGACGGAATCAAAGGTCGGCGCGCTTTTTGCGGCCTTTCCCCGTCCCAAGTCAGCAGGCCAAAATGTGCCAGATACTGAAAGTTGGCTTGCGATGAATATCGAAAATAGTAAGGGCGAAATCGCCATTGACGGGATTGAGATCACGACAGGGCCGCTACCTGCCTCACGTAAGGTCTATATAGAAAGCCCAAATGATTCTTCTGTCCGTGTCCCCATGCGCGAGATTGATTTGCACCCCAGCGCGCTTGAGCCGCCGGTGACAGTCTATGATACCTCTGGCCCATATTCAGACCCTGATTGCGATATCAAAATCCGCGAGGGCCTTGCCCCCCTGCGGCAGACGTGGGTTGAAGGGCGCGGCGATGTTGAACGGTATGTGGGCCGTGATGTAAAGCCTGAAGATAACGGCTTTGTTAAGGGTGACCGTTTGGTCCCCGAATTCCCTGCCAAGCGTCAGCCCCTGCGTGCGACGGGCGACAAGGCCGTCACGCAGATCGCCTATGCCCGCGCGGGCATTGTGACGCCGGAAATGGAATATATCGCAATCCGCGAAAACCAACGGCGTGAAGCCTTGGCCGCAGAATTGCTGAAAACCGATGGCGAAAGTTTCGGCGCGGAAATTCCTGAAATTATCACCGGTGAATTTGTCAGGGATGAAGTGGCGCGCGGACGAGCTATCATTCCCGCCAACATCAATCACCCAGAAGCTGAACCGATGATTATCGGCCGTAACTTCCTTGTGAAGATTAATGCGAATATCGGCAACTCTGCCGTGACCAGCTCCGTCGCGGAAGAGGTTGAAAAAATGGTCTGGGCGACCCGTTGGGGTGGCGATACTGTGATGGACCTCAGCACCGGGCGGAACATTCACAATATCCGTGAATGGATCATCCGCAACTCGCCCGTGCCGATCGGGACTGTGCCGATTTATCAGGCGCTGGAAAAGGTGAACGGCATTGCCGAAGACCTGACCTGGGAGGTGTTCCGCGATACATTGATTGAACAGGCAGAGCAGGGGGTGGATTACTTTACCATTCATGCCGGTGTACGGCTTGCCTATATTCCCATGACTGCCAAGCGTGTGACAGGGATTGTCAGCCGTGGCGGGTCTATCATGGCGAAATGGTGCTTGGCGCATCATCAGGAAAGCTTCCTTTACACCCATTTTGAAGAAATTTGCGAGATCATGAAACGTTATGACGTGTCATTCTCGTTAGGTGATGGGTTGCGCCCCGGCTCCATTGCAGATGCCAATGACGAGGCCCAGTTTGCTGAGCTTGAGACATTGGGAGAGCTGACCCAAATCGCGTGGAAGCATGATGTGCAGGTCATGATCGAAGGGCCGGGCCATGTGCCCATGCACAAGATCAAGGTCAATATGGACAAGCAGTTGCACGAATGTGGCGAAGCGCCGTTTTATACGCTTGGCCCGCTCACAACGGATATTGCACCGGGCTATGATCACATCACATCAGGTATCGGTGCGGCCATGATCGGTTGGTTCGGTTGTGCCATGCTGTGCTATGTGACCCCGAAAGAACATTTGGGCCTGCCTGACCGTGATGACGTGAAGGAAGGCGTGATCACCTATAAGATTGCGGCCCATGCGGCAGACCTTGCCAAGGGACACCCCGGCGCGCAGGCGCGTGATGATGCCTTGTCCCGTGCCCGGTTTGAGTTCCGGTGGGAGGACCAGTTTAACCTGTCCCTTGATCCTGAACGGGCGCGTGAATTTCACGACCAGACCCTGCCGAAAGAGGCACACAAGGTTTCGCATTTCTGCTCCATGTGTGGGCCGAAATTCTGTTCCATGAAAATATCGCAGGAAGTGCGCGATATTGCGGCCGAACAGGGTATGGAAGAAATGTCTGAAAAGTTCAGGTCGGCTGGCGGGGAAATCTACCAACCCGTTGAAAAACCATATGATCAGGATAGTTCGAACGATGCGCTGAAATAGGCGTTTCATCATTTACAATCAGTAGTTCCCGGACAAGGGGTCGGTTAATTCCGGCCCCTTTTTCATTTCGGCCCTTGTCAGTAAAACCATTACATGTTCTATTTTTGGAACATGTTCTGGTTTTTGGGGCAAAATCGGCTGTAGGGCATCAATAGATAAGAGACACACTTCATGGGCATTCGTGAGCGCAGCAAACAAAAGCGCCGCAATCGCATCCTGATCACCGCGCGCGGCCTGATCGTGGATGAGGGGGTTGCGGGCCTGTCCATGCGTGCGCTTGCCGATGGCGCAGAAGTGTCTGTCGCAACACTTTATAATCTGTTGGGCTCAAAGGAAGAGATCCTCTACGCGTTGCTTGACCAATCCTATGACACGCTGGATATGTCTGCCGCTGCGGTGACAGAGGGCGATTCCATAGCCCGCGCAGAATTGATCGTCAGCGTGGCGGCGAAACAATTCCTGTCAGACGCTGATTTCTACAAACGCCTATTACGCGGTATTCAGGGTATTGAATCGGGTGAGCGTGCCTCAAAATCCATATTGAAAATTTGGGCATTGGCTGAGCGCGTGGTGGCTGACGGCATGTCAGACGGGCTGTTGCGCAATTCGCTGCCGCCGCGCCTGATCGCGCAAATGATCTTGGCGTCATACTCAGGCGCTATGCGCAACTGGGTTATTGGGCGCATTGATAATGAAACATTTATGGCACAGGTCCGCTTGGGGCTTGTGATGTCGTTACTGTCTGTCGCGACAGATGAAACGCGCCCGCGCCTTGAGCTGCGGGCAGATGAATTGGGAACCCAGGTGCTGCAATCACATAGTCTGGCTGGGGCTACAGCCACGACACGTGATGATGCGGTTGCCTGATTACTAACAAACCAACCAAACCGGGAGATGGAGAAAGCAAATGGCTGATATTACAAAAGATGCTGCGTATAACGCAGTTGCCCCTGATGATTTCAAATCAATGATTGAAGTGGACCGCTATAACGCGCGGACACCCCATTTTGATAAAATTATTACCGCAACCCATACACATTTTTGGGATCCGCTTGATAAGAAATATATCGATTACGACACCCCCTTCGATATGAATACGCCGATGTTGCCGCTTGATTTTGTGGCAGAGATGGCAACCCCCATCGGGCAGCGCATGTCTGATGCAGAAAAAGTTGCCTTCGTGAATGAAAACTTCCGCTGGATGCTTTCTGCCATTCTGCATGGTGAGCAGGGCGCGTTAAGCCTGTCTGCCTCGCTTTGTCATGTGTTGAAGGATCCGGGCGCACAGGAATATGCATCCAATCAGGCCCGCGAAGAAGCGCGCCATGTATTGGGCTTCTCCCGCTATATCCAAACCCGCTGGGGTGAGCCGCTGCCCTGCGGCAACACGCTGGCCAATCTGCTGGAAGAAATGGTCAACGCGCCTGAGGTTTACAAGAAACTGGTGGGTATGCAGATGCTGGTCGAAGGATTGGCTATGGGGGCGTTTGCCTCAATCTTCGAATTTACGAATGATCCGCTGGCCCGTCACCTGACGCAGCTGGTCATGACGGATGAAGCCTTCCACCACAAGTTCGGCAAAATCTGGGCAGACAAGACCATGCCCCACGTGTCTGAGGAAGAGCGTCACATCATCGAAGACTGGGCCGCAGAATGTTTCCAGACCCTGCTGTTCAATCTGGGCGCGCCGTTTGAAAAACGGGTAGTCTATGAAAAGTTTGGCATTGATTGGGAAGAGGCAACCGCTGAAATTGCCAAGGTCATCACGGTTGAAAAACGCCGTGAAGTGATGGGCCGTCAGTCTTCAATCTTCCGTGTGTTGATCAAGACATTGTTGAATGCGGGCATCATTACAGACCGGACCAAGGCGCTTTATGCGACCTATGTCGATATGGATGAGTTGAAGAACGAAGGTGACGAGATGGTCGGTGACGCCATCGCGGCTGACGGCATCAAGTTCCTTGAGCGGGTAAATTTGCGCGGTCAGGCCGAAGCGGCAGAATAAGCAGTCCTGACTTGCATGATTGAACAAAACACGAAGCGGGGTCGCCTTTAGGGGTGGCCCCGTTCCTGTGTGTGTGATCGCCCGACAAAGGCAAACTCAGCCAGTTTTGACAGGATGATAAATCCGATCAGCCACAAAACCCCGGCACGGGTTTGCGCGCTCGATAAGCCAGACATCTTGACGTAGAAAATTGTCAGGGCAACGATGAAGGCATCTAGGCTGGAAAATATATTGAGGACGCCAAACAAGTGCGTTTCAAATTTGGCTGCGGGCAGGCGTGAAATCGCCAACATCAGACATTTGCCAAAGGGGGCCGCAATCCCGATGGCAAAGATCAAAGACGCCAGCGGGCGTTCTTCACTATTCCACAGCCCCTTGATAATTCCGACAAGGCTAATTTCGTCACTGAAAATATAAAGTTGCGTGACGTCAAGCAGGGGCTGGGTGATTGCCTGCCACAATAAAACAGCCAATATGCCCGCACAGGACACGCGCAACCAATCTTTCGCTGAAAAAGTCAAATTTCTTGCCTTTTATTCGCTTGCGAACCCGTTACTATGGCCCCACAAAATTTCAGTTCAATCCTAAATACAGATATAAATGAGGGCAGAATATGACCGCTGTTTCACAGACTGTTGATTTTTCCGTAGAAGATGGTGTTGGCGTCATCACCATTGATAGCCCGCCCGTGAATGCGTTGAGCTCACACGTGCGTGATGGCTTGTTTGAAGGCATGAAGGCTGCGATTGCAGATGATGCGGTTAAGTCCGTTGTGATCATCTGCGCAGGCCGTACCTTTATTGCCGGCGCTGATATTTCAGAATTTGGTGGCGCACAAAAAGGTGCCAGCCTGTTCGATGCGCAAGAAGCCATTGAAAACAGCACCAAGCCTGTTGTTGCCGCTATTCACGGCACCGCCCTTGGTGGCGGATTGGAAGTCGCCCTTACAGCGCACTTCCGTGTTGCCATCGCCTCAGCACGTTTTGGTTTGCCGGAAGTGAATTTGGGCCTGCTGCCCGGTGCCGGTGGCACGCAGCGTTTGCCGCGCGTTGTTGGCGCTGAACAAGCCCTGCACATGATGACTTCTGGGGCGCAGATTGGCACCAAAGAGGCCTTGGCAAGCGGTTTGATTGAAGAGGTGGTTGATGACCTGCGGGCCGGGGCCATTGCCTTTGCCCAGAAGGTTGTTGCAGAAGGCCGTGCCCTGACCCGTATTCGCGACAATGATGAAAAGTTGAAGTCAGCGCGCGAAAACGCCAGCTTGTTCTCAGATTTTCGTGCCAAGAACGCGCGCAAGTTCCGCGGCTTTGATGCACCTGAAGCAAACATCAAATGTATTGAAGCGGCTGTAAACCTGCCGTTTGATGAAGGCATTAAGGTGGAGCGTGAAGAATTCGGTAAGCTGATGACGGGCGTTCAGTCCGCGGCGCAGCGTTACTTCTTCTTTGCTGAACGTCAGGCCCAGAAAATTCCTGATGTGCCGAAAGACACACCCAAGCGTGATATCAAATCTGTTGGTATCATCGGTGGCGGCACCATGGGCGGCGGCATCGCCATGAATTTCGCCAATGTCGGCATTCCCGTGACCTTGGTTGAGGTGAAGGCCGATGCGCTTGAGCGTGGCTTGGGCATCATCCGCAAAAACTATGAAAACACCGCCAAAAAGGGCCGTATCACAGAAGCGCAAGTTGAGGAGCGTATGGCGCTCATCTCTGGCACGCTTGAATTCAGTGATCTTGCCGACAAGGATTTGGTGATCGAGGCTGTGTTTGAAAGCATGGACCTGAAGAAAGACATCTTCAAACGCCTTGATGACACACTGAAGCCGGGTGCCATTTTGGCGTCCAATACCTCAGCGCTTGATCTGAATGAAATTGCTTCGGTTACAAGCCGTCCTGAAGATGTAATTGGTCTGCATTTCTTTAGCCCCGCAAACGTCATGCGCCTGCTTGAAGTGGTGCGCGGCGACAAGACGGGCAAGGATGTGATTGCAACGTCAATGGCATTGGGCAAGAAAATCGGCAAGGCACCGGTTCTGTCAGGGGTTTGCCCCGGCTTTATCGGCAACCGCATCTTGTTCCAGCGTCAGGCGCAGGCACAGAAGATGATTATGCAGGGGCCGCTGCCGCAGGATGTTGATGGGGCGCTGACCAATTTCGGTTTCCCGATGGGTCCGTTCCAGATGTCAGACCTTGCCGGTCTTGATATCGGTTGGAACAAAGAAAAGTCCAATGGCGAAACATTACGTGATGTTCTGTGTGAACGTGATCGCCGTGGTCAAAAAACTGGCAAGGGTTATTACGATTACGACGAAAATCGTAAACCGATCCCCAGCGATGAAGTCGCAGAAGTTATTCGTGATTTCGCTGCCAAGTCAAACCTGCCGCAGGTGACATTGACCGAAGAAGAAATTCTGAAGCGTCTGCTGTACCCGATGGTGAACGAAGCCGCAAAAATTCTGCAGGAAGGCATTGCCATCCGTCCCAGCGACGTTGATGTCGTTTGGGTCTATGGCTATGGCTGGCCACGTTATTGGGGTGGTCCTTGCTTCTGGGCCGATGTCATCGGCGTGGACAAGATCGTGGCAGAGCTTGAAGTGCTTGCTAAGGAAGAAGGCGCGGTTTGGGAACCGGCTGATCTTCTGAAAGACCTTGCCGCCAAGGGGCAGGGTTTTAAGGACTTTGCCGCTGGTTAAGGCTGGAAACAAAATGGCCCGTCCCTGATAATGGGGGCGGGCTTTTTCATAAGGGAGCGGGGACATGATGCGTTTGATCGGTAAACTGGCAATATTGGTGGTGCTTGGCTTTGGTGTTTGGGTATTCGCCATTTTCCAAGGCTGGTTCGGTGAATTGCATGATGGCGGTATTGTTGCTGATGGCCCCCGTCCGCCAGAAGTGAATATTGTGCGCGACGCCCAAACATTGGTCGCTGCGGTCAGCCGTGGACGTCTGAGCGATAATCAGATTTTGTTCGGCGACCTTCATGTTCACACAACATTTTCTGTGGATGCCTTTGTTGGCAGTCTTCCGATTGTTCAGGGCGAAGGGGCACACCCGGTTTCTGACGCTTGTGATTTTGCACGCTTTTGTTCCGCGCTGGATTTTTGGTCGATCACCGATCACGGTATTGGATTGAACGAACGCAAATGGACGGACACAAAGAAAGTCATTCGGGATTGTAATGCGCAGGCAGGTGACCCTGACCGTCCGGATATGATTTCTTTTTTGGGGTGGGAATGGACGCAAATCGGCACCAACCCCGACAATCATTATGGCCATAAGAATGTGATCTTGCGCCAGACTGCGGATGATCTTGTTCCCGCCCGTCCCGTGGGGGCCTATTCACCGCCCGGTTCGATCGCACATGGCGGCTGGAAGGGCGTGCCTGCCTGGCAGGCGGTGCTGATGACTATGTGGGCACCGGGTGGCGACCGTAAGCCGTATTATGGCGGGGTTTTGTTCAATCAGGAATTGGCTGACCGTGATATGTGCCCCGAAGGGGTGGCATCACCTGATTTGCCGCCTAATTGTATTGAACTTGCTGCAGAGCCTAAGGACCTGTTCCGCAAGCTTGATGAATGGCAGACCGAGGCGATTGTGATCCCGCATGGCACGACCTGGGGCTTTTATACACCGCCCGGCGTTTCAATGGATAAGCAATTGAAAAAGGGTCAAAGCCGCCCTGACTATCAAATGCTGGTTGAGATTTTCTCCGGCCACGGTAACTCGGACGAGTATCGCGATTGGCGCGCCATCAGTTTTGACGCGGCGGGCAATCCGTCCTGTCCTGAACCGACAGAAGGGTATCTGCCGTCATGTTGGCGAGCTGGTGAAATTATCACTGACCGGTGTCTTGCGGAGGGTGTTGATGAGGCTGAATGCGCCTCACGTGCCGCTGATGCGCGCCAATATTATGTTGAGGCCGCCAATGCCGGGTTCAACGTCGTGCCCGGCGCAAAATCAGAAGATTGGCTTGATGCCGGCCAATGTCAGGATTGTCGCTTGCCGGCCTTTAACTATCGCCCCGGCAACTCCGTACAATATGCTTTGGCCATCAGTAATTTTGATGAAGCAGGCAAACCCAAACGCTTTACATGGGGTATCATGGCCAGTTCTGACAATCATCAGGCGCGTCCGGGTACTGGGTATAAGGAATTTGGGCGCTATGGCATGACAGAGGGTGTGTCCCTTGGCGGGATTTCCAATCGCCTGATGCCTGAGAAAGAGCCGCTGTCAGTACCGCAGCCGTTTGACCCCACAAAATCAAGTATCGCTGATTTCAATATCACCGAAACCGAACGCCAAGGGTCATTCTTTATGACCGGTGGGTTGATCGCGGCCCATACAGAAGGACGCAATCGTGATGCCATTTGGAATGCCATGCAGGCCCGGAAGACCTATGGCACCTCCGGTGATCGGATATTGCTGTGGTTCGACTTGATTGATGATAATGGTGCTGCGGTTCCGATGGGCAGTGTTGTCAAAAAACGCAGCAACCCGACATTTAAGGTTACGGCACTTGGCGCGCAGGTGCAGCGGCCCGGTTGCCCTGAATACGCAATGGACCAGTTGGGCGCTGATGAAATTGCCCGCATATGTAAGAACGAATGCTACAATCCGGGCGATACCCGCAAGGGCGTTGAGCGGTTGGAGGTTATTCGTATTCGCCCGCAGATTACACAGGGCGAAGATGTTGCTGGCCTGATCGAGGATCCGTGGAAAGTTTTTGAATGTGACGTTGAAGAATCGCGGGTTGCGGGGTGTCAAACCACCTTTACGGATGAGGACTATGTCCGCGGCGGGCGCGACGCGACCTATTATGTGCGCGTGATTGAAGAAGCTGGCCCTACAGTCAATGCAGGGATGGAGCGATGTACGCGCGATGCCAATGGGCGTTGTATCACCGTTAACCTGTGTAAGGGCGATCCCTTTCGTCATGACAAGGAAGATGATTGCCTTGCACCGGCTGAGGAGCTGGCGTGGTCATCACCGATATTCCTGAATTATGACTAAGCTTGAACTTTGGCTATGTCAGGGCCTTTCCTAAATCAGGCCCAGCTCATCAAGAGCGGCTGCAACGCCAATATGTGGTGTGCTGAAAACCGGTACGCCGCAATCATTCAATAATGGTTCTGCGCAATCCATCGAGGCTTGAGCCAGAATAACGGCGTCAGGCTTCGTGGTTTGCACAGCATCTTTGATGGCCTGTGCAATCGCTGCAGCATAGGCGGTTTCGTTATTGTCCAAAAACAGCTGCCATGCGCCTTCAATAATCAAGGGGCTGATCATCGGCAGTAATTGGGCTTCGTCAGCTTCAGCCATTAAAAGGCGCTGTGTGGGCATGATTGACGGGGCAAGACATGCCGCCACAAGAATGTGTTGGCCAGTCTTCAGCGCCTGTTGGGCCATTGGCCGGTCTATGCGCCAAACACGGCCATCAACCATCTCTGCAGCTATGTCAGCGACAGGGCCAAGGGTAGAGCATGTGCACAGCACCATGTCAGCACCGGATGAAAGTTGCATGAAAATTGAAAGCGCATTGCGTTTCAAATCATCTGTCAGGCGGCCGTCATGGGGCAACAACGCCTCGTTGACGTGATGCTGTACCCGCAGGGCAGTTAGGTCATGCGCTGCAAGCAGGCGGTCAAAGCGGGCGACGTGGCTTGGTGCGGTGTGCAGGAATGTCAGTGTTTTTTGATCAGTCATAGGGCTTGCTAGCAAAGCTTTGCAGACTTGCCTACTGAAAATGAAATCTGATTTGGGCAAAGAAAAAGGGGAACGGCTTGGTCGGTGGGTTGGCGGCCGTTCCCCTAAATAATCCGGCAAGAAAGCTTTCGCTTTTTCGTCGGTGGAACCCCGTCTAGGCCCGGGGCTACCGAAGCAAATGGAGTGGCAACAGCTTCGGTAAAATTGATATTGCCTAGGCCTATGACTTTTGTCTAGTACTTTTTTTAATAAATCGACACCTAGGTGCTGCCGCGTAAAAAGACGACCATTTCAGGTAGTATGGGCCGCACAGCAACATACCTTTAGGTTGAAAACGAAAGGTGGGGGGCCTAAGCTTTTGTAATTACTAAGTTTTATTGCGATGTCTGGCATACATTGTTGAAACCCATAATGCGGCTATGCTCTGTTTCTGTAGTAAATATTTCTATAAAATTCGCGCTGACCGCTATGGGTGTTGATAAATCGATACTAAAGTGTCAAGCGGTGTGGCGGCAAAAATATTTGCATCTGTCTTGATTTCTGTCATCGGTCTTGCAAATTTTCCGGTCTTTCCACGCAAATTGGACGAATCAGGTCAAATTTCGGGGCGCTGGCAATTTCAAAGCCCCGTAAAGGCAGGCAGACTGCGTGAATGCAATTTGGCACCCATGCGATTGAAAATGGGGTAACTAGAGTGGCTAAAAGTGATTTGTTCATTGCGGATCTTGTCTGTGCATTCAGAATGTTTTGCCAAGAGCACCGTTCTGCTTGGACTTTAGAACTTGATTTGCGGCCTTATAAAGAAACGTTCTAATCGGTGACCAATATACAAGCCACACCATGCGCCTGGACGGATGACGGGCAGCCACGATCATCGCAATATGACGATGTGTATTATGGCGATGCCGGTCTTGAAGAAAGTCGCTATGTCTTTCTGGGCGGGTGTGATGTCACTCACCGGTGGTCAAAACAATCTGTCGTGCCGCTTGTCGTGGGCGAGACGGGCTTTGGCACGGGGTTGAATTTCCTGACCTTGTGGCAGGCATGGTTGAAGGCAGGGCAGCCGGGCACCATTCATTTTATCAGCGTAGAAAAGCATTTGATGTGTGTTGATGATCTGGCGCGAGCCCACGACGCCTTTCCTGAGCTTGCCCCGTTGGCACAGTTATTGCGCGCCTCATTTCCGAAAAGTGCGGGGCGGCATGATTTGAATTTTGAGAACGGGCGTATGCGCCTGACCGTGCTGGCGGGCGAGGGCGCAGATATGCTTGCCACCCTTGCGCCGCGGCGGATGGTTGATTGCTGGTTTCTTGATGGGTTTGCACCGGCTTTAAATCCAGACCTTTGGTCGGATCGACTATTTCGGGAAATTGCGCGGCTTTCCAAGGATGGGGCGAGTCTGGCGACATTCACGGCTGTTGGGGATGTTCGGCGTAGGCTGGCGCATGTTGGCTTTAAGATGGAGCGCAGAAAAGGCTTTGGCCGCAAGCGTCATATGAGTATCGGTAGGTTTGACGGTCATGATGCAAAACATTCGCCGCATAAATTGTCATGGGCTGATTCTGCATTGCCAACTGTGCCGCCAAAAAAAGTCACGATTGTCGGCGCTGGGCTGGCGGGGCTGCTAACGGCAAGGGCGATCAAGGCCAAGGCCCCTGAAATCAGCGTGACCGTCATTGAACGGCAGCGGAATTGGGCGGCAACCGTATCGGCCATTCCTGCAGCGTTGATTACCCCGTGGCTTGATCATGGTGCCGGCGGTGGGCCACGTTTTATGGGAAACGCATTTTCCTTTGCTTGTGATTTTTGGGCCAGCATTGGTGCGTCTGTTTGGCATGACACTGGTGTAGAGTTGTCAGACAAAGGGCTGCATATCGCGCAAACCGGGTGGGTCGATGGCGCTGCGGCCTTGGCACTATTGGCCAAGGGGGGTGATGTGCGATTTGGCGTTACAAGGGCGCCAGTGTCTTCAGCTAATCACGCTGTTATTCTTTGCCCCGGGGTGGGGCTGACAGGCTTTCTGGATGGTGCAGATTTGCCGCTCAAACCATTGGCGGGGCAAATTGCCTTGGTTAATCATGTGGCGCATGGATTTACGATGCCACAAATGGCTGATCATTATCTGATTCCAGATGGGGCAGACAGGCTTGTCATCGGTGCCAGTTTTCGCGATCCGTCAGCAGCAGTGCCGAATGATGATGATCGGGCTGGGTTGCTTGACAGTTTCAACATCAGCGGTCAGCAGCATGTCAGCGACTGGTCTGGCAGTCGCCTAACGGTGCCGGATCGGTTGCCGTTAATGGGGCCGGTGCCTGACTTTGATCAATGGCGAACAATGTTTGCCCCGATCAAACATGGGCCGACGGCTGTCGCCGATATGACCGGGCCGTTGACGCCGGGGCTATTCGTTATGGGGGCGCTTGGCTCCCGCGGGTTTATGACAGCGCCATTATTGGCAGATAATCTTGCCGCAATGGTGTGCGGGCAGGTGCCATCGCTTGCCCGGGATGAACTGGCAGCCTTGCATCCGGGGCGGTTTTTGATCCGTGAATTGCGCCGTTCCTAAAAGTAGATCGTTAATGTTGCCGATCTGCATCATTTGTCCCATTTGATGCCCCTATTGCGCCACAATCCATTCCTAGGTTGAGGGAGAGCGCATATATATCGATGCGCGCAGATGGAGACAGGTTTGACACCAAGCATACAAAATATTCGGACTGTTCGGGGGCTGCCTATGGTCATGGTTGTCCTTTTCATGTTGGCTGTTGGCATGACAGGGGCTGCATTTGCCGCGCCCGGTGATGTGATGACGAAGTCAAACGGCGATATGATTGTATCGGTTCCCGGTGGCGGCCCCATTGCGTTGGAGGCTGAGGCCGCGCGTGTCATTCATCAGATTATGCTGACCGATGATGACACGGATGCTGAGACACATTTGACGCGCCTGATGCAGAAATACGGGGTCGCAAATATTCCCGCCATTGCCATTGTCGCTGCAACGCAGGACCCCGATCGCACAGCGTTGGTTGCCGCCGCTGCGATCCGTGCCGATGAAAAGGCGGGTGTAAATGCTGCAAATGCCCTGCGTTATGTTCGTGGCGCGCGGAAACGGCAGATATTGCTGGGCGCGCATGCCAGCGGAAATCGGGCAGCTTATCGCAAGGTGCGCGGTGCATTCAGTGGCGGTCAGTCTACAATGGCAGGTGGCGGTCCCGGTGGCGCAGATCGGGGCATTGATAATGCGGCTGACGAATTGCGGGGTGGCAACAATCCGCTTGGCCTTGGCCGTAACAAGGGTATTTCACCGCTAAATCGCTTTCAGTGAGAAACCGGTCAACAATTCCGGTAGAAAATGGCAGTGAATCTGCCTTTTTTTCTTGCAGCTTTGTGTAGGGCCTGCATTAATGCGCGTTCTTGTGCGGATTTAATGGGCTTGGGGCACACAAATGGCAGTGCGATATACGATTGGGGCAGAGGCAACGCGTCCGTGGGGCACGTGGCACGTTATTGATACGGGCCCTGGCTTTGTCGTCAAACGTATTGAAGTGAAACCCGGCCAACGTCTTTCCCTGCAATATCACGAACATAGGGCCGAAATTTGGACTGTGGTGTCCGGCATTGGCATTGCAGACGTCGATGCGGAGCGCCACAAGATCGAAAGCGGCGATGTCGTCACCATTCCCGCGCAGGCACGCCACCGGCTTCACAATGCCGGGCACGAGCCGTTGGTGATTATTGAAGTGCAGCAGGGCAGCCTGCTTGATGAAGAAGATATCATCCGCCTTGCCGATGATTATCGCCGGGCCTAGTACCCGCACTATTTGCTATTTCCCACAGGCTTGACGCTACCTTAGAATCTGCGCATAGATCATGCATATAGCTAATGGAGCGGATGGCGTATGACGGATCAAGGGCTTACTGACGGGCAGGGCAATGTTGCTCATGCAGCCTGCATAAAGTGGGGCACGCGATACGGTGCCGATTATGTCACGCGGCTTCATTCAGCATTAAAGCGAAACCTGACCATGCCGCTGCATTTGGTTTGCTACACCGACGACCCGACCGGCATTCCAGACGAGATTGAATGCCACCCCTTACCCGAAATCAATTTGCCGGAAGATGTGCGCTGGACGCCTTGGCGCAAGATATCTCTATGGCAAAGTGAGCTTGCCGGCTTCAACCACGGTGATGACGTCCTGTTCCTTGATTTGGATTTGGTGATTACGGGGCCAATGGATGATTTCTATACCTTCGCGCCGGGCAAGGTCGTTGCCATTGAAAACTGGACCCAAGTTGGGCAGGGCATCGGCAATACAACTTGCTACCGCTGGCGGGTTGGTGAAAACAGCTTCATCTATGACGATGTGCAAAAAAATCCCGATGACGTACTGTCGCGCTATCGGATAGAGCAGCAATATTTGTCGCGTGAATTGGACGAAATTCTGTTTTGGCCAAAGGGCTGGTGCCTAAGTTTCAAGCACGATTTGATACCCAGTTTTCCGATGAACTGGTTCAAGGTGCCGCCATTGCCTGCGGATGCCAAGCTGATAGGCTTTACAGGTAAGCCTGATCCCGATGATGCCGTGATCGGCAAGTGGCCAGAAGACAAGAAATGGAAGCGCATTTACAAGAAGGTGCTGCCCACCCCTTGGATTGATGAGCATTGGCAATAGCGGAGTAATAGAACCTTATGTCCGTTCTTGCAGTTGCCTTTGAATATCACCACGTGGCGCGGTTCCGTGCCGCCGGAATCCCGATCAACTCGCTGATATATATTCATCGCTTGCCGCGAGACCTCGACCCAAGCGTCAGGCTGATTTCCCATGATTTGGCGCATATGGCCGTACCTCATGCGTTTGCTGCCGACCTTGATCCGACGATCACGAAGCAGGTTCGCGAGGCAAGCTTCACAACCTATCGACGCACGCATTTTAGACAGTTTTTTAAACGGGCCAAAAACTCAGACAGTTGGCTCGACGTCGACAATTTGTTTGAGAATGCCATCCAATTTTATTGGAACTTGTTGAAAGATCAGAAAATCGAGACAGTGATCTTTCGCAATGTCCCCCACGGCGGAACCACAATTGTTCTCTATCATCTGTGTCAGGCGTTGGGCATTCGTACGATTGTGTTGATGCAATCACTGTTTTCCAATCGGTTTTGGGCGTCAGAAGCGATTGAATCCATCGGTGTCAGCGGCCCCAAAACAACACCATCAGGTGCCATTTCATTGAACCTAAATCCATCGCCACCCTTTTATATGAAAGGCGCGGCGCGCATGACGTTATCGCGTTTTTTGATGGCCTATAGCAGCAGGGCGTTGAACACAGGATTCAAGGCACTGACTTTATCGTTTCTGTGGAACCGCAAAAGCTTTGACAAATCATGGATTAAGTTTGAGCGGCTGCGTCAGGAATATCGGCTGCATAGTCAATTGGCTGATATGTTTGACGTCTATGTGCCTGACCGCAAGTTCGTTTACTTCCCCCTTCATTTGCAGCCGGAAATGACGACAGATGTGTTGGGCGGGGTGTATTGTGATCAGCTACTTGCAATCGAGGAATTGGTGCGCCAACTGCCTGATGATGTTTGGGTCTATGTCAAAGAAAACCCCAAACAGGCAAGCTATTTGCGTGAGGATAGCTTTTTCACGCGCCTGAAAGCCATCCCACGGGTCGCTTATCTTCCCCGTGATACGCCTAGCTTTGAGTTGATTGAAAGGTCAGTGGGGGTGGCGACAATTACGGGCAAAGCCGGATGGGAAGCGTTGCAAATGGCAAAGCCTGTCATCGTGTTCGGGGCCGCGTGGTTTCGTGGATTACCTGGTGTCAAAGAATGGCAGGATGACCCTGCGGCCTGTGTCGCGCAGTTGGATAGTTTCAAATTTGATGCAAATTTATTAACCGCTGCGGTTGCCGAAAGGGAATGCCTGTTGTGGCCCGGCGTACTCGATCCACTTTATGGCGTGTTGATCGAAGGGTTTGATGCGAAAGCCAATGAAGATCAGGTCGCAACAAGTATTGCCGCAATCTATCAATCGGCCTCTTGATCCTGCTTATCGCGCAAATGGCGGCGAACCCGTTTGGGTTTGGTGTTCACGTCCTGTTGACCGCGAACGCGCGCCTTTTCCCCTGATCCTGCCAGTACAATGGCAAATTCGCCTTTCAGTCGTTGATCTTCAGACGGCAAGTCTTCAAGAACCTTGCTGATCGGGCCGCGCCACGCGGCCTCATACATTTTTGAAATATCGTTGACGACAGCGACATCGCGGTCGCCATATACCGTCAGCGCATCGCGTAGAAATTCATGGACACGGGAAGGGGCTTCGTAGAACACAAGCGTATGTGGGCTGTCCTGGTCTGCCAGCATCTCGTTCTTACGACGCCCGGACTTGCGGGCCAAAAACCCCCGAAAGGTAAAGCTGCTGACTTGCAGGCCTGACAGCACAATGGCCGGGACAACAGCGCTGGCACCGGGCAAGACCGTTGCTTCAACGCCCGCATCAATGGCTGCCCGCATGATGCGGTATCCGGGGTCTGAAATACCGGGTGTGCCCGCATCGGTGACGACGGCAATCGTCTCACCAGCCTGTAACCTTTCGATCAACTTAGGTGTGACGGCCTGCTCATTATGTTCGTGATAGGATTGTTGCGGGGTCTTAATCGCATAATGGTTCAACAGCTTGGCCGTATGGCGCGTGTCCTCTGCCGCGATCAAGTCTGCCCGTTTCAGGACATCAAGGCCGCGCAGGGTTATGTCGTCAAGATTGCCGATCGGCGTCGGGACGAGATAGAGCATGGCGGCCTTGGTTCTTTCGTTTCTGGGTTATTCTGCAGCAATGGTGCCGGTAAGTGCCGCGGAGCTGACGCCCATTACAGGGCCGTCCTTTGTGCCGCGTACCAATTTACCCGGCATAGCCTGTGTTGCCTCACCATCGCGATAGGTCACGACGCCGCTGCAAATGGTAACGTGATAGCCATCTGCCCGTTGGACAAGGCGGCGTGCGCCTGATGGCAGGTCATTGACCATTTCAGGGGCGTGTAGGCGCATATTGTCAAGGTCAATGATATTGATATCAGCCTTCATCCCTTCGGCCAGCAAGCCGCGATCATCCAACCCATAGGCTAGGGCAGTCGAGCGGGTTTGCAGATGAACCATCTGCTCCAGCGGGCGTCGGTCGCCGCGCTCACGACCATTGACCCAATGGGTCAGCAAATAGGTCGGCATGGATACATCGCAAATCAACCCGCAATGGGCACCGCCATCAGACAGCCCAAGGACTGAGGCCGGATGATCCATCATCTTGCCAATGGCATCGAGATTGTAATCCACATAGCTGGCAAGGGGAGAGAACATCATCTGCTTGCCGTCACGTTCCATCATCCATTCATAGGCAACCTCTTCGGGGCTGCGGCCCTCGCGGTCCGCCACTGCTGCGACTGAGGTTTCGGGCGCAGGTTCATAATCCGGCGGATCACCCAGCGGGAACATTTGCGCAAAGTTGGTCAACAGGTGCAGGGCAACCGGATTGGTTGTCTCTGGCTTTTCGGAAAGCAATTGTTCCCTGAATGCTGGATCTTTCATGGCGGCTACAATCTCATCATGGGACTTGTCCGCAATGGACTTGTAACTTGGATGGGACATAAAAGGATGGAGGGAGCTTTGCAGGCCATACAACATCCCGGTGGGGCGCGCGGGCACCTGCGGTACAATCTTAATCCCGTCTTGTTGCATCTTCAGGGCGTCATCTAGCATATCGAGATAACCTGTTGGATTGTCCCGGCTTTGTGCCATTAGGTAGGTGAGGGGGCGGCCAGTTGTTTCGCAGAAACGGCCAATCCAGTCCATTTCATCCGCCTTGCCCACATTGTCTGAAACCAGTTGGAACACGCCATGCCCGGCAGCACCCATCGCATCACCAATTGTCTCTAGCTCTTCAGGATGGGAATAGGTGCCCGGCACATAACCGTGGGAGGAGCTGTGCAGAATCGTCCGCGAGGTTGAGAAGCCGACGGCCCCCGCATCCAGCGCTTCTTTCGTCAGTTCTGCCATTTTTGTGATTTCGTCAGGTGACAGCTCCAAATCATGGGCGCGGTCGCCAAGCACATAGGCGCGTAGGGCGCAGTGGGGCATTTGGGCGGCAACGTCCAAAACCCGGGGCATTTTGTCGAGAAAATCCAGATATTCGGGGAAGGTTTCCCACTGCCAGTCGATCCCTTCATGAAGGGCGGTGCCGGGAATGTCCTCAACCGACTCCATCAATTCAATCAGGAAATCATGGGCATCTGGGCGCACGGGGGCAAAGCCCACTCCGCAATTGCCCATAACGACGGTTGTCACACCATGCCAACTTGACGGGGACAAATAGGGGTCCCACGTCACCTGACCATCATAATGGGTGTGAATATCGACCCAGCCGGGGGCAATAACCTTGCCAGCGGCGTCAATGACCTCAGTGGCGTCACCTTGCAGTGCTTCACCGTTTGAGATTGCAGCGATTTTGCCGTCTTTTACGGCGATATCGCCATTAAAGCCGGGTGCGCCGCTGCCATCAACGATGCGGCCATTACGGATTAACAGATCATAATTCTCAGACATGATTGCCCCCAATATTGTCTACATAGTAATTTTGATGCCGAACAGTGTGGCAGGGGGCAAGAAAGGTCAAGTATAATGGCCTGCTTACCTGTGGGTGTGGGGTGATGGCTGGAACGGGCGGTGCGGGGCAAGGTCGCGGGTAATTTGGTAGGGATCACGGGTTTTTGGCTTGGCCCAAAAGGGGTTTCCCCTCTATATGTAAGGCCAATGATGGGGATTCCCATATTCAGACAAGAACTTACGGGATCAGACGGGACTAGACATGACTGATTTTGCCCAACAGCGTTTCAACATGGTCGAAAGCCAAGTACGGCCAAACAATGTAACCGATCCGCGTATTGCGGCACGGATGCATGATATTCCACGGGAACAATTCGTGCCTAAGCCGCGCCGCGCTCTTGCCTATGTGGACGAGCCTGTGTTGATCACAGATGGCCGCTATCTTATTCCTGCGATGCAATTTTCAAAATTGCTACAGCTTGCCGGTATCGAGGCGGATGATTCCGTTTTAGTTGTCGGTTGCGGGTTGGGGTATGGCGCCGCCATTGCTGCGGGTCTTGCCGAAAGTGTGATCGCGGTTGATGAGGACGAGGCATTGGTCACCGCGGCCAATGACACGCTGGCTGATTTGGGCATTGATAATGCCGCAGTCGTTGAAGGTGTGTTGTCTGAGGGCATGGCAAAACAAGGCCCCTACGACGTGATCTTTGTTGAAGGTGCCGTTTCTGAAGTGCCGCAAAACCTGTTGGATCAGTTGGCCGATGGTGGCCGTTTAGTGGCGTTTCTGGCAAATGGCACATTCGGCAAGGCGGTTATCTATACCAAAACCGATGGCCATGTGGGAATGCGTCAGGACTTTGATGCTGTTGTTCCGCCACTGCCGGGCTTTGAAAAAGCGCCGGAATTTGCACTATAGACAGAACAGAATCGATCCCGTCTGAATTTGGGATCATGCGGGGCAGGGCCCGTACTATCCGTTTGGGGGATGGCTTGGAATGACAAAGCGTAACAAAACACATCATCTGATTGCGGCTATGCTGCTTGGCGTGTCCGGTTTGGTTGCATCTGCGCCTGTTCTGGCACAGGACAATAACGCGGTGACGCTTAATCAGGCGCTTGAAATGGCCTATGGCAAAAACCCGACGCTTGCGGCGGAACGTGCCAACCTTGCCAAAACGGATGAACAATTGTCAGAAGCCTATGGCAATGCGCTGCCGACGGTAACTTTACAGTCAACTTATTCCTACAGTAAGAACAAGTCGAACGGATTTCTAGCGGGGACCACAAAGCCTAGAACTTACACTGCAAAAGCGGAGCAGTCGTTGTTTACAGGTGGTCGAACGATTAATGCGATTAAGCAGGTTAATGCGTTAGTCGATGTCGGTTCGGCTGGCCTTGCCAATGTTGAACAAAATGTTCTGTTGGAAACAGTGTCTGCATTTATGCAGGTGTTGACGAACCGGCAGGTTGTTTCTTTGAATGAAGCTAATGTGAATGTTCTTCGCCGCCAGTTGGAGGCTGCGCAGGACCGGTTCGATGTGGGTGAAATTACACGAACTGATGTCGCGCAGGCTGAGGCCCGTTTGGCAGGTGTCGAAACGGCGCTGATTTCCGCGCGTGCCGATTTGAATGCAAGTGAAGCTGCGCTCACTCGGTTGACCGGCTTGAATGCGGTTGATTTGGTTGTTCCTAACCAGTTGCCGGAATTACCGAACGATTTTGAAGAATCTGTCGGCTTGGCTTTGTCCAACAATCCATCGGTTGCGCAGGCGCAGGCCGCGCTACGTGCTGCTGATGCTGCTAGAGATGTCGCATTTGGTGAATATTTGCCTACAGTTGTAGTGCAAGCGCAATATGAGAAATCAAGGTCAGGGTCTGCCCTGCAAGGATCGGAAAGCGGCGAAAAGTCGTTGCGTGCAATCGCAACCTGGCCGATTTTTAGCGGCGGGACGACATATTCCAAAAACCGTCAGGCGTCCTATGATGCCATGCGTTCACATCATCAGCTTGTTGAGGCACGCGCCGGTGTTGAGGAAGGCGTAACCAACGCGTGGAATAATTTGATGGCTACACGCTCCGCCATTCGCTCCTCACAAAGTCAAGTGTCCGCCAATGAGGTAGCTCTTGATGGTGTGCAGCAGGAGGCTGAGGTAGGCGTCCGGACAACTCTTGACGTCTTGAATGCCCAGCAGGAATTGCTGGATTCGCAGGTGACGTTGGCGCGCGCCGTACAGAACGAAGCGGTGGCAGCCTATCAATTACTGGCAGCAACAGGCTTGTTGAATGCGCGCGGGCTTGGGCTTAGTGTAGCGATTATCGACCCGGCAGCAGCAGATGGCGTGGTTGATCGCGCCGTTGACTATTTCTTGGGTGACTGACCCAGTTCTTTAACTTTGGTGGCTCGTACCAGCATGAGCAGCGACAGACAGGAAAGTGCCGATAACGCAGCCGACAATTCGGTTGATGCGGTTCTTGATGCCATTCGCGGCCGCTTTGCCGCCGAAGAACGGCGTCAGGACGAAACTGTTGCGGCCTCTATCAAGGCGCGCGGCGTGCTTGACCTGACAGAAATTGTACAGGATGGCGATATTGACGTTGCCTCTGTTGCGCCAACGAACAAGGCAACAGCTGCAGCCCCTCAAGATACGATCCCGGCGGCCGGGCTTGAACAATCTATTGCAGCAGCCCTGACCGAAGGGTTGCAGGCTGCGCTTATGGCCGATCCCGATGCTATTCCTGATGCAATCGAATCGCGTTTGGACGCCATTCTCTCACCACTTGTCCGTGACTGGCTGGATGCCAATCTGGCTGATATTGTGGTCCGTGTGGTGCGTGAAGAGATTGCGCAACGGCCTTTGGATCGGTAGAACCCTCAATCAATGTGGAATGAAGTGATCCGATAGCCAAACCGGGCGAAGCGGACACGATGGATATGTTATGATCGACAAAAGTTTTAATCCTCAAGAGGTTGAAGAGCGGCTGTACAAGTCGTGGGAAGAATCCGGTGCGTTTAAGGCCGGCGCGGGCGCAAAACCCGGCGCTGACAGCTTTTCGATCGTGATACCGCCGCCGAATGTCACCGGCTCGCTCCATATGGGCCATGCGTTGAACAATACGTTGCAGGATGTTCTGACCCGTTTTGAACGTCTGCGCGGCAAGGATGTGTTGTGGCAGCCGGGCACAGACCATGCGGGTATCGCCACGCAAATGGTTGTGGAACGGAATATCGCCCAACAGGGTGGGCCGACCCGTCGTGAGATGGGCCGTGATAAGTTTGTCGAGCTTGTCTGGGACTGGAAAGAAGAATCCGGCGGCACGATCACCCGTCAACTACGCCGCCTTGGGGCATCATGTGACTGGAGCCGTGAACGCTTTACCATGGATGACGGGTTGTCTGCCGCCGTCCGTAAGGTGTTTGTTGCCCTTCACAAAAAGGATTTGATCTACCGCGATAAGCGTCTGGTGAACTGGGACCCCAAATTCCTGACAGCGATTTCCGATTTGGAAGTGGTAAACAAGGAAGTGCAGGGCAGCATGTGGCACTTCCGCTATCCGCTGACGGATGGGTCCGGTCACATCACTGTTGCCACAACGCGCCCGGAAACCATGTTGGGTGATAGCGGTGTTGCGGTTCATCCTGATGATGAACGGTACAAGGCATTGATTGGTAAAACTGTTACGCTGCCATTGGTTGGCCGTGAAATTCCGATTGTTGCCGACAGCTATGCTGACCCTGAACAGGGTTCTGGCGCGGTGAAGATCACGCCTGCGCATGACTTTAATGACTTTGAAGTTGGCAAACGCTGCGGGCTGGCACAGATTAATATTCTGGATGAGCACGCCAATCTGAACGACGAGGTTCCAGAGGCCTATCGTGGTATGGAACGGTTTGCGGCGCGTAAAAAAATCATCGAGGATATCGACGCCTTGGGCCTTCTTGAGAAGGTTGAGGATCACACCTTGATGGTGCCCTATGGCGACCGGTCTGATGTTGTGATTGAACCATACTTGACCGACCAATGGTATGTAGACGCGCCGACGCTGGCCAAGCCTGCCCTTGAATCGGTTGAACAAGAGCGCACACGCTTTGTCCCCAAAAACTGGGAAAAGACCTATTTTGAATGGATGCGTAATATCCAGCCATGGTGTGTGTCACGCCAACTGTGGTGGGGGCATCAAATTCCGGCTTGGTATGGCCCTGACGGCACTGTCTTTGTTGAGGAAACCGAAGACAAAGCCAATGCGGCAGCCGAAGCGCATTACGGCAAGTCTGTTGAACTGGCACAGGATGAGGACGTGCTCGACACGTGGTTCTCGTCCGCCTTGTGGCCGTTCTCTACCCTTGGCTGGCCTGAACAAACCGATGAGCTGAAGCGTTATTACCCGACATCTGTATTGGTGACGGGCTTTGACATTATTTTCTTCTGGGTTGCCCGCATGATGATGCAGGGGCTTGAGTTCACGGGCGAAGAACCCTTTGCCGATATTTATGTCCACGCGCTTGTCCGTGACAAGAACGGCCAGAAAATGTCCAAGTCAAAGGGTAATGTCGTTGATCCGCTGGAGCTGATCGGTCAGTACGGTGCGGATGCATTACGCTTTACCTTGGCGGCGATGGCGGCACAGGGCCGTGACATCAAGCTTGATGAAAGCCGCATAGAAGGCTATCGCAATTTTGGGACCAAACTTTGGAATGCGGCGCGGTTTTGTGAAATGAACGAGGCATTTCCCGTTGCCGGGTTTGACCCCGCCGCAGCGACGCAGCCAGTCAATCGCTGGATTGCCGGCGAGGTTGCGCGGACTGAGCAGACAATTCGTGAAGCGTTGGAAACCTATAAGTTTGATGAAGCCGCAGGTGGTCTTTACCGCTTTATCTGGAACATCTATTGCGACTGGTATCTTGAGTTTATCAAGCCGCTGTTGAACAGCGATGACGAGGCTGCCAAAACTGAAACCAAGGCGATGGCTGCATGGGTGTTGGATCAAATTTTGGTCATGCTGCATCCGTTCTCGCCCTTTATCACCGAAGAATTGTGGCAGCGCATTGGGGAGCAGGCCGGTGGCCGAGACACCATGTTGATCCTTGCTGATTGGCCGTCATATACCCATGCGGCGGACGAGGCTGCCGATAGTGAAATGGCTATGGTCATTGAGCTGATTAACGAAATCCGCTCTGTCCGTTCAGAAATGAACGTGCCCGCAGGCGCAAAAGTGCCGTTATTGGTCAAGGGGTTGTCGGATGATGATTGGGTTGCTGTGCAGCGCCATGATGCCCTGATCAGCCGTATGGCGCGGCTAAATGATATTGCCAGTACAACAGAGGATGCGCCCAAAGGGGCCATTCAAACAGTTGCGGCTGGGGCCAGCCTGTTCCTACCTGTTGCTGACGTGATGGATTTGGGGGCTGAACAGGCCCGCCTTGCCAAGGAAATTGATAAGCTTTCTGGGCTGATCGCACGGATTGATGGTAAGCTGAATAATGAAAAATTTATCGCCAAGGCGCCGGAACATGTTGTGGCGCTGGAGCGTGCCAAGAAAGTAGAATTAGAAGAAAACGCGGCGCGGCTGAAAGATGCCCTTGCCCGCCTAGAAGACGTTACTTGAGGACAGATCATGACAAACAATACCTTTGATAAAACCAAATTGCCCAGCCGTCATGTTTCGGTCGGGCCTGAACGGTCACCCCATCGGTCTTACTATTATGCCATGGGCATGACAGAGGAAGAAATCAATCAGCCATTTGTCGGCGTTGTTTCTGCATGGAACGAGGCTGCGCCCTGTAACATTTCCTTGATGCGTCAGGCGCAGGAAGCGAAAAAGGGTGTTGCCACGGCTGGCGGCACACCGCGTGAATTTTGCACGATCACTGTGACCGATGGCATCGCCATGGGGCATGAGGGGATGAAAAGCTCGCTTGTCTCGCGTGAGGTTATTGCAGACTCCATCGAATTGACCATGCGCGGGCATTGCTATGACGCCTTGGTCGGAATTGCCGGATGTGACAAAAGCCTGCCGGGCATGATGATGGCAATGATCCGTTTGAACGTGCCGTCTGTGTTTATGTATGGCGGGTCAATCCTGCCGGGGTCACACAGGGGTAAGGACGTTACCGTCCTTGATGTGTTTGAAGCTGTCGGTCAGCATTCAGCAGGCAATATGGATGATGAAGAGTTGCATGAGCTGGAATGTGTTGCGTGTCCGTCTGCCGGTGCATGTGGCGGTCAGTTCACGGCCAACACTATGGCATGCGTGTCAGAGGCTATCGGCCTTGCCCTGCCGCTATCATCCGGGGCACCTGCGCCCTATGAAAGCCGTGACCAATATGCCGAAAAATCAGGCGAGGCGGTCATGGACCTGATTGCCCGGAATATCCGTCCGCGCGATATCGTGACGCGTAAAAGCCTTGAAAATGCTGCAACTGTCGTTGCGGCAACCGGCGGGTCAACCAATGGCGGTCTTCACTTGCCTGCGATGGCCCATGAGGCGGGCATTGATTTTGACCTGATGCATGTTGCCGAAATTTTCAAGAAAACACCTTACATTGCCGACCTGAAACCGGGCGGGGCCTATGTTGCCAAGGATATGTATGAGGCCGGCGGCGTGCCGGTTCTGCTGCGGACATTGCTTGATGGCGGTTTCCTGCACGGCGATTGCCTGACGGTAACCGGCAAGACGCTGGAAGAAAACCTGGAAGGGATTGAATTCAACGCCAACCAGAACGTGATCTATCCGGTAACAAACCCGATCACTCCAACGGGCGGCGTTGTTGGACTGCAAGGCAATCTGGCCCCAGAAGGCGCAATCGTGAAAGTTGCCGGGATGGAAAAGCTGATTTTCACTGGTCCGGCACGTGTGTTTGAGTGTGAAGAAGATGCCTTCGCAGCCGTGGAAAACGAAAACTATGCCGAAGGCGATGTCATCGTCATCCGGAACGAAGGCCCAAAGGGTGGTCCCGGTATGCGCGAGATGTTGTCCACTACGTCCGCACTTTACGGGCAGGGCATGGGTGACAAGGTTGCCTTGATCACAGATGGCCGTTTCTCTGGTGCGACACGCGGGTTCTGCATCGGTCACGTTGGCCCCGAAGCTGCCGTTGGCGGCCCGATCGGCTTGCTGAAAGATGGTGACATGATCACCATTGATGCCGAAGAAGGGACCATCACAGTTGATCTAACCGATGACGAGCTTGAGGCCCGCCGCAAGGATTGGAAAGAGCCTGCAGCTCAATTCGGCAATGGCACGTTGTGGAAATACAAGCAGACGGTTGGTCCGGCTCGCAAGGGTGCAGTGACACATCCGGGCGGCGCAGCAGAAATTCGCTGCTATGCCGACATCTAATTTTTCATTTTCTTGGGGGAAGTGATGAGGAAATTTGCTGCAATTTTGGCAGGCTTGGTGGTTGCTGCCGTGCTTGCCATTGCTAGCGTCGTTGTGACGGTGGGCATCGGCATTCGTGACCGTGGTATTGATAACGGCCCGTGGTCAACCAGTTTGACTGTCGGCAGTGCAGACGCGGATATGTATACAAAGGCCGCTGTTGCCATTGGTGGGTTGTTGGCGCTGTCAAAGGAAGAAACGATTTATTATACAGCGTTTCAGGATTCAGATGGCGATACACTGACCGAGGATTGCACCTATCGTGTTGAAGGGCCTGACCCAGACACACGATGGTGGAGCATGACGATCTACGCGCTCGATAATTATCTGGTGCGGAATGATGATAATCGCCCATCTGTTGCGCAAACCACGGTGACGCGCACACGCCCGGGCCATTTCCATGCCGTCGTCTCACCAAAGGCGCAGCCGGTAAACTGGATCAGTTCGCGCAATGCAGGCTCGCCATTTTCCTTGACGCTTCGGCTTTATAATCCCGGTGCGTCAGTCTATTCGGCACCTGACAGCACGCCCTTACCCTCCATCAAAAAGGAGACATGCAAATGAGCGGTTTTCTAAAATGGATTGTTTGGACAGTATTTGCGGCTGTCGGTCTGCATTTTGTATTGGTGTGGCTGGTGCCTTACGTCCTGATGGGCGCGGTCATTATTGGCGCGTCACAGCAAAATGGCGTGAATGAGATTTATCAGGCCCCCAAGGTTGATCAAACATCTAGAACTGTTGTGCGTCCTGCGCCGGACTTGGCTTACACGACCTGTGCCTTTGATCTTCGTAAGGGGGCGCTTGCGGTAACTATGCCAAAGTCAGAAACCTATAGTTCGGTTTCCTTCTTTGCGGATGATACCGTCAATTTCTTTGCGCTGAATGACCGGGCAGTTGAGGGTGATAGTCAGGAAATTATTCTGATGCGTGAAAGTGATCGCAGCACGATTGTGCCACCCACCGCTATTGGCGTGCGCGCGCCGACAACAAAGGGATTGGTATTATTCCGCCGTGTGATCCCGTTTGACGACGCGTGGCCCGCAATTGATGCGGAACGTCGCAAGGCTGATTGCCGCCTTATTCAAGGCTAAATCAGATCAGCCCACGCAGGAACATGGTCAGAGGGTTTTTCCAGCCCTCTGACATATTTGTCGATGCCGGCCCCTGTTAAACGGTCTGTTGCGCCGGGCGACAGCAACAGATGGTCGATCCGAATGCCGTGATCGTTCTGCCAGGCACCTGCCTGATAATCCCAGAATGAATAACGATGCGGTTCCGTGTGACAGGACCGAAACGCATCTGTCAGTCCCAAATTGCATAAGGTGCGGTATTTTTGATGGGTTTCGGGCCGAAACAGGGCATCGCCTTCCCATGCCTTGGGGTCGTGCACATCATCATCTGTCGGGATGACGTTATAGTCGCCCGCCAGAATAAAGTCTGTTTCATCCGCTATCAGCGTTTTGGCATGGCTGATCAGCCGATCCATCCATGCCAGTTTATAGGGGTATTTTTCACTGTCAGGACTGACGGGGTTGCCATTGGGCAAATACAGCCCACCCAGCCTGATGGGCGCGCTGTCCTTGGGGACAATCACAGCTTCAATATAACGGGCCTGTTCATCACTGTCATCGCCGGGCAATCCTGTGCGTAGTTCTGAAATCGGGTGAAGGCTTAATAGCGCAACGCCATTATAGGTTTTTTGGCCGTGAGTTTCGACTGTGTAACCCAGTGCCTCAATCTCATCACGCGGGAAGTTTTCATCCACGCATTTGATTTCCTGCAAGACAATGGCGTCGGGTTTGGCTTCTTTTAGATAGTCCAAAACGCGGGGCAGGCGCGCCTTGATCGAGTTGACGTTCCACGTAGTCAGGCGCATGTAATGTCCGATTTATGATCAGATAGAAAAACTGGTGCCGCACCCGCATGAGGATGAGGCATTGGGATTGCGGATTTCAAAGGACTGGCCGATCAGGTTGGTAACGAAATCAACCTCTGATCCATCCATATAAACGACGGACACAGAATCAATCGCCAGTTTTGCACCGTCTTTTTCAACGATAATATCGTCATCATTAACAGCGCTGTCGAAATCCATTTTGTAGGAAAAGCCGGAACACCCGCCGCCTTCGACGGAAATACGTAAAAGCGGGGCGACATGCTCCTGCTCCGCAAGCGAATTGATGCGCGCAGCTGCCTTGTCCGTCAATTTGATGTTGGCATCAGCCATGATGGGCTAACCCTTTTCCTGTGAATCTGTATCCATAATGTAGGGTCTTTCTTTTCAGACGCAAGGCGCTAATCCGCCCAGTTGTGTATTGAGGCAGGGGAAAGCGGCTGGCATTCAGGCATCAGGCGGTGTAAACACCCTTTATGACACAAAAATCCAGCCATAATGGGGCGGGTTTGGCCCCCTTTGCCGTTACAATCGCGGAAAGTCGCGGTCGTCGTTTCGGCGAGGATGAAAGCTCAACCCGCAGCCCCTATCAGCGTGATCGCGACCGGATCATCCATTCTACGGCATTTCGGCGCTTGCAGTATAAGACGCAAGTCTTTGTTTATCATGAAGGCGATTATTACCGGACGCGTTTGACCCACTCGCTTGAGGTCGCGCAGATCGCACGCTCAATCAGCAGAACGCTGGGACTGGACGAAGATTTGGCCGAAGCATTGTCGCTGGCACATGATCTGGGCCATTCCCCCTTTGCCCATGCAGGGGAAGACGCGCTGAAAACCCAAATGCGTCCCTATGGCGGGTTTGATCATAACGCCCAATCACTCAAGATCGTGACCGAGCTTGAGCAGCGTTACGGCCCGTTTGATGGCCTGAATTTGACATGGGAAACCCTTGAAGGGTTGGTGAAGCATAATGGACCGCTGGTCGGTGACGGCGTGGCGCGTGATACGTTGCCTGGCGTTATTCAGCGACAGGATGATGCCCTGTCATTTGATCTTGGTACCTATGCCAGTGCTGAGGCGCAGGTCGCCGCGCTGTCCGATGACATCGCCTATAATAATCACGACATTGATGATGGTTTGCGGGCAGGGTTGTTCACACTGGATGACCTGGCGGCATTACCGCTGGTTGGTGACGTGGTGACCGCCGTTCGAGCGCTTTATCCCAATGCAGATAAAGACCGCATGGCGCATGAGGTTGTGCGTCGTCTGATCGATCATATGGTGCGCGATTTGTTGGCTGAAACGGGTCGCCGGATCAAGAAACATCAACCGCAGTCAGCGCAGGATGTGCGCGATTTACCCGAAGCCTTGGTCGCCTTTTCAGAAGACATGATTGCCAATGACAGGGAATTGCGCCGGTTTTTGCGGGAACATATGTATTTCCATTACAAGGTCAATCGCATGACCAGTAAGGCTCGCCGTGTCGTAGGTGACCTATTTCCGCTATATTTGGGAGAGCCTGAGATTTTGCCCGATCCGTGGCGTGCTTTGGCCACAACCGGGGATGTCTCGGCGCGGGCGCGCATTGTGTGCGACTTTATTGCGGGCATGACCGACCGATTTGCCATTGAAGAACACCGCCGTTTGTTCGATTTGTCTATGTAATCCTTTCAATTTGATTGTTCGAAAAGCCTTTAGTGCCAATGACCCTGTTTGACCTGTTTCGTAACCACATCACCGACGCCCTGACCCAGATGGGTGAGGCAGGTGTGCTACCCGCTGATCTTGATACCAAGAATATCACGGTAGAGCCGCCGCGTGATGCCTCCCACGGGGATTTGGCAACCAATGCGGCAATGGTTTTGACCAAGCAGGCCAAGATGAAACCGCGCGACATCGCCGAACCCTTGGCTGAGAAACTGCGCGCGCTTGATGACGTGGCAGCGGTCGAGGTCGCAGGCCCAGGCTTTCTGAATTTACGCCTGACGGACAGTTTTTGGCTAAACCGCGTCGCGGACGTTTTGTCAGCCGGAACGAATTATGGCAGTTCAGATCGCGGTCAGGGTGTGAAAGTAAATGTCGAATTCTGTTCCGCCAACCCGACCGGGCCGATGCATGTCGGCCATTGCCGTGGCACAGTGTTTGGCGACGCGTTATCCAGCCTGCTGGAAAAGGCGGGCTACGACGTTCATCGGGAATATTACATCAATGACGCCGGTGTGCAGATCGGTGTTTTAGCCCAGTCCGCATTCCTACGTTACCGCGAAGCGTTGGGCGAAGAGATTGGCGAAATCCCCGAAGGGCTATACCCTGGCAACTATCTGGTCGCGATTGGCGAAGGGCTGAAAGATGTCCATGGCGACGCATTGACCAAAATGGATGAGGCTGAGTGGGAGCCGATTGTCCGCGCCTTTACAGTTGATCAGATGATGGATGGCATACGCGAGGACCTTGGTGCCCTTGGCGTGACGTTCGATACGTTCTTTTCTGAAAAGCTGCTGCATGAGGCTGGGCGTATTGATGATGCGCTTCAGGTGCTGACCGATAAGGGCCTGATCTATGAAGGCGTTCTTGAGCCGCCAAAGGGCAAGCTGCCCGATGATTGGGAGCCGCGCGCCCAAACCCTGTTCCGGTCTACCGATCATGGGGATGATGTGGACCGCCCGCTGAAAAAGTCGGATGGGGCCTACACCTATTTCGCTGCGGACATCGCCTATCATTGGGACAAGTATGACCGTGGCTATACTGAGTTGATTGATATTATGGGCGCTGACCATGGCGGCTATGTCAAACGAATGAAGGCGGCAACAAGTGCTGTCAGTGATGGCAATGCTGCGCTTGATATCAAGCTGTGCCAGCTGGTTCATCTGTATCGAAACGGTGAACCTGTCCGCATGTCCAAACGGGCCGGAACATTCGTAACCATGCGCGATGTGGTTGATGAGGTCGGCAAGGATGTCGTGCGCTTTATCATGTTGACGCGCAAGAATGATGCGCCGCTTGATTTTGATTTTGCCAAGGTGACGGAACAGTCCAAGGATAATCCCGTCTTTTACGTGCAATATGCCCATGCCCGCATCTGTTCAGTCTTGCGTCTGGGTGCGGACGCTTTTGCGGACGCCGACCTGTCTGACAATGCGCTGGCGAAGGTTGATCTTGCGACACTGACCCACCCGTCAGAGCTGGGCTTGATCAAACTGGTGGCAAGCTGGCCCCGTTTAGTGGAACAGGCCGCCACCGCGCACGAACCCCATCGGGTTGCCTTTTATCTGTATGATTTGGCAACGGCGTTTCACCAGCACTGGAACCGTGGCAAGGAAGAGCCTGCGTTACGTTTTGTACAGGAAGACGACGCTGCGGGGTCATTGGCTCGCTTGGCCCTGATCCGCGCTATTGCGGTGACAATTGCGTCCGGGCTTGAAGTTCTGGGCGTGGTGCCTGCGCAAGAAATGCGCTAAAACTACAGTCAAAACCGAATCGCTGATTGTCCGCGCAATTTTGACTGCTGGGGCAAGAGGCTTGTGCGGACCGTGACGAGGGCAGAATGGCCAAAAATGGCGATAATCTTCAGGCCGATGATTGGATGCGGCGGGATGATCAAGGGCAGGGTCGCCACCTGATTTTGATCGCATTGGGCCTTGCCGCTGTATTGGCAATCGGTGCCGCGGTCTATGCCTTGTGGTTTAGCGGATCTGATGATGCGGGTCTTGCCGGGTTGCCCACATTCGCGGCACCTGATGGTCCGGACAGGGTTGAACCTGATGACCCCGGGGGCTTGAACGTTCCCCATCGTGATAAGCTTGTCTATGACCGTCTGACGGGGGAGCATAAGCCCCGTGTGGAGCATTTGTTGCCGGAAGCTGAAAAACCGATGGACCGCGACCAGATTGCTGAATTGATAGAGCGGGACCAAACGCTGGCGGAAAAGGCAGCGCAAGCGCCCGCCAGCAATGGGTCTGATAAAGAGACTGCCGATGCAGCATCGTCGCCCACAATGCCTGCACCGAAATTTGAGGCAAAGCCCGCACCAAAACCGGCGCCGACCCCCGCGCTGAAGCCTGCGCCGATTATTGAAAAAAAACCGGACCCGGCGCCTGAAAAGGAATTCTATTTCAATAAATCCGACTGGTTGCTGCAACTGGCTGCCTTTCGCACCCGGGCAGGTGCCGAAAAAGCGTGGCGTAACCTACAGAAAAATAGAGCAAATCTGCTAAATGACCTGAAAGCTGATTTTTTGAAGGTGGAAGTTAGCGGCAAAGGCACGTTTCACCGCTTGCGCGTCGGTCCGTTTACGGATAAAGCCTCAGCTTCTGCCCGTTGTGACCAGCTTAAAGCGGTCAAGCAAGATTGCCTGATCATCGCCCCCAGAAAATAACGCACAAGGACCTGCTTTGAACGCTGACGAGGACAATATCCCGACCGAAGGTGACGATACCGACGCTCCGACACAACAGGGGCCGGAGAACCTGACGCTTGAGGAATTTGAGGCGGTTGAAGGCGGCATTGTTGAGGTTGATCGCGGCACGACCGAAGAGGCGTTGATCGTTCGCTTTGATGCGTATGAGGGGCCGCTGGATGTTCTGCTGACATTGGCGCGGACACAGAAAGTTGATCTTAAACAAATTTCAGTAATGGGACTGGCGGATCAGTACCTCGCCTTTGTGGCTGAGGCACGCAAGGTGCGCTTGGAACTGGCAGCTGACTATTTGGTAATGGCGGCGTGGCTGGCATTTCTGAAATCACGCTTGATTCTTCCTGCCGAAGAAAGTGAAGAGGGCGAGCCAACAGGCGAAGAACTGGCGGCTCGTTTGGCCTTCCGCCTGCAACGGCTCGAAGCAATGCGGAACAGTGCTGCCCGTCTGTTTGCCCGTGACCGGCTTGGCCGTGACTTCTTCTTCCGTGGGATGCCTGAAGGGGTCCGCACGATCCGAAACACCAGCTATGTTTGTTCGCTGTATGATTTGCTTAAAGCCTATGGGGATGAACGGTCGCGGACAGCCTTGTCGAATTATGAAGTTAAGCGCCCGCCGGTGTTTTCAATGGAAATGGCGTTGCAACGTCTAAAGGCGATTGTGGGTTCAATCCCGGAATGGACAACTTTGGTTGATTTCCTGCCCGAAGGTTGGGAAGGCACTGCGAATGAGCGCCGCTCAGCCATTGCCGGTACATTTGCGGCCAGCCTTGAGATGGTCCGTGAAGGCAAGCTAGAGCTTCGGCAAACGAAAACATATGGCCCGATTTTCCTGCGCAGCGGGGACCGGGACGAGACAGGCACATTTGCCAACCAGACAGCCCCCGGAACAAGTGATGAAGACGAGGACAACCATGACTGAGCAATCCGAACAGGACAGTGAAGCTCAAGACGAAGCCATCACACAGGACGAGGTCGCCGTAGACGATGCAGCAATTGAGGGTGAGCGGCAGCCTGGGCAGGGCGCGTCGCAGGATGATGACGCCCCGGTTGAACCCCAGCCGCTTGAACATGTTCGCATGGTTGAGGCGCTGTTGTTCGCTGCCGCTGAACCGCTTGATATGAAAAGCCTGACAAGTCGTCTGCCTGATGGTGTTGATGCGCCGGCCATCTTGGCCCAACTTAAGAAAGAGTATGAGCCTCGCGGCGTAAGTCTCGAAATATTCGGGGGAAAATGGGCTTTTCGAACAGCGTCTGACCTTGCGTGGTTGATGGAGCGTGAGAAAGAAGACCAACGTCGCCTGTCGCGCGCTGCGGTCGAAACATTGGCAATTGTGGCCTATCACCAGCCTGTGACCCGTGCAGAAATCGAAGAAATTCGGGGTGTTGCGGTGTCTAAAGGCACAATTGATGTGTTGCTGGAAACCGGATGGATCAAGCCCCGTGGGCGTCGCCGGACCCCCGGACGGCCTGTTACATACGGCATTACGGACGAGTTTTTGCAGCATTTTGGCCTGGAAAACCGGGGCGATTTGCCGGGATTGGATGAGCTGAAAGCCGCAGGATTGTTGGATTCGCGCCTACCGTCGGACTTCTCGCTTGAGCCGGGCACACAGTCTGAGCCAGAGGATCCGTTGGAAGATGACGGGGCTGATGGCGATGTCAGTGATATGATTGCCGGTACGCTTGATCATGATGACGATGAAACCGGTCAAGCCGAAGCAGAAACAGAGACCGAAAAACGGCAGGACTAATTCCGCCCAAATGCGACCGGTGGGAACTTGCGTTTGCAACTAATTCGCAATACAAAGGGCTAAGCACTTTTGCTTTGCTTATTTGGTTTTGGGAATGACTAGGCCCGCAAAAATTCTTTCAATTGCGGATATTCATTGCGCCTACGGGGATTACCCGGCGGTCGATGGGGTATCGCTCGACGTTGCAGCAGGCGAAATCCTGTGTCTGCTCGGCGCGTCAGGTTGTGGCAAAACCACGACATTGCGGGCGGCTGCGGGGGTTGAACGCCCCGTTGGAGGTACGATCAGTATCGGTGAAACCATTGTGTCCGGTCCCGGCTGTTTTGTGCCGCCCGAACAACGCCATGTTGGCCTGATGTTTCAAGATTATGCATTGTTTCCCCATTTAACCGTGTTGAAAAATGTCAGCTTTGGCCTGAAAAAGCTGGGTCGATCTGCCCGGCGCGGTCAGGCAATGAAGATGTTGTCACTTGTTGGCATGGATAAGCGTGCTGACGCCTATCCCCACGAACTGTCAGGCGGTCAACAACAACGAGTGGCATTGGCCCGCGCGTTGGCCCCGAACCCTCGTGTTATGCTGATGGATGAGCCGTTTTCCGGGCTGGATAAGGCTATGCGGACCTATGTTCGTAATGAAACCATCGCATTGTTGAAAAAGCTGAATACAGCGACCTTGATCGTGACCCATGACCCTGAAGAAGCAATTGCTTTGGGTGATCGGATTGCGGTGATGCAGGAGGGGAAGATCATCGCCTGCGATACATATGACCGCTTACCCCCTGAATTACTTGACTGTCACCCGGAAATAACCATGCTGGCAGCGCAATAGCGTGCGTCGCTAGGCTGGATTTGCTATACTATTCAATAGCAACAGTTGGCGGGCTTAACTTTCTGGAAAGGACACGCAATGTCGATTGGTCCCTGGCAAATAATTCTGGTCGTGTTGATCATTGTTCTTTTGTTTGGTCGTGGCAAAATCTCTGAAGTTATGGGCGATTTCGCCAAAGGCATTCGCAGCTTCAAAAAGGGGCTTGCGGATGACGAGGTTGAGGACATGACGGTGATGAACTCACCGCGCCGCCTTGATACCGAAAAAGACCCGGTTGATTCAGAGAAGTAAGCCGTTCCCCTATGCTTGATTTAGGCTGGTCAGAAATCTTGCTGGTCGCCGTGATTGCGTTGATCGTGGTCGGGCCGCAGGATTTTCCGCGCTTATTGCGCACCGTCGGTCAATGGGTTGGCCGCGCCCGTCAAATGATGGCGCAGGTGCAATATGCAGTGAACGAGGCTGCGGCAGAAACCGACATCAAACCCAGCGATTGGACCAAACCTGCAGCACCATCGAATAATATTGCTGCGCCTGATGCGGCTGAAACCGCGCCGCCCGTTGATCAATCCTCCGGTGATCATCCACCAGCGGATCATTCATCAATAGACCCAACACAAAAAGCACAACGCGATGACTGATCAGCAGCCGTCGATAGAGGCGGATGACCGCAAAAGAGTAGAGGAGACACGCTCCCCCCTTGTGGCGCATTTGGGCGAACTGCGTCAGCGATTGCTTTATTCCATTTTGGGGCTCGCGCTGGGCTTTGCAGTTTGCTTCTACTTCGCTGAATATATCTATGCGTTTTTGGTCGCGCCATATGCCCATGCTGTTGAAGGTGAAGAAGGTCGCAGGTTGATCTTTACCGCGCTTCACGAAACCTTTTTCACCTATGTGAAGTTAAGCTTCTGGGCGGCAATTTGCTTGTCGTTTCCGATTATCGCGTCCCAGATCTATATGTTTGTGGCCCCGGGTCTTTATGCCCATGAGAAAAAGGCATTTCTGCCATTTTTGATTGCCACGCCGATCTTGTTTGTCGCCGGTGGCTCGCTGGTTTATTACGTGATCATGCCGGTCGCGATTGAGTTTTTCTTGAGCTTTGAAAGCCAAGGGGCGGCGGGCAGTCTGCCGATTGAGCTTGAGGCAAAGGTCGGGGAATATTTGGGGTTGGTGACAAAGCTGATTTTCGCGTTCGGCCTATCGTTCCAGTTGCCCATTGTGCTGACCTTATTGGCGCGCATCGGGGTGATCGATTCAGCTTGGCTGAAGCGTCAACGCAAATACGCCATCGTTATTACGTTTGCCGCTGCTGCATTTCTGACGCCGCCGGACCCGATCAGCCAGATCGGCCTCGCCCTGCCGATATTGATTTTATATGAATTGTCGATCCTTTCCGCGCGTTTGATTGAAAAACGCAGAAATGCCCAAAGCGACGATTCTGACCACGACGCTGAGGCATAGTTAGCGGGCAGGGCATGGTCAAAACCATGCAGTCCCGCTATACAGTCCCTCAAAATAACCATTTAGACCCTTACAGGCTGACCGATGATTGATCTGAAACTTTTGCGCGAAGACCCGGACGCTTTTGACCGGGGCTGGGCCCTGCGTGGCCTGCCGGCCCAAGCTGCTGGCTTGCTTGAACAGGATGTGGCTTTGCGGGCGCTTAAAACACGCCTGCAAGAAGCGCAGAATGAACGTAATGCCGCTTCCAAGCAAATCGGCAAGGCCAAGGCATCCGGCGATGAAGCTGCCGCCCAGGCGGTGATCGAGCGCGTTTCAGCTCTGAAAGCTGAAATTCAACAGGGCGAAGAAGAAGAACGCCAACTTGCTGAGGCGCTTGATCTTGCCCTTGCCAGCCTACCCAATATTCCGGCCGCCGATGTACCCGATGGAGCGGACGAGAACGATAACGTCGAAATTGGTCGGACAGGTGATCCGCGCAATTTTGCCTTTGATCCAAAAGAACATTTCGATCTTGGTGAAGATTTGGGGCAGATGGACTTTGAAACTGCTGCCGCCATGTCGGGCTCTCGCTTTGTGGCATTGAAGGGGCAGTTGGCGCGGCTTGAACGGGCGATTGCGCAATTCATGCTGAACCTCCACACGGACGAGTTCGGCTATGAAGAAGTTGCGCCGCCATTTTTGGTGCGTGACGAAGCTGTGTTCGGCACAGCCCAGCTACCGAAATTCACGGAAGACTTGTTTCGGACGGAAAATGGCTATTGGTTGATCCCGACCGCAGAGGTGTCCCTAACCAATATGGTCCGCCAAGCGATTTTGAGCGAGGCTGAATTGCCCCTGCGGATGACGGCCTATACGCCCTGTTTCCGGTCTGAGGCAGGCTCCGCCGGGCGTGACACGCGCGGCATGATCCGTCTGCATCAATTTTCGAAGGTTGAGCTAGTCTCAATCACCACACCCGATCAGGGTGAAGCTGAACTTGATCGTATGACTGAATGTGCCCAAACCGTTCTTAAGCGGTTGGAGCTGCCATTCCGTACGATGAAGCTTTGCTCTGGTGATATGGGTTTTTCTGCTCGCCGGACCTATGATCTTGAAGTTTGGCTGCCCGGACAAAATGCGTATCGGGAAATTTCAAGCTGCTCATGGTGTGGTGATTTTCAGGCCCGCCGTATGAAAGCGCGCTTTAAACCCAATGAAGGCAAGGGCAATCAGTTCGTACATACACTGAATGGTTCCGGCCTTGCGGTTGGGCGTACGCTTGTTGCTATTCTTGAAAACTACCAGCAGGAAAATGGCACGATTGCTGTGCCTGACGTTTTGAAGCCCTATATGGGCGGTGTTGAGGAGATTGTCGCTCGTGGTTAATCCTCTTCCCGGCAATCCTCGTATTCTTGTCACCAATGATGATGGGATCAATGCACCGGGACTGCAAAGCCTCATCCGTATTGCGCAAAGCCTTTCGGATGATGTGTGGATTGTGGCCCCCGAATGGGAACAATCAGGGGCAGGGCATTCGTTAAGCCTGTCCGAGCCGTTGCGTTTGCGTGAATTGGCACCACAACATTATGCAGTGAAGGGCACGCCAACAGATTGCGTCTTGTTGGCGGTTACCTATCTGTTGGTTGACCACAAACCGGACTTGGTTCTGTCAGGCGTCAATCGCGGGGCGAATATGGCTGATGACGTCACTTATTCAGGAACGATTGCCGGTGCCATGCAGGGCATGGTTCACGGCATTCCGTCTATCGCTTTAAGTCAGGCCTATGGCTTTGACGGCAGCCCGGACGTGCGGTGGGATGTGGCTGAAGCATGGGGGCCAAAGGCAGTGCGCGCCTTGCTTGATTTCCAACGTGCGGGCCATTGGCCTGAAAATGTGCTGATGAATGTGAATTTCCCAGCTTGTGAACCTGATGAGGTGACTGAGATTGAGGTCACCAGACAGGGCAAGCGGGATGTGTATACACCGAAAATTGAAAAGCGGTTGGATGGGCGCGGCCATGACTATTTCTGGGTGACGTTTGACCGTCTATTGTCTGACCCCGCTGCAGGCACCGATTTGCACGCAATCTATAATAAGACTGTGTCGATTACACCGTTGCATCGTAACCTGACAGAGACAGAAACACTGGAAACGCTACAGTCTGACTTGGAAAAAGGCTTGCAAGCCTGAACAGGTCCGTCATCATCACAACTTGGCGAATGTGATTCTGATGGCGGTGGCATGAGCAGCTCTTTAAGGGACAGTGACAGTCCTGACCAGTATGACGAAGACGGCCCAGAGGCGCAGAAATTGCAGTTTCTGATGGGTTTGCGTGCGCGCGGTATTCGCGATGCGCGGGTGCTGGCCGCGATGGAACGTGTGCCCCGTCAGGATTTTCTATCCTTTGCCTTTGCCCCGCAAGCCTATGAAGATACTGCGCTGCCGATTGAATGTGGGCAGACGATTTCCCAACCCTATATCGTGGCCTATATGACAGAACGACTGGGGGTTGAGGCGGGGACAAAGGTCTTGGAAATCGGCACCGGGTCGGGGTATCAGGCTGCCGTGCTGTCCCATCTGTGTCGCCGGGTTTATACAATTGAACGGCATAAGCCGCTTTTGAAGCAGGCGGAGGCGCGGTTTCAGGCGCTTGATTTACATAATATTACGACCCTTTGGGGCGATGGTTTGAAGGGCTGGCCCGAACAAGCCCCGTTTGAACGCATTATGGTCACCGCCGCGGGACATGATGTGCCCCAACTATTGGCGGACCAGCTTGCTGTTGGCGGCAAAATGCTGGTTCCTGTTGGCCATCATGGCGATCAAATGATTGTTGAGGTTGTGCGGACAGAGCAGGGCTTTGAAACCGATCATCTGTTGGATGTTCGTTTTGTGCCCTTGGTCGAAGGGGCCGCACGGTAAACGCATGACCGCGTTTCGTCATATCGGCGCGGGGCTGATTTGCCTTTTGCTTGTCGCGTGTGGCGGTGATGACGGCCCACCACCAATTGATTATCGTTCTGGCACCTATGGCAAGTCTTCCATGCCGTCCCATGCGGGGACAGTTGTGGTGCGCAGGGGTGATACGGTTTACGGCCTTTCCCAACGATATAATGTGTCAACGCGGGCAATCATTGATGCCAATCGTTTGCGTCCCCCCTTTACATTGCAGGTTGGGCAGCGATTGAAACTGCCTGCACCCAAGCATCATGTCGTGGCACGCGGCGAAACACTATACGGTGTGTCGCGGCGCTATGGGCTTGATATGCGCTCACTGGCGCGGGTGAATGGGTTGCGCAGCCCCTATATGTTGCAGGTCGGTCAGCGGCTGGCTATTCCGGGGGGGGCGGCCAAATCAGCGACGCGTAAATCCACACCACCAAAAGCAAAGCCAAGCCGGCAACCCACCAAAACGGCCACAACGCCCAGTAAGCCAAAGACGCCATTGGGCAAGCCGCCGCCGCGGTCAAAGTCTGGCTTTGAATGGCCTGTGCGCGGTCGTTTGGTGTCAGGATTTGGACCAAAGGCTGGCGGGCTTCATAATGACGGTGTGAATATCGCCTCTTCCTCAGGTAGTCCGGTTAAGGCTGCTCAAAATGGCGTTGTCGCCTATGCTGGCACGGCAATTGATGGGTATGGGCGGTTGATACTGGTCAAACATGCAGACGGCTGGACCAGTGCCTATGCCCACAACAAGGTAATGCTGGTGGCCCGTGGTGACAAGGTGAAGCGTGGGCAAGTTATTGCCAAGGTTGGGCAGACCGGGGATGTGAAATCACCGCAACTTCATTTTGAATTGCGCAAGGGGACACGGGCAGTTGACCCCATCAAGTTGATGGGCAGGCCCTGACAGCGGTCAGGGCGCTATGGGCTTGCCAAGTTCGCCTGCCAAATCCTGAATGAATTGCCACGCCACACGACCAGAGCGTGAGCCACGGGTCATTGACCATTCGATGGCACGTGCCCGCAAAGCATCCTGCGAAATTGTCAGGTCGAATTGTGTCACATAGGCATCCAACATCGCAAAAAAATCATCCTGCGTGCAGGTGTGAAAGCCCAGCCACAGACCGAAACGGTCAGATAGGGAGACTTTTTCCTCAACCGCTTCGGACGGGTTGATGCCGTTTGTTCGCTCATTCTCCATCATATCGCGCGGCATCAAGTGGCGGCGATTTGATGTGGCGTAGAACAAAACGTTTGGGGGACGCCCTTCAAGACCGCCTTCAAGTACAGCCTTCAGCGACTTATAGCTTGCATCATCATGGTCGAAGCTAAGGTCGTCGCAGTAAAGCACAAAGCGGGTATTGGCCGCGCCGCGCAGCAGGGCCAGCAAATAGGGAAGGCTGCCTAAATCCTCGCGCAGGATTTCAACCAACAGCATGTCCGGATACCGACCCGTCAATTCGCCATGAATGGCTTTGACAAGCGAGCTTTTGCCCATCCCCCGTGCGCCCCAAAGCAGGGCGTTGTTCGCACTGAACCCTTTGGCAAATTGTTCTGTATTGCGCAGCAGGATTTCTTTTTGCTGGTCAATCCCTTGCAAAATATTCAGCGGCACGGCGGAAACGTCCGGCACCGGGGTTAGGCCAAGATGCGCATGCCAGACATAGGCCGTGACTGCGGGGTCAATGGCAGCGTGGTCGGGGGCAGGGGGCGCCATCCGGTCCAATGCATCGGCAATGCGTTGCAAAGTTTTTTCGTCAGAAACGTTTGAATTCTTTGTCATATCTTCCCATATCACTAGGTGAAACCGTGTTACAAGGGTTGGCGGTGGCCAGATCGGCCTTTCAGTGGCGACAAACAGGCCCAGTTCTGCCCCATAAGTGTGCTTTTCTTTAGGGGGCAGGGTGGGTATAGTCGCCGCAATTTCCGCCAATTCTTCCGAATCTGGAGTGTTTTATGTTTATTACCCCCGCTTACGCACAGGCCGCCGGTGCAGGCACCGCCGATATGTTGACAAGCTTCGCCCCGCTGCTTTTTATCGGCGTGATTTTCTACTTCCTATTGATCCGTCCGCAGCAAAAGCGTGCCAAGGAACATCAGTCAATGGTTGCCGCACTGCGCCGTGGCGACCAGGTCGTCACCCAGGGCGGTATCGTTGGTAAGGTTGCCAAGGTTGTTGATGACGAAGAAATCGACCTTGAGATTGCTGAAGGTGTGAAAGTGCGCGTTTTGCGTGGCACAATCTCTGCCGTGCGCAGCAAGACTGAGCCTGCCGCTGACTAATCAGGTTCAAACGATGCTTTGACCTGATCCTTTTTCCCCAAATATTCGGTCCCTATGCTTTATTTTGCCCGATGGAAAATTGCCCTGATTGCCGTGACTTTGCTTGCTGGTATTTTATGGGCGGCTCCCAACTTTCTAAATGCGCAGCAACGCGCCAGCCTGCCGGATTTCATGCCGCATAAGCAGGTTAACTTGGGTCTTGATCTGCAAGGGGGCTCGCACCTCTTGCTTGAGGTTGAGGTCGAGGCTGTTGTGTCAGAGCGGCTGGAAAGTCTACGTGGCGATGTGCGGCCCTTATTGTTTGGGGCAGAAAACCGTATACGCCATCAGGCGGGAATTGTTGGGGATCTTGTCAGCATCCGTTTGGCCAATGCGTCCGATATGGAAACAGCAGTTGCCGCCTTGCGGCCGCTTGCCCGTCAATTCAGTGGCGGTATCTTTTCTGGTGGCGCAACTGCGCCTGATGTGCTGATCGAAGAAGTTGGCACAGACACGATCACGTTACAATTTTCTGAAAACGCCAAGGAACAGATGATCCGTTCCGCCGTTGGCCAGTCGATTGAAATCGTGCGTCGTCGTGTTGATGAGTTCGGCACGAACGAACCGACGATTCAACGTCAGGGCAGCGATCGCATTTTGGTGCAACTGCCGGGCATTGATGACCCCGAACGTATCAAGGATATTCTGGGTAAAACGGCCAAGCTTGCCTTCCGCATGGTTGATCACACAGTGTCACCTGCGGATTTGAAGGCCGGGCGAGTTCGTTCGACAGTTGATATTTTGCCCGACGATGCCAATCCCAATGTACCTTATGCTGTGAAAAAGCAGATATTGGTTGCCGGTGAAAATCTTGTCGATGCGCAGCCGGGCTTTGACCAAAATGGCCGTCCTGCGGTTTTGTTCCGCTTCGATTCCGCCGGGGCGCAGCGTTTTGCCCGGGCGACCAAGGCAAATGTGGGGCGCCCCTTTGCAATTGTTTTGGATAACAAGGTGATTTCCGCACCTGTTATTCAGGAGCCTATTTTGGGCGGCTCCGGCCAGATCACAGGGAATTTCACTGTTGAAGGCGCAAATGACCTTGCGCTTGTTCTGCGTGCCGGTGCCTTGCCTGCACCGCTGACCATTCTTGAAGAACGGTCTGTCGGCCCCGAACTTGGTGCCGACTCAGTCGCGGCGGGCGAAATCGCCTTTATCATCGCGTTTCTGGCTGTGATCGTCTACATGGCGCTGTCATACGGCCCGGTTGGGTTATTTGCCAATGTCGCGCTGATCGGCAATCTGTTCCTGATATTGGGTGTGTTGAGCCTGTTTCAAGCCACACTGACATTGCCGGGTATTGCCGGGATTGTATTGACCATCGGTATGGCGGTTGATGCCAATGTGCTGATATTTGAGCGTATCAGGGAGGAGTTGAAGGCGGGCAAGACCGCGTTGAATGCGATCGAAACCGGCTACTCACGCGCGCTTGGCACAATATTGGATGCCAATATCACAACCTTTATCGCGGCAGGCATTTTGTTTGCCATCGGGTCCGGTCCCGTCAAGGGCTTCTCTGTTACTTTGGCGATCGGCGTTGTGACCAGTGTGTTCACCGCCTTTACCGTGACACGTCTTTTCGTTTCAATCTGGGCCAAGCGTCGTCGTTCTTCGACGCTGGTCATATAGGGAGGGCCGGAATATGCGTCTTCGTCTGGTACCCCAGGATACTCATGTTGGCTTTATCGGTTTGCGCCGCATCGCCTATGTCATTTCGGCAATTGCCATTATTGCATCCATCGCGTTGTTTGGTGCGCGTGGTTTGAACTATGGCATTGATTTTCAGGGCGGCACCCTGATTGAGGTCGGCACAGAAGGCCCCGCTGACATCGCCCGGATGCGCAGCACCCTGAATGGCCTTGGCCTTGGTGATGTGCAAATTCAGGAATTTGGTGCAGCAAATGACGTGTTGATCCGTGTCGAGCAACAAGCCGGCGGGGACGAGGTGCAGCAATCTGTTGTTGATATTGTTAAAGATGCGCTGAATGCCAATTTCGATGGCATCACCTATCGCCGGGTTGAGGTTGTTGGCCCGAAAGTGTCCAGCGAATTGATTGAGGCGGGCGCTCTGGCCGTTATTTTGGCGGTCGTTGCGGTTTTGATTTACATTTGGTTGCGCTTTGAATGGCAATTCTCCGTCGGTGCGGTTGTCGCGCTTGTTCATGACGTTGTGCTGACCATCGGTGTGTTTGCCGGATTGGGGCTTGAATTTAACCTGTCAATTATTGCTGCGATTCTGACGATTGTTGGTTATTCGTTGAATGATACGGTTGTTGTTTATGACCGTGTGCGTGAAAACCTGCGCAAGTATAAGAAAAAGCCGCTGCATGATTTGCTGGACCTGTCATTGAATGAAACATTAAGCCGGACGGTCATGACCTCTGTCACCACATTGCTGGCGCTGTCAGCGCTTTATATATTTGGTGGTGAAGTGATCCGCGGCTTCACTTTTGCGATGATCTGGGGTGTTTTGGTTGGGACTTATTCCTCAATCTTTGTCGCGTCTCCCATTTTGTTGGCAATCGGTGTGAAGCGTGATTGGTCAAAGGCCGCTGCTGAGGCGCGTCCCTAGGGGATCAGGCAAGATGGACATGAAAGAGGTTAAGGCAAAGCCGGACCAACTGGTGCTGACCGGTTATGGGCCGGGCCAGTTTCGGCTGGGTGTGGATATGGTTTATTCCGGCTCGCTTCTCTTATTGCCTGACGGCCCGCAAAGCTGGCCGGTTCGTGATATCAATGCCCTGACGGTTGAGGACTTTGCGCCCGTACTGGCCCAAAAATCTGAGATTGATATCCTGCTTTTCGGTGTGGGTAAGGCAAATCAGCCGATGCCCCGCGATGTGCGTTTGTCGCTGGAGGCAGCTGACCTTTACTGTGAGGTGATGGATACTGGCGCTGCGTGCCGGACATTCAATGTACTGGTAGAGGAGCAGCGTAGGGTGTTTGCAGCGCTGATCGCTGTTTAAGCATTTTTGTTGACCGGCTTAACGCCCACGAAAAAGGCCGCCCCAAACCGGAGCGGCCTTTAGTCATTTCATGATGTGCGGTCCGCTTAGAAAGCGTTCTGACCGGAAATCATACCCATCAGCATCGGAATGGACAGCAGCGTATTTGTGCGGCTGAACAACATTGCGGTGCGGGCTGATTTTGCCTTCGCATCGGCGTCGGCTTCAACAATACCAAGGGCACGTTTCTGGTTCGGCCAAATGACGAACCAAACGTTGAACCACATGATGATGCCAAACCACATACCAACTGACAGGGCAATATTGCCGCCGCCGAATGTCAGCATATCAACGACATAACCGTTGATGGTCGCAAGGATCAGGCCGGTAATGATTGTGGCCATGGCACCCCAGCGGAACCAGAACAATGCAGCAGGTGCAATGACCTTGCCGATTGCGGGCTTCTGCTCATCAGGAATATTCGGCATGTTCGGGATCTGTACGAAATTGAAATAGTACAGAAGACCGATCCACATGATCCCTGACAGGACGTGTAACCAACGGAAAGTAAAGGCCCAGAACTCTGTGCCGTAGGTGCCGCCTTCAGCGAAGAAAACGTGCAAGAACATTAGAACAGCGATCAGTGTACCCACGATCACTGTATTGCGGAGATTGGTCAAAATTGCTGCCATCTCAATACCCCTATAAAAATTGCCCAAATGCCGGGCCGCCATTCACATGAATTGCGGCCTGATTCGAGTTTTAGCACAAAAATTGGCCTAAAGACCATGTTGGGGGCTGATCAGATCAATCCCCGATAAACTATCGAAACGCTGGCGATCCTACGCATCACGGTCTAAAAGTGAAGTGAAAAAGCGGATTTACCTCAATTTCTTCATGCGGATGTTCATGACACAAGAATCTCAGACCTATGACCCCGAACAAAGCCTGTACGAATGGGCAAAGCGCGTTGATCCTGACAGATTCAGGGCGGGTCTGTTTGCCCCTGCTGCTGTGCAACCATCATTGATGGCGCTATATGCGTTTAATGGCGAGGTTGCCCGTGCCCGCGAAGCTGTTTCAGAACCCATGATCGGTGAAATTCGCCTGCAATGGTGGGTTGAGGTGCTGGATCAAATTTATGGAAAGCAGCCGGTTCGCAAACATCCTGTGGCAGAGGCGCTTGCCATTGCCATTCAAGCCCATGACTTGCCGCGTGGGCATTTCGACCGCCTGATCGAAGCGCGCCGGTTTGACCTTTATGATGAGCCTATGGCAGATCACACTGCCCTGATGAGCTATGTACAGGATACATCCTCTGGCCTGATGGCGCTTGCTGCGCAAATTTGTGGTGCCGATGAAACCGAAACGACCAGCAGGCCCCTTGGCAGGGCGTTTGGGTTGACGGGCCTGCTGCTTGCTGCGCCGCTGCACAAAGCGCGGGGGCAGAAATTTATACCGGACGCAATATCTGCCGATGATCTGGCAGGTCATATTCTGACCGAATTGTCTGATCAGCAGTTGCCGAAGAAGGGGCGGGCAGCATATCTGCCGGCCGCACTGGTAAAGGGCCGCCTAAAAGCGATTGCGGCCGACAGGCAAGATATGTCTGACCTTGCCAAAATGTTTCGGCTGTTGTGGGCGAACTTAGGCGGCAGGGTCTAGTTGTTTATTGTCAGCAAGCCAGACTTGATAATCTTCGAGTGCCTTTGCGGCCATCAGCTTTTTTTTGGCCAAGCCGCGAGCCTTGCCGCGAATGCGATTGCCCTCGGCGTCTTTGCGCGGTGCTTCCATCGGTGTGATTAGACCAAAATTGACATTCATCGGTTGAAAATGCTTGGCGTCTGCCGCACCGGTAATATGGGAAACCAATGCACCATGTGCTGTCGTGGGGGGCGGGGGGGCAACTAGCCCGCCCTTTGCTTCGGCTGCCATCAACCGTCCGGCCAACCCGCCCATTGCCGCACTTTCAACATAACCTTCAACCCCGGTCACCTGACCGGCAAAGCGAATATGGGGCATGGATTTCAGACGCATCTGGTCATCCAGCAATGTGGGGCTGTTAATGAAGGTATTGCGGTGAATGCCGCCAAGGCGGGCAAACTCCGCATCTTCCAAACCCGGTATCAAACGGAAAATATCTGTCTGCGCGCCATGCTTCAGCTTGGTTTGAAAGCCAACTAGATTGAACAGGGTGCCGCTGGCATTGTCCTGTCGAAGCTGCACAACCGCGTGGGGAGATTCGCCTGTGCGCGGGTCTGTCAGGCCAACGGGTTTCATGGGACCGAACCGCAGCGTGTCGCGGCCCCGTTCTGCCATAACCTCGATCGGTAGACACGCTTCAAAATAGGGCGTGTCTTTTTCCCAGTCCTTGAACTCAGTTTTCTCACCATCCATCAGGGCGTCGTAAAAGGCGTTATACTGGTCTTCCGACATCGGGCAATTCAGGTAATCCTTGCCCGTGCCGCCGGGCCCGGGCTTGTCATAACGGGACTGCGCCCAGACAATATCGCGATTGATGGAGTGTGTGTGGACGATCGGCGCGATAGCGTCAAAGAACGCCAAGGCATCTTCACCCGTTTCGGCGCGGATGGCTTGCGCAATTGCCGGGGATGTCAGCGGGCCTGTTGCAATCAGGCATTGACCCCAATCAGCAGGCGGCAGCCCTGTAACTTCACCACGGTCGAGCGTGAACAGCGGGTGGCTCATCAAGCGGTTTTCGACCATTTGGGAAAAGTGATCACGATCGACGGCAAGGGCAGAACCTGCAGGCACTTGGTGCTTGTCAGCCGCCTCTATAACCAAACCACCACCAAGGCGCATTTCCTGATGCAGGACGCCGACGGCATTCGCCTCATGATCGTCGGATCGGAATGAGTTGGAGCAGACAAGCTCCGCCAGACCACCTGTCTTGTGTGCGAAGGTGCCGGTTTCAGGACGCATTTCATGCATGATGACGGGGACGCCAGCACGCAGTAATGACCATGCAGCCTCGCTACCTGCCATACCGCCGCCAATAATGTGGACTGGTTTAATCTGTTCGCTCATATCCGACCTATCTGTTTGTGGCGCGGGTTTGGCAGGAAAGCGTGCAGTCGTCAATCAGCTAAAATGCAGCTAGCCATAATGGGGCGGTCTGCGCCCGGCCCAGGGGCTGGCCTCCTCCAATTGTGCGGCAAGACGAAACAAGGTTGCCTCGTCATCATAGCGGGCCGTGAATTGCATCCCGATGGGCAGGCCATTGGCGCTGGTCCCCAACGGCAATGAAAGCGACGGTTGCCCGGTAATGTTGAATTGGGGAGTGTAGGGGTAAAGACGACCCTGCCGTTTGTTCACCTCTTTCGGGTCAAGGTTCACAGGATCAACATGACCGATTTCCGCCGGTGGTTCGGTCATAACGGGGGTAAGGTACACGTCGTACCGCCCAAGTTTCCGCAAAATCTCAGCTGACATGTCCGCCAATGCGCGTGTTGCCTCTGCCACCATTTCAATAGGTAACCCCTGAACACCCTTGAAGCCAGCCCAAGTTAAAGGTTCCAACTCATGCTCTTCAGGTTCGCGTCCTTTTTCCTCAATCCGGCGTAACATTTCGGCGCGGAAGTTGGCACCTGATTTGATCGCCTGATGGCGGAAAAAACTGCGCCAATCAATTTCAAGGTCATAGGGTTCAACCCAATGGCCTTGTGCTTCAAGCAATTTGCAAGTGCGGTCAAAGACCTTTTGCACATCTGGGTGAATTGGTTTGCCATTTGGCGTTTTCGATGACACGGCAATCTTTAAAGGCCCTGGGGCGACCCGTAATTCCTGCATAAAGGGGCGTAATTTGCGTGGCCTTGCCCAAGGCAGGGCAGGGTCAGCATAATCTGTTGCGTCCAGCATCGCCGCTGAATCTCGTACGGTGCGACTGACGACATGTTGCACAACAAAGCCGTGGCTTGCCTCGCGATAATTGGGGGCAAGGGGGGTGCGGTCCCGTGTTGTTTTCAGGCCAACCAAACCACAACAGGCTGCGGGAATACGAATAGAGCCCAAACCATCCGAAGCATGGGCCAGCGGCACCATACCGGATGCCACGGCGGCTGCCGATCCGCCGGAGGAGCCACCGGAACTGTGATCCGGGTTCCACGGATTGCGGCAGGGGCCCAGCGCAGCGCTTTCCGTTGTGCCAGTGATGCCAAATTCAGGGGTGTTGGTCTTGCCCATCAGGATCACGCCAGCTTCACGATAGCGCGCCACAAGCTCGCTGTCTTCTGCAGGCACTTCACCCATCATGTATTTTGAGCCTGATGACCGTGGCCACCCACCGACAGAGGCATCGAGATCCTTGACCAGAAATGGCACCCCGGCAAAGGGGCCATCGCCCAACGGTTCATCTGCCTGTTCAAGGGCATCTTCAAAGCCCTTCCACACAACAGCGTTCAGTGTCGGGTTGTGTTTTTCGATGCGATCAATCGCGGCCTCGACCACCTCTTTGGGGGAGACGTCTTTCTTCGCAATCAGTTTGGCAAGGCCCAGCCCATCATAGTCAGCATATTCAGTAAAGCTCATCTCTCATCCCCCTAATTATGAAGGGGAAGTCTAGGCGAAATTGACCCGACTGCAAGTGCGAAGGTTAGGATGCGCGCCTGCGTGTTGTGGTTATCTTCTTGGCTGCGGTTTTCTTCTTTGTAGCCGCCTTCTTTGTTGTGGTCTTTTTGGCAGCAACCTTTTTGGTAGCAGTTTTTTTCGCGGCAGCTTTTTTTGCTGTCGCTTTTTTCTGGGCAGCTGCCTTCTTTTGGGCGGCAGCCTTTTTGCGTGCTTCGGCAGCCTCGCGCTTCAAAGTTGCCTTGCTTTTCGGCATCGGGCGTCCCTTGGGGGCTTCGTACCGTTCAACATGTTGACGCTTGCCTGACAGAATTGGTTTCAGGAAATGACCGGTATAGGACCGCTTTTCCTTTGCCACATCTTCGGGGGTACCTTGGGCAACAATTTCACCGCCGCCGTCACCGCCTTCGGGGCCAAGGTCAATCAACCAATCGGCGGTTTTGATCACTTCGAGATTATGTTCAATCACCACAATGGTATTGCCCGTATCGACAAGGCGATGCAGCACTTCCAATAATTTGCGCACATCATCGAAATGCAGACCTGTTGTCGGTTCATCAAGAATATAGAGCGTGCGGCCCGTGGCGCGGCGCGACAGTTCTTTGGCGAGCTTCACGCGTTGCGCTTCACCGCCTGATAAGGTGGTGGCCTGTTGTCCGACCTTGATGTAGCCAAGGCCCACTTCGTTCAGGGTGACCAGCTTGTCACGAATAACCGGCACGGCCTTAAAGAAGTCACAGGCGTCTTCAACGGTCATGTCCAGAACGTCGGCAATGGACTTGCCCTTGAACAGAACTTCCAATGTTTCGCGGTTATACCGCCGACCATCGCACACATCGCAGGTGACATAAACGTCAGGCAGGAAATGCATCTCAATCTTGATGACGCCATCGCCCTGACATGCCTCGCAGCGGCCGCCCTTGACGTTAAATGAAAAACGCCCCGGCTTATAGCCGCGCGCCTGACTTTCCGGCAATCCGGCGAACCAATCACGAATGGGCGTGAAGGCCCCGGTATAGGTTGCGGGGTTTGATCTGGGTGTCCGTCCGATAGGGGACTGATCAATATCAATCACCTTGTCGAGGTGACCTAGCCCTTCAATCCGATCATGAGACGCCGGGTGCAGGCGAGATCCATTGAGCTGCCGCCCCGCGGCCTTATAAAGCGTTTCAACTGTCAGGGTGGATTTGCCGCCGCCGGATACGCCTGTTACCGCAACAAACAGGCCAAGCGGGAAGGTGGCATCAACGCTTTTCAGATTATTACCCGTCGCGCCGACAACTTTAACAGCGCGGTTTGGGTTCGGTTCGCGTCTGTTTGAGGGAACCGGTATTTGTTCAAGTCCGACAAGGTATTTCCCCGTCAGGCTTTCAGGGTTTTGCATGATGTCGTCGGGGGTGCCATAGGCAACAACCTCGCCCCCATGCACGCCCGCGCCGGGGCCAATATCAATGACATGATCGGCGGTGCGTATGGCGTCTTCATCATGTTCAACCACGATTACTGTATTACCAAGGTCGCGCAGACGGGTCAGGGTTTTAAGCAGCCGTTCATTATCGCGCTGATGCAGCCCGATCGACGGTTCATCCAAAACATATAAAACGCCCGTTAGGCCTGAACCGATTTGCGAGGCAAGGCGAATGCGCTGGCTTTCCCCACCAGACAATGTTCCTGAAGATCGAGACAGGCTCAAATACTCAAGACCGACATTGTTCAGGAATCCCAACCGTTCGTTAATCTCGCGCAGAATACGGTCAGCGATTGCCAATTGTTTCTTGGTCAGCTTTTTCGGCAGGGCGGCGAACCATGCGCCAGCGTCCTTGATCGACATTTCAACGGTTTCACCAACGTGCAGGCCATTGATTTTGACTGCCAAACTTTCAGGGCGCAGCCGATAGCCATCGCAGGTGTCGCAAGGTTTCTTGGTTTGATATTTCTCAAGCTCCTCCCGCACACCGATGGAGTCTGTTTCACGCCAGCGGCGGTTCAAATTGGGGATAACGCCTTCGAAAGTTTTGGTGCGCTCGTAACGGCGCACGCCATCATCATAGACAAACGTTACCTCGGTCGCGCCAGAGCCCCACAAAATCGCATCCTGTGTTTTCTTGGGCAATTCGTTGAAGGGCGTGCGCATATCGCCGCCAAATTTTTTCACCACCGCTTTCAGCGTTTGCTGATAATAGGGTGACGTTGTTTTTGACCACGGTGCCATCGCGCCTTTTTCAAGCGAGATATTGTGGTCGGGCGCGACAAGTTCGGGGTCAAACTGCATTTCAAAGCCAAGGCCGTCACAGGACGGGCAGGCCCCAAACGGTGCGTTGAATGAAAACAGGCGTGGCTCAATCTCGTCAATGGTAAAGCCAGATACGGGGCAGGCGAACTTGGCAGAGAATGTCAGCCGTTCCCCATTATCGGCAAATTCGGCAATGGCAATATCGTCGGCCAGTTTCAGGGCGGTTTCCAGGCTATCGGCCAGACGTTGCTCAAGGCCCGGTTTGATGACCAAGCGGTCCACCACGACGTCAATGTCGTGCTTTTTCTTTTTGTCCAGCGCGGGGGTGTCGTCAATTTCATAAAACGCGCCATCGATCTTGACCCGTTGGAAGCCCTGTTTCTGAAGTTCCTTCAAATCCTTGCGATACTCACCCTTGCGACCGCGCACATAGGGGGCCAGCAGATACAGGCGAGAGCCTTCCTCGATTTTCATCATGCGGTCAACCATTTGGCTGACTGTTTGGCTTTCAATTGGCAGGCCGGTGGCCGGGGAATAGGGGATGCCGATGCGCGCGAACAGCAATCGCAAATAGTCATAGATTTCAGTAACAGTACCAACGGTTGAACGCGGATTGCGCGATGTCGTTTTCTGTTCGATTGAAATTGCGGGGGACAGCCCCTCAATATGATCCACGTCGGGTTTCTGCATCAATTGCAGGAACTGACGGGCATAGGCAGACAGGCTTTCCACATAGCGGCGCTGGCCTTCGGCATAAATTGTATCAAAGGCGAGGGAGCTTTTGCCTGACCCCGACAGGCCAGTAACAACAATCAGCTTGTCGCGTGGCATCGTTACAGTGATATCTTTTAGATTGTGTTCCCGTGCGCCTTGAACGGAGATTTCTGTCAGCATGTCTATTTCTTTTTGATAAGAGCCCGAGAAATGAAGACCTGTCCTAACAAGTTTTCGAATGGCTTCCTAGTTTCGAATCAGGACTGATAATTCAGTCTGGACAATATAGAACAAAATGGGTACAAAATCCACCGCCTCGCGATATGGATGCAAAGGCAAGATAGTTGTGGCAGCGAATTTGTACTGTCGCTATTGTCTTGCTCTCAATAGTGACTCGGAAAGGTTCGGACCAATAATTGTCCGGCAGATAAGTTAAGGAATGTAAGATGGCAGGTAGTGTCAATAAGGTGATCTTGGTAGGCAATTTGGGCGCAGATCCCGAAGTGCGTCACACGCAAAGCGGTGACCCAATCGTGAATTTGCGGCTTGCCACGTCAGAAACTTGGAAAGATCGTCAATCAGGTGAGCGTCGTGAGCGGACTGAATGGCACCGCGTTGTTATCTTTAACGAGAATTTGGGCCGTATTGCCGAACAATATTTACGCAAGGGCTCAAAAGTTTACGTCGAAGGCCAATTGCAGACACGCAAATGGCAAGACCAAAGCGGCAATGACCGGTATTCAACAGAAGTTGTGTTGCAGCGTTTCCGTGGCGAGCTGACAATGCTTGATGGTCGTAATGGCGGCGGCGGTGGCGGCGGCAGCCGGGACGACTTTGGCGGCGGCTCCTCTGGCGGTGGCGGCGGCAGCCGCGATGACTTTGGTGGCGGCAGTTCAGGCGGCAGCGGTGGCGGTAGCGCCGATTTCGACGACGAAATTCCATTCTAGGGCTGTTTTAATCGACTGTTATTCCAGTTTGCAATTCCGGTCCCAAAGGGGGCCGGAATATGGCATTTTCAACCGATCAGGGTGAAGTGATCGATGGCATTCATTGGTTGATTGTCGGCTCCGATTGGCATGAAAGGAAAGATGTATGTTGGGCACCTTGTTTTCGGCAGGTCCGCTGCTTTTGTTGGGGTTTGTTCTCTACACCTCCATATTCGTCGTGCGGGCGAAGTCAAACGAAGTTGTAGAGCGGTTCGGTAAGTTTCACTCTATCAGGCAGCCGGGCTTAAACGTTAAGCTTCCATTCCCGATTGATAGGGTTGTGTCGCGCGTTTCATTACAGGTGCAGGAGCTGAATTCTGAACTGGGCGTGAAATCCAAGGACAATGTATTTATTACCTTGCCTGTTGCCGTTCAGTTGAAAGTGGCGGCGGGTACAGATAGCGTCCGCGATGCCTTTTATGAGCTTGATAACCCGAACGTACAATTGAAGTCCTATGTCATGAATCGGATTCGTTCCGCCATAAATGGCTTGGAGCTGCAGGAGATTTATGACGACAAGGAAAAGATTACATCCGAAGTCAAGGCAGAGCTGGAAGTGCAGTTCGCCGGATTTGGCTATGAAATTGTTGATGTGCTGATTGACGAGCCGCAAGTGTCGCCAGAGGTGCGGGCATCGTTTGATCGGGTTATCTCATCGAAACGTCATTTGGAATCTGCGGAGAATGAGGCGCAGGCGAATAAAACGCTTCAGGTACGTGCTGCGGAGGCGGCAGCCGAAGCAATGGCCCTCAATGGTAAGGGCATCGCTGACCAGCGTGCCGCCATTGCAAACGGTTTCAAAGAAGACTTTAACAAGATCAAGGCGGCGATGCCCGGTGGGGCCGACGATCTTGTTGCTGCGCACCTTACGCAGATTTATACGCTGGAGGCGTTGAAGGATGCCTCGAATAATCACGGCACAACGGTTCTGATGCCCTATGAGGCCATGTCAGGTGTGGGGGCGCAAGCAACAGTGCTGAATGCGTTGCAAGCATCAAGGGTGAGCGATCCCACCTAGGCCGGTCAACACCATAGAATCGCGAATCTGTACAGGGGGCGGTGCTTTTGGCATCGCCTTCTTTTTTGCGCAGTTTTTGCGTCAAATTTTCATCTGTAACACATTGAAATTAATGGAAAAAATATAGCTAGATTCATGCGTTACGAATCCGTGACACCGCCGCTGTAGGGCGGTATAAATCTGGCAAGGATTCGGGGCATTACACCCCCCGACTTGAAACCGTGACAGACAGCTTTTAGGGCCTATTTGTGAGTGATATAGACGAACCGCAAGACACACCGGCACCCTCGGCGCCAGAAGAGGGCCGTGCTGGGTTTTTAAGTACAGATATCCGTCCCATCTCGATTGAAACGGAGATGAAGACGGCCTATTTGGACTATGCGATGAGCGTCATTGTCTCGCGCGCCTTGCCTGATGTGCGCGATGGGCTGAAGCCGGTGCATCGGCGTATTCTTTATTCAATGCACGAAAATAATTACGATTGGTCAAAACCCTATCGTAAGTCCGCCCGTGTCGTCGGTGATGTGATTGGTAAATATCATCCCCATGGTGACCAATCGATCTATGACGCCCTTGTGCGTATGGCGCAGGATTTTTCCTTGCGTCTGCCGTTGTTGGACGGACAGGGGAACTTTGGTTCTATGGATGGCGATCCGCCTGCCGCCATGCGTTATACCGAGGTCCGCATGGACAAATCGGCTGGCGCGCTGCTGGCCGACCTAGATAAAGACACGGTTGATTTTCAGACCAACTATGATGATTCTGAAACCGAACCAACGGTTTTGCCTGCGCGCTTCCCCAATATATTGGTCAATGGCGCTGGCGGTATCGCGGTCGGTATGGCGACCAATGTGCCGCCCCATAATTTGGGTGAGGTCATCGATGGCTGCTTGGCCCTTGCCGACAATCCTGATCTGCCAATCGAAGATTTGATGGAAATCATCCCCGGGCCGGACTTCCCGACCGGTGCGTTGATTATGGGGCGTGCAGGGTCACGTTCTGCAGCGATGACGGGGCGTGGCTCCATCATTATGCGGTCAAAGGTTGATATTGAAGAGGATGGCAAGGGACGGCAAAAGATTGTCGTTCACGAAATCCCCTATCAGGTCAACAAGGCCAGCATGATTGAGAAAATGGCCGAACTGGTGCGCGACAAGCGCATTGAAGGCATCTCTGATCTGCGTGATGAATCTGACCGTCAGGGTGTTCGCGTTGTGATTGAGCTGAAAAAGGACGCCGTCGCCGACGTTGTTCTCAATCAACTTTACCGTTTCTCGCAGCTGCAGACATCATTTGGAGCCAACATGCTTGCCCTGAACAGTGGCAAGCCGGAATTGATGAACCTGAAGCAGTTCCTTGAAGCCTTTATCGGGTTCCGGGAAGAGGTGATTACCCGCCGCACACGGTTTGAGCTGAATAAGGCTCGTGACCGGGCGCATGTGTTGGTCGGCCTAGTGACGGCAGTTGCCAATATTGATGAAGTGATCCGCCTGATCCGCTCCGCACCTGATCCAGCAACGGCCCGCGCGCAATTGATGGAGCGTCACTGGCCGGTGGGGGATATTATGCCCCTGATCCGCCTTGTTGATGATCCACGCCATAAGGTTGATGAGTCTGCTGATGAGCCGACCTATCAAATGTCAGAGGAGCAGGCCCGCGCCATCCTTGAGCTGCGGTTGAACCGTTTGACCGCGCTTGGGCGCGATGAAATCGGTGATGAGTTGCAGAAACTAGGCAACTCCATTGCAGAATATCTTGAGATTTTGCGCAGCCGCGAAAAACTCTATGAAATTCTGAAGGCCGAATTGGTTGAGGTGAAAGACCGGTTTGCAACGCCGCGCCGTTCAGTCTTTATGGAACAGATGGGTGAGATGGATGACGAAGACCTGATCCAGCGTGAGGATATGGTCGTCACAGTTTCCCATCAGGGCTACATCAAACGCGTGCCGCTTTCCACTTATCGGGCGCAGCGCCGGGGTGGTAAGGGCCGGTCCGGGATGTCGACGAAGGATGAAGATTTCGTCCGCAAAATCTTTGTCGCGAACACCCATACGCCAATGCTGTTCTTCTCCAGCAGGGGCATGGTCTATAAGATGAAGGTGTGGCGTTTGCCATTGGCCAGTCCCCAGGCCAAGGGCCGCCCAATGGTCAATTTGCTACCGCTCAAGCAGGGGGAAACGATCCAAACCGTTATGCCGCTGCCTGAAGATGAAACAAGCTGGGAAGATTTGTTCGTTATGTTCGCAACCGCATCTGGCGGTATCCGGCGGAACCGTTTGTCAGATTTCGGCAAGGTGATGGCGAACGGCAAAATCGCGATGAAGCTGCCCGAAGATGATGATGGCAACCCGACAGACAAAATCGTGAATGTCTGCATCTGTCGTGATGACGAAGATATCTTGCTGGCAACTGCTGGCGGTATGTGCGTGCGCTCGCGTGTCGACAATGTGCGTGTCTTCCAAAGCCGTAACTCGACGGGTGTCCGCGGGATCACATTGGCTGAAGGTGACCGCGTTATCTCTATGACTGCCTTGCGCCATGTCGAGCTTGATACAGAAGAGCGTGATGCCTATATCCGGCAGGCCAATGCCTTGCGCCGCGATAGCGAGGGGGCTGAACCTGTTGACACCGTCATCCCGTCCGAGCGTTTTGCCGAGCTGAATGCGTTGGAAGAGTTTATTTTGACCATTACCGCAGATGGGTATGGCAAGCGTAGCTCAGCCTTTGAATATCGCGTTACAAATCGTGGTGGTAAGGGGATCGTAGCAATTGATACGTCCAAGCGTGGCTCTGACGTTGTGGCTGCCTTCCCGGTTGCGGACACAGATCAGCTTATGATGGTCACGAATGGCGGTAAATTAATCCGGTCAGCGGTGGATGAAATCCGTATCGCCGGGCGTAATACGCAAGGGGTGATCCTGTTCCGTCTTGATAAGGACGAACAAGTGGTCTCTGCCGAGCGTATTGATGAAAGCGATTCTGGCGATGAAGATGATGCGCCCATAGCTGAAAACCCGGAAGAGGGCGGCCCTGACGGGGCTGGCCCGACAGCGGAATCTGAAGGCTAAGGCCCTGTTACTTTGTAGCTAGGGCTGGTAAAGCGCCGCAGAACTCGCTAAAACCCGGCCTAACGAATTCAGTCCAGCAGAAGGATCAGGCAATTGAAGCGCATCGGTCTTTATCCAGGCACGTTCGATCCTATTACGAACGGCCATGTCGACATAATTAAACGTGCCGCCAAATTGGTGGATGAACTAATTGTCGGCGTTGCAATCAATCGCGACAAGGGTCCCATGTTCACGTTGGAAGAGCGTGTGGAAATGGTCATGTCTGAAACGGCCTATTTGTCGGATCAGGAAGGCTATGGCGTCATTCGTGCGGTCCCTTTTGAAGGGCTGCTGATGAAATTCGCCGAAGACTTGGACGCGCAAGTAATTATTCGTGGGTTGCGAGCGGTTGCTGACTTTGAATATGAATTTCAGATGGTTGGCATGAACCAAAAGCTGAATGCGGATATCGAAACCGTATTCTTCATGGCGGAACCGGGCCATCAGGCCATCGCGTCGCGTCTTGTGAAAGAGATTGCCAAACTCGGTGGTGATGTCTCCGCATTTGTACCGCCGGCGATTGTCACTGCCCTAAGCGAAAAACTAGGTGAGAAATAGCATGTTGAAGCGTTTGAAAGTTCAATTGGCAGCGTTGTTGGTTGCATTGGTCGCTATGGTTTCTGGCGCACCGGCGCAGGCCGCAAATTTGGATGCGCTTGATCTTGAAAACACGCTCTATCTGCAACTTAAAACAGGCCGGGTCGTGATTGCCATGCGCCCGGACCTTGCCCCCAAACATGTGGAACGGATCAAGGAATTGGTGCGCGCTAATTTTTATGATGGGATTAAGTTTCATCGTGTGATCCCCGGATTTATGGCGCAGACTGGTGACCCCTATGGTGATGGTACCGGTGGGTCGGGCGTCAATCTTCCGGCTGAATTTTCGCGCGCCCGTCACTTGCGCGGTACGGTGTCTATGGCGCGTGCCAATGATCCCGACAGTGCGGATTCGCAATTCTTTATTTGTTTCGGCCCCGCCCGTCATTTGAACGGGCAGTATACTGTTTGGGGGCGGGTGGTTGATGGCATGCATCATATTGATGCCATTAAGAAAGGCAAAGGCAGCGGCGGCACAGTTGGCCCGGATGCTGATCGCATCGTCGCCATGCGTGTTGCAGCCGATGTCGAAGACGGCACGGTCGAGCTGCCGCGCAAATTGCCGAAAGGATATAAAGGACCCTATGAAAGATAGGTTGTCCTGATTGATCAAAGGTGGCTGCGATACCGTGGCCCCATCATTTACAGAACAAATTCCAAGGAAGGAAACTTCATGTCTGATCTTGAAAACACATTATTGCTGGAACTTAAGGACGGTACGGTCACAATTGCATTGCGCCCCGATCTTGCGCCCCAGCATGTGAGCCGGATCAAGGAACTGGCGCGCCAAGGTTATTATGATGGCCTGAACTTCCACCGCGTTATCCCCGGCTTTATGGCGCAGGGCGGTTGCCCGGATGGCAATGGCACCGGCGGTAGCGGTCAGAACCTGCCTGCCGAATTTTCTCGTGAATCTCATGTCGAAGGCACATGTTCAATGGCGCGCGCCGGTCACCCTGACAGTGCAGATTCGCAATTCTTTATTTGTTTTGAACCTGCGCCGCATTTGGATGGCCAGTACACAGTTTGGGGGCAGGTTACAGATGGCATGACGCATGTTCATTCCATCACAAAGGGTGGCGGTGCCAATGGCACGGTGACAGACCCTGACAAAATCATCAGCATGAAGGTCGCCGCAGACGCCTAAGCGTCTTGTTGGCTGTTTAGCTGATGCGTGTCGATCAATTCGACTTTGATCTGCCGCAAGATCTAATCGCGCTGCGCCCCGCTACCCCGCGGGAGGCGGCGCGATTATTGCATGTGGCTGCTTCAGGCGATTTTGAAGACCATACTGTCGGTGCCTTGCCTGATTTGCTGGCACCGGGCGATCTGCTTATCTTTAACGATACGAAGGTGATCCCGGCTCGCCTTTTTGGCTTGCGCGCGGCCCGGTCCGCACAAGCGACTGGTGGGGCTGCTGTTGAATTGACATTGCACAAACAGGATGGCCCTTCAGCTTGGCAGGCATTCGTAAAGGGTGCGAAAAAGCTGGCGGTGGGGGATCAGGTCACATTTGGTGACGACCTGAAGGCCGAGGTTACCGAAAAAGCAGATCAGGGATTGGTTACCTTTACTTTCGATCGCGCGGGTGATGCACTGTTCAGCGCAATTGAAGGCGTGGGTGAAATGCCGTTGCCTCCCTATATTGCCAGCAAGCGTCAGGTTGATGACCAAGATCGTGATGATTATCAGACACGGTTTGCAGATGAGAAAGGCTCAGTCGCTGCACCAACGGCAGGGTTGCATTTCACGGATGAATTACTGGCAGGCTTGGCCGCTAGGGGGATCAATTCAACCCGCGTTACATTGCATGTCGGGGCGGGGACTTTTTTGCCGGTAAAGGCTGACAATACCGAAGATCACTTAATGCATGCGGAATGGGGCATCGTCTCCGAACAGGCAGCGCAGGCGATAAATGAAACAAAAGCGCGCGGCGGCAAGGTTGTACCTGTTGGTACCACATCGTTACGCCTTTTGGAAAGTGCGGCGCGTAATTGGGGCGGCGATGATCCCGGTGTTGATGCGCCGTTAGCGCAGTGGAGCGGTGAAACAGACATTTTCATGACGCCGGGGTTTCAATTTCGCATTGCTGATCGGTTGATGACGAATTTTCATCTGCCACGCTCCACGCTGTTTATGTTGGTCAGTGCCTTTTCCGGGTTGGACAGAATGCAGGCGGCCTATGCCCACGCCATTCATGCCCATTATCGTTTTTATTCCTATGGGGATGCCTGCCTGCTTGATTTGGCAGACCAGACAGGCGCATAAGATTATATGAGCGCAATTCAATTTTCAGTGAAGGCCAGTGATGGCAATGCCCGTCTTGGCGCGGTGCGTACAACGCGCGGCACTATTCGCACGCCAGCCTTTATGCCCGTGGGCACGCAAGGAACGGTCAAGGCAATGTTGCCCGAACAGGTGCGCGCCACAGGTGCCGATATTCTGTTGGGGAACACCTATCATCTGATGTTGCGCCCGGGCGCTGATTTGATTGAACGGTTCGGTGGCCTGCACCACTTTATGAATTGGCCTCGGCCCATATTGACGGATAGTGGCGGTTTTCAGGTTATGTCGTTGGCTGCGTTACGCAAAATCACTGAAGAAGGCGTCAGCTTTCAAAGCCATATTGACGGGTCCAAGCATATGTTGTCCCCTGAAACCAGCATGACGATCCAACATAAACTGGGGTCTGACATTGTGATGGCGTTTGATGAATGCACGCCTTATCCGGCCACCCATCAGGTTGCCAAAGAATCGATGGAATTGTCCATGCGCTGGGCAAAACGGTCAAAGGATGCCTTCGGCACGCCGGACCGTCAGGGCCTGTTTGGTATTGTACAGGGCAGTGTTTTTGAAGATTTACGCAAGGTGTCTGTCGATGCATTGCTGGATGTCGGGTTTGACGGCTATGCGGTTGGTGGCCTCGCCGTGGGGGAGGGCCAAGCAGAGATGTTTGATACGCTTGATTTCACTGTGCCAATGCTGCCCGATGACAAGCCACGCTATTTGATGGGGGTTGGCACGCCCCATGATCTGGTTGGGGCCGTCGCGCGCGGTATCGATATGTTTGACTGTGTATTGCCGACGCGGAATGCCCGTCGCGCCCATGCATTTACCCGGCGTGGTGCCATTAATCTAAAGAATGCTCGCCATAGGGAAGACCCCCGGCCACTGGACGAACAATGCGCTTGTGTGGCCTGTCGGTCCTATTCACGTGCCTATCTGCATCACTTGCACAAGGCAGGGGAGTTGCTGGTTCATACACTGATCACGGCACATAATTTGCATTACTATCAACAATTGATGGCGGGTATGCGCGCGGCAATCGGTGCCGGGACTTTCACGGCGTTCCAAAAATCGTTCGAGGTTGAGCAAGCCGCAGGCGACATCGATCCGCTTTAGCTGAGATTGTCAGGCGGCTTTATCCGGCCTGTTGTGACACCCGATTGTGGTGCGATGTAACAGACGGTGATGGCCGTCATAACCGCTGCTTGCGCTGTGCAACACAGAACGGTTGTCCCACATCAACAACGTACCGGCCTGCCATTTGTGGCGGTACTGGAACTGTTCCTGCGTTTGCAATTGATACAGCTCCAGCAAAAGCGCGCGGGCGGTATCCTCATCCATCCCTTCAATGCCAATGATGTAGCCAATAGCACCGAATATGCACAGCTGTCCGGTTTCAGGATGCGGGCGGATCAGCGGGTGTGTCTGTGTGGCCTTGGCATCGTCAGACGGTAAAAAGGTCATGGTCATTTTTTCGGTGGTTTCGTTTTCGCCATAGGCACCTTCTTTGGAATAGCCACCGCGCGCCGAATGAATGGCAATCAACCCGTCAAGTTTTTGACGAAGCGTGTCCGGCATTTCGGCCAACACTTTATGCTGATTGATAAAAAGCGTATCGCCACCGACCGGGGGAATTTTGATGCCGTAAAGGCAGGTGCCGTCAGGGGGAAATGCCTGAAAGCTCCAATCAGTGTGCCACACTTCTGCAAAGACGGGCGCCTGTTCATCCGCAGCCCGTTCAATCGCGATGATATGTTTGCGTCCTTCAACCGGGGCGATAAACGGGTCATCGCCAAATGGCCCGAAATACAGGGTGAAGCGTTCAAGGTCATCGTCGGACAGGTCTTGATCAGGAAAGGCAAGAACATGATGTTCCAGCCACGCAGAACGGATGGCCGCGATTTGATCCAGATCAAGGGGTTTTGACAGGTCGATGCCTGTTACCGCAGCGCCGCAGGCTTGGCCGGATGGTGTTACAGTGATCATGGTGCCCCCATTGGCTGTGCTATATTCCAAAATGGGCGAGGGCCGCTATTGCAATCTCCTCCCCATGTTCTTGTACGAAATGACCACCATTTGGCACTTTCATCAAGGGCGGTGCGTTTTTGAATAGGCCATGCAGTTCCGTCATGACATCTTCGCCCAAAACAATATCGCGCAGTCCAACGGCAATAAAGCTCATCCCCTGCCAATCATTCGCAAAGAAGGCGCGGGCGCGTTTGCATTCTTCAACGCCGTCCATGCCCGCCTCGACAGGTACAAGCTGGGGAAAACGACGAACGCCTGCTTTGTACCGATCATCGGGGAAGGGTGCATCATAGGCGATGCAATCATACAGGTTGGTGTTTTGCGCATCGCCGATAATCAACGACCCGGCTGGAATTTCCGGTGCCGTTGCGCAGAAATTTTTCCAGAACAAAAAACCGTCAGACGGCGGTGCACCTACAGGTAAACCGGTATTCATTACAAGGGCGCCCTTGAAGCGGGACTGCATGTCCATAGGCAATGTCAGGCCCAAGATGCCGCCCCAGTCCTGACAGACCAGTATGATGTTTTGTAGGTCCAGCTGTTCAATCAGGCGCATCAGGCTGTTGCGATGAAAATGGAAGGTATAGTCAGCATCGTTCACCGGCTTGTCAGACCGCCCGAACCCAAACAAGTCAGGGGCGATAACGCGATGGCCACCTTCAAGAAAGTGGGGGATCATCTTGCGGTAAAGATAGCTCCAGCTTGGTTCCCCATGCAGACAAAGAAAGGTGGTTTCGGCATCTTGCGGCCCTTCGTCGATATAGGCCATGCGTAGACCGTCATAGCCATCAAGCGTGTCTGTATATGCGGGGTCATAAGGAAAGGCGGGCAACATGGCAAACCGCTCTTCGGGGGTACGTAACGCGTCAATTGTCATGGAAATCCTCTGCCCTTTTTGTGATGTGTGGGGCGAGTATAGGCGCGCACGTACCCATCGACAATTGATGGGATTGGGTAAAGCGCGGATTTAGGGAAAATTGGTTTCCTTGGTGAGCCCACCAGGATTCGAACCTGGGACCTACTGATTAAAAGTCAGTTGCTCTACCAACTGAGCTATGGGCCCGTCCAAGGAAAAACTCTGCTCGCTCGTCAGTGACTCGCGTCATCAGAGTGGGCGGACAATAGGCAGCGATGCGGTACGGGTCAAGCGCCTCGGAACGGGGCATAGCATTGTTTTGGTTGCCTTATTGTCGCGGTTTGCAGTGGGGTAATAATTGGGTCAAGAAAACGCAAAAGAAACAGTGTCTTTTGATACTATATATGGCAATACTCATGACATGACGACTCAATCAAAAGTATTTGATTCGCCAGAACGGCTGGTTCTGGACGAATTACCCGAAACAAAAGACCCTGATCGGTCTCTTGCCCTGTTGGTTCTGGATTTGGCCCGGATTTTCCGATCCGATTTCGCCCGTAGATTGAAGCATTTGGGCCTGACACACACCCATTGGCGGGTGCTTGGCTATCTGTATCGCGAAGATGGGCAGATTCAGACAGAGTTGGCCCGTCAGGTTGATTTGGAAAAGGCGCCATTGGGCCGCGTACTTGATAAGCTGGAAGATACCGGCTGGATCGAGCGTCGCCCTGACGAAACGGACAGGCGCGCCAAACGGGTCTATCTGACTGAAAAAATGCTGCCCCATGGGCCGGAGTTGGTTGGGGCTGTGGTCGACATGTATCAGCAGGCACTGGTCGGCATGTCTAATGAGGATCGTGATCGATTGATCGATCTATTGCTGACGATGCGTGGCAATATGGGCAGTTCGGCCAGCGTCGATTTTGAATAAGACCGTCAACAACACCATTTTCGACAGACAAAAAAGCCCCGCGTGCCTAGCGCGGGGCTTTCCATTGCCGTTGCCACTGAAATGATTTTATTTGATGGCGCGTAGCTCACTTACCAAGGGCTGGGAGTGTGAGTTGCGGTAACGCCGATCAAGGACAATTGTCTTGGGGCTGGCATTGTCATCGCTGTAATAGCCGTGGTTAAGGCCATCACGAACAACAAATCCGCCACCTTCCAGTGACACGCCGGCATACAGGCCCCCATCAGTTTCGGCATAGTAATAGGCGTCCTTGACGTAATTGGTAGTTGAATATTCCCTATCGGCACCTTCTGACCCAATCGCAACAGACGTATCAGCGCCCAATTCAAATTCTGTATCAAGCGCCTGCACCAAGGCACGATCATTCATCAGGATGACAATTCCGCGGCTTTTTTGAACGCCGGCCTGCAGGCCAAAGCTAAGAGACCCGGTTGAGAAAAAGGCCGGGTCTGACCAACTGCCGTCTTCGGCACGGGCCAGCAACACACCTGTGCCGCCTTCACCGCCAAAGAAAAAGCCGCCCTTCAACAATTCGGGGAAGATCATGACACCGCGTGATTTGCTGACCAATTCTTTGATTGTTTCGCCATGTTGGCTGCCTGCAAGTAATTGTTTCAAGGCTGTATGGGAATCGCTGACGACAGATTCTGCATCAATCCGTTTTTCGGGCTTGTCGACCGGGGCGGCTTTTGCAGCAAATGCAAAAACACTCAACGCAATGGCTGTGAACAAGGTCAACAGACCAATGGCAAGCGTATTGCGGGGGCTGTTCATGCGGCTGGTTGCCGTGATTGTTTTGGCGCGGGGTGTCATAGTCAGTCTCCTTATCAACTCACATTTACTCTGTTGATCCATGGTGGCCTGAGTAATGGCTGTTTAACCTTCTATCCCTTTGAATTTTTGGGTCTGTGTGAGGGACGGGTCCATATGTAGATCGACACAAGCAATAGAATAAGCCCAATAGTGGCAACAATCGGGCGGTCAAGCGAACTGACGAAAATCAAATAGAGCAGACTTAGCCCCATCATCGTCGTCGCGATGATTTTAGCCCTTGGCGGAATGACCTGATAGGCGCGCCAATCCTTGATAATCGGCCCGAATTGGGGATGTGTCGTTAGCCAGGTTTCAAATCGTTCAGAACTGCGCGAGAAGGCCCAGGCGGCGATCAATAAAAACGGAACACCCGGAAGGACAGGCAGAATAAAGCCTGCAATGCCAAGACCGGTGGTAATAAAGCCGATTCCCAGTAAAACATAGCGCAACGGACCTTTAACCATCGCCTGCGCGTCGCTGTTTTTTACTGGGTCGGTTTCCATGCCCTAGCTGTCTTTCACGGCGCGATAGCGCGCGTAACGAGGCTGATCGATGGCAAGTTTTGTCATGACGCTTTGCCACAAATAATCCTTTAACCCATCGGTTTTGAGCGTGACATCGCGGTCGCGGATTTTTTGCGCAAGCTCACGCTCCAACAATTTGACATCGTCATTGTCTGTACCCGTCAGGGTTTGAAGCATGGCCCGTTCCTGACTTTCAGCGTCAGGGTAAATTTCCAACTCCCGTTCGACGATTGCCAAAACATTGGTCGCAATACGCAGTTGAAAGGCGTTGAATCCGGAAAGTTCGGGGGCGATTTTGTCGGTTAGAAAATCACGCGTTGCGCTGACAAGCTCGGCCGCTGTTGGTCTGTCCATAGCCATTGTCGAATATCTCCTATGCTGCCAGTAGGGACAGCAAATCAATTTCAGTTTCACTGGCGCGGCGGCCAATGGCAGCCCGTTCAACAGATTTTGTTGCCCCGGTGATGTGCGCGGACATTTGCATCATGCAAATCACGCCCCACTTCATCGTGCCGAACACTTCCCAATAGTGGACCCGCGCCGGGTCAACCGGGGTGCCGCCGGCATCTTCATAGCCCTTGAATAGTTGATCAAGTGTGCCAAAGCCGCCGACAGGTTTGTCGATTTCGCCAAATCGCCATGATGTCACGCACAGCCAGCCCAGATCTTCCATCGGGTCGCCTAAATGTGCCAATTCCCAGTCAAGCACACCGCGCAACCCTTCAGCACCAATCATCAAATTACCATTGCGGAAATCGCCGTGAACCAATTTTAAATCATCTACTTTGGGGGCGTTGTCTTCCAGCCAAACAAAGGCTAGTTCAAACACAGGATGGGGGTCATCAATCGCGTCGTAAATTTCGCGATACATGGCAAGCTGTTCCAGTGCGGGCAGGGGGCGCAGGCCATCCAGCGACGATATAGCAACGTCATGAATGCCGGCCATGGCTGCACCGCATTGTTCGGCAAGCAGTGGACGGGCAGCGGCAAATTCCTCATCACGCAAAATTTTGCGCGCGATTGTTTCGCCTTCAAGGGCTTCCATCACATATCCGGCACCCAAACCGTCCTGTTTATCCAGAATGGCGCGTACACGGGGAACGGGCACGTTCTTTGCCTCAACCGCAGCAATCAACTCTGCCTCGGCGCGCATGGTGATTGCTGTGCCGCTTAGCCCGCCGTCATCTTCAACGCCGCCATGCCGTCTGCGCAAAACAAAATCGCGGGATGAGCCATTGTCATCTGCTGAAAAACGCCACATTTCCTGACTGGCACCGCCGGAAAGCTGACTTGGATTCTCAATCGGGCCAGTTTTGGCGTGTCGCGTCATCGCGGCACTTAATTGTGCTACAAATTCCTCCATCGGGAGCGTTTCCTTAATCCTGAATAGTAATGATCGCAGTTTGGCCCTTGGCGGGCGATTCCGCAATGAAGAACACTGTGGTTGCTGGAATAATGAGACAGTGTGGCGCTTGAAATTCTTGCCCGGCATACCCATTATCATGTCATGCAGCAAAATGACGATGATCAATCAACAGGAATATTACAGCCCGCCCCAAAGGTAAGCTTTGGCGCGCGTTTGCGCACATGGTTTCTGACCGGATTGGTTGTTGCCGTGCCGATCTGGGTGACGGCCTATGTCGCCATTGGCTTTATTAACTTCGCGGACAATATCGTCACGGTTTTTATCCCGCCACGCTACAATCCTGAAAATATCCTGCCGTTCTCGGTCCCCGGGCTAGGCTTGGTGATTTTGGGTGTGCTGCTTGTTCTGACGGGTTTTTTCACCGCGAACTTTATTGGCAAGCGCACCCTTGCCCTTGGCGAACGCTTGGTGGAGCGGATGCCAGTTGTCCGCACATTGTATAATGGCATCAAGCAAATCATCGATACATTGGTCAATCAGTCCAGCAGCAGCTTTTCAGAAGCGGTGCTGGTGGAATATCCGCGCAAGGGTCTATGGGCGGTTGCGTTCCTGACTGTGGAAACCAAGGGTGAGGTTGGTGATAAAACCAAGGCAGAAAGTGGGGATGACATGGTCAGCCTATTTTTGCCTACCACGCCGAACCCAACCAGTGGATTTTTGTTGTTTGCGCCGCGTAAGGATGTCATCAAACTCGATATGAGTGTTGAGGACGCGGCCAAATTAATCATTTCAGCTGGAATGGTCAGCCCAGATACGCTGCCCATTGCGGAAGAACCTGAAATCGACTGATTAACGGTGCCGAACTATGCGGAGCGCCAGTAACGCACCGCCTGATCCCGTTCAAAAAGATACAGCAGATGACGTAGCGCGTCCCCACGGGGCGATGACAGGTCGGCATCACGATTCAGGATCAGCTCTACATCATCGCGTGCAGCGGCAAGCAATTCCTGATGGACGGCAAGGTCCGCCAGCTTGAAACGTGGTAGCCCGCTTTGCTGCGTGCCCAGCATGTCACCGGTACCACGCAGGCGTAAATCTTCCTCTGCGATGACAAAGCCATCGGTCGTATCGCGCATGATGGCAATGCGTGCCTTTGCCGTTTCGCCCAAGGGGGGATCATACAGCAATATTGTGTGGGAAGGTTTGCTGCCCCGGCCCACCCGGCCACGCAACTGATGTAGCTGTGCCAAACCGAAGCGGTCAGCATGATCAATGACCATGATAGTTGCCTCCGGCACATTAACGCCGACTTCGATGACTGTCGTGGCCACAAGCAGGCCAATGCGCCCGGCAACGAAATCTTCCATCACGGCGTCTTTTTCAGCAGCCTTCATTTGACCGTGAATCAGCCCGACGCGTTCGGTGCCCAAATATTCAGACAATTGCTTGAATCGTTCTTCAGCCGCGGTCAGATCAAGTATTTCTGATTCACTGACAAGCGGGCACACCCAATAGGCGCGGTCGCCGGACTTAAGGGCGTTGTCGATCCTGTCTACAAGGGCAGATAGCCGGTCATGGGGCAGGGCTACGGTTTCAACCGGTTGGCGTCCGGGCGGCTTCTCATCAATGCGTGAAATATCAAGGTCGCCATAAACCGTAAGGGTGAGGGTGCGGGGAATGGGTGTGGCGGTCATGACCAGCGTGTCCACCGCTGCACCTTTTTTGCTGAGTTGTAGCCGCTGATGAACGCCAAATCTGTGCTGTTCATCGATGACAGCAAGGCGAAGGTCATCAAAGATGACATCATCCTGAAACAGTGCATGGGTGCCGATGGCCAATTGTGTCTTGCCCGATGCCAGACCGGACAAAATCTCCTCACGCGGTTTGCCCTTATTGCGGCCCGTCAGCAAAACCACAGAAATGCCCAGCTTGTCGGCATAACCGGATATTTCTTCAAAATGCTGGCGCGCCAATATTTCTGTCGGGGCCATGATTGCCGCCTGTCCGCCACCTTCGATTGCCTGCAGCATGGCGAACAGCGCCACTATGGTTTTACCTGATCCGACATCCCCTTGCAGCAAGCGCATCATTTTGTGCGGCCCGGACATGTCATCCCTGATTTCTTCAAGCGAGCGAGATTGCGCGCCTGTTAGCTTGTACGGAATGATGTCGCGCAACTTGGCTTGCAAATTACCTGTGCCATTGCTGGCCCGCCCTTTGGCAGCACGCATCCGGTGCCGGACAAGGCCCAAGGCCAATTGATTGGCCAGCAGCTCATCATAGGCCAGGCGTGATCGGGCAGGCGATATGCTTTCAAGGTCTGCGGGGCCATTGGGTGTGTGAACGGATTTGATGGCGGCGGCCCAGTCGATCCAGTCTTGTTTGTCCTGCCATGCAGGATCCAGCCATTCGGGCAAATTGATGAGCCTTTCCAACGCCTGATTGACGGCGTTGCGGATCACCTTTTGGCTGACCCCTGCGGTAAGGGGGTAAACAGGCTCCACAATCATGACTTTTTCACGATCAGCGGCGCGGACCATGTGGTCGGGGTGACCCATTTGTTTCTGGTTTTGATAGGTTTCCACCAAGCCTGAGATGACGCGTTCTTCCCCCTCAGGCAGTTGCTTTTTTATCCAGTCCGCCCGGCCATGAAAAAAGGTCAGGGTCATGGTGCCGGTGTCGTCTGACACCTGCACACGATAGGGGCCACGCCGATTGGCAGGGGGGATATGTTGATCGACAATCACCGTTAATGTGGCAACGCGATCTGGTTCAGCTTCAGCAATAGTGGAGCTGTAGCGCCGATCGATTATTCCGCTGGGCAGGTGCCATAACAGATCCAATACGGTATCGAGGCCGATTTTCTGCATGGCTGCAGCCAGCTTGGGACCAATGCCGGACAGGCTGGTAATCGGGGCAAATAATGGGTAAAGAACCTCTGGACGCATGGTGGGAGCATACCCCATCCCTGCGGTCACGATAAAGGCAATTTGTCCGCTGGGTTTCGCTGAAACCTTCGCCTATAGACAATGCTCTGAATGATTAGCCAAAGATGAAGAGGCACCTTGTCATGGCCGATACACAATCCGGCGCGGAACCCCGCGAAATTCGAATCAGGCGGATGCGATTCCGTGCGTGGCACAGGGGTATGCAGGAAGCGGATTTGGTTTATGGCCGATTTGCGGACAAGCACCTTGAAACCATGACCGATGAGGAATTGGCGCAGTTTGATATATTGCTCGAACTTCTGGATCAGGACGTGCTCGATTGGATTTTTGAACGACAGCCGGTGCCCGCTGCCTATGATTGGCCGCTAACGCGCGCGATGTTGGCATTTGATGCAACGGATATGCTGAAAAAATGATGAAGGTGGCAGACAGGATTATTGACCATGAAGGTCGCCTGTCAGTTGCCAGTGTGCCTGACGGGGCCGATGGCTATTTACTGGCCGCGCTGGTCAAGGCATCAGGTGAAAACCCATTGGTTTTTGTCACCCGTGATGAGGCCCGCGCACGCACATTGATTGATGCGTTACACTTTTTCGCGCCAGGCCTTGATCCCGTATTCTTTCCTGCGTGGGATTGTTTGCCCTATGATCGCGTGTCGCCAAACCCCGCGATCGTGGCTGATCGTATGGCAGTGTTGGCGCTTCTGGCGCGCGGGAAGGTGCCGCTGCTGATCACAACCGTTAATGCCATCGGTCAGCGTGTGCCAATGCGGGACACGATCGAAGGTGCTGCGCTGACGGCAAAAATTGGCGACCAAATCAGTCAGGCCAGCCTGACGGAGTTTTTGAGCGCCAATGGATTCCAACGGGTCGGGACGGTGTTAGAGCCGGGCGATTTTGCAGTTCGTGGCGGATTGCTTGACCTATTTCCAGCCGGCCATGAACGCCCCCTTCGGCTTGATTTCTTTGGGGATGAGCTTGAAACCATTCGTGAGTTTGATCCCGTAACGCAGCGCAGCTTGAACAAGCAGGACGCGCTGTCGCTGGTGCCGGCAACGGAATTTACGCTCGACCCCGATACAATTACACGCTTCCGGACGTCATACACAGCGCGCTTTGGTGCGGCGACCAGTGGTGACCCGCTTTACGAGGCGGTGTCAGAAGGACGTCGCTATCAGGGGATGGAACATTGGTTGCCACTATTTTGCGGACAACTGGATAGCCTGTCTGCCTATACCGCAGGTGCGCGTTATATCCTTGATCATCATGTGGAAGACGCAGCCCAAGAACGTGCGCAAACCATCAAGGATTATTATGAGGCACGGCAGGATGATGAGGTCAGCCACGGCAGTTTCTCTATCCCCGCCTATAAACCCCTGCCGCCAGAGGCACTTTATCTTACTGCTGATGAGTGGAGGGGCATGTTGGGCGCGCATGAGGCGATTGCCTTGTCGCCGTTTGATATTCCTGACGGACCGCAGGTAATAGATTTCGCTGGCCGGGCCGGGCGCAATTTCGGACCTGAGCGGCAAAGCGAGGGCGTGAACGTCTTTGACGCCCTGAAATCGCATTTGGGCAATATTGTTGCCCGTGGTGAGCGTGTGGTTATCGCCGCCTATTCAACGGGTGCGCAGGATCGGTTGGCCCACGTATTGGCTGATCATGAGATTGCGCCTGTAACGCCGGTCAATGATTTCGCGGATGTTCAGAAGCTACCAAGGGCCACAATCGGCTTGGCTGTTTTGCCTGTTGAAGCGGGTTTTGAACATGACGGCCTGGCCCTTATTACCGAGCAAGACGTGCTTGGTGACCGAATGGTGCGCCAAGCGTCCCGCCGCAAAAAACCTGAAGACTTCCTGACAGATGCGGGCACTTTGTCTGTTGGTGATCTGGTGGTTCACGCCCAGCACGGCATTGGGCGGTATGATGGTCTGGAAACGATTAAGGCGGCAGGCGCGCCCCATGACTGTTTGGCGCTGACCTATCATGGCGAGGACCGCCTGTTCCTGCCTGTTGAGAATATTGAGCTTCTGTCCCGCTATGGCGGTGACGCAGATGAGGTGCAGCTCGACCGTCTTGGCGGAGTTGCATGGCAGTCACGCAAGGCGCGGCTGAAGAAACGCCTGCTTGAAATGGCGGATGAGCTGATCCGCATTGCTGCCGCCCGTGAATTGCGACAGGTTGAAAAAATCCTTCCCCCCGAAGGGGCATTTGACGAATTTTGTGCGCGGTTCCCCTATACGGAAACAGAAGATCAACAAAATGCCATCGACGATGTGATGGATGACCTTGCCGCCGGCAAGCCCATGGACAGGCTGGTCTGCGGCGATGTCGGGTTCGGTAAGACTGAGGTCGCGTTGCGTGCCGCCTTTGTTGCAGCGATGGGCGGCCAACAGGTTGCGGTGGTCGTGCCAACAACACTGCTTGCGCGCCAACATTACAAGAATTTTACCGATCGGTTTAAGGGCCTGCCCATTCGTATTGGGCGCTTGTCCCGCTTGGTCAGTCAGGCCGATGCGAAGGCGACCAAAAAGGAAATGGCCGAGGGGCAGGTTGATATTGTTATTGGCACCCATGCGCTTTTACAAGATGGCATCAGCTTCAAAAACCTTGGCCTGTTGATCGTTGATGAAGAACAGCATTTTGGCGTGAAGCATAAGGAAAGCCTGAAGGAGCTGCGCGCCGACGTTCATGTGTTGACACTGACGGCGACCCCGATACCGCGAACATTGCAGCTTGCCATGACCGGCGTGCGGCATTTGAGTCTGATTGCCACCCCGCCGGTTGACCGTTTGGCGGTGCGCACCTTTGTTGCCCCTTATGATGGGGTTATCATTCGCGAGGCATTGTTGCGGGAACATTATCGCGGCGGGCAAAGCTTTTATGTCTGCCCACGCATTTCAGACTTGCAGGAAATTGCAGAGTTTTTGAAAGAGTCTGTGCCCGAAGTGAAGTTCGCGATGGCGCACGGACAGATGGCGCCCGGAACGCTGGACGATATTATGACTGCCTTTTATGACGGGCAGTTTGACGTGTTACTATCGACAACGATTGTTGAATCCGGTTTGGATATTCCGACCGCCAACACGATGATTGTACACCGGGCTGATATGTTTGGCCTGTCGCAGCTTTACCAAATTCGGGGCCGTATCGGACGGTCCAAGGCGCGGGCCTATTGCTATTTGACCCATCCGGCGCAGCGCAAATTGAACCCGCAGGCGGAAAAGCGCTTGAAGATCCTGCAATCGCTGGACACGTTGGGCGCCGGTTTTACGTTGGCCAGTCACGATATGGATTTGCGTGGGGCAGGGAACCTGTTGGGTGATGAGCAGTCCGGTCATATTCGCGAGGTAGGGTTTGAGCTTTACCGCGAAATGCTAGAAGAAGCGATTGCCAGCCTGAAAGAAGGCGGCGACGGCCTTGGGGATGGTGGCGAAAAATGGTCACCTCAAATCAATTTGGGCACTGCTGTGCTGATACCTGAAGGGTATGTCTCTGACCTTGATGTGCGGCTGCAACTTTATCGCCGTCTGTCGTCGCTGACGAGCGAGCTTGAGATCGAAGGGTTTGGTGCTGAGTTGATTGACCGCTTTGGCCCCATGCCAGAGGAATGCGAGTTCCTGTTGAAGATCGTTGCGATTAAGCTGTTCGCCAAACAGGCAGGGGTCGAAAAACTGGATGCAGGACCCAAGGGCGGCACCGTGTCGTTCTGGCAGGATCAATTCGCCAATCCCGCCGGTCTAATCGGCTTTGTGCAGGACAATATCATCGGCGTGAATCTGAAGTCCGATCACAAAATGGTTTATAAACGCGATTGGTCGAATATTGACACGCGTTTGAAGGGGGCGCTGTCATTGATGCGAAAATTGGCTTCAATTGCTTCTGATGGCGACCAGTCTGCGGCCTGATTAATCAGGCCTCAGCAGCTTTCTTTTGCGCCTTTTCATGCATTCTGGTCAGAATACGCACAATATCCTGTGTATCTTGCGCGCCGGGGATCAGGAATTTCTGATCAATCAGAAAGCTGGGAACGCCGCTGACACCCATTTCGCGGGCCATCATGTCTTCTTGTTGAATGGTTTCTTTATCGGAATCACCTGCCAGTAAGTCGGCAACCAAATCGCCATCCATGCCCGCTTCCTTCGCCGCCTCAATCAACACGGCGTGGTCGGATATGTCTTCCCCGTCGGTGAAATAACGGCGGAACAGAATTTCAGCCATCTCATTTTCGCAATTTGCCCCTGCGGCCCATTTCATCAAACGGTGGGAATCAAGCGTATTGGGCATTCTGCCCACCTTGTCAAAGTTCAGGGCGATGCCATCTTCTGCTGCGGCCGCTTGTAGACGTTGGTAAACCGGGTTTTTCTTCCCGCCGCCGTTGGCGGCACCAAAGCGCATGGCCATGTAATCCTTCCGGTCCATGCCTTCGGCAGGCATGTCGGGGTTCAGTTGAAAGGGTCGCCATCGGACATCAAAATCAATATCCGTCAATTCAGCCAAGGCTGCCTCGATCCGCTGTTTGCCGATATAACACCACGGGCAAACTGTGTCTGAAATGATATCGATCTGCATGGCATAGCCTTTCACTTGCAAAATACTGGTCAACCTATGGTATAGGCATCTATCGTCATTTTAAAGGGGCGCTAAACCCCTGATTCACTATTAGAAAGTATGAGTAATCCATGAGTGTTTCGTTTGATTTGTCAGGCCAAAATGCCTTTGTAACGGGTTGTACCAGTGGTTTGGGCCGCCGCATGGCCATCGCCCTTGCCAGCGCCGGGGCACAAGTAACCGTAACGGGCCGTCGCGAAGCGCGGCTGGCAGAGTTGGTTGCCGAAATTGATGCCATGGGCGGGGTCGCCCGTGCGCGCGCACTTGACGTAACGGACGAGCAAGATTTGGCCAAGGCCATGGACGAGGCGGAGGAGGCATCGGGCCCCCTGTCAATTCTGGTCAATAATGCCGGGGTCAGCTCCTATAAAGGGGTGCTTGACTATGACGGTGCCGAATTTGACTTCGTGATGGATGTGAACACAAAGGCGATGTTTATCGCCAGTGTCTTGGCGGCGCGCCGGATGATTGCCAGCAAAACCGAAGGCAAGATTGTTTCCGTGTCTTCTATCGGGGCAGAGAATGTCTTGCGCGGCAATACGGTCTATTGCATGTCAAAGGCTGCGGTTAAAATGATGACGGAAAGCCTGTCGCGGGATTTTGCCCGGTATGGCATTAACGTTAACGCAATCGCGCCAGGTTATATTGAAACGGAATTGAATGAAAAGTGGTTCGCGTCTGACGGTGGACAGAAACAAATCAACGGGTTCCCCCGGCGTCGTTTGGGGTATCCAGATGACCTTGATGGTGCTTTGTTGCTACTGACCAGCGAGTCTGGCCGCTTCATTTCGGGCAGTACCATTACGGTGGATGATGCCCAGTCAAAGCAGGGCTTTTAACAGGGCTATAAGGAAGAAGACAGTATGCCGTTTGGCCGCCGCCATCCGATTACGCTGACGCAAAAGGCGCGTGATATTCTGGTCCCGAAAAGTGGGATTGGGCGCTTATTGCGCTATGCACAATTGCGTTTGCAGCGGCTTCCCGGCACGCCTCATGTGATTGCCTTGGGCTTCGCTTGCGGTGCCTTTATTTCCTGCACACCCTTTATCGGGTTTCACTTTCTGTTGGGTGGATTGTTTGCTTGGATCGTAGGTGGGTCAATCATTGCCAGTGCAATTGGCACATTTGTTGGAAATCCTTGGACGTTCCCAGCCCTATGGTTTCTGACCTATCGCTGGGGGCACGCGCTTTTGGGGCGTGAAACCAATGAATTGATCAAAGAAGGCGATTTGGCCCCCGAAAACCTGATTATGTCTACAGAACCGGGTATGTGGGAACGGATTACCGATATTTTTGTGCCCATGTTGATCGGTTCCATACCTGCCGGCCTGATCGCGGCTGTTGTGAGCTATGCGATTATGCGTCCGGTTGTGGCGACCTATCAGTTGCGCAGACGTGCCAAAATTGAAAACAGGCGCAAGACGCACCGGACCAAAAAGGCCGCAGAAATGACGGAGATGGCAAATGACAGCTAGTAAAAACGCACAGAAGCAACAGCCGGTCGGTCCTTTGCGGTTAGGCGTCAATATTGATCATGTTGCCACGATCAGAAATGCCCGTGGCGGGCGTCATCCTGATCCGTTGCGCGCAGCCCGCATCGCGGCTGAGGCTGGTGCCGATGGCATCACGGCCCATTTACGCGAAGACCGTCGTCACATTGCCGATTCCGATATTGAATCATTGGTGAATGAGATTGACCTGCCACTGAACCTTGAAATGGCAGCGACTGACGAAATGCTCGACATTGCGTTACGGCATCGGCCTCATGCGGTTTGCCTCGTCCCTGAAAAGCGTCAGGAACTAACGACGGAGGGTGGCCTTGACGTTGCCGCAGGGCACAATCATCTGGCACCGTTTGTCAGGCAATTGGGGGACTCAGGCGCGCGCGTGTCTTTGTTCGTGGATGCAGATCCTGTTCAACTTGCGGTTGCCAAGGCGCTGGGTGCTGATGTGGTCGAACTTCATGTCGGTGCCTATTGCGATGCCTTGGCAGAAGGGGACGAATTGGCCGCCCGGCGTGAAGAGGATCGATTGCGCCATGCCGCGATACAGGCGCATGGTTTGGGCCTTGAAGTTCATGCCGGTCACGGATTGTCATTCGACACCGTAAAATTTGCATCAGCTTTACCGGAAGTTGTTGAGTTGAATATCGGGCATTTCTTGGTGGGGGAGGCGATTTTTATCGGTTTTGCCGAGGCTATTCGCACCATGCGCACCTTGATGGATGAAGGGCGCGCAACATTGGAAAGCGAGGCAGGCTGACATGATCATCATTGGTCAGGGCCTTGATATGATCCGTATTCCGCGCATTGCCAATACGCTGGAGCGTTTTGGAGATCGGTTTACAAATCGTGTCTATTCAGATGTGGAACGCGCGAAGTCGGACAAGCGCCGTAATCGTGCCCATTCCTATGCCAAACGCTATGCCGCGAAAGAGGCCTGCTCAAAGGCGTTGGGCACCGGTTTTCGGCAAGGGGTTTTTTGGCGCGATATGGAAGTGCGCAATTTGCCTTCAGGGGCACCGACCATGTGGTTGCATAATGGGGCGGCCGCTCGATTACGCAAAATCACGCCTGATGGGTTTGTGCCGCAGATTTCCCTGACGATTACTGATGATGACCCTTGGGCGCAGGCAATCGTACTGATTACCGCAATTCCGCAGGAATATGCGGAAAATGCGGGTTTAAGCTGGCCGATCGGCCAATAAGTCCGGTTGACAATTTTGTGCGCCACGGGCCTTATCGGCACGAAATCTAGGCATCGCACACGGAATTAGAGAATGAGTGAAATGGCACCAACAGAACCAAGGGCCGGAAAGCAGAACGAAGCAGGCTGGCTGGGTGAATGGGTGCGGACCATTTTGGTAGCCGTTTTAATTGCTGTATTCTTCCGCAGCTTTATTTTTCAACCCTATTCCATTCCTTCACAATCAATGGTGCCAACCTTGCAGGTCGGCGACTATTTGTTTGTTGAAAAATGGTCCTATGGGTATAGCCGCAGCTCATTCCCGTTTCGCCCGCCGGTGTTTGAAGGGCGCGTTTTTGGCTCCCAACCTGAACGCGGTGATGTCGCCGTGTTTAAGGCCCATCACGCCAATTATATCGATTTCATCAAGCGTGTAATCGGATTGCCCGGCGACAGCATTCAAATGCGTCAGGGACAGTTGTTTATCAATGGTCAGCCGGTGCAGAAAACGCGCATCAATAATTTTGATTATTGGCAGCAGCGTAATGGGATGGAATTTCCGGTGGCGCGGTTCATTGAAACACTGCCCAATGGCGTGTCCTATGAAGTGTTGGATCTTGAGGCGAATTACGTCTCTGACGATACCCCCGTTTATATTGTCCCGGAGGGGCACTATTTTATGATGGGTGACAATCGGGATAATTCTGCCGATAGCCGCTACGCAAATGGGTTGAGCTTCGTTCCTGCAGAAGATTTGGTCGGCAAGGCAACTTATCGCTGGATCTCAGTCGCCAAGGGCGGCAGTTTCTGGAAGTTTTGGGATTGGCGTCCCGAACGGATGTTTGAAAGCCTGACTTATCGGTCGCCCGAAGGTTAAGGCGAACATTATGTCGGACATTATTAAACTGCAGCGTGTTATCGGCTATCAGTTCAATGACCCCAGCTTGTTGGTTGAGGCACTGACCCATTCATCCTATCACGGCAAGGCCCGTGGGACGGATAATGAGCGGTTGGAATTTCTGGGCGACCGGGTGTTGGGGCTGATGGTTTCTGACGAGTTGCTGAAACGCTTTCCCTTTGATCGGGAAGGGGCATTGGCCCGCCGCTACAACACGCTGATTTGCCGTCCCACCTGTGCTGCGGTTGCCCGTGAAATCAAGCTTGGTGACTATTTGCGCCTTGGTAAGTCGGAACAGCCGACTGGGGCAGGGCAGGTCAAAAGCGCCTTGCTGGCCAATGCGTGCGAAGCATTGTTGGGCGCGCTTTATTTGGATGGTGGCACCGACGCTATCATGTACTTGTTTGAACGCCACTGGTTGCCACGCTTTGAAGAAACCAGCGGTGTCAGGCGGGATTCCAAGACGGCGTTGCAGGAATGGGCGCAAGGGTTGGGTTTGCCGTTGCCGCATTATGAAGTTGCAGAACAAACCGGACCGGATCATGCGCCGGCATTCGTTATCTCAGTCGCGGTTGAGGGGTATGAGGCGGTTGCCGCCAAGGGTTCCTCAAAACGCAAGGGCGAACAGGCCGCCGCTACAGCCTTTTTGAAACAGCATTCCGTAGAACAGGAAGAAGAATGACAGAAATTGCCGGTCACAGTACCGCCGAAACAAAATGCGGCTTTGTCGCTCTGATCGGCGTGCCGAACAGCGGCAAGTCAACTTTGATCAACCAGCTGGTTGGCGCGAAAGTGTCAATCGTCACCCACAAGGTTCAGACGACACGGGCGCGCGTGCGCGGCATCGTTATGCAGGGGCCTGTGCAACTGGTGATGGTCGACACCCCCGGTATTTTTAAGCCACGTCGGATGCTTGACCGCGCGATGGTTTCAACCGCGTGGGGCGAGGCGGGTGAGGCTGATGTTATTGTGTTGATGATTGATGCAGCGCGTGGCTTGGAAGAAGGCTCCCTTAAAATTATTGAGGGGCTGGCCAAATCAAAGGCGAATGCCAAGAAGCCGATTGCCATTGCCCTGAACAAGGTTGATACGGTTAAACGGGATGAGCTTTTGGCCCTTGCCCATGCCTGCGATGAAACCGGTATCGCGGATGATATCTTTATGATTTCTGCCCTGAATGGGGACGGTGTTTCTGACCTGTTGGAATGGTGTGGTGAACATATGCCGCTAAGTCCATGGCATTTTGATCCCGACACATTGTCCGATATGCCCCAGCGTTTGTTGGCGGCGGAAATAACGCGTGAAAAGCTGTATCTGCGTTTGCATAAGGAATTGCCCTATGCCTCAACCGTTGAAACAGAACAGTGGGAATCGAGGGACGATGGGTCTGTTCGCATTGACCAAACGATCTTTGTGGATCGAGAAAGCCAAAAACCCATTATTGTGGGAAAGGGCGGGCAGACGTTGAAATCGATCGGCGCAGAGTCCCGGAAGGAGCTTGAATCGCTTCTGGGGCATCGTGTTCATCTTTTCATCCATGTAAAAGTCCGCGAAAAATGGGCCGAGGAGCAGGCGCGCCTGCGGGAAATCGGCTTGGATATTCTGGGTTAATCCCCATATTCTAGATATTGAGAAGAGGAGCTTGCTATGATTCGATTGATTTTGGCCCTGCTATTGCCTTGGCTTGTGTTTTTCACCATTGGTCGCCCGGTTCAGGGCATTTTGTGTCTGATCCTGCAGGCCACGTTGATTGGCTGGATCCCAGCCGCGATCTGGGCCGTTTGGGCATTGAACAATTATAATACGGATCAAAAGATCGCCAATGCCGGTCTTGGTGATTAAGAGGCTGTAGAACGCTATGGAATGGCGGCAATCAGCAGTAATTCTTGATTGCCGTCCTTATGGCGAAACCAGTACCATTGCCCATGTCCTGACCCGCGGTCATGGCCGTTATGCCGGTTTGGTACGCGGTGGACGGGGCAAGCGGTTGCGGGGCATATTACAGCCGGGCAATGAAATTGACGCCACATGGCGCGCCCGGTTGGCTGATCAACTTGGTAATCTATCGATAGAACCTGTTAAAGATCGGGCGGCCCGTCACCTGTCGGATCAGGTGCGCTTGGCCGGATTGACCGCGGTCTGTGCCCTTGTGCAACAAACCATGCCTGAGCGTGAAGCCCATCCAGCTATTTATGACGCTCTATCAGCTGTGCTTGATTCAATGGATGAAACGCCATTATGGCCTATCGGTCTGGTGCAGTTTGAATTGGGATTATTGCAGGAACTTGGCTATGGCCTTGACCTGTCCGCCTGTGCCGTTACCGGCGTGGTTGATGGGTTAACCCATGTGTCGCCGAATACGGGACGTGCGGTCAGTACGGAGGTGGCGGCACCCTATAAGGAACGGCTGTTGCCGTTGCCCCAATTCCTTAACAATCGCGCGCATATACCTGATTATGAAGAGCTTTTGTCCGGCTTTCGTTTGACGGGACATTTTCTGAACGCCCATGTTTTAGGCCCCGCTGACAAGCATTTGCCAAAGGCGCGCGATCGGATGCTGGATCGTTTGGCGCAAGCAGATTGGGACAAGGAATCTGCCTAAATCAGGCGCGAATCAGCTATATTGGTGCGATTCTGATTTTCATGAATAAAGGCCCGCTACATGGCGCGCAAACCCCGCAAATCCGGCAACAAAAAGACTGAGCAACCGATCAACGAAGTGATCGAACAAACCGGCTTTCAAGAAGCATTGTCGGAACGTTATCTCGCCTATGCTTTATCAACCATTATGCACCGGGCATTGCCTGATGTGCGTGACGGGCTGAAACCTGTTCACAGGCGTCTATTGTTTGCCATGCAGCAGCTGAAACTTGACCCTAATTCGGGGTTCAAGAAATCGGCGCGTGTGGTTGGTGATGTCATTGGTAAATATCACCCGCATGGTGATCAGGCGGTCTATGACGCGCTTGTGCGCTTGGCGCAGGACTTTTCCGTGCGCTTCCCGTTGATTGATGGGCAAGGCAATTTCGGCAATATTGACGGTGATGGCGCAGCGGCCATGCGGTATACGGAGGCCCGCCTGACCGCCATTGCGGAGGCGTTGCTGAACGACATCGATCAGGACACTGTTGATTTCCGCGAAACCTATGATGGTGAGGAGCAGGAGCCTGAAGTCCTTCCTGCTGCATTCCCCAACCTTTTGGCGAATGGCGCCAGCGGTATCGCCGTGGGGATGGCAACCAATATTCCGCCCCATAATGTTGGTGAATTGGCCGATGGGTTGCTGCACTTGTTGAAGCACCCGAATGCGTCAATCGACAAGCTGGTTGATTTGATCCCCGGACCGGATTTCCCAACCGGTGGCACATTGGTAGAGCCGCACGACCAAATTGTCGAAGCCTATAAAACAGGCCGTGGCGGGTTCCGTGTGCGGGCCAAGTGGGAAGTTGAAGATCTGGGCCGTGGGACATGGCAAATTGTTGTGACTGAAATTCCCTATCAGGTTCAGAAATCACGCTTGATCGAAAAAATTGCTGAATTGATCAATGCCAAGCGTCTGCCGATATTGGCCGATGTGCGTGATGAATCTGCCGAAGATATCCGACTGGTGCTGGAGCCGCGCAATCGCAATGTCGAACCGGCCATGTTGATGGAACAATTGTTCCGCCTATCTGATTTGGAAAACCGGATATCGCTGAACCTGAACGTTTTGGACAAAAACCACGTTCCCGTTGTGATGTCATTGCGCGACGCACTGCTGGCGTTTTTGGAACATCGGCAGGAAGTGCTGATACGGAAAACCAAGTTCCGTTTGGACAAAATCGCCAAGCGGCTGGAGCTTTTGGACGGCTATTTGATTGCCTACCTCAATCTTGATGAGGTGATTAGAATTATCCGTGAAGAGGATGAGCCGAAAAAAGAACTGATGAAGGCGTTCAAGCTGAATGACGTGCAGGCTGAAGCTATTTTGAATATGCGCCTGCGGTCATTGCGTAAGTTGGAAGAGTTTGAGATCAGGACCGAACATAAGGAACTGAAGGCAGAGCAAAAGGCGCTTAATGCCTTGCTTAAATCTGACGACAAGCAACGCAGTCATATCGCAGATGAATTAAAGGGCCTTAAAGAAAAATTTGGGGCGAAATCTGGGCTGGGGACACGGCGCACGAATTTTGCCGAGGCACCGGCAGCAGCTGAAATCATGCCACTTGAGGCCATGATCGAAAAAGAGCCTGTGACCATTATCTGCTCTGACAAGGGGTGGATACGTACCCTGAAGGGGCATGGTCAGAAAACGGACGATCTGAAATATAAAGAAGGTGACCGCGCCCGTTTTGTTATTGAGGCTGAGACAACGGACAAGCTGATCCTGTTTGGCACAAATGGGCGATTTTATACCATCGGCATCGATAAGCTGCCCGGTGGTCGCGGCCATGGGGAGCCTATTCGCCTGATAATTGATTTGGGGAATGATCAGGATATTGTCAGCCTGACGCCCCATGACCCGGAACGGAAGTTGCTGGTCGCGTCTACCGCCGGTCACGGCTTTATCGTTCAGGAAAAGGACGTGATAGCCCAAACCAAAAACGGCAAGCAGGTCTTGAACGTAAAGGGCGATGTCGAAGCGCGCGTATGCCATGCCATTGGCGATGGTGCCGACTATGCTGCGATTGTTGGTGAAAACCGCAAGATGCTGGTTTTCCCGCTTGAGGAATTGCCGGCGATGACGCGCGGCAAGGGTGTCATGCTGCAAAGATATAAGGATGGCGGTCTGTCAGACGTGACAACCCTGAACTTTAAGGCGGGGCTGGAATGGCAGGACGCCGCCGGGCGTGCCTATAAGTATGAAGATTTGCGTGACTGGCTGGGCAAGCGGGCACAGGCGGGCCGCATGGTGCCGCGTGGGTTCCCCCGGTCCAACAGGTTCAGGCGCTAAGCCGGTCTGCCATATCCCTGATCCGTCCCAACATGGCGTACAGCCCATTGGTGCGGCTGGGGGATAGGTGCTGATCGAGCCCCAAGTCTTTCAAATGCGCTTCTGCATCGATAGTCTTGATGTCATCAGGTGATTTGCCTTCATGAATAGCAAACAGAATGGCGATCAGGCCGCGCACGATATGAGCGTCTGAATCGCCAATAAAATGCAGCACTGTTTTGCCATTGTCATCGGTTGCAGGTGACGCGACAAACCAGACCTGACTGGTGCAGCCTTCGACCTTGCTGTCTGGGGTTTTCAACGCCTCATCCATCGTGGGTAATGCCTTGCCCAATTCGATGATATAGCGATAGCGATCTTCCCAATCATCAAACAGGGTGAAATTTTCAATCAACTCATCAATCTGCATCGGTCACTCCTGCACGCCAGTCGGGGCGGGCCGTTGTGCCCTTGTCCATTGGGGTCGTCAGTTCAGTCGCGGGATTCGTGAGATAGCTGGTGAAAAAGCAGTTGGGACGATCCGTGTGACAGGCGGGGCCTTTTTGATCAACCAACATCAGAACCGTGTCGCCATCACAATCTATGCGGAAATCTATCAGTTTTTGCGTATTGCCTGAGCTATCGCCCTTGCGCCACAACTCATCCCGCGATCGTGACCAGTAACAAGCCCGTCCGCTTTCAAAACAGTCGCGGATGGCCGCTTCGTTTGCCCAGGCCAGCATCAACACTTCGCCCGTGTCGAACTGCTGGGCAATGGCCGGAACCATGCCGTCGGCATTAAACTTAATGGCAGTCAGGGCTGCCTCTACATTTGGAAACGTGGCCATCAGCCTGTCCTTTACTTGTTCGATCAGCCAAATAGCAGATCGGGCAGGGTCGTGGCAATCTCGGGGAACAGGGCCAATAGTCCCAGCGCGAGGATTTGGATCAAGACAAAGGGAATAACCCCCTTGTAAATTGTGCTGGTCGGAATTTCAGGCGGCGCGACACCACGTAGATAAAACAGGGCAAAGCCGAATGGTGGTGTCAGGAAACTGGTTTGTAGATTGATCGCCATCATAACGCCCAGCCAAACCGGATTAATATCCATCTGCAATAGAACCGGGGCCACAATCGGCACGACCACAAATGTGATTTCGATAAAGTCCAGAAAGAAACCCAGAATGAACATGACCAGCATGACGATGGCAATCGCGCCCCATTCACCGCCGGGCATGTCCGTCAACAAATCCCGTACTGTGTCATCACCGCCCAAGCCCCGGAAGACGAGGCTGAACAGGCTGGCGCCGATCAAAATAACAAAAACCATCGATGTGACTTGTGTTGTGGACTGCATGACTGAGCTTAAAACGCCCGTTCGATATATGCGCATTGCCGCTATAAGCACGCCGCCAACCATCAATGCACAGCTGACATAGGCCAGAATCATCCCCGCACGTTCCATGCCGCTAACCTCGTCACGGCCAATTCGCAGGTCGAGCATATTGGTCAGGACCAGCAGTAGGATAAGGCCAATGCCAGCGCCATAGATGGGCAGATGATTGTGGTGGTCCAGCCGAAAAGCCGCCAATAGTAACGCACCCATTGCACCAACGGCGGCAGCCTCTGTCGGGGTCGCAATGCCGGCGAGGATGGAGCCGAGAACGGCCACGATCAACACAATCGGTGGAATCAATGCCTTAATCGCCTTGGCAAAGGCATCCTCTACCGTAATATCGTCGGCAGGTAGCGCGGGCGAGCTGTCGGGACGGAATATCGCCATCATAACCTGATAGCTCATATAAAGCCCGACAAGCATTAAGCCGGGAACAAGTGCGCCTGCAAACAGGTCGCCAACCGACATCGTTTCAGGCGAAAAAATGCCCTGTTCCAATTGCGCCTGCTGATAACCGGTAGAGATTACATCGCCAAGCAAGACAAGCACGATTGATGGGGGGATAATCTGCCCCAACGTGCCTGCTGCGCTGATCGCGCCGGTGGCGAGCTTGGGATCGTAGCCACGCTTCAACATTGTGGGTAGCGAGATCATGCCCATTGTTACCACTGTCGCCCCGACAATCCCGGTCGAGGCAGCAAGCAAAGCACCAACGATTGTCACGCTTAGGCCCAGTCCGCCACGTAGCTGGCCAAACAGGCGGCCCATAGCCTCTAGCAGCTCCTCTGCGACTTTTGACCGTTCCAGCATGACGCCCATAAAGACAAACAAGGGGACCGCGATCAGCACTTCATTAGTCATATTGCCGAATATGCGCAGGGGCAAGGCACCCAAATCGCGCATATCAAACTCACCAACGGCGACACCGATTAGTGCAAAGGCGAGGCCAACACCAGCAAGGGTAAAGGCAACAGGATAGCCCAGCAGCAGCAAAATGCATGCCGCGGCGAACATGCCCAGATTTAAAATCTCATAAAGTTCCATCAGAAATCAGGGCTTTCTTCTTCATCAAATTGCTCAAGCCCTAGCAGAACCAGCACGGAATGGCAGGCCTGTGACAGGCCTTGTATCAAGACCAACCCAGCGAACAGGATGATGACACTTTTCAATAAATAGATGCCGTGAATGCCGCTGGTTTCTTTCGACCCTTCAAGGATTTCCCATGATGCACTGACATAATCCCAGCTATAGATCAGGATGACGATGCAAAACGGGGCAAGCAAAAACAGGCTGCCCAAAAGATTGATCAACGCTTTACGACGTGGGGCCGCGTCGCGATAAAACACATCAACACGTACATGCCCGTTATGGCGCAGCGTGTAGGCAGCAGCAGCCATGAACAATGTGGCATGCATATAGATCATGCCTTCCTGCATAAAGATTGACCCAATGCCGAATACATAGCGCAACACAACCAAGGTGAATTGCAGCAACGCCATAAACAGCGTCAGCCAGGCAAGGCTGCGGCCCGTCACGTCGGCAAACAGATCAAGTCCGTTGCTGATTTTTTGCAGCAGCGCCCCCACAACTTAACCCCTAAAAGTTATAGGGAAGGCCGCGTGCTTCCCAATAGGCTTGGTCGGAAATGCGGGACCATTCGGAAACTTCGCCGCGAGCTGCCATAAATGACTGATAGATGTCATTTACTTCTGTGCTTTCAGCGGCAGCTTCGCGTAAGACCTGCCCGGAAATCTCACCGATTTTGGCCAGCGCCTCATCAGGCATACGCATCAGCTGCACATCATGCTTTTCGATCAACTGTTTTAAGGAGCGGCCATTCAGCATGTTATATTCGGCAAGGGAGTAATTGTCCTCTGCCTTGCAGGCGGTTTCGATCATCACCTTGTCGGCCTTGCTGAATTCATTCCAGACATCCAGATTGATGCCTAGCGCAAGGGTTGATCCCGGTTCATGAAAGCCCGGCCAAGAATAATATTTGGCGACCTTATAGAATCCAAAGGCCATGTCGTTCCACGGCCCGACCCATTCGGTGGCGTCAATTGCCCCTGATTGCAGCGCCGGAAAAATCTCGCCGCCCGGCAGGGCAACGGCAGCAGCGCCCAAGCGGCGGTAAACTTCGCCACCCAAACCGGGCATACGGATTTTCAATCCCTTGAAGTCTTCAAGGCTTGTAATCGGTTTGCGGAACCAGCCGCCCATTTGAACGCCCGTATTCCCGGCAGAAAATGCCTTGATGCCGAACCGCGCTGATAGCTTGTCCCACAATTCCTGACCACCGCCATGAAACACCCATGCGTTCATTTCAGTCGCGCTTAATCCGAATGGTACGGCAGTAAAGAAGTTGAAGCCCTTGGACTTGCCCTGCCAGTAATATTCAGCACCGTGATACATATCGGCTGTGCCGTTGGCGACGGCATCAAAACATTCAAATGGGGGCACCAATTCACCCGCGCCATAAACACGGACATCAATACGCCCCTCTGTCATGTCCTTGATGCGCTTGGCGGTTCGTTCAGCCATCATGCCCAAGCCGGGATAATTTTTCGGCCATGTGGTCACCATTTTCAGCTTTTGGCGACCCTTGGCATAGGCAGGGGCAGGCAATGTGCTGGCAACAGCCAGTCCGGCGGCACCGCCCAGTGCGGCCCCCTTCAAAATATCGCGTCTTTTAAGCTTGGTCATTGGTTTGCCTTGCCTTGCCTTGTTTTGTCTGGATAACGTCATTTCTGCGCGGACTTTAGGCGGGTGGGTCAGTCGTTGCAATCATTGGCTTGATCACCACAGGGGACCCAGTCATTGCCGTCCCATAATTCTGCTGGTTGGTATTTCATCTTATAGGCCATTTTCCGGCAATCTTCGACATAGAAGCCAAGATAGATGTGCGGCTTGCCATGTTCCTGTGCATTCATAATTCGATCCAGAATCATAAATGTCCCTAATGATCGTTTTGATTCATCGGGGTCGAAAAAGCTGTAAACCATCGACCAGCCCGTGCCCATCCTGTCACACAGGGCAACGCCGATTAGCCGGTCCTTGTCGTCCTGGGGCCGGCTGACGGTTGCGGCATCCGCATTGGCAGGGGGAATATGGTTTGGTACGCGATATTCAACCAAGACTGTGTCAATGGGGGAGCCATCAATCATGACCCGAAAATCTTCGGCGGTCATGTCGTCCATGCCGCCATGCTTGTGCCGTTCATCCAGGTAATGCGCCATCAGGGCAAATTGTTCAGCAGTCGCTTCTGCGGGCCGCTCCTTAACAATCAAATCCTCATTCATACGCATGATGCGTCGTTGGCTGCGTGTAGGGGTGAACTCGTCTGCCAACACACGAATTGATTGGCACGCTGTGCAACCGGCACAATGGGGCCGATACAGGATATGATGGCTGCGACGAAAACCGCCCTCTGACAATACGTCGTGAATGGCTTCAGCGTTTTGGCCGTTCACTGGCGTGAAAATCTTCTGTTCCACCCGGTCAGGCAGATAGGGACAGGGCTGGGGCGCTGTCAGGTAAAACTGTGGAAAGCTGACCGGATTGTCTTTCACTGATCTGTCTTTCTATCAATTACTAGGTGGCGCATGTTGGCCGTAGCTTACAGTGCACCATAATAATATGGCGCAAAAAGGGAATATGTCAGCCATAACAGGATAATAAGGGGGACGCCGCCCTTCATATAATCAGAAAATGTATGGTGGCCCGGCCCCATGACCAGCAAATTGGTCTGGTAGGCCATTGGCGTCGCGAATGAGCAATTGGCGGCGAATATCACCGCAAAAATGAACATGCGGGGGTCAACCTGCAAGGTTTCGGCCATTGAAATGGCAATGGGTGTGAACAAAACCGCTGTTGCGTTGTTGGACAACAGGTTGGTCATAATCGCGATCAACAGGAAAAATGCCGACAAAATAACACCCAGCGGCATCCCTTCAAGCAGATCTGTCAAGCCATGCGCCAGGAAACTTGCCCCGCCCGTAGCGTCAAGCGCGGCCCCCATGGCCAGCGCGGCGGCAACGATCAGGAAAATGCGCCGATCAATGGCGCGGCTTGCCTGCCGGACATTCAGGCAGCCTGTCGCGATCATCAGACCTGCGCCGATTAGCGAGGCAATAACGATAGGCACAAGGCCGGTTGCGGCAGCGATCACAACGCCGCCGAATATAAGCATGGCGCGGTTGGCAAGCTCATGCGAGGGCAGGGCCGATGTTGACCATTCAAGCAACAACAAATCCTTGTTGCCGCGCAAGCCACGAATGTTGCTGCGCTTGCCAAGCAACAACAGGACATCGCCGGCCTCAAGCCGGATGTCATTCATGTTTGTGCGATACATGCGGCTACGACGCTGCACACCCAACACAATCGTACCGGTTTGATAGCGCATCCCGATCATTTCGAGTGTGCGCCCAATCAGGCGTGATGCCGGCGCGATCACAACTTCGGCCATAATGCGTTCTTCGTTGCGGTTGCCCTGTTCGTCATCTTCGTCATCACCGAACAGACCTGTTTGGGAGAGGGAGGCTGCTTCCTCAACCACATCGCCAAGCATGTCAGGGTTAGATGACAATACGGCCTCCAGCGCCTTACGCGTTGCTGCAACAATAACGACGTCGCCTGCCAGCAATGTGACATCATCAAATGGCGGCAACAGTGCCTGTTCACGCCGTTGGATCATGCGAACAGTCATGTCGGGCAGGGATTTGAACATGCCTGCGACAGTAGATTTGCCGCGCAGGGGGTGGTCACGTGTGATTTCGATCTGGGCAATGAACTGCTTACCATCGGCGCCGATCAACTCGCGCGTGGTGGAGGCGCGATCTGGCAAAATGCGAGGCAGCACCAACCCGACATAGGCTGCGCCGACGACCGCCAGCAAACTGCCGGGAATAAAAAATTCAAAAAAGCCGATATCCGGCTGCCCCAAACTGTGGGCGGTCCCGGCAACCAACAAATTTGTTGATGACCCGATCAGGGTTGTCATCCCACCCAGTACAGCGATGTAGCTAAGGGGGATCATCACCTTGCTTTTGGACCGGCGCAGACGGTCAGCCAGCGCCGACATAATCGGTATGAACATCACCACCACGGGCGTGTTGTTCATCACCGCACTGACCACCATAACAATGGCAAGGCTGACAGCAACCACAATGCGGGGGCGTCCCTTGGACAACAGCATCAGGCGGTGGGCCGGCCCTTCAAGCGCGCCTGACTGGTAAAGCCCCTGACCCAGCACCAACAGGGCCAAGACAGTCAACAAGGCAGGGTGGGCAAAGCCTGACAATATGGAATCAGGCGATAGCAGATTGGTTACACCATCCGGGCCCATAACAGGGAACAGATAGAATAGCAGCAACAAGGCACCGATAATGCCCACGCTGGTAAGTTCCAGCGATGCCCATTCAAGCGCATAGGCCAATATGCCAACGCCAATCACAAGAAAGGCGATGATCATCTGCGGTGAAATTGCGAGCTCAATGCCCATAGAGGTTGCCACTCTTCCTTACGACTTCAGTCCTGACCGTTTTCCCAGATCAGGACCCTTTGTGCAACAAGGAAGAGTGCAACAAATTGATTGACTTAGCGTCCGCGCTTGATAGTCACGGTTCCAGCCAAAATATCATGCAACATGCGGCCTTTGTCGTTGAAAAGCCCCAATATCAGGATCAATCCTGATGTCAGACCGACAGACATATAGAAAAGCATGGTTTGCAAGGCCGCCTGAACATAGCCGGGGCGGCGCTTGTCCCATGTGCGTACCTCCAACCCCATCGCTTTTTGCCCAAATGTGGCTGAGTTCGGGCTGCCAATGGTCAGGGTGTGATAGGCAAATGGCAGGATAGATAGGGCCATATAGACAGGCGGCAGCATGGCGCCGAGCGTAATAATACCCAAAACTGTCCCGACTAGCCCAAAAATGCCCGCCAATATGGCGATAATGACCCAATCAATGACAAAGGCGATGGTCCGCAAGAACAAAACGCCATCCAATTCCTCCCGGCTGAAATTTTCATCGATCTGCGCGGCGGTGCCGGTGCTCATGCGAATCGGGTCATTTTGCGGTGTAACGGGTCGTGTGCGTGCCATGGGCAAATCCTGCCTTTCCTGTCCTTATTTGGTAAAGATAGGGGTAAATTGCGACAGTACAAGGTCAATCAGGGATTTTTCAGGGTTCTCAAATTCCGATACAGCCGCTAGAAACGGATAGATTCTGCTGTTTTCGCGACTGTTTCGAAAGATTTTGCGTTATGACCTTTGACCCGCGCGCGCTGCGCGATGTGTTCGGCTGTTTTACGACCGGTGTAACCGTCATCACCACCAATCCGGCTGATGCGCCGGTTGTGGGCGTTACGGCAAATTCATTCAGTTCAGTCTCGCTTGATCCGCCATTGGTGCTTTGGTGCCTTGGCAAAGAATCCGATACGGTGCCCGTGTTTGAATCGGTGCCGAACTACGCCATTAACTTTTTGGCCAAAGACCAGGAAGAATTGTCAAACCATTGTGCCAAACGCGGTGATCACAGTCTGGACTGTGCTGAATTGGACGTCGCAACAACCGGTGCGCCGATCATCAAGGGGGCGATTGCCAGCCTTGATTGTGAAATTGCAGACCGTATCGACGCAGGTGATCACATCATCATGTTGGGCAAGGTTGTTGATATCGTCATACAGGATATTGACCGCGCCCCGCTTGTCTTTGGTCGCGGCCAATATCGCGCTTTGAGCTGATCCTATTTTTCTGTCGGTTGCAGCTTTACCGTCGCAATGATGGTCCGTCGGTAGGTTTCCGGATCGGTGGGGATGGGGATCAGTTCTGCGTCGCGCCACTTGACCATCAAATTATCATAGTAAGTCGAAGTGGGAATACCCGACTGGCCCGTATTGATCATATAGCCGGACTTATCGGGTTCTGCCAAATCATAGACAGCGCGATATGCCGACCCGTGTAAGTGACGGTGTGCATCCGCATCTTTCAAAGACGTGTTGCCACGATCAACTGTATAGGGGCCGCCATTGGACGGGATGGTGCGATTGAACATCGCGCCGATAAAGGGAATATAGCCCAATGGTTGATGTTGATGGAACGACACATGGGCATCGCCCCAACGCCATGCATTGATATCGTCACCAAATCGATCGGCCAGTGTGACAAGGGTTGCATCCAGTGCAATCGACGCAATGTCTTCGCAGGTTTCCGTCGCACGCGTATCAACATTATCGCACCAGCGCGCGATAGAGGTTGAGGCATCAGCATTAAACACGCGGTCATAAAGCCAGGCGCGGTGCTTGTTGCCTTCTTCTTTGAACAGCTCTGGCCCAAGCTCATCTGCAAATAGCGGCCTTGCCAGTTGGCGCACCCATTCCGCATAAATCAGCGGCGCGATTTGATGGCGGTCCATACGGAAATCCCATGCCCCCAACAATTTGCGTGCCATGTCGGCATCTGCATGGGTGGCCTTGCCTGATTGTTTCAACAAGGCCGGGATAATCGCCCTTGCGGCATCAGAGGTGACGTCCTTTTGCTGCAACCGCAAGTCTTCACGCTTGTAGTTCCCGCCACCTGTTTTGATCATGTCGGTGATACGGGAGGCCCGATAGGGCGCACCCCAGTCTGAGGCTATAAAATAGGGGTGGTCGTCAGGTACTGATTTGTTATTGGCGGTAACAATAAATCCGCGTTCAGGGTCAACCGCTTGCGGCAACCCATCCCACGGCACAACGCCAACCCAGTTGGTCTCACCTGTGCTGCCATCTGTTGGCAATCGGCCCGGACCGGCAGGGCCCCAACCTTCGGGCGGTGTATTGCGTACCGGAATTTGCGCCGGTGCCATATAACCGATATGTCCTTGCCGGTCAGCATAAACAATATTTTGTTGTGGCCCGACAAAACGACGCAAACCTGCCCTTAGATGGGCGGCGCTTTTAGCCTTCATAATTGAATAGCCGGTATCGATGGTGCTGTCTTGATCGCCCAGTGTCGTCCATGACAGGGCGACGCGCTTATCGGTTTTCATGCCAACAAGGTCCATCATCTTTACAGGCAACAGGGGGCCATGCCGTGTAGATTGAATGGTGATTTCTGTTTTGCCACCCAATCGGTCACGAATGATTTCGGTGCGTTCCTCGACGGGTTTGGGGCCATCCTCAGTCTCATACTGAAGTGGTGTGCCGGGGATAAGCGTTTCAACGAATAGATCCTGTACATCGCCGCGTCCGTTTGTGAAGCCCCACGCAACATGATCTGTCCGTCCCATCACAACAAAGGGCATGCCAGCGACCGTTGCGCCAACGGCATTGCTGCCGTCGGGGAATTGCATGTGGGCAAGATAGAATATGGACGGTGCCCACAATCCAAGATGGGGGTCATTGGCAAGCAATGGCCCGTCAGTGGCGGTCCAATCGCTGTTCATCACCCATGAATTTGATGCGCCGCGCGGCAGCTTGAACGGTAGGGCATTGGCCACAGCCTTCATCAAAATTTGATAGTCAATCGGCTGCGTGATGGTGGGCCCACCCTCTGTATTACCGGGCGCAGTATTCAGAAATTCCGCGAGCTGTTGACCGCTTAGTTTAGCAGCCAACCGTGCATTCATCGGTTCTTGCAAGGCATCCTTGCCCAAACCAACTGCCAGTAGTTTGTTAACAGCAAGGGAGTCTGCTGGTTTCCACGGCTCTGGCTTATACATCAGCATGGCAAATTCGGGGGCAACAGGACCGTCATGACTGGCAAGGAAGCCGTTGACCCCGGCGGCATAGGCTTTTAGTGCGTTTTGTGTTTCGGGATGCAAATGCGGTACCGCACGTTCTGCCGCGCGGTACAGGCCCACAGTGCGGATATAACCATCAATCTCAACAACCGGCGGGCCAAGGACCTCTGCCCAACGTCCCTGAACAGTGCGGCGGATAAATTCCATCTGCCACATGCGATCCTGTGCGTGGGCAAACCCCATTGCATAAAAAACCGCGTCATCGGTTGCGCCGCTGACATGGGGCACACCGTAATGGTCCCGTTCAATTTGGGCGGCAGCGGGAAGGCCGTCCAACGTTACGGTTTGATCCCAATTGCTTTCCACACGAAGCATCCGATCATATTGGACCAGCCCGGCAATCATGATCAGAAATATAAGTGAAGCAGTGCCCCACAATAGATATTTGGTCAGCCCCCCGACAAATTTCATATCAGCCCAATGCCTCCGCCATGCGTGGTGCAAAATAGGTTAAGATGCCGTCGGCCCCGGCACGCTTGAAGCCCAACAAACTCTCTGCAATGACTTTTTCTTCATCAAGCCATCCGTTCTGGGCGGCGGCCATCAACATCGCGTATTCGCCTGACACTTGATAGGCATAGGTCGGCACGCCGAACTCATCCTTTACCCGACGGACAATATCCAGATAGGGCATGCCCGGCTTGACCATTACCAAGTCAGCGCCTTCTTGAAGATCAAGCCCAACTTCGTGAAGTGCTTCATCACTGTTGCCGGGATCCATTTGGTAGGTGCGTTTATCGCCCTTAAGGTTCCCCGCTGACCCAACAGCATCCCGGAACGGGCCATAAAAGGCAGAGGCGTATTTTGCTGCATAAGACATGATCAAGACATTTTCATGCCCATTACCTTCAAGCGCATCACGGATCGCTCCAATGCGGCCATCCATCATGTCGGATGGCGCAATGATATCGCATCCGGCATCAGCTTGATTTAGTGCCTGTCCCACCAATTGTTCGACCGAGGCATCATTGATGACTTGATCACCTTCCATCAGCCCGTCTTGCCCGTGGGAGGTATAGGGGTCCAGCGCCACATCGCACATGACACCGATTTCGGGCACAGCATCCTTGATCGCCTTCACAGTACGGCAAACCAGATTGTCGGGATTGATGGCTTCTGAGCCTGTCTCATCACGCAACCCCGGATCAGTGTTGGGGAACAGCGCAATGGCAGGAACGTTTAGGTCACGGGCACGCTTTGCTGCCGCAACCGCCTTATTGACCGACAGCCGGTTCACACCGGGCATTGAGGGGACGGGCTCCTCTTCATCCGGGCCGTCTTGGACAAACAGCGGCCAAATAAGGTCGGCAGGTGTCAGGGCGGTTTCACGGACTAGTGTGCGTACCCACGGGGCTTGTCTTTTGCGGCGCATACGGGTGGCAGGGAACTGCATAAGCGGGGCCTTCTCATCATATCTTGTTTTTTCTCTCAGATTTGTGCAGGAATGGCGCACACAAGACAAGCCCAGCCTGCGATAATTGTCAGGCGTAACAATCAGGAAAAGCCATGGATTTCGCCCTTTCAGAAGAACAGCAGCAGATTTTCGACCTCGCCTGTGATTTTGGTGCGAACGAACTGGCGCCCCATGCCCATGAATGGGACAAAAACAGCACCTTTCCGGTTGAGGCGCTGACGAAGGCTGCAGAACTTGGCTTTGGCTCAATTTACGTCAAATCCGACGTTGGCGGGGTTGAACTTGGGCGTCTTGAATCAACATTGATATTTGAAGGGCTCTCACGGGGCTGCGTATCAACCGCCGCATTCTTGTCGATCCACAATATGGCGTCATGGATGATCGACACATGGGGCACCGAAGAACAGCGCAAAAAATGGTTGCCTCGGCTGGGTACATTTGAATTGAAGGCAAGTTATTGCCTGACGGAGCCGGGCTCAGGGTCGGATGCCGCGGCACTGAAAACCAAGGCTGTACGTGATGGTGATCATTACGTGTTGAACGGGGCCAAGGCATTTATCTCAGGTGCCTCCGTCAACGATATTTATGTGGTGATGGTCCGCACAGGCGGGCCGGGGGCCAGTGGCGTATCGTGCCTTGTTATTGAAAAGGACACACCGGGTCTTAGCTTTGGTGCGCTTGAAGACAAGATGGGCTGGCGCACACAGCCCACGGCGCAGGTGATTTTCGATGATTGCCGCGTGCCGGTTGCCAATCGGCTTGGCGAAGAAGGCGAAGGCTTTAAAATTGCCATGGCGGGGCTTGATGGTGGTCGTTTGAATATCGCGGCCTGTTCGCTAGGCGGGGCCACTTTCGGCCTTGAATCTGCGGTATCATATATGAAGGAACGCCAGCAGTTCGGTAAGCATCTGGCAGATTTTCAGGCGCTTCAATTCCGTCTGGCCGACATGCGCACCCATTTGGAGGCCAGCCGCCTAATGGTCCGCTCTGCCGCGTGGAAGGTGGACAACGGGGCCGCGGACAAAACTGCCTCTGCCGCAATGGCCAAACGATTTGCCACTGATATGGGTTTTGACATTGTAAACCAGGCGCTGCAATTGCATGGCGGCTATGGCTATATGAAAGAATATCATATGGAACGATTGGTCCGTGATTTGCGTGTTCACCAGATCCTTGAAGGGACCAATGAAATCATGCGCGTGATTATTTCACGCGATATGTTGGCGTAAGACAGGCAGGTTTCCGTGACAAAACATTCAACTGATGAAGTGCTGTTTGAACAGCGCGGCGTGATTGGGCATATCCTTCTGAACAGGCCCAAGGCGTTGAACTCCCTAACGCTGGAAATGGCATTGGCGATGACGGCCCAATTGCTTGATTGGTCAACAGATAACGCTATTGAGGCGGTCGTTGTTGAAGGTGCGGGGGAGAAAGGCTTTTGTGCCGGTGGTGACATTCGCGCGCTTTATGAATCGGGACAATCTGATGGTGCCTATGCGCGGAAATTCTATTTCCATGAATATCAGCTGAACCATTTGATCAAGAAATTTCCCAAACCCTATATCGCCCTGATTGACGGGGTAACGATGGGTGGTGGTGTTGGTGTGTCTGTTCATGGCAGTCAACGTGTTGCGGGCGACCGTACCTTATTTGCCATGCCTGAAACCGGTATTGGCCTATTCCCCGATGTGGGCGGCACTTATTTTTTGCCGCGCCTGCCGCACCGATTGGGGTACTGGTTGGGCCTGTCGGGCGATCGATTGAAAGCTGCTGATAGTGTTTATGCCGGGGTCGCGACGCATTATGTACCGTCAGACAGTCATCCGGCATTGGTTGACGCGTTTGCTTCGGGGCAAGACCCTGATGAGGCGATTGCGCGTTTTGTTAAGCAATTGGATGCCCCCTTGGCCTCACGAACCGAAAAGATAGAGGCGTGGTTTGCCGATGATTCGTTGCCGGATATTTTTGCGCGGCTTGAAGCAGACGGCAGTGAAGACGCGGCTGCACTGCTGGCTAATATGAAGGGCAAATCACCGATCAGCATGATTGTCGCCGCCCGCCAATTGGCCGAAGGGGCTGCGCTTGAGTTCGATGAGTGTATGATATTGGAATACCGGCTTGCGCGGCGCTTTGTTGAGGGGAAAGACTTTTACGAAGGCGTCCGGGCAGTCATCATCGATAAGGACAACGCACCAATATGGGGCCGCCGCGCCATCGAAGATGTCACTAACGAAGAAGTGGCGGCATATTTCGCGCCGCTTGATCAGGAACTTGAATTTCTTATTTAGCGAATTGCGGTAGAATATTGGGATGGTAGCGACCGACGCAAAGACTGATGAAGGGGTCCGCCGTCCAATTATTTGGGTGGTTGCGGGGCACGGCGGCACGATCGTGGCACAGCTTGCCGTGTTGCTCACCCTCACAAACTATGGCAGTCAGACGCTGGTCGGTGAATGGGCGTTCGCAATTGCCATTGCGACACCGGTATTCTTACTGACCGGGTTGGGGGTGCGTCAGGCACGCGCCGCCGACGTTGCAGACAAATTCCGTTTCACAGACTATTTGCGCGTACGCCTGCTCGCCATTGTGCTATCCGCGCTAATCATTGCGATTGTTGTTGTGCTGATCGAGGTGTCAGCGCGTCAGGCAATGATCATCATGTTGATGACATTGATACGTGCGCTTGAGACTGTGTATGAGTTGATATTTGGTGAGTATCAATTGCGCGGCAAGCATCGGCAGGTCGGGCAATCAGCAATTCTTGTTGGCCTTTCCAGTGTTGTTCTGTTCTTGGCGACATTCTTTGCCTATGGATCACTGCCGCTGGCCATGTTGATGCAGGCGGTCGGCATCGGGCTTGTGCTGGTTGTTAGTGATCGCAAACATTTGATGGCGCTTGGCGCACTGCACGAAACGCTTGGCACGACCGCGCCTGATGGCCCGTCAGCAAAAATCGGCAGGTCGATCTTTCTGACCGGCTTGCCCCTTGGTCTAAGTGCCGTGTTTATTTGGCTACAGCCGAACGTGACCCGCTTTATGGTGGAGCATTTTTTGGGGCTGGAGATGCTGGGTTATTTCACCGTGCTTCTTTACGCCTATACCGCGTCGCAAATGTTGATTGTCGCTATCGGGCATGGCGCCCTGACCAGACTGGCATCGCTTCATCATCAGGGCCTGTCGCGCGAGTTAGTGATATTGGTTGGTAAGCTATGCCTTTTTGTGGGCGGGCTGGGCATTGCAGGGGTGGTGTTTACATGGCTATTTGGCGCACCTGTCTTGACGCTGCTGTTCGGTGATGATTATGGACAATACAGTTATGTGCTGTTGTTGATCGTTGCGGGGTCGGCCCTGCGTTATGTCGGCGGCATTGTGCAGTTTGCCGTAACTGCCATGGGGGCATTCCGGGCAATTATGGCGGTGCATATTGTTGTTATGGCCGCTGCCTTTGTGGCGTCATGGCTTTTAATCCGCGCAAATGGGCTTGTCGGTGGCGGGACGGTTGTAATTATCGTCAACGCGACGCATTTGGTCTTGATTCTGGGTGTGTTTTTCATGCTATTGGCACGCAACAGACAAACAGGTGAGGAAATGAAATGAGTAAGATTTGCTTTATCGGGCTGGGCAATATGGGCCTGCCAATGGCTTTGAATCTTAAAAATGCCGGGCATGATATTATCGGCTTTGATGTCACCGACGCTGCAAAAGACGCCGCGGCAAAAGACGGGATCACCTGTGCGCCCACTGTGACCGAGGCTGCCAAGAATGTTGATGTGGTCGTGTCAATGCTGCCTGCCGGCCAACATGTCCGTACAGTTTACGCCGAAATTTTCGCCAGCGGCGCTGCAACCACGACCTTGCTGATTGATTCATCAACCATAGATGTTGAAAGCGCGCGTGCGGTTGGTGCGGACGCTGCTGACAAGGGCTTTACAATGGTTGATGCGCCGGTATCAGGCGGTGTTGGCGGGGCCACTGCAGGGACCCTGACATTTATGGTTGGTGGCGCGGATGACGGGTTTGCGGCCGCGAAACCCTATCTCGATATTATGGGCCAAAACATTTTCCATGCCGGGGCGTCCGGTAATGGGCAGGCCGCGAAGATCTGCAACAATATGATCTTGGGAATTTCTATGATTGCTGTGTCTGAGGGGTTTGCCCTTGGCGAAAAGCTTGGCCTTGACGCCCAAACCCTGTTCGACATTTCTTCAACCGCGTCAGGTCAGTGCTGGTCTATGACCAGCTATTGTCCGGCACCGGGGCCTGTGCCCACAAGTCCCGCCAACAACGGATATGCGCCGGGCTTTGCAGCAGCGATGATGTTGAAAGATTTGAAACTTGCGCAGGATGCGGCGAACAAGGTTGGCCAGCCGATCCCCTTGGGGGCGGAGGCAGGGAGCCTTTATCAGCTGATGGACCGTATGGGCCAAGGCGGGCTCGACTTTTCGGGCATTATAGAAATGCTACGCGGCGAACTTTAGGCGGCAGAATTGATCATGACGGCAAAGCATCCATATCTTGACCATGACGGGGTGCTTGCCTTTGCCCATCGCGGCGGCGCGGTTGAGTTTCCGGAAAACACAATGGTCGCCTTTGAAGGGGCGATCAAGATGGGCTACCGTTATTTGGAAACCGACGTTCACCTGACCAAGGATGGTGTGCTGCTGGCCTTTCATGACGATATTTTGGATCGGGTCACCGACGGGCAGGGGGCGATTGCCGACCTGACCTATGATGAAGTTAAAAAGGCCAAAATTGGCGGTGTTCATGCCATTCCGCTGTTTGAAGAATTGCTGGTGTCTTATCCCGACATCAAGCTGAATGTTGATACGAAGGCCGATGGCTCTGTTACGCCGCTGTTGAGGATTTTGGCGGACAATGATGCATTTGACCGCGTGGGCATCGGCTCATTCTCGCAAAAGCGGCTGAATTTCATCCGCAAGGAAATGGGTGACAAGGTTTGCCTGTCTATGGCCGCGCCCAAAATCGCGCAGCTGCGTTTTCGCAGTTGGGGAATGCCCTTGCCGGTGCCCAATGCGCAATGCGCACAGGTGCCGATTAATGTCGGTGCGTTACCGGTGGTGCGAAAAAGTTTTATCGATTGCGCCCATAATAATGGGATGCAGGTCCATGTTTGGACAATCGATGATCAGGCAGAAATGAATTGGCTGCTTGATTTGGGGGTCGATGGTATTATGACGGATCGGCCCGCGCTACTTAAACAGGTGTTAAGCGAACGCGGGCTCTGGTCCTGATTGCTACGACCTAAAAGAAGGCCTGAATGCCGGTGATGGCACGACCCAAAATCAGGGCATGGACATCATGGGTACCTTCATAGGTGTTGACCGCTTCAAGGTTCATTGCATGGCGGATGACGCCATATTCATCTGAAACACCATTGCCGCCATGCATGTCGCGGGCGACCCGAGCGATGTCGAGTGCCTTGCCGCAATTGTTGCGCTTGATCATTGAGATCATTTCCGGCGCAGCCTTGCCTTCATCTTTCAACCGACCAACCCGCATCGCAGCCTGAAGGCCCAAGGTGATTTCCGTTTGCATGTCAGCCAGTTTTTTCTGAACCAGCTGTGTGGCGGCGAGGGGGCGGCCAAACTGTTTGCGTTCCATTGTGTAATCGCGTGCAGCGTGCCAGCAGAACTCCGCAGCCCCCATCGCACCAAAGGCGATGCCAAAGCGCGCATTATTCAGACACCCGAACGGACCACCAAGACCGGAAATATTGGGCAACAGGTTTTCTTCAGGAACGAAAACGTCCTGCATGACGATTTCCCCGGTGGGCGAGGCGCGCAGCGAGAACTTACCTTCAATCTTCGGCGTTGATAGCCCTTCATAGCCGCGCTCAAGGATAAAGCCCTTGATCCGGTCTTCGTGTGCTTCGGATTTGGCCCAAACAACAAATGTGTCGGCAATCGGCGCACTTGTGATCCACATTTTGGCACCGTTAATCACATAACCGCCATCAACGGGTTTTGCGCGCGTCACCATGGAGCCGGGGTCAGAACCATGATCCGGTTCCGTCAACCCGAAAGCACCGACATGCTCACCACTGGCAAGCTTGGGCAGATATTTCTGGCGCTGTTCTTCACTGCCATAGGCATGAATCGGATGCATGACGAGCGAGCTTTGCACTGACATGCATGACCGATAGGCACTATCGATCCGTTCAACTTCACGGGCGATAAGGCCATAGGACACATAGTTCACGCCGGCGCAGCCATAGCCTTCGATGGTGGAGCCCAAAAGACCCGCATCACCCATTTTGTTGAAGACTGACCGGTCAAATTCTTCGTGACGGTTGGCCTGTTTTACGATCGGGGCCAGCTCTGTCTGTGCAAATTCACGGGCAGAATGGACAATAATCCGCTCTTCCTCGGTCATTTGGTCTTCTAGAAGAAACGGGTCGTCCCATGAAAAGGGACCATATCCCTTAATACTACCAGCCATTTTGCACTTCCTTTATCCTGCGGCCTGTCTTGCAGCCTTACCTAGGGTTCGGCAGCACCATAATGATTTATTATCATGAGGCTATAGATTTTGTTCTGCCTGCGGCAGATTTCACCATATTTTGCGCCGGATTATCGTTGCGCAGGCGTCAGAAACCTGTCACATATCCCCGCATAAATGCTGCATTGCATGATTTTTGGTGCCCAAATTAACAAGCGTCAATTTTCGCAGCAAAAAGACCGCTCGTCCATTATTATGGGTGATCTAGGTTAGGCGGTCGAACCAAAGGACGGATTATGGACTATACCGCAACCTTTGCAAAAGCTGTTCAGGATTTGCGCGACGAAGGCCGCTACCGCGTCTTTGCCGATTTGCTGCGCCACAACGGAAATTTTCCGCAAGCCAGTTTTCATGCCCCGAATGGCGACACACGTGAAATTACCGTGTGGTGCTCAAACGATTATCTCGGCATGGGCCAAAACACTCTTGTGCACACCGCGATGAAAGAGGCGATTGACGGCGTCGGCGCCGGTTCTGGCGGCACACGAAACATCTCTGGTACGACCCATTATCATGTTGAACTTGAAGAAGAGCTTGCCGACCTGCATGGCAAGGAAGCGGCGTTGCTGTTCACTTCGGGTTACAACTCAAATGACGCCACCTTGTCGACCATTCAAAAAATCATCCCTGACATTGTGATGATTTCCGATGAGTTAAACCACGCGTCAATGATTCAAGGCATTCGCAATGGCGGTGCCGAACGGGTGATCTTCCGCCACAATGACCTTGCGCATTTGGAAGAGCTCCTTAGCTCATTCGATCTTGAGCGCCCCAAGCTTGTCGCGTTTGAATCGGTTTATTCAATGGATGGCGACATCGCGCCCATTGGCGAGATTTGTGCGCTGGCCAAAAAATACAACGCCATGACCTATCTGGATGAGGTTCACGCCGTTGGCCTGTATGGCGAACATGGCGGCGGCATCGCGGAACGTGATGGTGTGATGGATCAGGTTGATATTATTGAAGGCACATTGGCGAAGGCATTTGGGTTGATGGGCGGCTATATCACCGGGACAGAGGCATTGATCGATGCCATCCGCTCCTATGCGCCGGGCTTTATCTTCACCACATCAATTGCGCCTGCGGTTGCCGCCGGTGCGCTGACCTCCATTCGGCACCTGAAATTATCAGGGCAGGAACGTGCCAAACATCAGGAACGTGCCGCAACCTTGAAATCCATGCTGGCGGAACGTGGCTTGCCCGTTATGGACACGCCAACCCACATTGTGCCTGTTATGGTGTGTGATCCGGTGATGTGTAAGAAAGTGTCGGACGAGTTGTTGTTGGAATTCGGCATTTACGTGCAGCCGATCAACTATCCGACCGTACCGCGTGGGTCTGAACGGCTGCGGTTTACACCGTCACCGTTCCACGATGATGAGAAAATGAAACATTTGGTTGATGCGCTGGACGAGGTTTGGCAGCGTCACAATCTATCCCGCGCGGCCTGATTTTAATCGATCAGGGCCGGGCTGCCTAGAAAGTCAGGATTTCTGTTTTCACACAGTTAGTTTTTTTCACGAGACCTTGTGGATATGCTAGCCGCCCCCGCCTAGATGTGGTATGGAAGCGGCCTATTATCGACAGTGGGGCCTCGTGGTTTTTGCCCCTGCGCCGTCAATATCTGAAGGCGCATAGACGTGAGGAGTCTCGCCATGACCGAAGCCGTTGCCTCAACACCTGATATGTCCTCCTTTTTTCAAGAAAATTTGGCAGACAGCGATAAGGCTGTCTTTGATGCCGTTGGCCTGGAGCTTGGCCGCCAGCAAAGCCAGATTGAGTTGATTGCCTCAGAAAACATAGTCTCTCGCGCCGTTTTGCAGGCTGCAGGCTCTGTCCTGACGAACAAATATGCCGAAGGCTATCCCGGTCGCCGCTATTATGGCGGGTGCGAGCATGTTGATATTGTCGAAGATTTGGCCCGTGACCGTGCGATGAAGCTGTTCGGCGCTGCCTATGCCAATGTGCAGCCCCATGCGGGCGCACAGGCCAATGAGGCGGTCTTTCTGGCGCTGTTGCAGCCCGGCGACACCATTTTGGGGATGGACCTTGCCTCTGGCGGTCATCTGACCCACGGGGCCAAGGTCAATATTTCAGGTAAATGGTTCAATGCGCTGTCATACGGTGTGAAGCAAGATGATGAAACCATTGATTATGATGCGGTTTCTGCCGTAGTTAAGGAACATAAGCCGAAGCTGATTGTTGCCGGTGGGTCTGCCTACCCGCGCGTGATCGACTTTGCCAAGTTCCGCGAAATTGCGGACAGTGTTGGCGCATATTTGATGGTCGATATGGCCCATTTTGCTGGTCTTGTCGCCGGCGGTGCGCACCCCAACCCGATCCCGCATGCTCATGTGGTGACGACAACGACCCATAAGACGTTGCGCGGTCCCCGTGGCGGTATGATCCTGTCAGCGGATGCTGATCTGGGTAAAAAATTCAATTCAGCCGTGTTTCCCGGTTTGCAGGGTGGTCCACTGATGCACATCATTGCCGCGAAGGCTGTTGCCTTTGGTGAGGCTTTGCAGCCGTCATTCAAAACCTATGCCGCGGCGATTATTGAAAACGCCAAGGCATTGTCCGAAACCCTGAAGGGTGAGGGGTTGCGGATTGTGTCAGGCGGAACCGACACGCATTTGATGCTGGTTGATTTGCGGCCCAAGGGGCTGACAGGCCGTGATGCCGAAGAATCCATGGAACGCGCCTTCATCACCTGCAACAAAAACGGCATTCCGTTTGACCCTGAAAAACCGATGGTCACGTCAGGTGTGCGTCTTGGCACACCGGCGGGGACAACACGCGGCTTTGGCGTTGCTGAATTCCAGCAGGTCGGCCAGATGATCGGTGAAGTTTTGGATGGTTTGGCAGCCAACGGCCCTGACAAAAATCAGGAAGTTGAACAGGCCGTGCGTGCCAAGGTGCTGGAATTGACCGGGCGTTTCCCGATTTATTCTGATCAGTAGTTTGTAATATCGCCGCCTTACCCATCAGGGGTAGGGCGGTTCTTTTGTTTTGGGGGTTATCCGATGCGCTGTCCTTTTTGCGGGAATGAAGACACGCAGGTCAAAGATTCACGACCGTCAGAGGACGGCACGGCAATTCGTCGTCGTCGGCTTTGTTCAGCCTGTGGCGCACGCTTCACCACATTTGAACGTGTGCAGCTTCGTGAACTGACCGTGGTTAAGAAAAGTGGCCGTCGCGTGCCGTTCGACCGGGAAAAAATGATGCGCTCAGTCTCTATGGCGTTGCGCAAGCGTCCGGTTGACCCTGATCGTGTTGATCAGATGGTTACCGGTATCCAGCGCCGTCTGGAATCGCTGGGTGAAAATGAAATTCCGTCTGATGTTGTTGGCGAACTGGTGATGGAAGGTCTGGCCAATCTGGATTCCGTCGCCTATGTGCGCTTTGCCTCCGTCTACAAAAACTTCCGCGAGACCAAGGATTTCGAAAGCTTCCTTGGCAATCTGGCGGGGCCGGATGGCGATATTGAGCGCGACTAGCGATCATCACTTTATGCGCATGGCCCTGATGATGGGCCGGCGCGGATTGGGGCAGGTGGCTCCCAATCCTTCTGTCGGCTGTGTGTTGGTGAAGGACGGCCATGTTGTTGGCCGGGGCACCACGCAACCGGGTGGCAGGCCCCATGCAGAAGTTGCCGCGATTGCTGCGGCACAGGATCGTTTTGGTCCAAACGTGACGAAAGGTGCTACCGCCTATGTCACGCTGGAACCCTGCGCCCATCAAGGAAAATCACCGCCATGTACATCCGCGCTGATTGCGGCGGGGGTCACGCGGGTTGTGTCTGCCATGGAAGACCCCAATCCTGCTGTGGCGGGCCAAGGTCACACGCAATTGGAAGCGGCGGGGATGACCGTAACAACCGGGGTGCTGGCGCAGGACGCGCAACGCAGTCATGCCGGTTTCCGGACGGTGCTGGAACATGACCGTCCGATGGTTATGCTGAAATTTGGCACCTCGCTTGATGGTCGCATTGCCACCCATACAGGCCAATCGCAATGGATTACCGGTAGCGCGGCCCGTGCCCGTGCCCATCTGATGCGGGCGCGATTTGATGGCATTTTGGTTGGGCTGGGCACTGCTTTGGCTGATGATCCGTCGCTGACCTGTCGTTTGCCGGGGCTTGAGGGACGCTCCCCAACCCGCATTGTGCTGGATAGTCATCTTCGTCTGCCATTGACTGCCAATCTGGTAAAAACAGCCAGTGACGTGCGAACCATCATTTTGACACGTGAAGGTGCAGAAAAGGCCCGCCGCAAGGCGTTTGAAAAGGCCGGGGTTGAGGTTGTGGGCATCCCGGTGCCGAAAGCAGGCGCAGAAGGCGTCCCCTTGGATGCTGCCCTTGAACAACTGGCCCTGCGCGGTATTTCGCGCCTTTTGGTCGAAGGTGGCAGTCAGGTTGCAGGCAGCCTGTTGGCGCTTGGCCTGGTTGATATGATCAGCTGGTTTAGGGCTGGCGGGGTCATCGGTGGGGACGGATTACCAGCGATTGAGGCGTTTGGCATTGATAAGCTGGTTAACATGCCCCGCTATCAACTGTCGCGGCAGGAGAAATTAGGTGAAGACCTTTTGGACATCTGGGTCAAACAGCCTTAAAACAGTGCCATGTTTACAGGAATTATCACAGATATTGGCCGTATCAGGTCATTGGAACAACGCGGCGACCTTCGGGCCGAGATTTTGACACGTTACGACGTAGACCGGATCGACCTTGGGGCGTCAATTTCATGCAACGGGGCCTGCCTGACGGTGGTCGCCATGGGCCGGACCGATGGCGAGAATGAGTATAATGGCTGGTTCGCCGTTGATATCTCGCAAGAGACATTGGATTGCACCACGTTAAGCGATTGGCAAGAAGGCGCACTCGTTAATCTGGAACGCGCCTTGCGCGTGGGCGAGGAGCTGGGCGGTCATATTGTGACGGGTCATGTTGATGCCGTCGGCACCATTAAAGAAATGGTAGAGGCGGGTGACAGCACCCGCTTTACCTTCGACGTGCCGCGCCCGTTCCGCAAGTTCCTAAGCCCCAAGGGGTCGATTGCCATAAACGGCACATCATTGACCGTGAATGAAGTTGATGATGACGCCAGCACCTTCGGGGTCAATATTATTCCCCATACGAAGGAAGAAACCATATTCGGCGCAGCACGTGTCGGCGACAGGATCAATCTGGAAGCTGATCCCATGATCCGCTATACGGGCCGCCTGTTAAGCTTTGCCAATTTCGAATCAAACCGTTTGTCCTGGAAGGACTGATTATGCCCTCATCATATTCAGACTATCTGTCTTCAATCGAAGAAGTGATTGAAGATGCTCGCAATGGACGCATGTTCATCCTTGTCGATGATGAAGATCGCGAAAATGAAGGTGATCTGGTGATCCCTGCCGAAATGGCAACACCCGAAGCGGTCAACTTCATGGCGACCCATGGCCGTGGCCTGATTTGCCTGACATTGGATAGCCAGCGCATTCAGTCGCTTGGCCTACATTTGATGAGCCAGACCAACCAGTCCCGCCATCAAACAGCCTTCACCGTTTCTATTGAAGCGCGCGAAGGGGTGACGACAGGTATTTCAGCCCATGACCGCGCCCATACAATTGCAGTTGCGATTGATCCCACCAAAAACGCGCAGGACATTGCCACACCGGGACATGTGTTCCCGTTGGAAGCGCGTGACGGCGGTGTGTTGGTTCGTGCCGGCCATACAGAGGCAAGCGTGGATATTGCGCGCCTTGCAGGGTTGAACGCATCAGGGGTGATTTGTGAAATCATGAATGATGATGGCACGATGGCCCGTTTGCCTGATTTGGTAAAGTTCGCCCAAAAGCACAATCTGAAGGTTGCAAAAATCGCTGACCTGATTGCCTATCGCCGCCGTCATGACCGTGTGATCATGCGCGCTGCGGAGCGTGATTTCAAAAGCGAGTGGGGCGGTGAGTTCAAGCTTTGCCTCTATGTGAACAAGGCTGAATATGCCGAACATGTTGCGCTTGTGAAAGGTGACGTGTCATCGGGGGAGCCGGTACCCGTTCGTATGCATGCGGTTAACCTGTTCGATGATATGCTGGGCGCCCATGAAGGACGCGGCAAGGTTTTGCAAAATTGTATGAAACATATCGATGATGTGGGACGCGGGGTGATCGTGTTGATCCGTGATACGCGCTCTACTGTTGTATCTGAGATGATGAATGTCGAAGGTATTCCCGGCAGGCCAGAGCATGAGCTGGCGTTGAATTCAGAACTGCCCGAAACGCTGCGGGATTATGGTGTGGGCGCACAAATCCTGTTGGATTTGGGTGTGCGTGACATCAATCTTCTGTCAAACACACAACATAATATTGTCGGATTGGATGGCTATGGCCTGAAAATCGTCGGTCAAGAACCGATCCCCGGCGCGAAATCTTAAAGGAACAGGTCTATGCGGGAAAAACCCCATATCATGATTGTTGAGGCGCGCTTTTACGACGAGCTGGCCGATGAAATGGCACTTGGTGCTATTGAACATTTGGAAAGTGTTGGTGCCACCTATGAACGCGTTGACGTGCCCGGTGCCTTTGAAATTCCCGGCGTCATTCGCTTTGCCCTTGATGGGCCTTGGAATGGGGGCGAGCCGCCCTTTGACGGGTATATCGCGCTTGGGACTGTGATCCGTGGTGAAACCAGCCATTATGATTATGTGTGTGGGGAGTCTGCACGTGGCTTGCAGGACTTGGCGCTACAGCACAAGGCCGCAATCGGCTATGGCATTCTAACCGTTGAAAATGCTGATCAGGCATGGGCCCGTGCCCGCCGCACCGAAGGCAATAAGGGCAAGGCTGCCGCCATCGCCTGCCTGCGAATGGCCGAATTGAAGGGACGCTTTGCGTGACATCAGCTGCTGACAATGCCGCCGCGGCCGCGCGCCGTCGTGCCAAGAAACGCGAAACTTCGCCGGTGACGCCGCTGTCATTGGCGCGCCTTGCTGCCGTGCAGGCGCTTTACCAAATTGACCTGATGAAGGCAGAGCCTGCATCGGTTATTAAGGAATTCTGTGCCTTTCATCTTGGACCCATAGCGCCGCCTGAAGACGGCGCCGTGGTGGACCAACCCGATGAAGAGGCCCCAGACATGCAGGATGCCGATCAAGAGCATTTTCGCGTGATTGTTGAGGCTGTGTCCGATCAAGCAATGGCCGTTGATGGTTTGATCCGGGCACATCTGGTGGATGGTTGGACGCTTGAACGATTGGACGCCAATATGCGTGCGCTGTTGCGTGCTGCCTGTGGCGCGTGGGTTGCCCGCCCGGATCTGCCAGCAAAAGATGTGTTGGTGGATTATCTTGATATTGCCGACGCGTTCTTTGACGGGGCTGACCTGAAATTTGCTGGCGGTGTTTTGAATGAGCTTTACCGCAAAGTTACCAGCAACAGGCTCGACTAGATCTTATGTCTGGCGAGTTTGACTTTATTCGGGAAAAACTCGCGCCGCTGGCCACAGTGGGTGAGGCATTGGGCCTGACCGACGACGTGGCATTACTTCATGCAGATGTCGGGCCGCTGATCACCAGCATGGATATGATGGTGGCGGGTCGGCATTTCCGGCACACCGATCCTTATGACACTGTTGCCCAAAAGCTGTTGGCAGCGAATGTATCTGACATTGTGGCCAAGGGTGCCAAGCCGGTTGCCTATATGCTGTCCTGTGCATGGGCGCAGCCCGTTGACGACGGGCAAATGGACCGCTTTGTCGATGGGCTTGGACTGGCGCAAGCAAAATGGGGCCTTGCGCTGTTGGGCGGAGATACGGTTACCACAGATGGGCCTGCTAGTTTCACAGTGACAATATTCGGAACACCATTTGGTGATGGCCCTATATTACGGTCCGGGACAAAACCGGGCCAACAGGTTTGGGTGTCAGGTACTTTGGGCGATGCTGCCCTTGGGCTGCATTATCCCCAAATTGATGGCGCACTCGACCGGGCCTATTTAACGCCATTGCCGCCATTTGATGCTGCAGAAGTAATTGCAAAACATGGTACCGCCAGCATTGATTTGTCAGATGGATTGTTGGCGGATGGGGCGCATATAGCCGACCAGTCGGGCTGCAAACTTGTGCTGAACAAGGCCGCGTTGCCGCTTTCAAACGCTGCGCGCCTGCTGCTTGCCAACGCGCCTGAGGCATGGCCACTGATCTGGTCAGGCGGGGATGATTATCAGGCGCTTGTGTGTGCACCACCTGAATCCGCCACACATTTTCAGCAGGCCGGTTTTACGCTGATTGGCGATGTACAAGTGGGTGAGGGCGTTGTCCTGCTGGATATTGACGGGCAGGAAATCACAGCCGGGCAGGATGGTTTTACCCATTTTTAGTCTGATGCCCGCTCAATGTCTTTCGCTTCCTGCCACAGGGCTTCCATCTCATCAAGGCTAGCCTGTTCCATCGCCTTGCCATCCTTGCGCAGCGTTTGTTCAATATGGCCAAAGCGTCGTTCAAACTTTTGGTTCGTGCGCCGCAAGGCAGCTTCGGGATCAACCTTCAGGTGGCGCGCAAGGTTGATAACGCAGAACATCAGGTCGCCAAACTCATCCTCAACCCGGTCAGGGTCGGGTTGTTCTTGCCCGGTTTTTCCTGTGGCGAGTTCGGCTGCCAGTTCCTCAATCTCTTCGGTCATTTGGTCAAGGACCGGCTGCACATCGCCCCAGTCAAAGCCAACACGAGCGGCGCGTTTTTGCAGTTTTAGTGCGCGCGTTGCAGCGGGCAGGGCGGCGGGAATATCGTCAAGAATACCAGCAGGTTTACCGTCTGATTTCGCGGCGCGTTCTTCGGCTTTCAGCGCCTCCCAAGCGGTTGTTTGTTCCGCAGCATCACGATGGCTGGCGTCACCGAATACATGTGGGTGGCGGCGCACCATTTTGTCGGCAATACCATGGGCCACGTTGTCGAAATCAAACAGGTTTTCTTCTGTTGCCATTTGGCTGTGAAAGACGACTTGCAGCAATAAATCGCCCAGCTCTTCCTTCAGACCTGCCATATCATCTTTTTCAATGGCATCGGCTACCTCATAGGCTTCCTCAATGGTGTAGGGGGCAATGGTGCGGTATGTCTGTTCCAAATCCCAGGGGCAGCCGCCATCAGGGTTTCGCAATTGCGCCATGACCGACAAGATGCGTTCAATCCCCGGATTGTCCTTGTTTTCCCATGTCATCGGTCTGCTTTTCCCTACGTCAATTGTTAAATATTTGCTATGTAGCGTTCATCATAAAACAAAATTGCAAACGCGACTGTGAATAAAAGGGGTAAGTATGAAAAATCTATTTGATGTGTCTGGCAAGACCGTTTTGGTTACCGGCGGCTCTCGCGGTATTGGCGAGATGATTGCAACTGGCTTTGCTGCCAATGGCGCAAAGGTCTATATCTCATCACGTGATATTGCGGCCTGTGCTGAAGTTGCCAAGCGCCTGACGGATGAGGGCGGGACGTGTATCGCGCTACCCAATGACCTTGGATCCATGGCCGGCATTGAAAAGCTGGCCGCGGACATTAAGGAACGTGAAGGGCAGCTTGATGTATTGATCAACAATGCGGGTGCCAATTGGGGCGCGCCGATTGACGAGTATCCTGAAGCCGGTTGGGACAAGGTGATGAGCCTGAATGTCAAATCGATCTTCTTTTTGACCCAAAAACTACTGCCTGAGCTGCGTGCGGCTGGTAGCCATGAAAATCCGGCCCGTGTGATCAACACCGCATCAATTGACGGGATGCACGCACCGGGGCTTGAAACCTATGCCTATTCATCAAGCAAGGCTGCGGTGATCAATCTGACGCGGCATTTGGCCAGTCGCTTGGCGCGTGATCACATTAACGTCACGGGGATTGCGCCGGGGCCGTTCCAATCGAAAATGATGAAGGCGACGATCGACAATTTTGGTGACGCACTTGTCCAATCTGTGCCGCGCAAGCGTATCGGTGTGCCTGCGGATATGGCGGGGGTTGCAATGTTCCTTGCGTCAGAAGCAAGTTCATACATTACAGGAACGACAATTCCTGTTGATGGCGGGTTGGTTGCTGCGTCTTAGAAGCGATTTTTAATCAATAATATCAAAGGGAAGGCCGGTTATTGCAACCGGCCTTTTTCTTATCCACAGGCAACAATTTATCGCATAATAGATATTATGGAACTATTTGATGGTTGTGGAAAACGTGTGGAACACTTGGACTGGCCGATTAACACAGCAACTCGGCGGAACAGCTTGGGAATCATCGACAGAATGGACGTAACTTAGCTTACCCACACATAGTCTGATCAGACAACTGGCCCGCCCTTCCTGTAAGCCAAAATAAAACCAGTTACGAATCTTGACTTAGGCGCCGGCCCCTGCATGAGCAAAAGCGTCCGCGGCAACATTCATCTGCACCAAAAACGCACAGCACCACATCTTATAGAAACTTGATCAGAACAACCGCCGGGTTATCGTTATCCCACAGGCTAGGCATTTCTTCAAATACCTGAAAACCGACACCTTCATAGAAAGCTCTGGTCTTTGCATATCCTTCGTCAGATGCACGCGACGACAATGTTTTGACTGTCATCGCTTTGGCGCCAGCCTGACGTGCAAATTGTTCTGCGGCTGCTACGAGTTGACGTCCAATGCCATTGCGGTGATGGTCCGGCATAACACCCATTGCGGCAATTTCTATATTCAGACTGTTGTGCTGCTGTAACGTGATCATGCCCACTAGCTGGGATTGATCTTGTGCCACAAACATCAGCTGTTTTGAGGCATCGGCGACATATTGATCAACCGATTCAGCAATGCCGAACCAATGCGGCAATGCCTCTAATACTTGCCGGCAAATGGTGTCTTTATTGTCGGTTTGCCGGATGACCTTCATATATTACCGCGCCCTACTTTCTTCAAAAAACTGCCAAACAGCTTCAGCGCCATCAATGTCCTGATTGGTATTGCCAAGGATGCGCGGATATTTGAACAGCTTGTTGGGTATATTATGGCCACCATTTTCAACCCGATACAGCCGCACCAATTTGCGCATGGGGTCATCCCATGTTTCAGAAATGATATTGCTTTCATCTTCTTTATTCGGATTGTTGACCGGACCGATTACCGGGGGCTGCATGCCATATCCAGCATAGCGCGCCCAGATATTGATTGAATCGCTCATCGACAATACTGTGCCGCGCGCCTGTCCGAATACTTCCTGGACACCGCCTTCTGACGGCACCAATGGATCACCGGATCCATTGACCAGCAATATGTTCACAGGCTTGTCCAGCGGTGTGCAATCCAGATTATCACGCGCGGGAAAAGCTGCCGCAAATGGCACAATTGCTGACACAACCTCAGGCGCTTCAAGTCCCAGCCGATAGGCCATGTGCCCGCCATTGGACAATCCCGTGGCGACTACAGCGCCCGGATCGGCGTTAAACCGCGCTTTTAGAAAGCCTATAATGGCTTTGGAAAAGCCAACATCATCGATGTTTTGGTGATTGGCGGCGTAATCGCCCTCTTTCCGGCAATCATTCCAATGGTTCTCGAAGCCATTGGGATAAACGGCTATAAATCCGTGTTTTTCTGCCAAAACATCGAACTGATAGGCAAAGCCAGACCGCATTTGCGGGCCGTCACTGGTGGAACCGTGAAACGCCAGGACAATAGCCGGGTTGTCGGCGCGATTTTGCGGCACATAAAAGTCAAACGTCCGCGCGACACCATCATGTGTCAGCTGCCCCTGGGAATAGATGCCCGGCAATGATGGTTCTTCGGGATAATCAAAATCAAGAAAACGCATATAGCCCCACAAGGTGCCGAGGGCGATAACGGCCACAATCGCAAGCAAATAACGTAATATTTTCATGTGTTTGCATCCTTGTTTTGCGGCCTGTTCTTAAGGGTTTTGCCTAAATTTTCCCAGCAGTCCAATCGGTCACGGTCCTGACAAAGACGTCCAGCAGGTAGCCAAGGTCATCGTCGGAAATGATCATCGGCGGCATGACATAGATGACATTGCCGAATGGTCGGATCCAAACCCCCTGCTCTACAAAGCGTGCTTTCAGGTCGTTCAGGGCACGCATTTCATCGACCTCAATTACGCCCAAGGCACCCATGACACGTACATCAGCGATGTGTGGCAGGTCTGAAAGTGCTGACAGGTGCGTATCAAGCTGGGCGGCAATATGATCGACTTGACCCAAACGGTCTTCTTGTTCAAATAAGTCAAGCGAGGCATTCGCCGCCGCGCAAGACAGGGCATTGCCCATAAATGTCGGGCCGTGCATCAGCTCCTTGCCCGGCTCCTCACTCATAAAGCCTTCGAATATACGCCCTGTGGCGATCGTTGCGGCAAGTGGCAGTGTCCCGCCCGTCAGCGCCTTTGACAGGGTGATGATGTCCGGCACAACACCGGTCTGGCCGCAAACGAACAGGCTGTCAGTATCCCCGCCATTGTCTTCATTGTTGGCATAACGGCCAAGCCTGCCGAACCCCGTCATAATTTCATCAAAGATCAGCATCAGGTCATGCTCATCCGCGCAATCGCGCAGGAATTGTAGAACCGCCGGGCTGTGGGCCTTAAAGCCCCCTGCGCCCTGCACCAAAGGTTCGATCACAATGGCAGCGCATGAATCGGCATGGTCGTTCAGGAATGTTTTGAAGGCCGCTTGGTGTTCTTCATCGGTCGGCACCGGCAGCACAAATTGTTCGGGCAATACACCATCAAACATTGAGTGCATGCCCTCTTCTGGATCACAGATCGCCATCGTACCCAGCGTGTCGCCGTGATAGCCGCCCATGAAGCTGATGATCTTGTTCTTTTGCCCCTGCCCCTGGTTTTGAAAGAACTGGATAGCCATTTTCAACGCCACTTCAACAGAAACTGATCCAGACTCTGTAAAGAAGACGTGATTAAGGTCGCCGGGCAATTTTTCAGACAGGCGCGTTGCCAACCGATAGGCAGGCTCGCTCGCGAAACCGCCCAGCATCAGATGCGAAAAATCTGCCATCTGATCAGTAATCGCCTGATTGATATGCGGGTGATTATAGCCATGCGCCGCCGTCCACCATGACGAGACGCCATCGATCAACTCCTCCCCATTATGCAGTTTGATCCGCGCGCCAACGGCTGATTGAGCAGCCAAAGGCGGCGATGTGTTTTGCATTTGGGCGTAGGGCAGCCAAACATGCTGCTGGCCCTGCTTTTGCCAGTCAGGGGCCCAATTGGGTAATGGCGGTAATGGTGTTGGTGGTTTTTTATCGGGCAAAACGAGCCTTATTCCGCTGCAAGCGGATCAGTTGCGGGCGCGTCTTCGCCAACCTGTGTGCCGACCTGCATGGGTTTGATCCCCAGCTTGTCAAACAGTGCCTGATCTTTTTCCTGCGCAGGATTGTCAGTCGTCAGCAATTTCGGGCCGATAAAGATTGAGTTTGCACCACCCATAAAGCACATGGCCTGCAACTCATCGCTCATCCATTCGCGACCGGCAGACAGGCGCACGACAGATTTGGGCATCATGATGCGGGCAACTGCAACGGTGCGCACAAATTCCAACGGATCAAGCTCATCAAGGCCGAAAACCGGCGTGCCTTCGGTTTGGATCAGCATGTTGATCGGCACAGATTCAGGATGCTTTTCAAGATTAGCCAATGTCATCAACATCCCGGCGCGGTCCTGCCGCCCCTCGCCCATGCCAACAATGCCGCCAGAGCAAACATTGATTCCGGCATCACGCACATTTTGCAACGTGTTCAGGCGATCTTCATAGGTACGGGTTGTGATGATCTCTTTATAGAACTCTTCTGAGCTATCGACATTATGATTGTAATAATCAAGGCCCGCATGTTTCAGCTGACCAGCCTGCTCAGGGCTCAACATCCCCAGTGTCATGCATGTTTCCATGCCCAGTTCCCGGACGCCTTCAATCATGGCCACTACGGTGTCCATGTCGCGGTCCTTGGGGTTACGCCAAGCGGCGCCCATGCAATAGCGGGTGGCACCAGCAGCTTTTGCCTGCTTGGCTTCATCCAGCACTTTTTGCACTTCCATCAGCTTGGTCGCCTCAACGGGCGATCCGGTCCAATGGGCGCTTTGCGAGCAATATTTGCAATCTTCAGGACAGCCGCCGGTTTTGATCGACAACAATGTGGACATCTGCACAGTGTTCGGATCGAAATAACGCCGATGCGTTGTTTGCGCTTCAAACAACAGATCATTCATCGGTTTGGCGAACAACGCCTCAATCTCTTCACGTGTCCAATCATGGCGGATATCGCCCGGCGCAGTTGCGGCCCCGGTGCCCATATCACGCAGGCTATCGGCCTTTGGCGTTTCCTGTGACAATGCAGTCATTGGTATTAGTCCTTATTAGCGAATTTGGGCCAGCATAGCGACCAAACAGGTCAGGTCAAGCAACCGTTTTGCGCTGCAAACCAACCAGTTTCAAGTTGAAATGTTTGACTTCGTTCGCTGAAACCATCAGGTTGCGCCCATGACACAATCACTTGACCAATTTGCGGCAGAAAAGCTGACCGAACGGCGGGAAAACAACCTACTGCGCGACCTGTTTGATACGCACCGGGATGGCCCGATTACCGTCAAACGGGATGGTAAAACGCTGATTTCCTTTTGCTGCAATGACTATTTGAACCTAAGCCATGATTCTAGGCTGATTCAGGCCAGTCATGAGGCATTGGATATGTTCGGCACCGGCGCAGGTGCCTCGCGCTTGATTACGGGGAATCACCCCCTGTTGACCGCACTTGAAGAGGAGCTGGCAACCCTTAAGGGAACCGAGGGCGCAATCGTCTTCGGGTCTGGCTATTTGACCAATCTGGGTGTCATCCCTGCCCTGATGGGTGCAGGCGATTTGATTTTGATTGATGAACTGGCCCATGCCTGTCTGATGTCCGGCACCCGTTTAAGCGGCGCTGACGAAATACGCTTCCCCCATAATGATCTGGCGTTTGTTGCCCGCGCCTTGGCAGACAAGCGTGACCAGTATGATCATGTGATGATCATAACCGATGGCGTGTTTTCAATGGATGGTGATTTGGCCCCTGTTGCGGATTTACAGACATTGGCCGAACAACATAATACATGGCTGATGACAGATGATGCCCACGGCATTGGGGTTGTTGGTGATGGGCGCGGCTCCTCATTCGTTGAAGGTGCCGGATCCATTCCGGCCCTACAGATGGGCACATTATCAAAGGCCATAGGCGGCTATGGCGGTTATTTATGTGCCAGCCAATCAGTGATTGAGTTGTTGCGTAATCGCGCCCGCAGTTTTGTTTATTCAACGGGCCTGCCGCCTGCGTCGGCTGCTGCTGCGCTTGCAGCGTTGAAGATAATCCGGGACGAACCTGACTATTGCGCCCTGCCTTTACAGAACGCGGCATATTTTTGTCGAGCCTTGAATTTGCCTGAACCGCAATCGCCGATTGTTCCGCTGATCATCGGGGAACCGGACAAGGCCTTGCAGGCCGCAAAGGCACTTGAGGGTCGGGGCTTTCTGGTGACGCCAATCCGTCCACCAACCGTTCCCGATGGCACTGCGCGGCTGCGTTTTACTTTCACTGCATTGCATGAGCGTGCGCACCTTGATCAGCTTATTGATGCCGTAAGGAAAATTATTGCATGACCCGTTATTTCATCACCGCAACCGGCACAGATGTCGGCAAGACCCATATCGCTTCATTGTTGCTGCGTGGTTGGCGCGCCAATGGGTTCAGTGTTGCCGCTGCGAAACCGGTCTTAAGTGGCCTTGGCGAGCTGGACCTGAACGAAACAGATTCTGCGCGTCTGTTGTCCGCTATGGACCAAACCGTGTCAGAGGACAGCGTGGCTGCCATGACGCCGTGGCGGTATCAGGCGGCCCTGTCGCCGGATATGGCCGCAGCGCGCGAAGGTAAAACCATCCCCTTTGATGATGTAATGGCCCATTGCCAGCAGGCGGTGATGGCCCATGATGCGGATCGTGGATTGATCGAAGGTGCCGGGGGCGTATTCGTACCGCTTGATGACACCCACACAATGCTTGATTGGATGGGCGCGCTTGGCACGCCTGCAATCCTGGTTGCGGGCGGCTATCTGGGTACGATCAGTCATACATTGACGGCGATTGAAGTGCTGCAAAATCACGACATCAAAATTGCCGCTGTGGTCATTTCTGAATCAACCGACGCGCCCGTTTCATCCGAAGAAACCATTAACGCGCTTAGGCGGTTTGCACCTTCTGTGCGCTACACCAGCGTGCCGCGTGTTGGAGAGGATGATAATGGTGCTGCAATCGCCCTTGCCGATTTCGTTGGCTAGCTTCCAAGACTAAAACGTCATCGTCAGTCCGTCATAGGCTGGCTCCACCCCGTCGGGCAGTTCCTTTTTCAGCGTTTGATAATCCAGATCAACATGCAGGTTCGTCAGGATGGCGTGTTTGGGATTGCAGCGTGCAATCCAGCCAAGGGATTGTTCCACATTTGAATGTGTTGGGTGGGGTGTGTAGCGCAGGGCATCGACAATCAACACATCAAGGTCGGCCATATGGGTGGCAAGCGTTTCGTCGTCTATTCCAACTACATCAGGGATGTAGGCCATATCACCAATGCGCCAGCCATAGGAAACACAACTGCCGTGATCAACCGGGAATGATGTTGCGGTGATCTTGCCTGCGCCGCCTTCAATCGTAACGGGACCGGTAACAAGATTGGCTTCCAAAATTGCGGGGTAGCTGGACTTGCCCTCAAAACAATAATCAAAGCGGCTGGTCAGAACATCCAATGTTTCTTGGTCCGCATGAATGGCAACGCGGCGAAACCGGTTGATCGCACAGGCCCGCAGATCATCTATGCCGTGGGCCTGATCGGCATGGGCGTGAGTGTAGACAACACCGTCCACCCAATCAATGTCAGCATCCAATAATTGATTGCGTAAATCAGGAGATGTGTCGATCAGAACGGCGGTACGCCCCTCGTCTCCATCGCCGTTGCTTTCTTGTGTGACAAGCAGTGAACAGCGGCTGCGGCGGTTCTTTGGTTCCGTCGGGTCACAGTCACCCCAATTGCCGCCAACACGCGGCACCCCGCCTGAGGAGCCTGAGCCCAAAATACGAAATTGCCGTTTAAGCCCACTCATGATTTTGCAATCGGTGGGACTTTATCGAACAGGCGGAAGAAATTTTCCGTTGTAACCGCGGCAAGCTCGTCCGCGTCAACACCCTTCAACTCTGCCAAGCAAGCGGCGGTGTGCGTAACAAAGCTGGGCTCGTTCCGTTTGCCGCGTTTGGGCACAGGGGCAAGGTAAGGCGCGTCGGTTTCAACCAACAGACGATCAAGCGGCACGTCCTTTGTGATGTCGCGCAATTCCTGCGCTGTCTTGAATGTCAAAATGCCTGACAGGGAAATATAAAATCCGATATCCAGTGCAGCTTCGGCCAAGGCACGGCCTGAGCTGAAGCAATGGATCACACCGGGAAAGGCGCCCTGCCTATATTCATCCTGCAATATGTCGATGATTTCATCATCTGCGTCACGGGCATGAACGATCAGCGGCAATTGGGTTTCGCGTGATGCAGCAATATGGGCGCGGAAGGCTGTGCGCTGTTCTTCCCTTGGGCTGTGTTCATAAAAATAGTCCAGCCCAGTTTCGCCGATGCCAACTGTTTTGCTGTGCTGCGCAAGATCAACCAGTTGGTTGGCTGTAACGCCCGCATCTGTTTCAGCCTCATGCGGGTGAACGCCGACAGTGCAATAGATCTGTTCATGCGCATCGGCAAGCGACTGGACCAAGGGGGCCTCAGCCAGCTTGGTTGATATTGTCAACATCAGGCCAATGTCACTGGCCGCTGCGCGCGCGAAAATGTCGGGCAGGTCTTCCTTGAAATCAGGAAAGGTTAAATGGCAATGACTGTCCACCAACATCAGTTCGACCTATTTCTTGTCGTCTTCGTCAACAAAGCGCGGGAAAATCCCTTGCGGTTTTTCTACTACCGCACCGGGGGCAATCCGCCCCCCCTCACCCAACTGAGCAAATGTGCGCGCGTCTTCTGCTACACTTAGTTGATCCAGCAACTGGGCGGCAGATTCTGGCACAACAGGTTGTGCCAAAATGGCAATCTGGCGAATAAGTTCCGCTGTTACATAAAGCACGGTGCCCATCCGTTCAGGATCGGTTTTACGCAATGCCCACGGTTCCTGACCCGCGAAATAGCGGTTCGCTTCGCTGACCAATTCCCAGATGGTGGCAAGGCCCAAATGGATTGCCTGTTCATCAAACTGGGCGCGTACCTTTTCCAACAAACCGTCTGCAAGGGCGATCATCGCCTTGTCCTCATCGCTGAAGGCGGCGGGCTGGGGCACCTGATTATCGCAGTTCTTGGCAATCATACTCAACGACCGTTGTGCCAAATTTCCAAGGTCATTGGCAAGGTCGCCGTTCATGCGTTTGACCATCGCCTCATGACTGAACACGCCGTCCTGACCGAAGCTAACCTCGCGCATCAGAAAATAGCGGGTCTGGTCAAGACCATAGGTGTCGATCAGATTGAACGGATCAATGACGTTGCCGAGTGACTTTGACATTTTTTCGCCGCCATTCATGATCCAGCCATGGGCGAAAATACGCTTGGGCAAGGGCAGTTCTGCTGCCATCAGGAATGCAGGCCAATAAACGGCGTGAAAGCGAATGATGTCCTTGCCGATTATGTGGTGCGAGGCTGGCCAGAATGTCTTGTACTCACCTGCGTCTTCATCGGGATAACCGATGGCCGTCAGATAATTGGTCAGCGCATCAATCCAAACATACATCACATGTTCGGGGGCACCGGGTACGGGCACGCCCCAGCTGATGGCCGTGCGCGAAACGCTAAGGTCTTTCAGGCCACCTTCAACAAAGCTGACAACTTCATTGCGGCGGCTTTTGGGGCCGACGAAATCCGGGTTGGCACTATAGTAATCCAACAAAGGCTGCTGCCATTGCGACAGGTTGAAGAAATAGCTTGGCTCCTCCACCCACTCAACAGGGGCACCGGTCGGTGCAATTTTCTCGCCATCGGGACCGTCTGTCAGCTCACCCTCTGCATAATAGGCTTCATCACGGACTGAGTACCACCCTTCATAGGCACCAAGGGTAATGGCCCCCTTTTCTACTAGGCGCGCCCACAGTGCCTGTGCGGCGGCATAATGGCGGGGCTGGGTTGTGCGGATGAAGTCATCATTGGTCAGGTTGAAGGCGTCTGACAGGGCCTCAAACCGTGGGCTGACGCTATCAACCAATTCCTGCGGGCTAACGCCTTGTTTTTCAGCGGCTTGCTGCACCTTTTGCCCATGTTCGTCCGTGCCGGTCAAAAACTTGACCTGCTTGCCGTCCAACCGATGGAACCGCGCCAGCAAATCACAGGCAATGGTCGTATAGGCATGGCCCACATGGGGGGCGTCATTGCAGTAATAAATCGGCGTTGTGATGTAGAACGCGTCTTGGGTCATAATCTGTCCGCTTTAAGAGGCTGTATAGATACCGCTTTTATCGGCCTCAACCCACTTGGGCAAGGGCTGTAAGCTGCCGAAGGACGAACTGCCGCTTATCAAGGTTCAGGCCCGTCGTTTGTGCCCGATCCTCAAAAAAGGCGTTGCGCAGTTTATCAATGCCAATGGGGCCGTGTCTTGCCAGCAAATCTTCGATAAAATGCTGTTCTTCGGGAATAACGGCAATCTCACCGATTGCGGCACCGCGCGCTGCCATACGTGCCACGCGGGCCAGCCAATCGGTCACCAAATCGCAGAAAAGGGCGAATTTCTCGTCCTGTCCTGCCCGCACCAGCGGATCTGCAAACTTGTTCCGCTGGGCCGCGCTTGCCTGAATGGCCGCGAACAGGTCCCGATAAAGATCAAACCCGTCTGCCAGCAACAGCGCCATTGCCCGACCCGGTGCCCCTTCAGCAAGGCGCGCCACGGCAAATGCTGTTTGGCTGTCAGTGTCCGGTAACTGCGCGCGTACCAAGTCTTCAACCGCCGTGTCTTGCAATGGCGGGAAAGGTAACTTCCGGCAACGGGACCGAATGGTCGGCAATAACCGGCCCGGTGCATGCGAAACCAGAAAAAACAAGCTGCGTGTTGGCGGTTCTTCCAGCAATTTCAACAGCGCGTTGGCAGCATTGACGTTCATATCATCCGCAGCATCAATGATGGCGATCCTATACCCTGCCTCTGACCCTGTGGATCCGAAGAAGGGCGTCAGCGCGCGAATATCATCGACACTGATGACCTTTTTGAATTTCTTGGTCTTCTGATCCCATGCGCGTCGCACAGTACGCATATTGCCGTGGGACCCGGCATGAATGCGCATGGCAACGCCGTCACCGTGCGGTACGGCAAGCCCCGGCGCAGCCGTGCCGCCGGCCAATAAATGACGGGCTGCCAAATAGGCAAAGCTGGCCTTGCCGACCCCCTTGGGGCCACCCAGCAACCATGCGTGGTGCAAGCGGTTTTCAGCAAAAGCCTTGGTGAACATATCGATCTGCGATTGATGGCCGACCAAACGGTTGCATTCGCGAGGGTGCGGAAGGCCGTCGATTTGATCACTTTGGGGATCAGGCTCTACATCAAGCACTGCCATGATCTAGCCTGCCAGCTTTTGTGCAGTAAGGCTGATAATCTCAGCGGCGATGTCATCCACCGGGCGGGAGGCATCTATAATTTTGATCCGCTCAGGCTCTTCCGTCGCGAGGTTGCGAAAACCTTGTCGCAATGCATGATGAAAACTCAAATCCAGACCCTCAAACCGGGTTTCGCCATCAGCGCCTTCACGCAGTTGGGCGCGCCTAATGCCTTCTTCGGGGGGCAGGTCCAGCAAGAATGTCAGGTCAGGCAATGTCCCTGCACTGCCCCATGCGGCGTCGAGTGTGCGCACCTTGTCGATGCCCAAATCACGGGCAATGCCTTGATAGGCAATTGTGGAATCAACATAGCGATCACACAGAACCATCGTGCCATCATCCAATGCCGGGTCGATGACCCGGGCCACATGATCACGCCGCGCAGCAAGCAACAATAAAAGCTCAGTTTCAGGTGTCCAGCGGTCACCATCGCCGGTGACGATCAGGTTGCGAATTTCATCAGCACCATGGGTGCCGCCCGGTTCACGCGTTTTGATAACCGGGTCGTTACGAGCATGAACCCACGTCATCAGGCGGTCAATCTGGGTGGTTTTGCCAGCCCCCTCGCCGCCTTCAAAGCTGATAAACAGCCCGCGCTGTTTTGTGGTGTTCCTACTCACCTGCCGCCGGCGCCCCACAAAAGATAGGACACCGCAGCCTGCAAGCGGCCAACAGCGCCAAGCTTATAGACAGACTTGCCGGCAAGCAGCGGATATTCCAGTGGGTCCATATCCGGCGCTGTGACGCGCAACACACCAACCTGCTGTCCTTCGACAATCGGGGCCGGAATTGGCGCAGTATAGGACATGGCGACTTTCATATTGCGGCGTGACTGACGTTTCATTGTAAGTGTCAGCGTTTCGGGGACGATTACGGGAACTGTTTCCTCGGTGCCCAACCATACATCAGCCTCACCCACGGTTTCGTTCGCATCAAACAGGTGGTAGTTGTCAAAGTTGCGGAAGGCCCAGCCCATTAAACGCAGACTTTCACTGGACCGTTCCCGCATGGAGCCCATGCCGTTCAGCACCATAAAGATGCGTCGATCACCCTGTATGGCAGACGCTGTCAGGGCATAACCGCCAGCTTCGGTGTGGCCGGTTTTCAAACCATCAGCACCGATGTCACGATATAAAAGCGGGTTGCGATTCCCCTGTTTGATTTTTGCCCAGGTGAATTCTTTTTCACCGAACATTTTATAATAATCAGGATAGGTGTCGTGAATATATTGCGCCAATGTTGCCAGATCGCGAACGGACATATATTGCCCCTCATGCGGCCAGCCTGTGGCATTGACGAAATGTGAGTTTGTCAGGCCGATTTCCTTGGCCCGCTCATTCAATAAATGTGCAAACTCAGCCTCGGTCCCGGCGATGCCCTCAGCAACGACAATACAAGCATCATTGCCGGACTGCACGATAATACCGCGTAACAGGTCTTCAACGCTGATACGTTTATTGACCATGACGAACATTTTTGAGCCGCCCATCTTCCATGCCTTTTCTGAGACAAGGAATTTGTCATCCAGTGACAATGACCCTTCTGCCAACCGATCCATGACCACCAACACCGTCATCAGCTTGCTCATAGAACTGGGTGGCGCAGGCACATCGGCATTTTTTTCGTACAGAACTGTCCCGGTTTCGCCATCAAGAATGATGGCCTGTTTCGCAACAGTATCGAGCGCCTGTGCGGGCAAACCGACAAAGGCCGTTAGGACAAGGGCGATGGCGAGTGAAAGCAGATTTCTAAGCGTCATAATGGGATGAACTGTCTTTGTGGTTACGGTCATGGTGTGGCCTCAAGACTGGCCGATGAATCGGGGTGCGGTGCAGCGGTCGGTGCGCCGTTTGTTGGGGCCGTTTTGGGCTGCACGATATGTGCCCCTGCATAGCCCGTGTCCCTTAGGGAGGCAAGGGCCGTCCCAGCCTCGGTCGGGGACTTGTAGGGACCGACCCAAACCTTGTGCAAGGTGCGGCCCAGTTGCATGGCGGTGTTCACAGCAGCGGCACCAAACATCTGGGTCATCCGGGTACGTAAAGTTTGGGCGCTGTCGAACGAAGTGAAGGCACCGATCTGAATGTAGTAATCCGTTGCCGCCGCTTGTCCCGTGACATCTGGATGAGACGTCATTGTCGGTTCCACCGGCATAATCGCGACATTTACGGTTGGGGCCGCGCGCGGCCTATCCTCAATCAGGGCCTGTTGCGGGTCAGGCATTTGGGCATGACCTGCCGCGCTTTCCATCCATTGGGGACGCACTATCTGGCCGTTGGGACCGCCTGTCCTGATCATTGTCACGCGGACATGGGCTGTGCCCTTCCGCATGATGTTCAGTTCACGAGCTGCCGCACGGCTTAAATCAATCAAACGGTTTTTCTTGAACGGGCCACGGTCATTAATGCGCAGAATGGTTGAGCGGCCATTTTCAAGATTGGTCACGCGCACCCAGCTTGGCATTGGCAAGGTTGGATGGGCGGCGGTCATGCCATCCATGTCATAGGTTTCACCATTGGCCGTGAGGGAGCCGTGGAATTTTGGCCCATACCAAGACGCTGTGCCGACCTGATCGTAATCAGGGTCTTCTTTGGGATAATACCAAACCCCTGCCATTTGATAGGGGCTACCAACTTTGTACGGGGTTTCGTCGCCGCCACTTTCGGGGCCCATAATTTGCTTGGCGCCATAGACCGCCAGCCGTGCCTCGGTACAGGCGCTTAGAAGCCCCACACCAAGAATCAGTATGCTTAGTCGTATCAGCAATTTATTCTGCAATGGCATCAGCCAACAACCCTACCGTGGCGGCATAAAGATGCGCACAATTATAGCCAAGAATGGCCTTGTAATTACCATAGGCAAGGAAAGCCGTTGGATTAGACGCAGACAGGCTGTCACTGCCATCAGGTAGCACCAGCCAAGCGGTCAAATCTGTGCGGCCTGTGGGCAGCGCGCTGCCATCAAGATTGCGAACACCCATCGCCTGCCATTGGGCAAGGCTTTTTGCTTCGGTGATATTGGCACGCATGGCGCGGCACCCACTGCCGGATGTGCGGGCAATCGCTGCAAAGTCTGTCCGCGAGAAGCCCTTGGGCAAACGCACCTGACGGCCCCATGTGGTTTTGTTGTCCCAGCCATGCTTGGCCAGATAGTTGGCGATAGAGGCAAAGACGTCACCTTCATTGCGCCAGATATCCCGTTTGCCATCACCATCAAAATCAGCGGCATAGGCCAGATAGCTGGTTGGGATGAACTGCGGTTGGCCCATGGCCCCTGCCCATGACCCCTTCATGCTGTCTATATCGATATAACCACGATCCAGCATCTTCAGGGTGGCCATCAATTGTTCCTTAAAGAACGCGGAGCGACGCTTGTCATAGGCCAGTGTGGCAATCGCGGGCACCAGTGGAATATCGCCCGTTATCGCGCCATAGCGCGTTTCCATGCCCCATATGGCAAGGATGAAGCGCCGTTGCACACCGTAACGATTTTCAATTTGGGTCAACAGGTCGTCATACTCGCGCGCCTTGGCCTTGCCGACACGAATATTGGTCGGGCTGATCACGCGATTACGGTAAATGTCGAATGTCAGTTTGAATTCTGATTGTGACCGGTCATGGCGCACCACCTTGCGGATAGGCTTGGCGTCCTGAAACGCCAGATCAACCGTTTCGGGCCGGATACCCTTTTTAATCGCCTCTACCCGCACGTCGTTTAGGAAACGGTAAAAACCAGCGTCATCTATGCCCTCGTCATCGGTTTGTGCCTGTGCTGGGCTAAACGGAGCAAACACCATAATCGCCAGAAAAAACGCCAAAAGTCTGGTCATTTTACAATTCGCTCCCATATAACCGAACAGAGTGGCCCCGAATCATTGGGGTCAGCGCAGATAGTCACAGGCAAGAGTGGCGATAATCGGGCATCTATTCAACCGTTGCGCAGATTAATTAATGGGGCTGAACATGGCAAAATGGGCATTTGACGACATTCCTGACCAAACCGGGAAATATGTGGTGGTAACCGGGGCCAATAGCGGCCTTGGCTTTGAAACGACAAAGGCGATGGCCGCAAAGGGCGCAACGGTCGTCATGGCCTGCCGGAATGAGGAAAAGGCAGCCCAGGCGGCATCTGCCATCCGTGATACGGTTCCCAACGCCCCGCTTGAGGTCCGCAAGCTTGACCTGTCCGATCAGGACAGTATCACCGCCTTTGCCGATGAAATGCTGACGCAAGATAAACCGATTGACGTGCTGTTCAACAATGCGGGCGTTATGGCGATGCCGGAAATGCGCACCGCACAGGGTTTTGAGATGCAGGTGGGCACCAATCATCTTGGTCATTTCGCAGTTGCCGCCCGGCTGTTCCCCCTGGTTGAAAAGGCAGAGGCAGGCCGCGTAGTCGCCGTTGCCTCGCAAGCGCACAGGATCGGCAAAATCAGTCTTGATGATTTGAATTGGCAATCACGTTCCTACTCCCGGTGGAGCGCCTATGGTCAGGCAAAGCTGGCCAATTTGATGTTCTCAAAAGAACTGGCGAAGCGCCTGACTGCCAAGAATAGCAAAGTTATCAGTGCCGCTGCGCACCCTGGATATGCCTCAACCAATTTGCAAAGCGCCGCATCAAAAGTTGAAAATTCCAAATTTGGCGAATGGTTTTTTGAACTTGGCAACTCCCTTTTGGGTCAAAGCCAGACCATGGGTGCCCTGCCCTCATTACGCGCCGCGACCGATCCTGCTGTGACAAGTGGTGATTATTATGGCCCCCACGGGTTTATGGAGCGCGCGGGCTATCCGGTCAAAGTCGGCTCCACCAAAATCGCACAGGACGAAGACACATGGGCCAAGCTGTGGACCCTGTCTGAAGATTTGGTTGGTGTGAAGTTTGACGTTTAAGGGGTATGGCGGAGAGGGGGGGATTCGAACCCCCGAAGGGCTATAAACCCTTGCCGGTTTTCAAGACCGGTGCATTCAACCGCTCTGCCACCTCTCCTTAATGTTCGGGTCGAAACCTGAACATGAGTCGCATCAGTTGTGCGGGCGGCACATTACTTGATTTTCCGATCCGTGCAAGAGTGAACGGGCGTGTTTTTTTAGCCGCGTCCATCCGTCCACTTTGGCAGCTGTTTTATGACCGAATTTCGGGGTGACCCCCTCACCTTCAGCTTCATCCCTAACAGCATGTTCGGCGCATCTGTCGCAGTCATTAGTTAATAATCGCTCGCAAAACTGTTGCAAATCATTCGCAGAAGCATTATATCTTTGTCACCTTAGAGAGAGGCACGATATGTATATTTGCAATTGCAACGGCATTAATCAGAAAGCAGTGGCTGAGGCCAAACGGGCTGGTGCCCGCTCTGCGCTTGATGTTTACCGGATCAATGGTTGTAAGCCGCAATGCTGCAAATGTGTGCCCGAGATGGCGCAACTGATAGCCCAGCAGGATGCGCGGGCCGCGTCCTAAGCATCTGGTCGCCCTACTCGCAACTGCGAGTGACTTTCATATACAATTGATTTTATTGACTTTTTCCTGTCTGGCGATAGGATTACGGCAATGCTGTACAAGGAGCGAATGCCATGAAGGGTGATAAAGACGTCATCGTAGCACTGAACAATGTGCTGACCAACGAACTGACCGCCGTGAACCAATATTTTCTGCATGCGCGCATGTATGAAGACTGGGGTTTTGAAGCCCTGGGCAAGCACGAATATGACGAATCAATCGAAGAGATGGGCCACGCTGATATGTTGATCAAGCGCATCTTGATGATTGAGGGGCTGCCCAATCTGCAAAATCTGCACAAGCTGGCCGTTGGGGAAAATGTACCAGAATGCCTGCAAGGTGATCTTGACCTTGAAATCAAGGGCCGTGGCGACCTGATCGCAGGCATTGCCCTGTGCGAAGACAAGCAGGATTTTGTCAGCCGTAATCTTCTGCGTGAAATTCTAGACGATACAGAAGAACATATCGACTATCTGGAAACCCAGCTGGGTCTGATTGAGAATGTCGGTCTGCAAAATTATCTGCAAACAGCAATGGGTGGTGTGGCTGGCTGATTAATCAGTCAGGCGTTTAATCAGGCTGGACGTGTCCCAACGATTGCCGCCCATCTTTTGAATGTCGGCATAGAACTGATCAACCAATGCCGTAACGGGCAATTGCGCCCCGTTGCGGCGTGCCTCGTCCAATGTGATCGCGAAATCCTTGCGCATCCAATCCACCGCAAAGCCAAACTCAAACTCGCCCGCAGCCATGGTTGCGGCACGGTTTTCCATTTGCCAGCTTTGCGCTGCGCCTTTTGAAATCACATCAAAAACGGCATCTGTATCAAGTCCGGCTTTTTGCGAAAAGTGCACAGCCTCTGCCAGACCCTGAATAAGACCACCAATGCAAATCTGGTTGACCATCTTGGTCAATTGACCAGAACCTGCCGGGCCCATCAGGCGCACAGACTTGGCATAGGTTTGCATGATGGTTTCTGCAGTGTCATAGGCGGCGGCGTCACCGCCCACCATAATGGTCAATTGGCCATTCTCTGCCCCTGCCTGCCCGCCAGAGACGGGCGCATCAAGGGCACCGATGTTTTTTGCCTTGGCGGCATCGCCAAGTTCCCGCGCAACATCGGCTGATGCGGTCGTGTGATCAATCAACACAGTGCCCGCCCGCATGACGCCAAGCGCACCATTGTCGCCCAGATAGACGTCACGCACATCATCATCATTACCGACGCAGGAAACAACCATATCGGCCCCCGTGGCGGCCTCTGCCGGGGTCATGCACATGCTGCCGCCATATTGCTTGTTCCATGCTGCAGTTTTGTTAAGCGAGCGGTTAAACACCCGCAGCTCATGACCGGCAGTGGCTAGATGTCCGGCCATGGGGGCGCCCATAACCCCAAGGCCCAAAAATGCGATGGTCTTTTTGTCGGTCATGATGGCATGTCCCTATCGGTGGTTAGTCGCGATGAAATATTTCTTCCAATGACAGGCGGTTCATGCCGTCCTTCGATGGGTTCCAGCCGGTGACATTCACAGCCTTGATCGCAATACGGCGCAAGCTGCCGTCGGCGGCGTGATCCACATCCAGAATGTTGAAACAGGCCAAGTCCTGTTCAAACGCCCCCATGATTGAGGTATCGCCAGCAGCGGCCCATGACAGGATCACACGGTTGATCCCCTCATGCGCCACAACAAGCGCCTGCGTCCAATCGGGATCGTTGATCAGAGCCATCATCCCGCGCGCGGACCGTTCCATCGCATCGGCAAATGCCTCGCCCCCGTCGCCCATTGTGGCGCCATTTTTCTGCGCCTCATCAAAGGCGTGGGACAATGCTTCGGTCAGGCTGTGTTCGGTCAACAAATGGCCGATATTGAAATTGCCGCTGTGCAGTTCAACCAAGTCAGGGTCAATTTCCAGCGTGGGGCGTGTTGCCTCTGGCTGGCTGCTTAAAACGCCTTGCGCTGTTTGGAATGTGCGTGGATAACCGGAACAGACAGCCTTATCAAAGGGAATGTCTTTCAGGGCAATACCTGCCTTTTTCGCCTCACCCTGCCCGCGTTCGGTCAGGTTCACCTGCGTTGTATCAAGCTCGGACCCATCAGCGGGTTGTTGGAAATAGTCCACATGCCCGTGGCGCATCAAATAGATGCGCCGCCGGGTCGTCGTATCCTGCAAAAAGCCCATTAGATTGCGCCGGAGCCCTTCAAGGCCTCAATCGCATCTGCTGAGAAACCCCAGTCTGACAGAACCTCGTCATTGTCAGCACCGGCCACTGTGGGCGCGCGACTGATTTCAGGGGCGGTACGGCTGAACCGGGGTGCCGGTGCCGGCTGCATGACGCCATCGATTTCAACGAACGTACCGCGTTCCTTGTTATGGGGATGATCGGGCGCTTCGTCCCAGCTTAAAATTGGGGCAAAGCACACATCAGTGCCTTCCATGATTTCGGTCCACTCATCACGGGTTTTGGTTTTCAAAACCGCACCAAGCTTTGCCTTCAGTTCCGGCCATTTTGACTTGTCCATTTGGGCATCGAAATCCGCGTCGTCAGTCAGTCCGGTTTTTTCGCGCAATAGGGCATAAAATTGCGGTTCGATAGAGCCGATGGAAACATACTTGCCATCAGAGCATTCATAGGTGTCATAAAAATGCGCTGCACCGTCGAGCATATTGTCTTCTGCTTCATTCGTCCAAATACCGGCAGAGCGGAAGCCCCACATCATGCTGGACAGAACCGCCGCGCCATCAGTCATGGCAGCGTCAATCACCTGCCCCTTACCTGACGAGCGTGCCTCGATAATACCGCAGGCCATACCGAAGGCGAGCATCATGCCACCACCGCCAAAGTCGCCAACAAGGTTCAACGGCACAACAGGGCGTTCACCCTTACGGCCAATGGCATTCAGTGTGCCTGTGATGGCGATATAGTTTTGGTCATGGCCTGCTGCATGGGCAAGCGGGCCAAACTGCCCCCACCCTGTCATGCGACCAAAGACAAGCTTTGAATTACGTTCAAGGCAGACATCAGGGCCAAGGCCAAGACGTTCCATCACACCGGGGCGGAACCCTTCGATCAGGCCATCAGCTTCTTCGATCAGCTTCAGGACGGTTTCGACGCCTTCTGGGTTTTTTAGATCGACGGCAATGGACCGACGATTACGGTTTAGAATTTCATGTTTGGAGCCTGACCCGGCGGCGGCCTTACGGTCCACGCGGATCACATCGGCACCCATATCGGCCAACATCATGGCGCAATAAGGCCCCGGGCCAATACCAGCAATCTCAACGATTTTAACACCTTGCAACGGTCCCATCTCGGTCCCCTCCTGTTTCGAAAAATGACAATATCAGTGGGGACAGGGATACAAAGCCTGCGACATTCGTGCAAGTGAATATGCAGGGTTTAGACCGATTTAGGTGGCTTTATGCCTAACTTTTCAGGCCGCGGGAGCCTGGCTTCACAGCCTCAATCGCGGCGAGTGCCGCAGGGACATCCTCAGGTTTATAAATCGGGGCATCAATCTCAAGCAGGGAGATCAAGGGCACCCCGACATCTGCCTGCCCGCCGGACCGGTTCACAAGCGACGCGGCGGCAACAACCTCCCCACCTGCCTTGGTAATCGCCGCAATACATTCCCGCGATGACAATCCCGTTGTGACAACATCTTCAACCATGATGACCTTTGCGCCCGGTTCAATGGAAAAGCCGCGGCGGAACGCAAACTCACCCTCGACACGTTCTGTGAATATGCCCGGCACGCCCAACTGACGGGCAAGCTCATATCCGACGATCACGCCGCCCATTGCGGGCGCGACGGCAATATCAATTGGGTCAGAGATTGTGGCCCGCACTTTTTCAGCCAATGCAGCACAAAGACGCCCGGCGCGTGCAGGGTCCATCAAGACACGAGCGCATTGTAGATAGACCGAGCTGCGCATACCTGATGACAGGATAAAGTGCCCCTCCAGCAGGGCGTCCGCTGCGCGAAATTCGTCCATCACCTGTGTCTGATCCATCATTGGTCTGTCTCTCCTCTCTCAAAAAACTCTATTAGTCACCGCGCAACTATTCACCGCGTAGACGTACAATCTGGCTGACCACATCAAGTGTCTTTACGCTGGTCAGTGCATCCATCAAATGATGCACATCACGAACCTGTAAATCGACTATCAGCTCAAACACGTCTTCGGCCCGCCCTGTAATTTTCAGGTTAAAAATATTGCAACCGGCCTTGGCTATCATTGCGCAAAATTCGCCCAGCGCGCCCGGCTCGTTCACCAGTTCTACACGGACGCGTCCGATATGGGGGCTGGCCTCCTGTACCTCGGCATCATTTTCCCACTTCAAGTCCAACCACGCGTCAGAGCGGTTCGCTTCTGGTGTGTCGTGCTGGACAAGATGTTGGCAGTCAATGGTGTGTACCATGACGCCACGGCCCTCCTGAACGATGCCGACAATGCGGTCCCCGGGCAGTGGGTGGCAACAGGGGGCATAGTGCACTGCCAATCCCGGCACCAAGCCCTTGATCGGGATGGCATCCGTTTCGTCATGGGGCGCACGTTCCCCGGTGATGAAGCGGCGGGCGACAGATTTGATCCGCAAGGCAGGAAACATGATGGCAAGGACGTCCGTCGCGGGAAGCTTGCCCTGCCCCAGTGCCATATAAAGATCGTCCAGTGTTTCAAAATCAGTGCGCGATACGGCAAGTTTCAATGCCTTATCGGTTAGCTTTGCTTCTTCGCGGGCTGCTGTCATGCGCAGCAATCGTTCGCCAAGGGCGATGTATTGCGTTCTTTCCTCATGCCTGACAAAGCGCCGAATGGCAGACCGCGCCCGCCCCGTCACCACAAGGCTTTCCCAATCGGGATCGGGTGTCTGTGTGGCTGAACGAATAATCTCAACCTGATCGCCATTGTTCAGCTTGTCATTCAGTGCCTTGCGACTGCCATTAATTTTTACACCCACACATGTATCGCCAACCTTGGTATGCACTGCATAGGCAAAATCAAGCGGCGTTGCGCCAAATGGCAGCGCAATTAAATCGCCCTTGGGGGTAAAGCAAAAAACCTGATCAAGAAACATTTCCAGCTTTGAATGTTCCAGCATTTCATCAGGACTTTCCGCGTCCTCAATCATCTCAACCAAGCCCCGCAGCCAGCGATAGGCGGCGGCCTCGGACTGTTTGACAGCATTGGCAATGCCGGATGCTTCTTCTGCGTCACTGTCCTTATAGTGCCAATGGGCGGCAAGGCCGTTTTCGGCAAAGTCATGCATGGCAGCCGTGCGTATTTGCACTTCAACCTTTTGCTGCTGGGGGCCAATCACTGTGGTGTGGATGGATTGATAGCCATTGGCCTTTGGGGTTGAGATATAGTCCTTGAACCGTCCGGGCACCGTTGGCCATCGGCCATGCAATACGCCAAGCGCACGGTAGCAGTCGCCGGGCTGATCAACGATCACCCGAAAGCCAAAAACGTCAGACAATTGTTCGAACGAAATATCCTTGCGCTGCATCTTGCGCCAAATTGAATACGGTCGTTTTGAACGGCCCCGCACTTCGGTTGTGATCTGTTCGGCGCGCATCGCCTCGTCAATTTGACTGGCGATCTGATGAACGATAAAGCCTGAATCTTCGGCCAGGAACTGCATCCGTTTTTGGATGGAGTTACGGGCGGACGGGTTCAGATGCTCAAACGCCAGATCTTCCAACTCCTCACGAATGGATTGCATCCCGATGCGGCCAGCCAATGGGGCAAAAATCTCAATCGTCTCGAGCGCCTTGCGGCGGCGGCTTTCTTCTTTCTTTACATGGTGCAGCGTCCGCATATTGTGCAGCCGGTCGGCAAGTTTGACCAAAAGCACGCGGATATCGCGCGACATAGCGACCAACAGCTTGCGGAAGTTTTCCGCCTGCTTGGTCCCCTCGCCCGACAGTTCAATTTGCGACAGCTTTGTGACGCCATCAACCAGCTGGCAGATTTCGCTGCCAAACAGATCCTCGATCTCGTCATGGGTGGCAAGGGTGTCTTCGATTGTGTCATGCAACAAGGCGGTGACAATCGTCGCCGTATCAAGTTTCAGGTCCGTCAGAATGCCTGCAACTTCCAATGGATGGGAAAAATAGGGGTCACCACTGGCGCGTTTTTGATTACCGTGGGCACGCATCGCGAACACATAGGCCTTGTCGAGCAATGCTTCGTCGCATTGCTGGTCATAGGCCCGCACACGTTCCACAAGTTCAAATTGGCGAATCACGCTGGGTTAGTCCTTATCCATATTTCTGCAAACCAGTGTAACGCAGATATAAAAAAAGGCACACGATCAGATGACCGCATGCCTTTTGCATGAATTATGTCGGGACGGGCAATCAGCCGTCGCCGCCCTGAAGGGCTGCCAGCAAATCTTCTTCAGACATCTGGTCCATGGCATCGCCAACATCTTCGCGGCTTTCCAACAGTTGGATGTCGTCGCTGCCGTCGGCTTCTTCGATTTCGGACAGAACCTGTAGGTTTGTGACCAAATCCTCGCGCAAATCATCAGGATTGATCAGGCCATCTGCGATTTCGCGCAGGGCCACAACAGGGTTTTTGTCATTGTCGCGATCGACCAAAATTTCTGCACCGGCAGACATCGCCCGAGCCCGTTCTGCTGACAGCAGGACAAGGTCAAAACGGTTCGGTACTTTATCGACGCAATCTTCAACTGTGACGCGGGCCATCTGGCACTCCTGCACTTTGTCAAACGTGAAGGCTGTTTCTAAAGAAAGGCGCCCCATCTTGCAAGGGGAAGATTCCCGCATTTCTGCGTCAATTTAGCAAAAATGCGCGCCTTTTCGGATGCTTTGGCTGCCCAAATGGCTTTTAGGCAGTTGGCTGATCAGGTGAGCTATGCCCTGCCCGGTTACTGGGTGTGTCCAGCGCGGGGCCACCTCTGCCAATGGTTTGAGGACAAAATTACGGCTTTCAACCGCCGGATGCGGCAGCATCAGGGGCCTATTCAGGTGATCGACACCCAATGCACCGGCCCCCAACACCTGTCTGTTATAATCCAGTAAATCCAGATCTAGGGGACGTGCGGCCCACTTTATTCGCCGTTTACGGCCAAACTGACGCTCAATCTCATGCAATTTATGAAGCAGGTCATGCGGCCCCAACGGTGTTGCAACCGCTACCACCGCATTTGTAAACCACGGCTGGGCGCTGCGGGGGTATGGCGGCGTGTGCCAAAGGCTGGAACGGGCACGCACAGCAATCCCATGCCGTGCCATCGCCTGAACGGCGGCTTGGACGGTTTGGGGCGGCGGGCCTGCCGGGCTGGATAAATTGCTGCCGATACCAACTAGAATCATGCCCCATCCATAGCGATTTTTGATCAAAACTGATAGGGACTGGATATGAGCAAAGAATCACACCCTGAAACCTATGGGCCTGAAGCGCCGCTTGATTGCGCGCTCTGTCCGCGCCTTGTGACATTTCGCGAAGACAATGCGGCAGCCTTCCCCGATTTTTTCAATGCCCCTGTCCCCTCCTTCGGGCCCGATGATGCGCGGTTGTTGATTGTTGGGATGGCACCGGGCCTAAAAGGTGCGAACCAAACCGGTCGTCCCTTTACCGGCGATTACGCTGGCGATCTGCTTTACGCAACCTTGGATGAATTTGGGTTCAGCACTGGTACCTATGATAAACGCCATGATGATGGTCTGGAACTGGTTGATTGCATGATCACCAACGCTGTACGGTGCGTGCCGCCGCAAAACAAACCCATCGGGGCTGAAGTGAATGCCTGCCGCCCCTATTTGGTGGAACGGATTGCGGCGCTGCCGCACCTGACGCATATCTGCGCCTTGGGCAGTCTTGCCCATAATGCCGTGCTGACCACGCTTGGCCTGCGCAAGGCACCTTACAAATTCGGGCACAATACGCGGTATGAGTTGGGCGATACCGGGCTGGTGATGATCAGCTCATACCACTGTAGCCGTTACAACACGAATACAGGGCGTTTGACCGCTGAAATGTTTGCAGATGTGTTCCGGGCCATCAGAATGGAGCTTGATCAGAATTGATCAATTCTGTTCAGCCGATATCTTTATCAAACAATGCCGCATCATCAGGGATGATGTGCCAAGGCTGCGCCGAGGTTGTCCACAGTACCGCGCCGGGCTTGTAGTCTGACGGGTCGTCAAGCGTGCCGACCTTCAACGGATAAAACGGCAGCCCCTCGCCCCCATCAAACCAAAGATGGGTACCGCAATCAGGACAAAAGACGCGTCCAACCTGATTGCCACTGGCCGATTCGAGCGTAATGGTTTTGGTCGTTCCGGTTACGGTCAGGGCAACCTTGGGCACCAGTACCACATGCCCCGGTGCGCCGCCTGCCACCTTTTGACAGTCACGACAGTGGCATTGGCCCATGCCAATCGGGTCTGTATTGAATGAATATGTCACTGCCCCACAAAGGCATGAGCCTGATTGTTTTGGATTAGTCATAATGTCCCCCCAGTTATCGCGGGACTAACTATAGCGCTGTTCCAGCCACGGATCACCCTCATTATGATAGCCGCGTTCTTCCCAAAAGCCGGGTTGATCGGCATCCACAAATTCAATCCGTTTTACCCATTTTGCGCTTTTCCAGAAATACCATTGCGGCAAGACCATACGGACTGGGCCGCCATGTTCCCGAGTTAGGGGCGCATTATTCCAGCTATGGGCAATCATCGCATCAGGCGCAGCAAAGGCATCAAGCGTGACATTGGTGGTATAACCATCATAGGCGTGAAAGATCACATGGGTAACAGATGGGGTTGGCTTCACCAGATCAAGAATATGTGTGGTTGAGACCCCTTCGAAATGATTGTCATAGCGGCTCCACGCTGTCACACAATGGATATCGCAGACTTGCTCATGTTTTGGCTGGGCTTGCAGGGTCTGATAATCCCAAATCACCGGATTGGCAACATGGCCGTTAATATCCAACGCCCATTGTTCTGCCGTGACGGATGGCTGAATGCCCAAATCAAGCACGGGCCAGTTTTCAACCAAGCGCTGACCCGGCGGCAGGCGTTTTTTGTGTGCCTCATCCGCCTGGCCCGTCAAAAGATGGCCCCGTTCGGCGCGAGCCATTTTACGGCCAACAAAGGCTTCTTTTAGCTGTCCCATCAAACCGCCGGGATAGTCGTTATCGGAATCAGACATGGCTACCCAAGCTCGCGCATGATTCGGGCCTTTTGACGGTCCCAATCGCGCTTCTTTTCAGTTTCGCGTTTATCGACGGTGTTCTTACCCTTGGCGAGGCCAAGTTGCAGTTTTGCCAATCCGCGGTCATTGAAATACAGTTTCATCGGCACAAGCGTCATGCCGCTACGCTGAATAGCACCGGCAAGCCGATCAATCTCTTTCCTGTGCATCAACAAGATGCGCGGACGACGCGGGTGGTGATTGTGAATATTGCCCATCGCGTAAACGGGAATATCCGCATTCAGCAGAACGACTTGATCGTTTTCAATCGTGGCGTATGATTCAGCAATATTGGCCTTACCCATACGCAGGCTTTTCACCTCGGTTCCTGTAAGGGCCAAGCCGGCATTGAAGACTTCGGTGATTTCAAAGTTAAAGCGGGCCTTGCGGTTTTCAGCCACCGTACCCGTACTTAACAGACCACTTGCGCTACGCTGTTTGTTTTTCGCCTTTGCTTTTGCCATCGCTCATTTTCCACCTCCCACTGATTAGAGGGCGTGAGACAGGGCAAGGGATTTAAGCGCATCACGCACACGTACCTTTGCCATGTCAGAGGCAGGCAGAAGCGGCAGACGTACATGATCAAGGCACAGGCGGCGGCGCGCACAGGCATATTTCACCGGTGACGGGCTTGTTTCACAGAACAATGCCTTGTGCAGCGGCATCAAACGGTCCTGCCACATGCGAGCGGTATCATAATCACCAGCCATCAACGCGTTCTGGAAGGCAGCACATTCAGCCGGGGCGACATTCGCCGTGACGGAAATACAGCCAACACCGCCATGAGCTGTAAAGCCCAGCGCAGTGCCGTCTTCGCCAGACAGCTGCATAAAGTCTTCACCACAAGCCAACCGCTGCAGTGTTACACGTTCCAGATCGCCTGTGGCATCCTTTACCCCGGCAATGTTGGGCAGCTTGGCAAGACGACCCATGATGTCCACATCCATGTCGACGACAGAGCGGCCCGGAATGTTGTAGATGATGATCGGCAGATCAACGGCGTCATTGATTGCCTTGTAATGGGCATACAGCCCTTCTTGCGTGGGCTTGTTATAATAAGGCGTGACCACAAGCGCACCGGCCGCACCGGCTTCCTTTGCATGTGCAGTTAGGGCAATAGCCTCGTCAGTTGAGTTTGAGCCTGTGCCGGCAAGCACAGGCACCTTGCCGCCTGCCGCTTCGATACACAGTTCGACCACCCGGTGATGTTCCGCATGGCTCAAGGTCGGGCTTTCGCCCGTTGTCCCCACAGGCACCAAGCCGTGGGTGCCCTGTTTGACCTGCCAATCCACAAACTCCAAAAAGGCGCGTTCGTCGATTGTCCCGTCAGTGCGGAACGGTGTAACTAGGGCAGTCATTGAGCCACTGAATAGCGTCATCGGTCTTATCTAACTTTTTGGTGGCGCAGGCCCATCCCGCCCCACGTAATTGAGTGGCGGCACATTACCGCCCTTCCTTGCGCTTGTGAAGACTGGCATTTGCCCTTCGTGATTTTGAGGCAATTTGTCCGCCAACCGACAAATTCAGTATTTCAATCACAATTTGCTGACTTCACGGGATGTAAACTTGTTTTTGCTACACGGATTTGACACGCTGTGATTTCGTCAGCAACACCGCACGATGCTGAAACCGGGTAAGGAGGCACATGTGCCCCACATTAGGCAGAGAATAGCAAAGATCGGCCTTGCAATGGCTATTGCAGGCGGTGCTATCGGCCTATCCGGCCCCGTGGATGCGGCTACCCCTCGCCCCCATTTCAAACCCTTGGAATTGAATGAGCTGTTGGGCGCCCGTTCCGCCACTAACCCGTTCGACAATGCCCGGTTTGGCCACATTCTGTCCCAACGGGACATAGGCTACTGGCAAGATGCTTTGGCCGCAGCTCGTAAAGGCAATCACCGCACCGCCAGACGGTATGCCCGCCGCGCCGATGATCAGGTGCTAATGATCTTGTTGCCCTGGTATGAATATCGCGGCAAAGGCAAAAGCGCGGACATGGATGATTTGCGTGCCTTTTTGGACAGTGCCCCGGAACTGCCCGGCATCGGCAATTTGGTTGCACAATATGAACAGCGGCTGGATGATGACGTCCGCCCTAAAACCCGCATCAGTTGGTTTGCGAAAAATCCGCCACGCACACCGCTTGGCAAAATTCGTTATGGCGCCACATTATTGTCGCTGAACAAGGACCGCGAAGGCACTGGGTTGATACGTGAAGGCTGGCGCGAAGGCACCTTTGGCCAAGATACGGAACGTGACATCGTCAAACGTTTTGGCCGCTATTTCACACGCACAGACCAGCTTGAACGATTGGACTATTTATTGTGGAAAGGCTTTGGCAGCTCTGCCCGGCGTCAAATGGCGCGCGTCAGTCCCCAGGACCGTCAATTGGCTGAGGCACGCTTGGCCTTGCGCCTGTCTAGCAAAGGCGTTGACAGCAAGATCAGCCTTTTGACCCGTGAACAGGTTCAGGACCCCGGTTTTGTTTACGAACGGACACGATGGCGTCGCCGCAAGGGCCGAACCGATGAGGCCGCTGACCTGTTGCTGGGCGCAACCTTTGCAGCCGAGGAACAACGCCAGCCGGCGATTATGTGGCGCGAACGCAAGCGCCTTGTCCGTGACTTGATGGATGAGCATCGTTATATGGATGCCTATAACATTGCCGCCCAAAATGGGCTGTCTTCGGGCGGCTCCTTCGCTGATGCAGAATGGATGGCCGGATGGATTGCGCTTGAATATCTTGACCGTCCCCGTGATGCTGCGCGCCATTTTTTCAAGCTATATAACGGTGTATCGCGTCCAATCAGTCGGGCACGGGCTGCCTATTGGTTGGGGCGCAGCGGCACCGCGCTTGGGCGACATGAAATTGCCGAAAAGTGGTATGCCTCCGCTGCGCGCTATGGCCAAACGATTTACGGGTCGCTTGCGCTTGAGGCAATGAAGGAACCGCGCCCCCCATTGATGGATGGGGCCATCACAATTACGGCCAATGATCTTGAACAGCAATTTGAACAGGACCCATTGGTGCCGCTGATCAGGCGATTGCATGACCTTGAAGAACGCAATCTTGTCCGCAATCTGTTTCATGTTTTGCTGGATCAGGCTGAACGTGCCGATGACACGGGCAAGCTGTTGCAGTTAACGGCGCTTGCCCATGATTTGGCCCGTATTGATCTGGCGCTTGATGCAGCCAAGCGTGCCTCATACCGTGAAGTCAATTTGGTGATGGAGGCCTATCCCGTTATTGATCTGCCCGGCGTTTCATTGGTGCCGCAACTGACGGGATTGCCGCTTGAAGAGGCGTTGGTATACGCCATTCAACGTCAGGAAAGCGGCTTTCGCCCTGACGCGACATCACATGTTGGGGCATCGGGTTTAATGCAGTTGATGCCGCGCACCGCCCGGTCTGTGGCGCAGGAACTGAACCTGAAATATTCACAGGGTGCCCTGACCCGTGATCCCAATTATAACGCGCTGCTTGGGTCGGCCTATCTGGCCCAAATGGTGCGGGAGTTTGATGGGTCCTACATCATGGCCGTGGCAGCCTACAATGCTGGGCCACATCGGGTATATCGGTGGATCAGGGAATTCGGTGATCCCCGCGATCCCCAAATTGATCCTATCAACTGGATTGAATCCATTCCGTTTTCTGAAACGCGTAATTATGTACAACGCGTAATCGAAGCGGTGCCGATCTATCGGGCACGACTGGGTGAAACGGCACCAGAGCGGCTGGCCCTGTCTCCTATTTTGACATTGGCACAAAACCCGCGTTATTCCACGCCGCGCCCCAGCCTTGCGTCTGTCAGGAAATAGCCAACAACCTGCGCTGTTGCCTGTTAGTGGACCGTTGTGTCAGGCCCTGCCCCACCAAACATATCGGCGACTGATTGGGATGCCTCGCCCTCGTCAAAGCAGGCAGCCAAGGCGTCAACACCCAAGGCTGCGACATCGCTTTGGGACCCACTAAGCGCGCGGTTCATCATCGCTTTGGTTCGCGCGACCGCATGTGGCGACAATTCGATCAAATGATTGATCAGACCGTCAATATGATTGTCATAATCCTCATCCTTCAGGATATTCGTGATGACCCCGACCATAAAGGCGCGCTCTGCCGAAATTACCCCGCCCGTCAACGCAAGCGCCCGCGCAGGCCCCGCGCCGATCAGTTGCGACAGACGCCACAACGCATTGCCGCCAGACGTTAAGCCCATCGTAATGCCGGGAAAGCCAAACCGGGCGTCATCCCGGGCAAAGCGAATATCGCAATGCAGGGCCAGTTCAAATCCGGCCCCAGTACAGGCACCCTTAATGGCAGCAACAGTGACCATCGGCAATCGGGCCAATTGTTCATGCACCTGTTTGGTCAACAGGGCGGCCTGGCGCAAATCTTCGGCGCTCATGGTTGAGTATTCTTCGACGTCGGCCCCGATTGAGAACGTGTCCTCGCCCTCGCCCTCAATAATCAAAACGCGAATATCTGATAGGCTGGCAATCCATTCAAACGCATCAAGCAGGCCCTGCCGCACGCCGTTTGAGATTGAGTTATTATAGTCAGCCCGCATAATGGTCAGGCGCGCAACCTGATCCAAAATATCAACCGCAATTGGGCCGTCACTGAAACTGGAGGGGGTCATGGGCCGTTCAATGCCTTTCTCGACTTGTCGATCGGGGCAAAACGCTGTACCCCTCAGAAAATTACACTGTATCAAGATATAGGTTGTTGTTTCGCAAATGGAAAGTCAAAGCCAACATTACAAGGCCACCCAGACTTGGCCGTTTTATTTGACATTCCCCGCCTTTGCAGACGCGTCGATGGCCATGCAATTACGCCATCAGGCCGGTTTGGGTGCCCTGTGGGGCCGTTTCAGCTGGTGGATGAGTGGACGCAAGGTATTGCGCGACCTGCCTGATATGACGCCGCCAATGGGCGTTGGGACCATGCAGCCGCCGGTGATCAGCCCCGATTGCCTCATACTGCCGACATTGCTGATCTATTGCACCGATAGCCCCCCTAACATTGATCCAGATGATGGCATGGATTTTATCAAGGGGTATGCCGCAGGGTGTGAAATTATCTCCCCACCCGCCATTCCGCATCAGGCTGCGCGCCCGCTTTGGGCCGCAGATGTCAGCCATCGTGCATTGGTGGTCGGGGAAATGACAAGCATTGATGATATTGAGGATCCCTATTGCAGGGACATTTCAGTCACTTCTGGCAACACGCTTACAGCGTCCGGTAACACAGATAACCTTACATGGTCAGTCGCGGACCTTGTTGCTGCCGCAAGCAAGGTCTCCCCGCTGCATGACGGCCAGATCATTTCATGTGGCATGGCGGTAAAATCACAAAACGGCAAACCCCTTTCAGGGCCTGCCGCTGATACTATGTGCTTGACGATTGACGGCCTGCCTTCACTTTATCTGGGCTGACAATCACAATACAGTTTAGAATGTCAGGCGGAACTCACCCGCGATTGATCGCAACGGCATCCGTTCCCCAAAATGCGTTCCTGTGAAAACAGGCAAGTCATTGGTGAACACGAAATCTTCGATATTACTAAGATTGTCGCCGTGAATGATAAATGACCACACATCATCTACATCCTTGATGCCGATACGCCCACGCCAATAGGCTGAAGCATCGCGAGAGTTGAACGGATCAAGATCGGTATTGAAATATTCAAAGGTCTTTAGCTGTGCCGACACACCCGCAAGCACGCGGAACGGCATATTGAACAGCTGGCGATCATAATTCACCGACACAGTGCCATTCCATTTCGGCGCGCTGGACAGCGGACGGCCACTTAGGTCGCAAACACCTGAGTCTGTGTCTTTCTCTGCCGGGCATGGCGCGCTTTTGAACTCGTCAAACGATGCGTTGATATAGGCGCCGCTGACCCCGATGAACAGGCCCCAGATCGGCACGAACTGGAACTCAAACTCAACCCCTTGTGAAACAGCAGAAGCCGCGTTTGATGTCACGAAGGACACACCGTTGAACGAGCTGACCTGCAGGTCATCAAATGTTGTGTGAAAATAGGTGATGTTGGCACGCCCTGCCCCGTCGAGCAGTGTGGATTTGAAACCTGCTTCCAATGTCAGGGAGTTTTCTTCTTCAAATTCCAGCTGTTCAGGGTTAAGCGCTGCGTCTGAAAACCCGCCGCCTTTATAGCCGACCGCCGCAGTACCATAGAGCATGAAGTCGTCAACGATGCCCCATTCAATTTCAGGCGTCCATGACACTGAAGCCTTGGGTGAAATATCCAGCTCGTCACGTGACCGTTCGACAGTAAATGTCTCCGCGCCAGATTGAACGGCGGGGAAGATTACCCCCTCACCCAAGGGTGTTGCCAACAAACCGATATAGCGCGCCGCGGCTGTGACGGACTTTTCCTCATAGGTCAGCCGCGCACCGACGGTTGCTGCAAAAGTTTCAGTGACATGCCATGTCGCCTGACCGAATGCGGCATAGGAGTATGATTCCTGATCAAGTGTCTGGATACGTCGTTCCGCTTCTTGTGGGCCACCCAACGGATCGAGCAAGGGGTTTAACAATGGCAACAATGATGCACCTGCCCCCGGCACGGCGATGTCCAACACCTGCGCCAATGGGCCATCAGCCATCAAGAAAACGGGCAATTGTTGTTTGTTGAACATGCTGTTGTAAAAGAAATGCAATCCCGCAACATATTCCAGATCACCCAATGGTGACGTGACACGCAGTTCCTGACTTAGAAATTCATAATCTTCGTCATTCTGCAATTCCAAAAACGGAATGGGCGAGAAATCCGCATCGAACCGTGCATCCTCATCCAGCTGTCCCACAGCGGTGATAGAGGTCACAGTGAATTCTCCAATATCAAGCGCGGCGTTAAGAACTGAATCATACGCCTCCCGCGTGACGAAGCCCTTGGCGTTTGAATACACACGCTCGTCAGTGCCGTTTGCATTTGTCTGCGGTTCAAACGTTTGCATAATCTCAAGCATGAATGGCGTGGCACCATCAGGCCCTGACGGAATTTTAACCAGCTCATACCCCGGTCCGTCCTGATCAACGGTGGCGACACTCGCACTCCACGTCAGAGACAGATTATCAGTAACGTCAAACAGCAGCTTGGCGCGGGCATTTAGATTGTTGATATTGCGTTCATACTTATCACGCGTGACATTGTACATGTCGCCATCACGATCATGCTTTTGGACTGCAACACGAAAGGCGATGCGGTCTTCGATAAGCGGGCCGGTCAGCGTGCCGCCCACGCGCAGCTCGTTACGTTCGCCATACAGCACATCACCACTGACGCCCCAATCGTAATCCGGGCTGGCGGTACGGAAATGCAGCGCGCCTGCAACCGAGTTCTTGCCGAAAAGCGTGCCTTGCGGGCCGCGTAAAACTTCAACAACTTCGAGGTCGAGCAAGCCATTGGACAGATAGGACGCCCGGCCATAGTAAACTTCATCAACCAATGTGGCGACGGATTGCTCGAACCCTTTATTATAGCCCGATCCAAGCCCACGCATGGAAATCAGGTTGATCGTGGGGGTCACGATCACCTCCATATTAGGCACAAAACTAGCCAGTGCCCCGACATCATTCACATTGTTTTCTTTAAGGTCCTCACCACCCAAAGCGGTAATAGACAAGGGCACGTCCTGCGCATCTTCGGCCCGCTTTTGTGCCACGACGACAATCTCATCCAACATCGGGCCGCGATATTCAGCGGACGCGTCCGCGCCGGTATCGCTCGCGTCTTGGGAGAACGATGATTGCGGCACGAGGGCAAGCAAGGCGACACCGCCAAGCAAAGCTGATTTGACTAAATGTGACATGGGCAAACTCCACTGTTTAAATACGGTGTTGTGCTTAAACAGTGGTAATGGCGCTTATGTTACAAAGCCGTCCGCAGTGTGTCGCAGTGACAATTCTGCTAGTTTTGGGCGCTGAAATACGCCTTGGTTAACGCAGCGACCGTGCCCGATAACAACAGCAACGACACCAGATTAGGCAGTGCCATAAAGGCATTCAACGTATCTGCCAATAGCCAGACAAAATTCAATTCAGCCAAGGCACCTGCCGGGATAGCGACGATCCACAGGACACGAAACGGCAATATGGCCCATGTGCCCAACAAAAATTCCCAGCATCGTTCGGCGTAATAGGCCCAGCCCAAAATGGTTGTGAAGGCAAATACTGCCAGCGATACAGAAACAAGAATGGCCCCTGCCCCCGGAAGGCTGGTTTCAAAAGCCGCTGCCGTAAGCGCGGCACCTTGTGCATCGCCTGTCCATGCCCCGGTGCAAATAATGGCAAGGCCTGTCAGGGTGCAGACGATCAATGTGTCAATAAACGTGCCCATCATACCGATCAGACCCGACTTGACGGGGTTGTTGCTCATCCCTGCGGCCTGCGCGATGCCTGCGGTGCCAAGGCCCGCTTCGTTTGAAAACACGCCGCGTGCCACACCAAACCTAACCGCTGCCCATACTGCCGCCCCGGCAAAGCCACCTGTTGCCGCCTGCCCTGTAAAGGCCGCCTTGAATATGGTTGTGAAGGCAGCGGGCACCTGATCAATATTCACCCCAACAACGATCAGGGCAATTACGATATAGGCGAGACACATAATGGGAACCAGTCCCTGTGCCACCTGCCCAATACGGCTGATGCCGCCAAGGACGACAAAGCCGGTTAGCGCGACCATCACCGCGGCGCTTGCCCATGTGGGAATTGCAAATGTGCCTTGCATGGCATTGGCAACCTCGTGCGCCTGCACCATATTACCAATACCAAAGGCCGCAAGACCACCAAACAACGCGAAGGCAGCGCCAAGCCACGCCCAGCGTTTACCCAAACCGTTTTTGATGACATACATCGGGCCACCGGTTTGGCGGCCGCGTTCGTCAGTTTCGCGAAAGTGAACGGCCAAAACTGTTTCTGCATATTTGGTGGCCATCCCGACAAGCGCGGTACACCACATCCAGAACAAGGCACCGGGACCGCCAAGCGTGATGGCCGTTGCAACACCCGCAATGTTGCCTGTGCCTACAGTGGCGGCAAGGCTGGTCATCAGCGCCGCAAAGGGGGAGATGTCGCCGTCTGCATCGGCGTCGGGCTTGCGCCCCTCAAGCAGAAGCGAAGAAGCAAGGCGAACCTTTCGCAGGGGCATAAAGCCTAGGCGTATCATCAGATACGCGCCGGTGCCCAAAATCGCGATTAACATCGGCACGCCCCAGACGATACCGTTAACCTGCCCGACAATGTTATTGAGCATTTCCATCAGCCCCTACCCCATTTATCTGTGAGTCGAAGGGATAGTTTAAGGGCTTATGAAAGTTTGTGGTAGGCTTTGTACCACTCGATAAATTTCGGGATGCCTTCGGCAATTGTTGTCTTGGGGACAAAACCGTGATCGTTTGAAATAGCATCAATATTGGCTGAGGTTTCAGGCACGTCACCGGGCTGCAAGGGCAGGAATTCCTTGATTGCCTCTTTCCCAAGTGCCTGCTCAAGCACGCCGATCATGCCCATCAACTGTTCAGGATTATTGTTGCCGATATTATAGACCTTATGCGGGACGCCTTCTGCGGGAGCTGGATCTGACGGGGGATTGTCAGCCGTTGCAATCACGCCTGTCACGATGTCATCGATATAGGTGAAATCGCGGCGCATATCGCCATTGTTGAACACCTTGATTGGTTCGCCCGCCAAAATCGCCTTGGTGAACAACCACATGGCCATGTCAGGCCGTCCCCATGGACCATACACCGTAAAAAAGCGCAGACCCGTCAGCGGCAACCTGTAAAGATGCGCGTAAACATGGCTCATCAACTCATCCGCTTTTTTGGTCGCGGCATACAGGGACATCGGTTGATCAACACGCTGATCTTCTGAAAATGGTTGTTCCTTGTTGCCACCGTAAACTGAGCTGGAGCTGGCGTAGCTCATCCCATCTACCGTGTCAGTATGCCGGGCAAGTTCAAGCATGTTCACATGGCCGGTGAGGTTCGATTCGACATAGGCATGGGGATTTTCAATGGAATAGCGAACGCCCGCCTGTGCCGCCAAATGAATGATACGGCGAATTTTGTGTGGCGCCGCAGCAGCGGTTAACGCCGCCATATCAGCGATATTGACCTGCGCTAACGTAAAGCCCGCATGTTTGGTCAGTTCAGCCAGACGGGCGTGTTTCAATGCCGGGTCATAATAATCATTGATGCTATCAATGCCGAGCACTTGTTCCCCACGTTCCAACAATCGCATTGATGTGTGAAAGCCGATAAAGCCTGCTGCGCCAGTCACTAGATAGGTCATAATTATCCCGTAAGTCCTAGGCGCATGGTCAGCGCCTGATCAAGTATACGATGTCAGGCCATCTGGGACAGCCCACAAAGAAAAAGAGACGCCCGATTGGGCGCCTCTCTTTAGCATAATTTTTAGTCTGTTTTTACAGACGCCATGTCACATGGGCCTTCAATGTTGTGCGATCATAGTCGTCACCGTCGACATTTGAGTCGCGGTCAATGAAGTCCGCGCTGGCACCCATGGTGATGTTGTCGTTGGCCTGGAAGTCAACGGCAATGCCTGCTGACATTGTATCGTCTTCACGATCGCCACTGGCCTTGACGGCCACGCCTTGACCTTCATATTTGGCACGGCTGGCTGACAGGT